>JAUNIS010000058.1 GCA_030523325.1 Phascolarctobacterium sp.
ATTATGGGTCAATTTTTTGTTTAGTTGTTCAATTTCATTTTACAATTTAAGTTTTAAAAAATCAAGAAATTTTTAAGATTTTTTTATTTAATCTACAAAAAATTTTCTATCATTAACAAGACTTTTAGCATATTGTGAGAATCAGTTATAAAAAATTTTATTAAAGAACGCGATGCCTTCGCCAATCCTAAATCAATCCTGATGCTTACCAAAATTTTTGGGCTGAGCCATCAAAAATTTTTTCAAAAAGCTCAAATTAATCGCACAATGAAAAAGACGACGGTTTCCCGTCGTCCAGTTCGGAGGAGAAATTATAAGTTTTTTGGAAAAGCAAACTGAAAATTCATCACAAGTTGCGGCTCAAGGGATGATTTGTATTTGCTTCATGAGGAAAGAAGGAATAGATAAACGTAAACAAATTTTGGCTCTGAATGTTTATAGTTGTCTATCGCTAACTTCTGAACTTAGTTTAACACTTTGCGACAAGTTTGTCAACGCTAACCTGAAAAAATTTTTTTAAAATTTTTCGACAAGATTTTAAAATAAATTTCTGCCAGTCATAGCTCGTTAAATTTGTAAAAAATTTCTTTGCGACTAATATTTTCCTTTTACTACTTTTAGCAGAACATTCGAGTAAATTACTTGCTTTAGTTTTTCTATTAACGATTCATTCTTTAACAAACTTTCATGCTTGAAAAGCATCGCTCGCGAATCATCATAAGTATTAGACATAGTTGTTCTTTCACTATATAATTATCGCAGAAAATATTTTTATTGCATTATGTTTCCTATATAAATTATCAAGGAGGAAAAGAAAAATGATGAAGAAATTAGCCGCTTCACTTTTAGCGTGCGGTCTCATGCTTAGCCTAAGTGCATGTGGAAGTCAAGCCTCAAACCAAACTAATACGGCTCCTGCACAAAAACAAGCAGCAGCTAATAACACAACTCAAGCCAAAGCTGTATCCGTTACTCTTTTAGTTAATGGCAAAGAGCTGCCCGTTGTGTGGGAGAACTCTCCCCTAGCGAAGGAAATTCTTGGCTTTGCTCCTTGCGAGATTAATATGACTAATTATGGTGAGCGAGAAATTTACGGCACACTTCCTCAAAAACCTAAGACCCAGGTAGAAGGTCGCTATCGTTTTACCAATGGCGACGTTACTTATTGTGCGCAAAATAATAGCCTCGCCGTTTTTTATAGCAAAGGCAATCCTGAGCAAGATACTTTAACCATGAAGGTCGTTAAAATTGGTCATATTCAAGGAGACCTTAGTTCGTTTATGGCTCTACCCGCTTCTGTAAGTGTTGCTTTAAAACCGGCTTCCACTAGCAGCAAGGTTTTTTTTAGTAAGGAAATAACCCCTGCAAGCTTAGTGAAAATTTATAAAGCTGTTGATCGACCTTTACAAGGCAAGGTTGGTCTTAAATTAAGCTTCGAAACTCCTGGCGGTCCTTATTTACCGCCTACTCTTTTAGCTGACTTGCAAAAGGAAACTCAAGGCACCTTTATGGATAGCAATGGTTTTAGTGCTCCTCGTAATACTACTGGAGGACATATGGAAGTAGCAATTCAACACGGCTTCACCAAAATCGGTCCCGTAGATATTTTAGACGCGGAGGGTGAAATGAATCTGCCGGTGCAAAACGGTCGTTTCTTAAAAGCTGCGCGAACCGGTTCACATTTCGCAAAATATGATAGTTTTATTTCTTTAGTAAAATTTAAGGATCATCATATCAGAGATTATGGCGGAACACTGAAGAATCTTTCTATTTGCCTTGCATCCACTCCTGGTAAAGCACTCATTCATAGTGCTGGTAAAACTGATAGTGGTTATAGTCCGAGCAATATGGAAGATTTCCTTATGTCTGCGGCCGAAGCTGCCAAAGCAGCTGTTGACGCTCGTCCAGGTCAATGGGTTTTCATTAATGTTTTAAGTGAATTCAAACCCGATGATAGCTGCAAGGATGCTCCAACTATGCCTAATATCGGTATACTTGCTTCCACAGATCCAGTCGCTCTAGACCAAGCCGCCGTCGACATGACCTATGGCAAGGCAAATGAAAAGCAACGAATTGAATGGGAACAGGCACATAATACACGTCTCATAAAATACGCCGAAAGCATTGGCTTAGGCAGCCGTGACTATCAACTAGTGGAAGTTAAATAATTGTCTCTTAGTTGAGTGCAAAAACAAATTTTATGTCCACTAAAATTTCATATCGAAAAAGCTTAAGCGGATCCCCAGAAAAGGTGATCCGCTTTTGGTTTTAAAAAATTTTTATTTAACAATGTTACTTGTGAGTTTTGCTTGCGAATTAATTTATTCTTTATCAACGTCAACTAGCACATACTTATCCGTGCCCATGTTAAGCTTTTTCATGTACTCTTGTTGATAAAGACCAAGGCGTGTACCAATTTTTACATTTAAGTCATGTCCCTTATGTTGTGGTTGATTAAAAAGCAAATCGAAAGCAGCCCTATCAACAGCAACAATATCGGTAGAAGCAATGACGCCTAAATTAACTTTTTCTTTAGTTCTGCATTCGCAATCAATGGCAACGTCACTCAATAAAGTAACGTACGCAATTTTCTTGTCAAAACGACTAGTAATTGCATTAGCTGCCTCGGCCATACGTTCAAAGAAATCCGGATTCTTGTTAAGCTGTGGTCCGTGTACTAAGCCCTTCCCATCCTGTAGACCTACTCCAATGTTTGATAAAGCTGCTCCATAGCCCGGATAAGCTGTGCCGCGAAATGGCGCGTAAATTACAAGTGAATTGTAGTTGGCTAAATTTTTCGCAACCTTGGGATGTTTTAAGAGACGAGCACCTGGGGATTCCCATTCGACTCCTCCATCAGCATTGAGCACATCAATTGGGGCAAATATCAAGCCTTGGTTTTTAAATCTCTCCTGCATTTCCTTGGCTTCTTTTTGACCGCCACCAAAAGTTGTCTCGACTAATGTACTGTTAGGAATTTCTTCCTGCAAGGCCTTAAACAAAGCAACCTTGTCAGCGCTTTCTGTATATGGATCGTTACGATGGAATTTAATTGCAACCTTACCATCAATATTCGCCTTAACGCGAGCATAAACTTTTTTCACTGCTTCTGGCGAAATATTTTTGCTATAATAAACCTTCACCGGTTCAACTTTTTTATTCGTCTCAGCCTGAGCTTGAGGTTTTGTTGCCGGTGCTTCCTTTTTCTCAGCAGCACAGCCCGCGCCAAAAATTCCAAATAACATCAACGACAGAGCAAAGATAAATGTTCTCTTACGCATGATTTTTCTCCTCGCAATAAAAGATTATTAAATAATTATGTATAATTGATGAATTCATTCTACACCCTAGACCTAACTCCAAGTCAAATACTAATTACGTATAAAAAGATTTTTTTTACTTATTTCGAGTAATTTTTTTCTTTTTGATAAAATTTTTTAGACTTGCTTTTGGTTCTTTTCACAATTTATACATAATTTTTCTTTGCCAAAAACGTTATATTGCCTTCGAAATTTAAATCTTCCCCCGAAAACTTCCTCTTTTTGAACAATCTGTGTCATTTTCACCATTCAAACACTTTTTTTCTTCACAAAGAATTCATTTTTTAAACCCCCGTTTTCACACACAATTCACAGTAATTTTTTCAAAGTCTGCTATAATATAAGTGTGAGATGAAATAACTATAGATTAAGTTGTTGTTGTGATATCTATAGTCATCGAACAGTGTTGTGATATCTATGGTGACCGAGATATGGTGAATATCTCAAACTAGTCCAAAAAAATAATTTTAGCGGATCACCCAAGAAGGTGACCCGCATTTTTCTTTTTATATTTGATTTATCTTAACGAATAAAATGTGTAGGAATCCATTCCTCTTGTTCAGGCATACCATATTTTTCCTTACCTAGGGCAATACTACGCATGAGGAATGCCATATTGCGAGCAAGAGTACGCATGGTTTGTAAGCCTTCTGCGTCTTGTTGAGCTTCACCCGGCACCATTCCATGCACACTGTTCCAATATTGGCTAGAAGCAACAGGCATATTAGAAATAGTGAAATATTTATTGAGAACATCAAAGGAAGCAGAACAACCACCGCGACGTGCAACTACTACGCTTGCTCCAACCTTCATAGACTTGTCAAACTTAGAACTAAAGAACAGACGGTCTAAAAAAGAAATTAAATTGCCATTAGGCGAGCCATAATAAACTGGACTAGCGATAATCATACCATCAGCAGTTTTAAATTTATCAGCTGTTTCATTAACAATGTCGTTAAACACGCAACAACCCTTTTCAGCACATGAATAACAGCTTACGCAACCACGCACAGCCTTATTACCAACATGAACAATTTCTGTTTCTACGCCTTCGGCTTGAAATGTTTTTTCTAGTTCGGCTAAAGCAAGAGCCGTATTACCATTAGCCTTGGGACTGCCATTAATTAATAAAACCTTCATAATAATTCCTCCATGAAAAAAGTTTTCTAAAATAATTTTACACCTTAAACTGAGCTCTATGTCAATATCAAAGAGAAATTTTATAAAATTTGACAGCAAAAACACAACTAGTGTTGCGTTAATTTCGTTTGCTCTCGTAACTTGCTAAGTGATATAATTTATTTAGTAAAAGTTCAAGGAGGCTATTTTATATGACAAAAGCATTTGATTTCATTAAGCAACAATGCAACGGAGTATTTTTTTTAGCAACAATTAACGGCACTAAACCTGCGCTGCGTCCTTTTGGTGCTTTGGCAGAATTTGACGGTGAGCTTTATATCGCTACATCCAATACCAAGGCAGTTTATCAACAAATGAAAGCGAATAAATCTGTGCAAATTTGTGCCCTAAAACCTGGAACTCACGATTGGGTAAGAATCGAAGGCATCCTTAACGAAAGAACTGATTTAAAAAGCAAGAAGGCGATGCTTGAGGCTTGCCCCAATCTTACCAAGCATTATAATGGTCCTGCTGAGCCAACATTTGCAGTATTTGCCATTTCAGAAATTACTGGAACCCTGTTTATAG
Source organism: Phascolarctobacterium sp. (assembly GCA_030523325.1). Classification (GTDB taxonomy): domain Bacteria; phylum Bacillota; class Negativicutes; order Acidaminococcales; family Acidaminococcaceae; genus Phascolarctobacterium_A. The sequence goes on from JAUNIS010000058.1 coordinate 5,028, forward strand.
CTGGCACTACTGAAACTTTTTAAATTATTTTGCCACTCTCAAAATTTTTATGAAATATCGATATTAAAGAAATGAGATGTTAACATGAACAAGAAAATTTTCTCTAGCATTTTATTTGCTGCAGCAATGACCGCTTCTACACTAGCATTTGCCAATGAAACAGTTTTGGAAATTCCTATTACACAACATTCTGTAAAATATATCTCCAACGTTGTCTACGAACAGGTACCAAGCCGCGGTTTCGCCAATGTCCCCATGAAGATGGATGTCATGGTTCCTGACGTCAAGGAAAAGGCTCCAGCTATAGTTTTTGTTACAGGCGGTGGTTTTATCAATGCTAACAAAGATAATTATTTGCAACAACGCATGTTCATGGCAAATAATGGTTATGTAGTTGCCAGTATTGAATACCGTGTTGCTCCCACCGCAACCTTCCCTCAACCCTTAGAGGATGTTAAAGCTGCGATTCGTTATTTACGTGCCAATGCCACTAAATTTAATGTCGATGCAGAACACATCGGCTTATTCGGAGGCAGTGCGGGTGGTTATCTCGTAGGTATTGCTGGTACAACAAATGGCTTAACACAATTTGATAAGGGAGAAAATCTCGAAGTAAGCAGTGAAGTACAAGCTGTCGTAGATATTTACGGAATTTCCGATTTGACTCGCATCGGCATGGACTATGACGCCGAGAATCAAAAGCGACATACATCTCCCGGAGCGACTGAGGCTCTTTGGGTTTTAGGCAGTCCTGTTTTTGGTGGCGTAGATGGAGGAATTTTAAATAATCCAGAGAAGGTCAAGGCAGCTCAACCTATAAACTATATTACCAAAAAAACTCCGCCCTACCTTATTATGGCAGGAACCGATGACAAAGTTGTTTCTCCCAGCCAAAGTAATATTCTTTACGATGCGCTAAAAGCAAAAGGTGTAGATGCAACACTTTACAAAGTAAAAAATGCAGCTCATGGTGGCGTCTACTGGGTACAACCCGAGATCACTAAACTAGTTTTAGATTTCTTTGACAAACATTTGAAAAACAAATAAACTATTGAAAAGCCATTACTGTAAGTTGATGCAATACCTTTTCTACAAAAAATATATTTTGGCCAGTTAGAAGAAAACTCTAAACAATTTTCAAGGGATTTTCTCCTCTTTGCCGAATATACAAAGCGAATTCGTTGATATTTACATTTTAGCCTTGCATTTATTTTTTGTTAAACATATTTTACAAATTGTATTCAAGGAGGTTTTAACATGACTGAAGATTTCATCGGTAAGGGCGGAGCCTTAGACGAACAATTTGTCGCTGCTGTAGATAACAAGCTGAGTGCGGAAGTATTCTCACCATTTTTTACTAGAGCATCAAAAGAAAAACCTCAACTCCTACCAGGTTTGGAAAAGCTCAAAGAATTAATGGGCGAAAATGAATTTGACAAATACATCAATCCCATTCACAATATCAATCTTGGTGACGGAGCTTTATTGATTGTTACTGGTAATGAACAATTGAGAACTATTTTAGTTGGTAAATATTTAGAAAACATTAAAACAGCCTTTAATGTTGCTAGCGTACGTATTATCGGCGGAGGCCGCTACGGAGTAGACGCTTTCTAAATCAATTTTGTTATTCATATTGCTATCCTCGATTGAGCATTTGATAAACATATTTGCTCAATAATTCATACTTTACTAAAAAACCAACAGACTCTGCAAAAAGCAGTAGACTGTTGGTTTTTCTTTTGCCAAGCATATAATAAATTTTGATAATTTTGTCTTCATAGATTTAGGCTTCTGTTTGTTTCCTCGCTAAGAATGAAAATCCCCGTAGCTACTACTCGCTTTATTTAACAAAATCCAATTGCTTGTCTATTCATTTTTAGGCGAGTATGATAAAATAAAAAATTAGAACATATTGCTTAGGAGGTCAACTATGCCAGTTTTACATATTAATTTCTTGTTAGCCGGAGCTTTAGCAGTTATGGTTTATTACCTAGGCATGTATCTAAAGAAACACTGTCGCTTTTTGCGAGATTACTATATTCCTGCGCCTGTTGCTGGCGGCTTGGTTTTTTCCTTCCTTAACCTAATGCTTCATAGCACAGGGATGGTACATTTAGCCATAGACCATACTCTGCAAAGTTTTTTTATGACGATGTTTTTCACAAGCATTGGCTTTGCTGCTAAAATCAGCTTTATTAAAGCAGGTAAAAGCAAACTCGCATTAATGGGAGTTCTTTGTGCCGTCCTCGTCATTTTGCAGAATATAATATCGTTATCCATAACTCAACTATTTGGCATGCCACTTTTATTAGGATTTTCAGCAGGTTCCGTCCCCATGATTGGCGGACATGGCTCTGCCGGAGTTTTTGGATCCATTTTAGAAGATTTAGGCATTGAATGTGCACTAACATATGGCATGGCAATGGCTACACTTGGACTTATTATGGGTGGTTTGCTAGGTGGACCATTAGCTGGCAGACTAGTTACAAAATATAAGCTCTCTGGAAAAGAAATATCTAACGAAGATTCATATGAAGATGCCAACGTAGAAGATACGCGCTTTACTTCTTCTCCTGAAAAAATGATGCGTGCCTTAGCAGCTCTACTTTTTGCAATGGGCATCGGCTCCATCTTTACCGAAGTTGGGAAGCGCTTCGGAATAACCCTGCCGTATTATTTTGGAAGCGTTATCATTGCTGCCATCATGGTAAACACTATTCCAGACGACGATAAAGCAAATTTTCATTTACCAATCAAAGAAATTAATATTTTGGCAGATTTAAGCTTGAACATTTATTTAGCCTTAGCATTAATGAATTTAAAAATTTGGCAGTTATACGCATTGGCTGGACCTATTGCCGTTATCGCAATCCTACAAATTTTCTTAATGGCTTTCTATAGTTATGGCATAGTATTCCGAATTCTTGGTCGTGATTATGACGCAGCAGTTATGGTTGCAGCTTTATGTGGTTTCGGGTTAGGTGCTTTACCAACGGGTATGGCGAACATGAATGCGATAACATCACGTTTTGGTGCAGCTCCACTTGTATATTTAGCCGTTCCACTAATAAGTAGCTTGGCAGACTGCTTTAATGCGATTGTTGTAATAACAGGAATTAATCTTTTAAAATAGTTTTCTCTCAAAATTTTCCTAGCGGAAAAAAAGTAAAACATTCATAAATTAACGTCAATTTTTTGTTTAGTTGTTCAATTTCATTTTACAATTTAAGAAAAAAAATTTGACAATTATAAAATTACGAGTCAAAATAACTGAGGGTGGACTGTTTAAAATAAACCCCACTGCCAAAAAATTCTACATTACTTCTCATAAACATTTTTAACGAAAACAAAGTTATCAGAACTGAGGTGAAATATCTACTATGGATAAAACAGAAAAGAAAGAAATAATTTCCGGCTGGAAAGAACGTCATCCGGAAATTGGTGTAGTTGCAGCGAAATGTACCGCTACTGAAGAAATGTTCTTGACAACGTCACGAGACACAAAAAACTGGTTCAACCGTCACAAGTTCGAGCTTATTGGTCAAAAACACAGGAATAAAAGATTACAAGAGCTTTGGAATTTGTACGGAGAAACAGGTTTTGAACTTTTTACCGTCAGCGATTTGAAATACAAAGACAGTAACGATATTAAAACCGACGATTTAAAAGAGCTTCTCGATTTATGCTTGCAAGCAAACCCAAATTCTCAAAAATTATAAAAATATTTTGGTTTATTCTCTCGACCCGCTAAACTAAAGATTAACAGCGAATAGAGTAGATGGGGAGTAAATACTCCCGCACCTCTCATTGCACCGTACGTACG
>JAUNIS010000059.1 GCA_030523325.1 Phascolarctobacterium sp.
TTTTATTTTTATTATTTAGACATCTTGCTAACGAGCTCGGTTAAGGATGCAAGTTGTGCTTTGAGGTCTGCAATTTGGTTATCTCTTTCAGCATTTTGTGCTTTGAGTTCAGTAATTTCTCTTGCCATTGCAGTTCTAGAACCGGTTACGCGATTGTTACGATCCAGGGAGAAGCTTACACCTGCATTTACCATGTTGTTGTCATTGCCGAGGGTTCCGCCGATGCTAAACATAACTTTTTCATCCGGACGATAGAAGGCACCAAGTGCAACTGCGCTTTCACCTTTGTAATGACCATAACCAGCTGCGAAGGTAAGTTTATCTTCGGGGTCGAAGTCCATCGGATGGAGAGCTGCGAGAGCCGCTGCACCAGCGATACCTTTGTTTACGCGGGTGCTCAGCTTATCGATTCTTTGATTTGCTGCATTAACACCTTGCATTGCTTGAGCTGCATCTTGTTTAGCTTCGCTGATTCCTTGAGCAGCTTCTTCTTTAGCTTTGTTTAATTGTCCGAGGTTTACAGCATCATTATCTTCGGTTGCATCAGCAACATTTTTGATTTGGGTATTGCCAGCATTAATGCCTGCTTCGTTAATGTTTACGTTGCCAACATTAACGGCTTTAGCAGTTACGTTATCAGCAGTTACGCTTTTTACTTCGATGTCTTCTTTAAGACTTACGGTAAAGTTTTTAACGCCGTCGTTTTCTTCTACGTCAACAACAATGTTGTTGCCTTCACTAACGATGCTGTGTTTTTGAGCTTCGGTCATGGTATCTTCTACTGCATTAACCAGACTGTAGTTATCACCGAAGTAGTTTACGTAATCGGTGCTAGCAAGATCGCCAACTTCACTTGCAAGAGCGATGCCTTCGATTACTTGACCGTCGCTTACGGATGCAACGCCTTGGCTATCGGTAGAAGCGATTTGGATTTTGATGGAATGCTTATCAGATTCGTCCCAATCTGCAACAACTTCACTTGCTTGAATGCCGCTAGTTACGTTTGCGCTAATGGTAATGGAACCATCATCATTGTTGGTCAATTTAATTCCTTCGCCTTCTTTAAGGTTAGCACTAATTTGGTTGTCTGCGCTAATGGTCACGCCTTGACCTGCGGTATAAGTAGTGTCGTTATCTTTGAAGTCAACACTGATCTTGCCATCTTCAATCTTAATGCCTTCGCCAGCTTCATATGTCGGAAGCTCAGCAGTAAAGCTTTGATTTGCACTATCGGTAATGGTAAGGGCTTGTTTACCATTTTCATTGGTAGTAACTTCTACGCTGCTAATCTTAGTATCGTTGTCAGTAAAGTTAGCAGTGATAGTTTTGTTTGCACTATCGGTAATGGTGATTGTCTTGGTATCCTCACCTTCAACAACCATGGATTGGTTGGTAGTACCTTGTGCTGTGATAACCTTTTGACCAGCTTCATTCTTTTCGATGGTTACGTTATCGCCTGCTACATATTCAGTAGTGTTGATTCTGATGATGCTTTGACCATTTGCATCAACAACTGTGCTTACAGTAGAATCGCCAGTGCCTTGGATGAAGAAGTAACCGCCTGCATAATCTTTATAATTTTCATAGCCTGCATAGCTATTCCATTGATTGCTGTTCATTGCAACTAATGCATAGTTGCTGCCGCCGGTTACATCAACTTTATATTTAGTATCGGTGTCGGTAAAGTTTAAGGTCGCTGTTTTATTCACGCCGTCAACATTTGCACCAACTTGAATTTGCAGAGATTTAACGGTAGGTCCTTGAGTGGACGCGCTATTGTTACCAATATAATAGGTATCGAAGCAAAGAGTATTCAATTGAAGGCTGTTTCCTTGATATTGATATGCGGAAATGCCAGTATGGATATAATTTTTGCTAACGTTACCGTTGATTACGGTATCCCAGGTTTGGCCGTAGCCAATCATTTTCGGAGCAGTTTTTGTATCAGTAATATTACTAGCTTCTGCCATAACACCGAAGGTCAATGCAGCTGCAACCATAACACCAAGAATCATTGCTTTTTTCTTTAAAGATTTCATTAACTTCATAATTTGTTTCCTCCTAGACCACTTTTAGATATCACATTAACTTTATACCTCACAACACTTGTATAAAGTTTTTCTCACAACTCAGAAGGTTTATCTCTTCCTTACGTGTTAAATTGTAACACACACTTTTCACATTTGTTTGTGACTGAGTCACGCAAAAAACAAAGATTTTTTACTTTTTTCACAAGTTTGTGACTTTTTTCGCTAATTTATTAGTAAATTATGAAAAAACGCCAAAATCTTCTTCACAAATTCGTCACAGACTTTGAAAAATTCACAATTATAACTTAATTTAGTTTTAAGCAAAATAATTACGGAGAAAATTTTTCTCCGTTTCGGTCTCGCCCTTATTTTTAGTTTTATCTAAGTCAGCTGGCAAACAGATTTATCCACCTGCCGTCTTTTGCTTTGGCGCGGCGATGTAGTTAGCATTTTTACTACATCACAACCCACGCTGTCGGTGGTGTCTCAATTATTGAGGATGATCTCGCTGCCTGTAAGGAATACATGCTCGCCAGCTGACTTTCGGATTGAAGAATAATGGAAGATGCTTGCTTTAGGTTAGGCTAATTTATGATTTTTCAACAAAAAGGATAAAAAAAATACACATTCCTTTGTTAATTTACAAATTAATTCAAAAAATTATGCTCACTTTCGCCTTCATGCATTAACAATACAATAAATAACAAAAATCACCAAAAACAAAATTCAATAAATCAATCAATAAATTACAAAGAATGTGTTCTCAAAACGATATAAAATTGTGTGACCAAAATAGTGGATGCTAATTCTACCATACGCGTAATACTAAATCAAGCGTTTTTTGAAAAAAATTTTAAAATGCATCTCGCGTACTTCACATTCAAACTTCCTGCCAGGATCCACGGTAACGTTCTTACAAGTTTTACTATCCAGGCTTAAGAGTATTTTCACTGGCACAACTGTTCCTTTGGGAATTAGTCTGTGTCCGCCTAACCGTGTTGCATTTTGAATCTTAGGAACGTTAGAAGCTCTGTCTTCATAGCTGAACGGATTATTTTTTAGAAAGGAACGTCTTCGTCAAAAGGAACGGATTTGCCAAAGGCTTCCATGCTTTCTTTAGCAACTGGGTTTTGGTTTTGCGTATCCGCTTTACGTTCGATGAATTCGAAACGGTCCGCAACAATTTCGGTTACGTAACGCTTAGAGCCATCTTTAGCATCATAGCTACGGGTTTGGATACGTCCTTCGACTAAAGCTCGTTGACCTTTCGCAAAACTGTTGCCACAAGTTTCCGCTTGCTTGCCCCAAATAACTACAGGAATAAAGTCGGCTTCCTTTTGCCCGTCTTGACTCGCATAAGGACGATCAATAGCAAGCGTGAATTGGCAAACCACCTTGCCAGTTTGAGTATAACGTACTTCGGGGTCGCGCACTAAACGACCTAATAAGATAGCTTTGTTCATGAAATCTTCTCCTTTGCAATTTATTATGCTCTCATTATACTACGTATACTATGGAAATTTTTTCCCACTATTGCAAAGAAACGAAGCCTTAAATGTTTTTTTAAACGCTTGATTTTACTTGCAGTTACTCTTGCAAACTAGCAATTACTTTTGCAAATCAGCATTTTATTCGTAAGCACTTGACAAAAAACAAAAAAGTTTAGCGTTGCACGTAGTCAAGCAATTCTTGGGGAGTATGACAAATGCCTATTTTATTGATGGTTTTTTTCGGAACAAAGCCTTCACTCAAACCTTGCCATAAGAATTCCCCTAAAAATTTTTGCGTTTTTCCTTGCATAAGGATCGCTACCGGCTTGGAAATTTCTCCCACAGCATTGAGTGCGATAACTTGAAACAATTCATCAACAGTTCCAACTCCCCCGGGCAAGCTAATAAACGCGTCAGCTATTTCAATCATCTTGTCCTTGCGACTGCTCATGGTCTCCGTATTAATTACATCAGCACCATCTTCGAAATTGGCTCTGATTCCGTCAAAGATTGCTGGAATCACAGAAACGACCTTACCTCCATTTTCTTTGCAGCCCTGGGCCACTGCACCCATAATCCCTTTGGTATAACCACCAAAGACAAGCGTATGACCACCTTCAGCAATTAATTTTCCAACTTCAAAGCCTGCCTCATAATATTCATTTGCAAGTCCCTCAGACGACGAGCAGAAAACACATATTTTCATCTTGTATCCTTTCTTCATGTAAACATGCACAACATTTTCAGATGTGCAATTTTAAAAAATTTCTTTTAACCTTTGCTTTGCAAATCATTAATAATAAAAACATCTTTAGTTTATCAGTTTTGCCTTACAATCGTCAACACAAGAAAACTCCTGCCTATAGTAAAACTTTTTCTGCATAAAATTTTTCATTTTATATGCAGAAAGCAAGTAGGCATCAAAGCTAAGGGATTAAAACCTATGAATAATGATAAAAGCTCAAAGCCAATCCAGACTTTGAGCTTATTTTTTTTTGGAGCTAATGACGGGATTCGAACCTGCGACCTGCTGATTACGAATAATAATAATTAATATACAAAGAAAAATATTAAAAAAATATTATCTAAATAAGAATGTTTTATCCCCAATTAAACAGAAAAAGTTACTACAGAAAATAAAAATTTTTAGAAAAGGTGAACTTTAGGTGTACTGAAGTCTCATGGGGGATAGCTATCCCCCATGAAGAAAGCACAGTTATCCTTATACAGTTTTGCTTTACCCCCTACGCGCAATCTTCGTTTTGCATTGACAGATTTTTTTAATTTACATCGTCAATTAATTTAAAAACAAAATCATTTTAAGACAGCATATATATCTACACTAGTCAACGCAAAGCCTCGATTATTATTATCAAGTTATGACATATTACCTACTGTATCTAAATTTTTTGTCTCGGAATTGTTTATAAAAGCAAATATTTCTTGCATCCCAGTAGCATAATATAAATTTAATAATATTGTGCAATATACTTATACGCTTTATCAAAAATATCCTTATCTTTTATACGATATTTAACCATAACAATACTACGCAAAGCCTTCTTGACTTCGCGTTCACCTGCTGTTGTTCCTTGCCACCCATCGAAACGAACTATTTTAACAATATCGTCGATATCTTTTACAACACGTTCAACTATAATAGGAGTATTTTCGTTTCTAACACTATTGAACAATTTGGTTAAAGCAGCTTTACCGGGTTCAGAATCTGGTTCTAAAATTACAGTCTTTTCTGCAGCAACAACATCATGTGCCAGCTCCAACAATGCTTTTAAGAATTCAACACTTGAAATAAGTCCTTGAGCATGTTTTTCACGCAATTCTTCTAATCGCTCACCTAATTCAATAAACTTATCATTATCACCATGCTGTCGTATTCTTGCAACAAGATCTATCTCAAGTTTTTTTATTCCTTTTTCTCCTTTCTTTTCAATAAACTTCTCTATTATCTCAGCGTCCATTTCCAAAATATCTTCATCTTTAGTAGTTTTAACTTCATCAACTGAAATATTTTCATGAACTAATTCTATGGTTTTTGCTCCTAAAGCCTGCCATATCAAAGCACCTCTATTATCAGCAGGTTTAATGGACTCATAGACCTTAGACAACCACTTATAATCGTATTTATATGGCACCAAGCATAAATCAGGAGATAACACATTCCATATCTTATTCAGAACTCTGTAATCCGCACCAAAAGCGTCTTTATCATTATCAGTAGGCAAACATTCTTGGGCTTCCACAAGAGCTTCCCAATCATCTTTCGTCCTGTCAACACCGTAAAAGTATTCTAAACATTTTGCCATCTTGCCGGGAAGCTCTTTCTTTACTTGTTCAATATTTGTAATTACAGTCTGAACACTCTTTTCATCAAAATTAAGAGCTTTAGCAACATCATCAAATATACCAATATAATCCACAATCAAACCATTTGTTTTATATTTGCCATATACTCGGTTAGTGCGACAAATCGCTTGCAACAAAGTATGATCCTTCATTGGCTTATCAAGATACATAACTTGTAAAACAGGCGCATCAAAACCAGTTAAAAGTTTAGATGTTACAATTACTAATTTAAGAGGATGATTTGGGTCTCTAAAGTCGTCCAAAACTTTAGCTTCTTGATCTTTATCTCTACGCCATGCTTTATATTTATCAGCTTTGTCGTTATTTGTATCCATAACAATGGTGGTAGCATATTCGCCTAAAAACTTATCCAATTCTTTTTTGTACAATAAGCAGCACTCTCTATCATAACATACTACCTGGCCTTTGAATCCGTTTGGATCTATCTTGGTTAGAAAATGATTTGCTATATGTTCACAAACCTTAGCAATACGTTCTGGAGATTTCATAATTGCTTCCATTCGTACACGCTTTGCTAAGTCCGATTTTTCTTCTTTAGTTAAACCGGCGTTCTGAGTCATTCTGTCAAACTCTTCATTAACTACTTCTTTATTAACATGTAACTCAACTGGAACGGGCTCAAAATTTAAAGGCAACGTAGCTCCGTCACGAATAGAATCAGCAAAAGAATAGCGGCTCATATACCCAGACCTATCCTCCAATGCACCGAATGTACGGAAAGTATTCTTATCCAGTTTATTTATTGGAGTGCCCGTTAACCCAAAAAAGAACGCGTTAGGCAGAGCAAGTCTCATTTTCTCACCCAAATTACCTTCTTGAGTTCTATGAGCTTCGTCTACCATTAATATGATATTATCTCTTTGACTTAATGTTTCCGTAATGTCACCAAATTTAAATATAGTAGTTATCAATATCTTTCTTTGATCACCTTTAAAGAAGGATATCAAATCTTCTTTAGATGTTGCGCTAACAAGGTTTGGAATATTAGAAGCATTGAAAGTTGCCGTTATTTGAGTTTCCAAATCAATACGGTCATCCACTATCACCACTGTCGGAGACTTTAATTCTGGTAGCATACGTAACTTTTGAGCTGCAAATACCATTAGCAAAGACTTGCCTGATCCTTGGAAATGCCAGATTAAACCTTTTTTCGGATAACCAGACCTTACCCTATCTATAATCATATTAGCTGCTTCATATTGCTGGTATCGACATATAATCTTATACTTACGATAATTTTTGTCGGTAGCGAACATAGTAAAGAAACGAAAAATATCAATAACCTTGTTAGGAGTAAGCATTGCCTCCACGCTATTTTTTACATCGTTTAAAGAACCGTCTGTTTTGTGTTCTGCAGTATGCCAAGGGCCCCACATGGTTAATGGCATATTAATAGATCCATAACGATATGTCTTTCCCTCTGTAGAAAAATTAAGCACGTTGGGAACAAACATTTCAGGAACACTCTTTTCGTAATCTTGAAGATCTTGCCCTCCGTCTAACCATGTAATGGAGCTACGAACGGGAGTCTTTAATTCACCAATAACTAGCGGAAATCCATTTACAAGAAGAACTATGTCAAATCTTTTGCCACCGTCTTTTTTAGGGTATATCCATTGTTTTGTAACTATATACTCGTTTTTAGCTAATTCTTCATCAGCAATGGAACCAAAAAACTTAATTGGAACCATACGACCATCTTCTCCAAACGGAAAAGAATTTTCTTCAAAAAGGAGTTTTTTAAATATTTCGTTTTGTGCAACTAAATTAGCAGCCTGTACGGTCATAATAACAGAACGCAATTTGTATATTACCTGGTCTGCTCTAGAAGGCTCTTCTGCTATTTCAGGATTCAGACGTATGAGTGCATCTTTTACCATTGGTGCAACCAGAACATCACTGTATTCACGAGGCAATTTTTCAGACTCTATATATTTCCAGCCGTTTTCTTGTAAAACAGATAGTAACATATTTTCTAGTGTATCTTCTTTAAACATAATCTTTCACTCCCTTATAAAGCAAATAATTTTAATGTTTTTTCTATTAGATTTTCTGTTCTTTTCTCAATGTCGCTCACAATCCATTTATCTTTATTTTCAATTTCCGATTTAAGAAATTTTTATTATGTTAAAACCAACTTGAAGTTTTACTAAAACTAATCTGCCAATCTCGATTTGTCGACTTGTATATACAACTTTTCAAACTGTTCTTGTAGT
>JAUNIS010000002.1 GCA_030523325.1 Phascolarctobacterium sp.
AGGTTCAAGTGAGTTAATTAATGCAAGTGTTCAATTTGGACTTGCAATTTACCTAAAAATAAAAATAAAAATCAACAAAAAAATCAACAACAAATAAAAAGATAAAAAGATATAAAATAACTCACAATTCAGACTAACCTCTGAACACCATACATATCATAACAACAACAAAACAGCAGGCCGACAGGCCTGCTGTTTTGTTGTCTTATTAAACCATTCAAAGTTTATTTGATCAAAAAAATGTGATAAAATAAAAATAATTTTAAAATGTTAGAACAAAAAGGATGGATATTATGCATGCACCAATTGACGAAATAAAGCAATTTGTGAACAGAAATCAATATGAAATGTTATTGTTTTGGGAAGCATTAGTAAATATGCAGGGCTCAGGAACAGATATTGCACAGATTAATCGTATTATGGAGTTTTTGAAGAAGCATTTCGAGGCAGAGGGATTTTCTTGCCGACTGATAGACAGTAAAGGAGGACCCGATGTCTTGGTCGCTGAATATGGCAAAAATTTTCCTGGCAAGCCATTGATATTAGCCGGACATTGCGACACAGTGTTTTCTGATGGCGATTATCCACCGGACCCTTTCTATATAAAAGACGGCATTGCCTACGGACCTGGGGTTGTAGATATGAAGATGGGAATCATGCAAGCCTTTTACGTTATGATAGCTTTAAAACAATTTGGTTTTAAGGATAGGCCTGTGAAGGTTATTTTTGTTGGCAACGAAGAGATTAGTCACATAGGAAGCATCGTGGATAAAATTGTCATGGATGAGGCTAAGGGGGCTCTTTGTTGTTTCAACATGGAAACTGGGCGTATGGATAATTGTTTAACTGTTGGACGTAAAGGTGGCGTTGATTGTCATATTATTGTACGTGGTAAAAGCGGTCACGCTGGTAATGAATACACTATTGGTCGTAACGCAATCGTTGAGATGGCGTACAAGATTCCTTTGCTGCAAAATTTATCCAAAGTGGACGAAGGACTTACGGTTAGTGTTGGCGTTATTAAAGGCGGTACCGTTTCTAATGCCATTCCCGATTATTGTTATGTTGAGCTTGACATACGATATAGTCAGGTGAAACATATGGAATATATTAAAGAAGAAATTCGTAAGATCGGCGAGATGACTTTCATCGAAGGTACCACTACAGAAATTCAATTTGTTTCTTCCATGCCTGCTTTTGAAGAAACTCAGGCTAATCACGAGCTCTTGGCACACATCAATAAATGTGCGGTTGCATGTGGTTATCCGGTCTTTGGTTCTATTTATGTTGGCGGAATGTCTGATGCAGCTTATTTTGGTTTAATGGGCGTTCCAACAGTTTGTTCTATGGGTGGTCAAGGTTCTGGCGCTCACACGCGGGAAGAAAAATGTATAGTTCAGTCCGTGTTTGATCGAACTGTCATCGCTATAGCTAGTGCTATGGAAATAGATGATTATGCACAAAAACAGATATAAAATTTAGGAGGATGTATTATGTCAAAACAAAATGATATCGAACCCAGTGTAAAACAATTTAAACCTCCAAGTCCTGTTATGGTTCTAGCAGTGATTATTTTATTGGCTGCCTTAGCAAGCTATATTATTCCTGCAGGCGTATACGACCGTGTTAAGGATGCGCATACAGGAAAAATGGTTGTAAATCCTACGACCTTCCATTATATAGCTCAAAAGCCCACTAGCTTCTTGCAATTGCTTACATCCGTTACAAAAGGCTTCCAGGGTGGCGGTAGCATTATTGCTTTCCTTTTTGTTGTAGGTGGTTCTTTAAATATTTATTCTAAAACTGGTGCAATTATTGCAGGTCTTGGCGCATTGGTTAAAAAGATGCGTAATCGAGGCATCCTTATGGTGCCGGTCATCATGGTTTTCTTCTCTATTTGCTCCACATTAGCTGGGTGTAACGAAGAATATTTGGCTTTCACGCCTCTTATCGTAACAGTCGCTCTAGCTCTTGGCTTCGATTCTATTACCGCACTCGGTATTATTTTCTGTTCGGTAGCAGCAGGTTATGGTGCAGGTTGTACACAACCGTTTTCTGTTGGTGTTGCTCAAGGTATTGCAGGCGTGCCACTTTTTTCTGCTATTGAATATCGCATCGGACTTTTTATTGTACTCGTCCTCGTCAATGTTTGTTACGTAATGTATTACGCAAGAAAAGTTAAAAATAATCCTGAGTCAAGTTCTATGTACGAGCTTGATAAGACTAAGGACCTGGGTATTGATGTAGAAAATGTTCCTGAATTAACCGGTCGTCAAAAAATAGTTTTGTGTCTTTTGGCTTTCAACTTCATCGCCATTATCGTTGGTGTTATGAAATTTGATTTCTATATGCACGAAATTGCAGGCATTTTCCTTTTGACAGGATTAATTGCCGGTGTACTTTGTAACTTAAAGGCTAACGATATCGCTGATGCTTTCGTAGAAGGCTGCAAGGGTATGATGCTGCCTTGCTTGATGGTTGGCTTATGTAAGGGAGCTACCTTGCTCTTGGATCAAGCGAAGGTTATGGATACTATTGTGCATTTCTTAGCAAGTATGCTACAATCCTTCCCATCTTCCATTATTGCTTTTGGCATGTTTATGATTCAAGACGTTTTCAATCTTTTGGTTCCTTCTAGCTCTGGACAAGCAGCTATTTCCATGCCTATCATGGCTCCTCTCGCAGATGTAGTAGGACTTACTCGTCAAACTGCAGTATTTGCTTTTACTTTAGGAGATGCTTTTACCAATTGTATTACTCCGGCTAGTGGCGCAACCATGTCGTATTTAGCAATTGCTGGAGTTCCTTACAAAAAGTGGTTACGTTTTATTCTTCCTTTGATTGCTGTTTGGTGGATTATCGCATTCTGTTTCTTGACATATGCGGCAGCAATTAAATTGGGACCGGTATAAATTTAATTTTGAACTACGCATCAAAAAGGCGCTCTCTTTTGAGAGCGCTTTTTTTCGTTCGGCGTTTTTACGTAAAACTTATTTTAATTTGTAATGCGGAATTGAGGATAGATTTTGCGAAGCAAAATATTACGATTAAATTGACGGTTTAATAATTTAGATTGAATTTGCAAACATTAGATTATGGTCGATTGGTTTTAATTTACAAGCCGCAGGCTTGCTCCGCAATTATTAATTTTTAATTTGCAAGTCGAAGGCTTGCTTCTTCATTACAAACGCATAATTAAAAAAGGCGTCTCATATTTGATGAAACGCCTTTACAAAATTTTTATTTAATGATTGATGTTTCGTTTTCTTCTTCGTAGTTGACTGCTTTATCGAAGAGCTCCTCGACTTCTTTGGTCGGGGGTGTAGTCATAGTGGAAACGAGATAAGCGATGACGAAGGATCCGAAGAATGCAGGAACGATCTCGTACACGCCTGTTTGACTCATTGTCATGAGCCAAGCGATGTCGATAACCGCACCAGAAACAATGCCTGCGATTGCACCTGAGAGATTAAAACGTTTCCAATACAAGCTGAGCATAATAGTCGGACCAAAGGTTGCACCGAATACGGACCAAGCATTGGATACGAGACTCATAATAGAACCAGAGTTAGGATTGGAGGCAATTAACAAAGCAATGAAAGCAATGCCGAGTACAACGAAACGACCAGCCCAAAGCATTTCCTTATCGCTAGCCTTGTTGTCGCGAATAACTGGTTTATAAACGTCGGATGCAAAGGAAGAGGCTGCGCTTAAAAGCTGGGAATCAGCAGTGGACATAGAAGCTGCAAGAACTGCAGAAAGAAGAACACCAGAAATAAGTGCCGGGAAAATATTGCGGACCATGGTAATGAAAACGAGAGAGTTCTTGTTGATGTTTTCATCAAGACCGAGATACATACGACCGATAATTCCGACCATTGCCGCAAAGATTAAGATAAGTCCAGTCCAGGAAATACCAATGATTGCAGATTTGCGCATTTCCTTTTGAGATTCAAGACTCATGAAACGGATGATGATGTGGGGCATACCGAAATATCCAAGGCCCCAACCAAAACCAGAAACAATATCTTGCCAATTCGCCATAGGATTCCAATATTCAACAGGAATTGCTTTGATATGTTCCGGATTAACAAAAGCACTTGCAAAAATCGGCGCGATTAAAAGTGCTGCCAATATTAAAAGACCTTGGAAGAAGTCAGTCCAGCAAACGGCACTGAAGCCACCTAAGAAAGTATAGCTGACAATAATGATTGCGGATAGATACATAGCTAGCTGTGCGTCGATGCCAATAACTGTGTTGAAAAGAATGCCGCAAGCTTTGATAGAGGAAGCAGCATAAACCGTATAAGCAACTAAGAAGACTATTGCGCAGATAATTTGCAGAGCCATGGTGTTAGTTTTAAAACGATTGGATAAATATTGTGGGATGGTAATGGAGTCATTAGCGACAATGGAGAAGCTGCGCAGCCTCGGAGCAGTGAAGAACCAGCTTAAGGTATAACCAAAAGCAAGACCAACGGAAATCCAAATTTGACCAAGGCCGAGAGCATAGATGGAAGTCGGCAGACCCATCAAAACCCAAGCACTCATATCGGATGCACCTGCGGATAACGCGGTAACCCAAGGACCCATAGCACGTCCGCCTAAGAAATAAGTTTTCTCGCCGCCATCCTTATCCTTCATAAAGAACCAAATGCCGATACCAAGCATAAAGACTAAATACAGCACAAAGACTGCCACTTCAATAAAATTCATAAACATTCCCCTCTCCATATTTTCTTCTATTATAAAATAAAGAAAATATCTATGATAATATAACTAAAATTATACAATTTTTGTTTGTTCTAAGCAAGTAATTTCCTAAATGTATACAAAATGCCCAACGAATTGCTGGAATTTTTATCTTTGCTAAAGAGACCAAAAACAGGCGCATTCCTTGACTCATAAACTAACTGTATTATATAATGATAAGGTAAATACATATCAATTTGAGGGCGATGTCTCTCAGTTAATTTACCAGAGCGTGTTGCATGGCAATAGCCGTGAAAAAGCAGGCTCTAATTTGTGTTTGGAGAAATAAATAATGCAAAATGTACAAATCAGAGTTGTGAGTACTGTTACAGATGATGTAAATAATACTTTAACTTCAGAAAATATTTACAAGGGTACGATGACGGAAAAGAACGGCAAGTATTATTGTATGTACGAAGAAGAAAAGGGGAGCGATCTCGAAGGTACAAAAACAACTATTAAATGGGATCAGGAGCACGTAATTTTATTAAGATGCGGGTCCTTAAATCATAGGCAAGAATTCTGTGAAGGATTAAGAGACGCTAGTATTTATCAAACTCCTTACATGGAAATACCCATTGTTACCGATACAAAATTTTTACATACGTATTTTTTTAATGGTGCCTGGTGCTTAGAGATGGAATATGCCTTAGAGCACAGTGGAGCAAGATACGGAGATATGAAAATCTTCATTGAGATTAGGGAGGAAATTGTTCGTGGACATTAAAGATATTTTAAGTGCAAGTATTAAAGATGCAGCTCAAAGTGCTATGGCTAAAGGAGTACTCAAGGAAGGAAATCTTCCGGAGGTGCAATTGGAAGTGCCGCCACAAAAAGAATTTGGTGATTTCGCAAGTAATTTTGCTATGCAAAGTGCTCGCTCTTTGAAATGCAATCCTCGCATGATTGCTCAAGCAGTTGTTGATAATATGGACTGTGCTTACATTGACAAGATGGAAATTGCTGGACCAGGCTTTATCAATTTCTATTTAAAACAGGACTGGATGTACGATATGCTTGCGAAAATTTTAGCCGCAGGCGAAAATTACGGCAATCTTACTCAAGACAATCCAGAAAAAATTCAAGTTGAATACGTTTCTGCTAATCCGACTGGTCCCTTGCACGTAGGACATGGTCGTGGGGCAGCAGTCGGTAGCTCTATGGCTAATTTACTTAAAGCAGCTGGCTACGATGTTACTCGTGAATATTATATTAATGATGCGGGCAATCAAATGAATAACTTGGCTGCGTCCGTCAATGCTCGTTATTTACAATTGCTTGCCTTAGAAGAAAAAGGCGGCGTGCCGGAAGATTTAACCGTGCAATCCTTGGACGAAATGGATTTAGGCATTACTTTCCCAGAAAATGGTTATCACGGTTACGATATCATTGAGACTGCTCAAAGAATCATTCGTATTTACGGAAAAGAATTTGTGGGTATGGATGAAAAAGAACGTTTAGAAAAATTCCGCACCATTGCTTATAAAGAAAAGCTCGCGGCTCTTAAAGAAGACTTGGCAGATTTTCGCGTAGAATTCGACACTTGGTTTAGCGAACAAACTCTGCACGATGCAGGCAAGATTAAAGAGTCCTGTCTCATGCTTAAGGAACAAGGATACGTTTACGAAAAAGACGGCGCTCTCTGGCTCAATTCAACCCAATATGGCGATGACAAGGACCGCGTAGTCATTCGTGACAATGGCATTCCGACTTATTTCGCGGCCGACATCGCTTACCACAGAAATAAATTTGAACGCGGCTTTTCTCATGTTATCAACTTGTGGGGCGCCGATCATCACGGCTACATTGCTCGTATGAAGGCTGCCGTGAAAGCTCTTGGTTACGATCCCGAGCAATTGGAAGTTTTATTACTGCAAATGGTTCGTCTTTATCGTAACGGCAGTATGGTTAAGCTATCTAAGAGAACGGGCGAGACCGTTACTATTCGTGAGTTGATGGACGAGGTCGGTGTCGACGCGGCAAGATATTTCTTCTGCATGAGATCTCTTGACAGCCAGCTTGATTTTGACATGACGCTTGCTAGCGAAAAATCTAACGAAAATCCTGTTTATTACGTTCAATATGCTCACGCAAGAATTTGTTCCATCATGCGTCAATTAGCCGAGGCAAATATTGCTGTGGCTCCAACAAGCGAACTTAAATTAAACAGTCTTGTTGAAGCAAGTGAGCTCGACCTCATTAAAAAATTAGGGGAATACCCCGAGATGATTGCAACCGCTGCTAAAGAGAGAGCAGTGCATCGTGTTGCGACTTATGTGTTTGAGCTGGCAGGTCTCTTCCACTCCTTCTATAATGCTTGCCGTATTATTGGTGTGGAGGCAGATGTTCAACAAGCACGTATCGCTTTAGCTAGCGCAACAAAAAATACCATTAAACATGCTCTTGGCATTCTTGGTGTATCTGCACCAGAGAGAATGTAATTCGTTTTGCGGTTTGCTTGCTTGGCTTAGCACAAGGAGGTTCTTATGCTGAAAAAAATTTTTGTCAGTGCAGTCTTGCTTTTAGCAATACTTAGTTTCGTTGTTTCTCTTCTTAAGGGAAATAATAATGGAGAAAAAACTGTCACAATTCCCGACCGTGTTGCAGTTATAAATATTTCTGGCACTATTATAAGTGGTGACGCTCAAGAGGATGATATTTTTCATCAGCAACAAGGTATAACAAGTGGTACCATTATGCGTCAGATCCGTGACGCGACCAACGATAATTCTGTCAAAGCTGTGCTGCTTAAAATCGATAGTGGTGGAGGCAGTGCGACTGCAGCCGAAGAGGTAGGCCGCGAGTTAAAACGATTTAAGGAAAATGCCAAGAAACCAATCGTGGCTTGCATCGGGGACACTGGTGCATCCGCTGCTTATTGGATTGCTGCTTGCTCTTCTGATAAAATTTACGCCAATGCTACATCCTTAACGGGTAGCATCGGTGTTTACATGCCTTACATGAATGTAGAAGAGCTCTACAAAAAAATCGGCGTGACATCAAATAAAATTAAAAGCGGCCCTCATAAGGATATGATGAGCATGGACCGCGAGATGACTGACGAAGAAAAAGCCATGCTGCAAAATATCGTCAATGAAATTTACGAAGAATTCGTCACAACTATTGCAGAAGGTCGTAAAATGGATGAAAGCAAGGTTCGCACTCTTGCAGACGGTCGCGTTTATACAGGAGCCCAAGCAAAAAATCTTGGCCTCGTAGATGAAATCGGCAATTATTATGATGCTCTTGTAGCAGCTGGGGAGCTTGCCAAATTAAAACCAGAAAAGAACGGACTTCCCCATGTGAAGATTCGTCAACAAAAAACTGGTTGGGGTTATATTTTTGGCAGTGAAATGGCAAAAATTATTAAAAGCGAAATTATTAACCAATTTAAAGCTGAAACTATGCCCAGCATTGAGAATAACGTGAGGTGAAAATAAGTGAGACGCAAAACTTTTGACGTGCTTTTTGAAACTAGCACGGGTCTCACTGCATTAGTTAAGCAGCCTTGCTTATGGCGAAGCGGTTTTTACTTTACCTTAAGTGTGGGATTTTTTACTGGAGTTATTACTAATACTTGGTTCATACATCATTCGCTTGGCGAACGCTTCGCTATAATTTTAGCTACGGTAATAATTTTAGGAGCAGCCTTAAGCTTGTACGGCTTTTTATTACATGGTATTATGGAAACCTTTGGGGCTCTTGCAGGTGATCCGGTTGGTCTGATTTGCCTTCTTGGTTACACGACTTTGCCTTTCCTTTTACTTACGCCAGCAGCCCTCTTAAGCGCTAAGCTTGGTGTGGGAGGGCTTCCCTTAATGTTTGTGACAGTCGGCATAGGACTCATTTGGATGCTTTATCTTTTGATAAAATCCTTGGAGGTCGTTTACCTGATTGATGTCCTGAGAGCGAGCGTGACTATTCTTTTTAGTCTTTTGCTTTTATACATTGTCTTCTTGCTTCCCATTCAATTAGGTCTAACTATTTTAATTAATGCAGTCTTGTGAATTTTCCCTTGCTAAATTTGAATTAAAGTGTCATAATTAACGTAGTAGTATACAATATATTATGCTAATAATTTTAATAATATAATAAGGAGTTGAAGGTATGAACAGAGAGCTCGCATTAGAATTCGTACGTGTTACTGAAGCAGCAGCTATTGCTTGTGGTCACTTAGTAGGTCGTGGCGACAAAAATGGTGCTGATGGTCTTGCTGTTGATGCTATGCGTGCAGCATTTGATACTGTAAATATTGCTGGCACCGTAGTAATTGGTGAAGGCGAAATGGATGAAGCACCAATGCTTTATATTGGTGAAGAAGTTGGTGCAGGTGGACCTCGCGTAGATATCGCTGTTGATCCTGTTGAAGGCACTAACCTTGTTGCTAAAGGACAAAACGGTGCAATCGCAGTTATGGCTATTGCTCCACGTGGTTGTCTCTTACATGCTCCTGACATGTATATGGATAAAATTGCTGTAGGTCCTCGTGCAAAGGGCTGCATCAATATTGACGATCCTATCGAAGAAAATTTGAAACGTGTTGCTAAAGCTTTGGACCGCGAAGTATCCGACGTTAATGTCGTCATTCTCGACCGTCCTCGTCATAAAGATAAAATCGAAGCTATTCGTAAAGCTGGCGCACGCATTTCTTTAATTACTGACGGCGACGTTAATCCTATCGTAGAATGTTGCATTGAAGGTAGTGGCGTGCATATGTATGTTGGTTCGGGTGGTGCACCTGAAGGCGTACTCGGTGCTGTTGCCGTTAAATGTCTTGGTGGCGATATGCAAGGTCGTCTTTTACCTGATGGTCCTGAACAAGTTGAGCGTTGCCATCAAATGGGCATTGCTGATGTTGACAAGGTTCTTAGTCTTGAGGATCTCGTTAAAGGCGATGACTGCATCTTTACTGCAACTGCAATTACTAACTGCAATATGTTAAATGGTCTTCGTTATTTTGGTGGCGGTGTACGTACTCATACAATCGTTGCTCGCTACAAAACTGGTACTGTTCGTTTCGTAGATGCTATCCACAGCATTGACAAGAAGGTTCTTCCTATTAAAATTAAATAATTTTTAAAATAAAAAGTTAGTAGGGCGTGAGCACTCATGCCCTATTAATTTTGTTTAGCTATAAATCGCTCAAGAAAGTTAAGTCTTTATGAATAATTTGCTCATTAACCGCCTTGTGGAGGTAAAAGAGCTTAAGCAGGCGGTAGAATCCTTTAAGAAAAAAACAACAACGATTTTAACCGGGTTGGGGGAAGCCTCTAAGTCGGTTTTTTGTGTTGCGATAAATGAAGCTCTTGCTTTAAATGGAAGTATCTGCATCATCACGGCGACTCGTGAAGAGATGAGAATTTATCGCAGGGAGCTTGCTTACCTTTATCCTGATTTACCAACGCAAGAATTATATCCAGAAAATTTGCCGCGCATTCAAGCAGAAACCCAAAGTCTTGAGGTAACTGCAGGCCGCGTGCGTGCCTTAAAATTTTTACAAGGGGAAGAGCAAGGCATTGTTTTTGTGACAGCCGAAGCCTTAGAACAAAAACAGCTTCGACCCACGGAAGATATCTCTCAAAAAATTAAATTGTCATTAGGAGAAGAAATTGATCAACGAGCTTTTATGGAAAAACTTTTGGCTCTCGGTTACGAAAGAACAGAGCAGGTTGATGCTATCGGTCAGTTCTCTCAACGCGGCGATATTCTTGATGTTTATCCCATTAATATGAATAATCCGGTACGCGTGGAATGGTTCGATACAGAAATCGATGCGTTGCGTACTTTTGATATAGATAGTCAACGTAGCAAGGAAACTCTTGACGAATTAAGCATTGCTTCTATCGTCGTTTATGATACGGAAGAATATTCTGCTTCCATCTTCGATTATTGCGTGGAAAACACTCTCGTCATTGTTGATGAGCCGGTGAGACTTGTCTCCATGCTTGACAAGTACGAGAAGGAGAACAAAGATTTCGCGCAAGATATTTTTACAAGCGCAGAGCTTACAGAATTTATGAAAAATTCTGGTGTCTTTTTAGTCTCGGCTTTAAGTCATAGCATTTTAAAAGAGCAGTTAGCCATAAATATTCCTGTGCGCAATGTTTCTCAGTACAATAAAAATATTGAGATGATTACGGAAGACTTAAAAAATTATTTGGCTGATGGTGTTACACCTATCCTCATGATGTCAAGCAGCATTAAAGCTCGCGGCTTTGCAGATAATTTACACAACTACGGACTCGAAGGAGTTTATGTGGACGAAGAGCTCCAACCAGGTTATGTTAATGTTATGTATGGGGATTTAGGTCATGGCTTTAGGTTTTGGAGCGAGAACTGGGTTTTCATCACCGAAAACGATTTGTTTGGTCACCAAAAGAAAAAACGTTTACATTCCAAGCATCAAGGACAACAATTACAATATTTTTCCGACATTAAGGTCGGGGACTATGTTGTCCATCGTGTGCACGGTATCGGTCGTTATGTGGGCGTAGAAAATGTTTTAGTCGGCGGTATGCATCGCGATTATTTACTGCTTCATTATGCAGGGGATGATAAATTATACGTTCCTGTTGAACAAGTAGGTATGCTTCATAAATATATCGGTAACGATGGCTCTGTGCCTCGCTTGTCTAAGATGGGCGGCAAGGATTGGAAGCGGACAACTGATAAAGCTGCCAAAGCGATTACAATCCTTGCGGAAGAACTACTGCGTCTCTATGCACAGAGACAAATTACTCCTGGTCATGCTTTTAGCAAGGACACATCCTTTCAAAAAGAGTTCGAGGAAGCTTTTCCCTACGAGGAGACGGCTGACCAGCTTCAAGCCATTGCCGAAATTAAAGCGGACATGGAAAAACCTCAGCCCATGGAAAGACTTTTGTGCGGAGATGTCGGCTACGGCAAGACGGAGGTGGCCCTCAGAGCTGCTTTTAAAGCAGTTATGGATGGTAAGCAGGTTGCTGTTATGGTACCTACGACTGTGCTTGCTCAGCAGCATTTCTTAACCTTTAAGGAACGCATGCGTAATTTTGGCCCGAATGTTGCTATGATCAATCGTTTCTGCTCAGCCAAAGAGCAAAAACAAATTCTCAGGGATTTAGCCGATAGCAGGATTGATATTTTAATTGGTACCCACCGTCTCTTACAGGACGATGTTGTTTTTCCGAACCTTGGTCTTTTAATTATTGACGAAGAGCAACGCTTTGGCGTTGCCCAAAAAGAAAAAATAAAAAAATGGCGCACGGGCATTGACGTACTTTCTTTAAGCGCAACGCCCATTCCTCGTACTTTGCATATGGCTCTCGTTTCATCGAGAGATATGAGTGTCATCGAATATCCTCCCGAAGATCGCCTGCCCGTAGAAACTTATGTTACGGAATATGACGACGGTATGGTTAAGGAAGCCATCGAAAGAGAACTGAGACGGGGAGGCAGGGTTTACTATATTCGTAACCGAGTAGACGGGCTCGAGGCTGTTTCTCGTAAATTAAAGAGCTTGATTCCCGGTCTCAACGTACGTATCGCTCATGGGCAAATGCAGGAGCAGCTTTTAGAAGACGCCATGATTGAATTTTACGAGGGTGATTGCGATGTCTTGCTTTGTACTACTATCGTCGAAAATGGTTTAGACGTACCCTTGGCTAATACAATTATTATTGATGGCGCTGATACCTTTGGGTTGAGTCAGCTTTATCAAATGCGCGGACGTGTGGGTAGAAGCTCCCGCCTTGCTTATGCTTATTTACTTTATAAACCTAACAAAGCCTTGTCAGAGATTGCAGAAAAACGCTTGAGTGCTATCCGCGACTTTACGGAGCTTGGTTCCGGATTTAAGATTGCCATGCGCGACTTAGAAATTCGTGGAGCTGGTAATCTTTTAGGCAAGGAACAGCATGGTCATATCACAGGCATTGGTTTTGCAGCTTATTGCGAAATGCTTGAGGCTACGATTAAACTCCTGAAAGAGGGTAAACGTTCTGCTCTTGAGCCTGACCCTATAGTGGAGGCTCCTCTCGATGCTTATATTCCTGACGATTATATTGATAATCCTCGTTATAAGATGGAGCTTTATCGTCGCTGTGCTTCTATGGAGTTTGCTGAAAAAGACGATTTGTTAGATGAGATTGTCGATCGTTTTGGGAATCCACCTGACGAAGTTGTCAATCTTTGGCGTGTGGCAGGCATCAGGGCTCTTTGTCGTTTGATAGGTATTCGCTCTCTGACGATTCGTCAGGGGATGATCCGCATGGTTTTTGAGGAAAAGGCTCTTGTGAAGGTGGATATTCTTGGTAAAGAAATTGATAACTCACAAGGCCGGATGAGCTGCACCTGGGGTAAGGAACCTGTCTTCACTTATCGTACAACTAGTTTAAAACTGGATCAGGTGGATTGGGTAGAAAAATTTTTACCACGCATTGCTTTGGCTAATAAATATAAGATAAAATAAAATGATAGAAAATTTTTCGGAAAGGAGGCAGGCATATGTCCAAGGATAAGTTTTTGCGAGGCGCAATGATTCTCACGGCTGCCGGTTTCATGGTCAAAATTATTGGCTCGGTTAACAGAATATTACTCTCAAGATTGCTCGGGGGCGAAGGCATTGGTCTCTACCAAATGGCTTATCCTGTTTATTTGCTCTTGCTTTCCATATCTTCAGCCGGTATACCCGTAGCCATTTCCTTGCTTGTTTCGGAACGAGTGGCTAAAAATGATTACAAAAGCGTGCGTCATGTTTTTAAAACTAGCATTCGGATGATGGCTTGTGTAGGTTTAATACTAGCCGTGCTTTTATTTTTCGCAGCTGCCTGGCTCGTTAATTCGGGCATCGTCAGGGATGCTCGAGCCTACTACGCACTGACGGCTCTTACACCTGCTATCTTTTTTGCAAGCATACTCGCTTGCTTTCGAGGTTTTTTCCAAGGCCTGCAGTTGATGACTCCTCCAGCCATCAGCCAAATCATGGAGCAGCTTGTTCGTGTTGTTACCATGGTAATTCTTGCGTATGTACTTTTACCCTACGGACTTGAATATGCTGCGGCTGGAGCCGCTTTTGGTGCTTTGCCAGGCTCCTTGACTGGTCTTGTTGTTCTAGGTTTTTTCTACAAAAAATATAACAAGGATTGGCAGGCCAAGGAAGCTTTGCTTTCTGGCGTAGAGACTCTAGAAAAAACTTCAACATTAATTAAACGGATGATACTTTTAGCCTTGCCCGTTTCCTTGGCTAATGTCATGGTGCCCGTGTCAAGTAGCGTGGATATGCTCATCGTTCCTAATCGTTTAGTTGAAGCAGGGTATTCCATTGCTGAAGCAACAACTCTCTTTGGTTATTTAGCTGGTATGGCGCAGCCGCTCATCATGATGGCTACCATTCCAACTCTTTCTCTTGCGGCAAGTCTTGTGCCAGCTATTAGTGAGGCTTTTACCTTAAAAGATTTTGCTACCGTGCGAGAAAAATCAAGCACAGCTATGAAACTCTGCTGTTTGATTACTGTTCCAGCTGCCTTGGGTATGACTTTTCTTGCTACGCCCATCTCCCTCTTACTTTATGGAACTGCTAAATCTGGTTCAGCTATTTGTCACTCCGGTCTTGCTATTTGGCTCCTAGGTATGCAACAAATTACCGCAGGCATGCTGCAGGGCATCGGTAAAATTAATTTGCCGATGCTCCACATGGTATCTGGTATTCTCGTGAAAATTTTTGCCGTATATTTCTTGACAGATGCAACACTGAATATTATTGGTGCGGCTTGGGCTACAAATATTAATTTTGCGCTGACGGCCTTCTTAAATGTTTGGGCTCTTGCTAGGCTGGGCATTAAATTTAAATACGGCCCTATCATAAAAATAATTTTGGCAGCCTTATGTATGGGTTCCTTCTGTTATTTAGCAGAACCTTTCGTGCTTGGTTCTAAAGCTTTAACGATTCTCGCAGTATTGGCTGCAGGTTTAATTTACACACTTTTGCTTTTCGCACTTGGCGTCTTAACTAAAGAAGAGGCGAAAAAGCTGCCTGTCATCAAAAAGTTTTTGTAAGAAAGAGAGGAAATACAATGGGTAAAATTGTTGTAGTTGGTCTCGGACCCGGTGCCGCAGGGCATCTGTCCTTAGAAACCATGGGCTTATTAAAAAATTCTCCTCAGGTAATTCTCCGTACCGCCGTTCATCCTACGGTAAGTGAATTAGAAAAAGAAAAGATTGCTTTCACTGCTTGTGATGATTTATACGAAAGCTCTGCTTCCTTTGAAGACGTGTACAATGCTATCGTGGCTCGCGTTCTTGCAGCTGCTCAACAAAATGATGTGGTTTATGCTGTGCCCGGCTCACCCCTTGTAGCCGAAAAAACTGTTGTGTTCATGCGTGAAGCAGCTAAGGAGCAAAATATTGAGCTTGTCATTAAGCCTGCTATGAGCTTTCTTGATTTAGCCTATGTGGCCTTAGGCATCGATCCTATTAGTGGGCTCAGGATAATTGATGCTCAAGATGAAAACGCAATTTTTGAGGCTGGTTCTTATCCTCTCATGATCACGCAGGTTTATAGTCGCATTCTCGCCAGCGATTTAAAAATTATGCTCATGGAAAGCTTGAGCGACGATTACGAAATTTATTTCTTGCGCAACTTAGGTTTGCCTGATGAAGAATGCAAAGCCATTCCTCTTTATGAATTGGATCGCCAAGAAAACATCGACCATCTGACTAGCGTCTATATTCCACCCATCCCGGAAAGCTCCAAGGGTGTTTTATTCTTTGGTGAAGATGAAGAGGACGAGGACAATGAAGTCCAAGTTATGAGTGGCGAAGAATTTGAAGAAGACTTTGACGATTTGGCTGAGGGAGAGGAATACACTGACTCTCTTGCTGATGTAGATATTCAGCCTTTGGTCGATGTCATGCGTGTCCTGCGTGAGCCAGGTGGTTGTCCCTGGGATCAAGAACAAGACCACAAATCGATTCGCAGCAATTTCGTGGAAGAGGTTTACGAATTTCTTGAGGCTGTTAATCATGAAGATACTGCTTGTATGTGCGAGGAATTGGGCGACGTCCTAATGCAAGTTGTTTTCCATGCGCGTATGGCTGAAGAAGCTGGCAATTTTGATATGCAAGACGTAATCGACGGAGTCGTTGATAAATTAATTCGTCGACATCCTCATGTCTTTGGTGATACAACCGTGAAGGACAGTGCTGAGGTTCTTGTTAATTGGGATGCCATTAAAAAAGAAGAGAAAAAAGAACGCAAGCATATTTTAGATGGAGTTGCCGAAGGGCTGCCCGCTCTTTTGAAGGCTTATACCATTCAACGCAAGGTTGCTAAGGTGGGCTTTGACTGGGATAATGATGAAGATGTTTGGTCTAAGGTGGAAGAAGAACTTGGCGAATTCAAAGAAGCTCTTGCATCAAAGGATGAAGAGCAAGCAGAAAAAGAATTAGGCGATCTTCTTTTTGCTATCACTAATTACGCAAGACATCAAGGCATTGAACCGGAGGTTGCCTTGACAGGAACTAACGACCGATTTGCGAAACGTTTTAGCTATGTTGAGGCAATGGTTAATGCATCTGGCAAAGCATGGCAAGAATTTTCTCTTGGCGAATTGGACAAATTTTGGGACGAGGCAAAGCTTTTAGAGAAGAAATAGTGTTACATTTTTGCTAATAAATAAAAAAAATAGCGAAAACTCCTTGTTTTTGTGCTGTTGCATACTTGCAAGAAAAGTAAATCAAGTGTAGAATAAATTGTGTAGATTTTGAGCTTAGGCTCTGGATGATAAAAAGTAAAATATGGAGGGTATTTATATGAACAAAACTGAATTAATTGCTGCTGTTGCAGAAAAAGCTGGCATGACCAAAAAAGATGTTGAAAAAGCTATCTCCGCTACTTTAGAAACCGTTAAAGAAACTGTTGCTAAAGGTGATAAGGTTGCTGTTGTAGGTTTCGGTACCTTCGAACCTCGTCAACGTAAAGCTCGTACTGGTCTCAATCCGCAAACCAAAAAGAAAGTTAAAATTAAAGCGGCTACTGTTCCTGCTTTCAAAGCTGGTAAAGCATTCAAAGAAGCTGTTAACAAAAAATAAGATTTTTAAAATGAACTTTGATGCCCGGCTTTTAAAAGTCGGGCATTATTTATCCAGGTCTTGTGGAGGCTTGCATGAAAAGAAGAAAAAACTCTTTCTTCAAATGGGTAATGCTGTTTCTCATCGGGGTAGGTCTTGTTACTCTTGGCGTGAAGGAGTACAAAATTAACAAGATCAAAGAAGAGCAAGCTGCAACTCAAGCTCGTATTGAAGCATTAAAAAAAGAAGAAGCAGCTCTCAAGGAGGAACGCAAAAAGCTGGACGACCCTAAACATATCGAAAAGCTTGCCCGCGAGGAGTTCAACATGGTGGGCAAGAATGAGGTTCCTCTCTTCATCGTTGATAAGGACAAAGAAAAAAATGAAGCAGAAAAAAAATAATTTTTTGCTTCATTTTTTGTCTTATTGACACTATGTTTTATTTAAGAGTATAATTGTTAAGACTATAATAATTAAGGGGGATTACCATCTCTATGGCAATTGAAGTTGGTGCTATTGTAGAAGGCGAGGTTACTGGGATTACAAAATTTGGTGCTTTCGTAGCTCTGCCCGAAAACAAAACCGGTCTTATTCACATTTCCGAAGTATCTAATGCTTATGTTAAAGATGTGCATGACTTTTTAAAAGAGCATGACAAGGTTAAGGTAAAGGTTGTTTCTGTTGATGCCAAGGGTAAAATTAATTTATCCATCAAGCAATCAGAGACTCCTGAGGAAAAAAAGATGGAGTCAAAAACCTTCCGCAATCAAAACGAAGACGGAGCCGTAAAACGTCCCTTCGATAATAATCCTCGCCCTCAAGCAGCTAAGCCCATGGGTCCCGCATCCTTTGAAGACAAATTATCCAAATTTTTAAAAGATAGTGATAGTCGTATGCTTGACTTAAAACGCAACACCGATTGCAAACGCGGTGGCCGTGGAGGACGACGCGAAAAATAAGCTGTAATTTAGTGGCACTCTTTGAGTGCCCATTACTTTTTTAGGAGAGATTATGAAAATCCCGAGGATTGTGCATGACTTAACAAAAAAAGTGCGCAATAATTTGACCGAATATAAGCATTATCTTCTTGCTGTCAGTGGTGGTGCCGATTCCCTTGTTCTTGCTGATATTTGTAGTGAACTCGATGTGCAAGGCTTCGCAAGCTTTACTATTTGTCACGTGGAACATGGGATTAGAGGAAAAGAGTCGCTTGAAGACATGGAGTTTGTCCGAGACTTTGCGCAAAAAAAAGGCTTGCCTTACGTAGGCGTGCATGTAGACGCCTTAGCTTGTGCTAAAGAAAACAAGCTCAGCCTGGAGGACGCTGCTAGAAGACTTCGGTACGAGGCATTGCGTAAGGTTAAAGAGAACGTAGGCGCAGAAAAAATTCTTACGGCTCATCAAGCGGACGATCAGGCTGAGACTGTGCTCTGGAAATTTTTGCGTGGTGCAGGACTTGAAGGTTTATCCGGTATGACGAAGAAAAATGGTGACATTCTTCGTCCTATGCTTAACATAACGAGAAAAGAAATTCTAGAGTATCTTGCTGCGAAAAATTTGTCATATAAAATTGACAGTACCAATGCAAATTTAAATTATACTCGGAACAAAATCAGGCAGGAACTTTTACCTCTTTTGGCAAATAATTATAACGAGAGCATTAACGAGACTTTGTCTCGCACAGCTTCTATTCTTAGCGAGGATGCTTTTTGTCTTGAGCAATTAGCCAAAAAAGAGTATAATCAAGCAGTCGAGAGTGTAAGTGAAAAAGAAATTATTTTCAAGGCGAAGTGTTTCAACAAAATTTATCCTGCAATTTGCAAAAGAATTTTGCGGCAAGCTTGTTTTAATCTTGGCGTTAAGGAACTGGACTTTGAAAGAACGGAAGCCATTTACCAGCTTCTGATGCGTAACACGGGTAATAAAGTAATCGAACTCCCGCAAGGCTTGTTCGTTGCTTTGCAAAATCATAAATTAATTTTTTCAAGAAGAATTTAAATCATCAAGGAGAAGACTATGAGAACTGTACATGATGACGTGAAAAAAGTATTATTAACTAAAGAACAAATCGACGAGCGCATTGCTGAATTAGGCGCGCAAATCACTAAGGATTATGCTGGCAAGGAAATTGTCATGGTTTGTCTTTTAAGTGGTGCTGCTTGGTTTGCAACCGATCTTTCAAGAGCCATTGAAAATGATATGCGTATGGATTTCATGGTTGCTTCTAGCTATGGCGATGGTACAACTACTTCTGGCAATGTTAAGGTTACTCTTGATTTAAGAACAAACATCGAAAATAAACACGTGCTTTTAGTTGATGATATCATCGATACAGGTACTACCTTTAAAGCTATTACTGATATGCTAGCGACAAGAAATGTTGCCTCTATTAAAACAGTTGCTTTGTGTGACAAAAAAGAAAGACGCACGACCGGTATGGAAGCTGACTATGTTGGCTTTGTTATTCCTGACGAATTTGTCGTAGGTTTTGGTCTCGACTATGCTGGTAATTATCGCAACCTGCCTTATATCGGCATTCTCAAACCAGAAGTTTATGCAAGGGCTCATTAAGTATACAAAATAGCTACTTAATTACTCCTTGTCTAAAACAAGAGACTGTTATATAATTAAGTATTATCGAAAAATACAAGGAGGACACGTACTTGAGTAAATTCTTTAAGAACGTTTTGTTTTACCTTGTTGGTATTACTGCTTTGATTTATATGTTTAACCATTATTCTGGAGACACTGTTAAATCCCAGGATATTTCTTACACAACCTTTATGGAGCATGTGCAAAATGATGAGGTTAAACAGGTCAAAATCGTAGATAATATCATCAGTGGTAAGCTTTCCAATGGTAAAGAGTTTTCTACTATAGCACCTAACGATGCGAAGCTTGTAGAAAAACTCGAAGCGAAAAAAATTGACATTAAAGCTGAACTTCCTCCTCAACCTCCCTGGTGGATGAGTATTCTCACAGCAATTCTTCCCATGCTTATCATCGTCGGCCTATGGTTTATGTTTATGAATCAAGGTGGCGGCGGCGGTAAGGTTATGAATTTTGGCAAGAGTCGTGCGCGTCGTTTTGACGATGATAAGAACCCTGTTAAATTTAGAGACGTTGCTGGTGCAGATGAAGCTAAGCAAGAATTAGAAGAGGTAGTTGAATTCTTGAGGTCTCCTAAGAAATATAACGACTTGGGTGCGAAGATTCCTAAGGGCGTGCTTCTTTATGGACCTCCTGGTACTGGTAAAACCCTTCTCGCAAAAGCTGTTGCTGGTGAAGCAGGGGTTCCTTTCTTTTCTATCTCCGGTTCTGACTTCGTAGAAATGTTCGTAGGCGTCGGCGCAAGTCGTGTTCGTGATTTGTTTGACCAAGCAAAAAAATCTGCGCCTTGCATCATTTTTATCGACGAAATCGATGCAGTTGGTCGTCAACGTGGTGCAGGACTTGGCGGCGGTCATGATGAACGCGAACAAACCCTGAACCAATTATTAGTAGAGATGGACGGCTTTAGTGCCAATGAAGGCATCATCATGATCGCCGCAACTAATAGACCGGACATTCTCGACCCAGCTCTCTTAAGACCTGGTCGTTTCGACAGACAAATCGTGGTAGACCGTCCCGACTTAAAGGGTCGTGAAGCCATCCTCAAGGTTCATGTGAAAGGCAAACCCTTGGGAGAAGATATTGATCTTGGAGTTATTGCTAAACGTACGCCTGGTTTCACCGGTGCAGATCTTTCTAACCTTGTTAACGAGGCAGCTCTTCTTACTGCTCGTAAGGATAAAAAGATCATAAACATGCCGGAGATGGAAGAGGCTGCTGAGCGTGTTATCATGGGTCCTGAAAGAAAGTCTCGTGTAATTTCCGATAAGGAAAAGAGACTCACTGCTTATCATGAGGGTGGTCACACTATTGTCGGCATGTTGTTGCCTACAACCGACCCTGTTCACAAGGTGACAATTATTCCAAGAGGTCGTGCAGGTGGCTATACCTTGAGTTTGCCCGAAGAAGACAAGTTTTACGCGACCCGCACCGAGATGCTGGATGAGCTTAAGGTTCTGCTTGGCGGTCGCGTTGCTGAAGCAATTGTTTTGGAAGATATTTCTAGCGGTGCATCTAACGATTTACAAAGAGCAACTCAGTTGGCTCGCAGTATGATTTGTGAATATGGCATGAGTGAAAATATCGGTCCCGTAACCTTTGGCCATCGTCAAGACCAAGTTTTCTTGGGTCGCGATATCGCTCGTGATAAGGATTATTCCGAAGAGGTTGCTGCTGAAATCGATAAGGAAGTACGTGCTTTCCTTGAGAATGCTTACTCCGAAACAGAAGAGCTCATCAAAAATAATCTTGATAAGCTTCATGCCATTGCTAAAGCTCTCATGGAATATGAAACCCTGGAAGAAAATCAAATCAAGGAAATCATTGAGCACGGTCACATCTTAACTCCTGAAGAAAAAGATGCATTAGCTAGGACCAATGTTGAAGAAAATGTTGAAGCCATTCAAGAATTTTCTGAACCTGTAGAAGTTATTTCTGCTCCTACTGACGAGGCTTAAGCCAAATTTAATCTAACTGCTGCGTAATTTTACGCAGCAGTTTTTTATTTGCTTGACTTGTAGTTAACCAAGTGGTACGATAACATTAACTTAGTATGTACTATTGGAGGTTTAAAGATGCGCAAACGTATTTTGGAACTTTTAAGAAATAATCAAGAAGCACCTCTATCGGGAGAAGAAATTTCTCGTCAGCTGGAGGTTTCTCGCACAGCTATTTGGAAACACATCCAAGCTTTGAAGGACGAGGGCTACGAGATTGAGTCCGTGGCAAAAAAAGGCTACGTGTTAAAGAAATTCCCGGACCGTCTTTATCCTGCGGAAATCAATGCTCATTTGCAAACAAAATGGTTGGGACGAAGCATTTGCTACGAGGATAGCATTGATTCATCTAACAATGTAGCAAAAATTATTGCTAATCAAGGCTGCGAGAACGGTCTCTTAGTTGTTTGCGAAGAACAAACTGGTGGTAAGGGGAGACTGCAAAGAGGTTGGATTAGCCCTCATCATCATGGCATTTGGTACTCCGTAGTTTTAAAACCACCCTTTCTTCCTGAGGAGGCTCCTAAGTTTACTTTGCTTGCGGCTGTTGCCGTAGTTAAAGCAATTAATAAAATTAAAGGCGTCGAGGCAGCTATTAAATGGCCTAACGATATTCTCTTGCTTGGCCGTAAGATGGTAGGCATCTTAACGGAGATGAGCGCTGAGTTCGGTCATATTAATTACGTTGTCATTGGTATTGGCGTCAATACAAACGGTGTGCCCGAGGATTATCCGTCCGAGGTTCGTGATCTGGCCGTATCTGTTTGCGACGCGGCCAAAGAACCCTTTACTCGTGTTGAACTTTTGTGCGATATGCTTAAGAACATGGAAGAATTGTACGAACTTGCTGTTGAACAAGGCTTTGACGTTGTCTTAAAAGAATGGCGTAAATATTCTTGTACCCTTGGTCAAGCAGTCAAGGTTATCGCTCCAGACAAAACTTATTATGGTAAAGCAATTGACATTGATTCAGAAGGTCTTTTGATCGTCGAAAAAGATGAAGGCGGGACCGAAAAAGTTGTTGCAGGAGACGTAAGCATTCGCCCGGCAAACGCGAAGGATGGAGCGTACGCCTAAATTAATTATCCATTATCAATTATAAATTTAATAAGCTCTAAACATCGGAGGAGAATTCACTATGTTACTCGTACTTGACGTTGGTAATACAAATATTGTTGCAGGCGTATTTGATGGAAAGGAATTGTTGACTCATTGGCGCTTTTCTACTGATCGTGGCAAGACCGCGGATGAATTTGGAATCACTTTACGTAGTATGTTCATGTATAACGATGTTAACATGCGCATGATTGATGCAGTTATCATTTCTTCTGTTGTTCCGCCAGTTGTTGTACCTCTTTGTCATATGGTTGAACGTTATTTTGGCTTAAAGCCTCTTGTTGTTGGTCCTGGAACTAAATCCGGCATTCATATTCGTTATGACAATCCTAAAGAAGTTGGTGCCGACCGTGTAGTAAATGCAGCAGCTGCTATGGCTAAGTATGCTCATTTAAATAAGCCTATGATTATTCTTGACTTTGGTACTGCAAATACTTACTGCGCACTTCTTCCTAACGGCGATTATTTAGGCGGTGCGATTTCTCCTGGTATCGGCATCTCGGCTGAAGCTCTTTATAATCGTGCCGCTAAGCTGCCTCGCATTGAACTTGCGATGCCAAATCAAGTCATTAATAAAAATACAGTTAATAGCATGCAAGCGGGTATTATGTATGGCTTCGTAGGGCAAATGGAATACATCGTTAACAAGATGAAGGAAGAATTCGGCAAGGACGCAATCGTTATTGCAACTGGTGGCTTTGCTAATACTATGGGACAGGCTTCGAAATGCATCGACTACATCGAGCCTTTCTTGACTTTAGAAGGCTTAAGAATTCTTTATGAGAAGAATTCTTAACCTTACATTTAGAAAATGTCCATAGCAGTTTATCTGCTTGGTTGGCTTTGAGTCGACGCATCCTTTCGTCAGACTTCTTTGGTCGTCTCGCAGCTGAACCACTTGAACGATTTTAGTAAAAGAAGTTTGCAATTGTTTTGCGAAAAAACTTAAATTTAAAAGCCCGCCTACTTGCGGGCTTTGTTTTTGAGGTATTGATGAAGATAGGAAACATTGAGCTTTCGTCTCCTCTCGCTTTAGCTCCCATGGCTGGAATTACTGACCTGCCTTTTCGCTTGATCTCAAGGCGTATGGGTGCAGGTATGACTGTTAGCGAGATGGTGAGCGCGAAGGGTTTGCTTTATAAAAATGTAAAAACAACCGAGATGCTTAAGATAGATGACGGTGAAAGACCGACAGCTATTCAACTCTTTGGCTCGGTGCCAGAAGAACTTGCCGAGGCTTCGCGCATTGTTGAAGCAAGCGGGGCTGACATGATTGATTTTAATATGGGCTGTCCAGTGCCAAAGATTGTTAATAATGGCGAGGGCTCGGCTCTTATGAAAAATCCTAAGCTTGCTCACGATATTCTTTCTTCAATGGTTAAGGCTGTGAAGATTCCTGTGACCGTAAAGTTTCGTGCGGGCTGGGACAACGAACACCTAAACGCTGTTGAAATTGCTCGGGCTGTAGAGGCTGCCGGAGTCAGTGCACTTGCTGTACACGGTCGCACCCGCGTGCAATTTTACGAAGGCAAGGCGAATTGGTCGATCATTGGCGAAGTAAAAAGAGCCGTGCGCATTCCCGTTTTTGGTAATGGCGATATCACATCGGTTGAGTCGGGCAGTCGCATGCTAGAAGAGACGAACGTGGACGGACTTATGGTTGGAAGAGGAGCTGATGGTAATCCTTGGCTCTTTCGCGAGCTGGCAGCTTATTTAAAAGGCGAGGCGATACCTGAAGCGCCAAGCCTTGAAGAACGTCTTGCTTTAGCTCGCGAGCATTTACAAATGCTTATTGATTTCAAAGGCGAATACATTTCCGTAAAGGAAATGCGCAGGCATATATCTGCTTATCTAAAGGGCATGCCCCACGCTGCTGAGTTTCGCGCTCGCTTTCATAAAATGAATACGCAGGTTGAATTTTTAAATTTGCTTGACGAATATCAGACGGTAGCTCAACAATATTACGAAAACGAGGACAAATACACAAAGGTTCATAAAGAAGAAACAATTACTTGAAAAATTAACAGAAACAACGATAATTAAATCCTGTCGTCGAAAATCGAGGGCAGGATTTAATTTTTTTATTAAAAATTTCTGAAGTAATGAGATAAATGGATTAGTTTTCGTCTTGACAATCGTTTAAGATATGTTAAAATAGCACTTTGTAATAGAAGGATTAGGAGTAGTCACATGACGACAGAACAAAACTTAAAGCATGTAGTCAGCATTAGTCTGGGCTCATCCAAAAGAGATGCTCAAGTAACGTTTGACATAGGTGAACAGAAAATTGTTGTGGAGCGTCGTGGTACTGACGGCGACCTTGCTAAAGCCAAAGCTATGCTGAAGGAATTGGATGGCAAGGTAGATGCTATTGGTTTAGGAGGTACCGATTTGTACGTATGCGCAGGGGAGAAGCGTTATATGTTCAAGGAAAGTGCTGACTTGATCAAGGATGTAAAACATACTCCTGTTTTGGATGGCAGCGGTTTAAAAAATTCTTTAGAACGCAGGCTCATTCAAAAATTAGCAGCTGCCCAAACCATTAACTTTCGAGGAACTAAGGTGCTTTTAGTTTGTGGTGTGGATCGTTTCGGTATGGCAAGTGCTTTAGATGAAGCGGGTGCGGATGTTACCTTCGGTGATATAATTTTTGGCTTGGGCATCAATAAGCCCTTGCGTTCTTTAGAATCTTTAAGTTTTTGGACTGGAATCTTAGCACCTGTGCTCACAAGACTTCCCGTTAGCTGGTTTTATCCCATGGGAGAAGAGCAGGAAAAAAGAATCCTGTGTCATCCAGAATATTTTTTAGAGAACGACATCATCGCCGGAGATTTTCACTACATAAAAAAATTTATGCCGGATAATTTACCTGGCAAAATTATTATTACAAATACAGTGACTGCAATAGATAGGGAGTTTTTAAAAGCTGCAGGAGTAAAGACGCTCATCACAACCACGCCCTGTCTTGAAGGTCGCAGTTTTGGGACCAATGTCATGGAAGCAATGCTGGTAGCCTTAAAGGGTGCTCGTGGTCCTCTTAAGGCCGAGCAATATTTAGAGCTCTTGGACCGCTTCGCTATTGAATCGTCTCAGACTGATCTCAATTAAAGGAGTCAGAACTTCAAATGGAAAAATTCGGTTTTATTTTCCATCCCTTGAGCATCAAGGATATGGAACATGTATCGCCGATAATGAAATTCATACCGGATAGTTGGATTGAAGCAGGACTTAAAATGAAGAAGCCCTTTAAGGTTTCTCATATTACAGGTGTAAAAAGTCCCTATGCTGAAGCCGAAGGTTGGTTCCTTGGTTGCACTCTCACGGCTAAACAAATGGTTACCTTACCAGAAGAGTTCGTTGTGGATCGGATTATTGAAACTGGTAAAATCGGACAAGAGCTGGGCGCAAAGATTGTCGGTCTAGGTGCTTTCAGTTCTATTGTGGGTGACGCAGGTATAACCATCGCAAAAAATCTTGACATAGCAGTAACCACAGGTAATTCTTATACAGTTGCTACTGCGCTTGAAGGAACCAAGGAAGCAGCACGACTCATGGGCAAGGACTTTAGTAAATGTCATGCTCTTGTAGTTGGAGCTACTGGTTCTATTGGCAGTGCCGTCGTTCGCATTCTTGCTGATGAGGTGTCCAAGATTACCATGGTAGCTAGGCGAATGGGCCCTCTTGAAGAATTAGCTCAAAAGGTTCTTAAAGAAGGCAAATGTGAAGTTGAGGTATCAAATGATATTCGTTCTGCTCTTAAGGATGCGGATATCGTACTCACTGTTACGAGTGCACTTGATTTCATTGTCGAGCCGGAATATTTAAAGCCAGGCGCAGTTGTATGTGATGTGGCAAGACCGCGCAATGTTTCTCGCGAGGTCGCAGAAAAACGCAACGATGTTTTAGTCATCGAAGGAGGCGTTATCAATGTCCCTGGCGATGTTGATTTTGGTTTTAATTTCGGTTTTCCTCCGAAGACATCTTATGCTTGCATGGCTGAGACCATGATTCTTGCACTTGATGGTCGTTATGAAAACTTTTCCATGGGACGTACCCTGGAATTAGAAAAAATTAAATTGATTTCTGAGCTTGCAAAAAAGCATGGCTTTTCCTTGGCCGGCTTCCGTAATTTCGAAAGGGCTGTTGACATGAATCGCATTTTGGAAAAGAAAGCTGCTGCCGAAAAAAATTTAGCCGTGCATGGTAAATAAAATTTTCCCGAAGGCAAGCTGCAAATAAATGAAAAAATATTTTATTATAAAGGAGTAAAAAAATGGCTGCAAAGAAAGTTATTCTTACCCAAGAAGGTTTGGAAAATTTAAAACAAGAACTTGACTACTTGGTGAAAACTAAACGTGAAGAAATCCTCGCACGCTTAGCTGAAGCTCGTGCTCAAGGCGACTTAAGTGAAAACGCTGAATACGAACAAGCAAGAGAAGACCAAGCTAAAAACGAAGGCCGTATTCTTGAATTAAAAGCCGAAATTGAAAACGCACAAATCATCGAAAAAACTGAAGGCGGCAAAATCGATATTGGCTCTACCGTAATTCTTTTAGACACTGAATTCGAAGAAGAAGAAACTTATTCCATCGTTGGTACTACTGAAGCCGACCCCTTTAATAATAAAATTTCTAACGAGTCTCCTGTTGGTGCAGCAATTATCGGTCATTCTGTTGGCGATGAAGTTGTTGTAACCACTCCTGGTGGAGATGTTGTTTATAAAATTATCGACGTTCAATAAGGAGAATTAGTAATGGCTGAAGTTAAAAATAATGCTCCGCAAACAGAAATGTCTGATCAAATGCAAGTCCGCATTGATAAAATGCACAAAATCGAAGAAGCTGGTCTGCTTCCTTTTGGTCATAAATTTTTGTGGACTCATCATGCTCAAGATATCTCTGACAAGTTTGATGAGCTGAACGAAAAAGAAGTTAAGCTGGCTGGTCGTGTAATGGCAATTCGTGGTCATGGCAAAACCTGCTTTATGGATATGCGTGACATTAGCGGACGCATTCAACTTTATGTTCGTAAGGACGTACTTGGTGAAGAAGCTTATAAAATTATTAAGATGATGGATATCGGTGATATTGTTGGTGTAACCGGCAGTGTTTTCCGCACTCATATGGGCGAAGTATCTATTAAGGTTACCGCACTTGAGGTTCTTTCTAAATCCCTCCGTCCCCTGCCAGAAAAATGGCATGGTTTAAAGGATGTAGAAATGCGTTATCGTCAACGCTATGTTGATCTCATTATGAACCCAGATGTTATGCAAACCTTCATTAAACGCACTCAAATCATTAAGAGCTTGCGTGACGTTTTAGATAGCCATAATTTCTTAGAGGTTGAAACTCCTGTTCTCAACACCATTCCTGGTGGTGCAGCAGCTCGTCCTTTCATTAGCTACCATAATGCTCTTGATATGCATGTTTACATGCGTATCGCAACCGAGCTCCACTTAAAACGTTTAATCGTTGGTGGTATGGAACGCGTTTATGAAATTGGACGTATTTTCCGTAACGAAGGCATCGATAATCGTCACAATCCTGAATTCACCTCCGTGGAAATTTACCAAGCCTTTGGTGACTACGAAGATATGATGGATCTTACCGAAGAAATCGTTATCAAAACCGCTCAAAAAGTTCTCGGTACAACTAAGATTACTTACGAAGGCACCGAAATTGAGCTTGGCGGTCCTTGGAAACGCATGAGCATGACCGATGCAGTTAAAGAATATTCTGGCAAGGATTTCTCTAACGTAACTGATATCGAAGAAGCTCGCGCTATGGCAAAAGAATTAAACGTTCCTATCGAACCGTCCTTTGGTATTGGCAAAATCATTAATGCATGCTTTGAAGAATATGTTGAAGATAAGCTCATTCAACCCACATTCATCACTCATCATCCGAAGGAAATTTCTCCGCTGGCAAAATCTAATCCGATTAACCCGGATATCACCGACCGTTTCGAAGGTTATATTTATGGCCGTGAGATTTGCAATGGCTTCACCGAATTAAATGATCCTATTGATCAACGCGAACGTTTCCAAAAGCAAGTTGAAGAACGTGCAGCTGGTGACGAAGAAGCCAATATGATGGACGAAGATTTCTGTGTAGCTCTTGAGCATGGCCTGCCTCCTACGGGTGGCCTCGGTATTGGTATCGATCGTCTAGTAATGTTCCTTACCGATTCATCTTCTATTCGCGATGTCTTGCTCTTCCCGACCATGAAACCGGAAAAAGCTAGTGGCAGTCAGGAAACTCAAGCTGAAGCAGCAAATATTCCTTGTGAAGCACAAGCTCCCTGCGAAGCTCAAACTAAGCAAGAAGAGGTTATCGACTTCTCTAAAGTTGAAATCGAACCTCTCTTTGAAGAATTTGTCGATTTCGACACCTTCTGTAAATCCGACTTCCGCGCAGTCAAGGTTCTAGAATGCGAAGCAGTTAAGAAATCCAAAAAGCTGCTCAAATTTACTCTGAACGATGGCACTGGTACTAACCGCACAATTCTTTCTGGCATTCATGCTTTCTATGAACCAGAAGAACTCATCGGCAAAACCTTGGTTGCTATTACTAACCTGCCTCCTCGCCCCATGATGGGCTTGGAATCCTGTGGTATGCTTTTGTCCGCTGTTCATACTGAAGAGGGCGAAGAAAAGCTTCATCTGATTATGATTGACAATCACATCCCGGCCGGCGCTAAGTTGAGATAATAAAATTTAGAAAATGTCCATAGCACATGCTATGCGTTGTCGGCCCTCCTAGACGTACACGAATCTTAGTACGCCGTCGTCGGGCCTCCTAGCCTAGCATGCACTCTGAACATTTTGTGTAAATCTAAGTTTGGATGTTTTGCAACTAATATAGTCTGAATGTTTTGGAAAACATTAAAGTGTTTAAATGCCTCTGAATTTTTTCGGAGGCATTTTTAATGTCAGCGTTGCCTAGTTGTGATATAATAATCTCTCAAGAATGATTTAACTTTTCCCCTGGAGGTTTTATGGAAAAATTTTTGACCCCTGAGCTGCAGACAATTTTGTTGCCCTGGTATCCCACAATTGCAACTGTCTGGGCTTGTATTTTAGTATTTTTTTGTTACAAAAAAATCTTGCTGATGTTACTGCGTAACATCAGTGATTATTTCGATTTTGAACTTGGCGTCAATATTTTAAACGCTTGCGAAAAACACATCGACCAACTAATTTTTTTAATCGGTTTCTATTATACCATTAAGCAATTGCCTTATGATTGGACTAAAGATTTGAGTTTTATCAGAGGTGTTTTTGGGTCTCTTAGTTGGGTTTGTGTATTCTGCTGTGTTTTTAAAGCAGTAAACGTAGCTAAGCCATTTCTTGCTAAGTTAATGAAAAATGCTGGTATAACTGCTAGTGATACCCTCGCGAATATTTTGGGCGGAATCATTCGCATCGTTTTCGGCATGATGTGTATTGGCCTTATAGCTAAGGAATGGAATTTTGATATCGTTGGCTTTATGGCTTCCGTTAGTTTTATTTCTGTTGCTCTGGCCTATGCAGGCAAGGATGCATTAGCGAATATTTTTGGTGGCTTCATTATTCTCGTAGATAAATCGTTCCTGCAAGGGGATTGGGTGAGTATCAACGGTGTTGAAGGCATCGTAGAAAAAATTTCTTTTCGTAGTACCTATATACGTTCCTTTCCTCAAGAGGTAGTCGTAGTTCCTAACAATTTGTTGATCAATACGCCTATCACGAACTATTCTAAGCGTGGCAAACGTCGCGTGTATATGGTTATGGGCTTGACATATGATACAACTAAAGAACAAATGCAAGATTTTATTGCTTCTGTGAAAGTATTTCTTAAAACTAATCCTAAAATTGACAAGGAAGATATTCGCGTTAATTTTGTCAATTATAACGACTCTAGTTTAGATGTTGAGATTGTCTGCTTTGTAAATAAAAATTATGTGGGGACGCCTCAATATTTAGAAGCTGTCAGTGAAATCAACCTTGCTCTTATGGATATTGTTGACGAATGTGGTGTATCCTGTGCTTTTCCGACAAGAAGTGTTTATTTGGAGAATGCTCAAAAATAATTTGGGAGGACTATTATGTATGACGTAATTATCATCGGCGGAGGTCCAGCAGGAATCAGCGCGGGCCTGTACGCATTTCGTGCTGGTATGAAGACCCTTATTATTGAAAATGGGCACGGAGCATTAAAGAAAGCCCA
This sequence comes from Phascolarctobacterium sp., assembly GCA_030523325.1. Classification (GTDB taxonomy): domain Bacteria; phylum Bacillota; class Negativicutes; order Acidaminococcales; family Acidaminococcaceae; genus Phascolarctobacterium_A. The sequence goes on from JAUNIS010000002.1 coordinate 30,730, forward strand.
TCTCATTCAAAATTATTACGGACAAACTTTGTCGGGCGTAGCTTTATACGAGCAAGGTCTCGAGCAGGCCCGCGCTCTCGGAATAGAGATTCTTCATGACGAGGTTGTTGGTGCCGAATGGCTGCTGACATTTAACGTGCAGGTTGCCTCACGAGAAGAAGCTTTGACTGCGAAGTCCCTCGTTCTTGCAACAGGCACACAGCAAGCGAGCGTAAATATTCCAGGACTCAAAGCTTACGAGGGTAAGGGTGTAAGCTATTGCGCGGTTTGTGATGGTTTTTTCTTTCGTGAAAAAAATGTTGCCGTCTTAGGCAACGGAGCATATGCTTTGCATGAGGCAAATTATTTGAAAAATTTGGCTAATGTAACCATCTTAACTAATGGAGAAGAGCTTGAATCTGCTTTGCCGACAATCACGCAAAAAATTGTTGGGCTGCGTGGAGACAATTCTTTACAAGCCATTGATTTTGCAGATGGTTCGAGTATAAATGTCGCTGGTCTTTTCGTAGCTTTTGGCAGTGCGGGCTCATCCAGTTTCGCACTAAAGCTTGGCGCAGTGCAAGAAGGCCCGCATATCAAGGTTGATGAACACGCCTCGACAAACGTGCCGGGCCTTTTTGCAGCTGGCGATTGTACGGGCGGCTTGCTTCAAGTTGCGAAAGCCGTACATGAAGGCGCGGAGGCTGGACTCGCTGCCGTGAAATTTGTAAAAGCCAAAAATTGAAAGGAGAAAGAAAAATGTTAGAAATTACACAAGAAAATTTTGCTAGTGAAGTTTTAGAAGCAAAGGTGCCTGTACTAGTTGACTTCTGGGCTCCCTGGTGTGGTCCTTGTCGCATGCAAGGACCAATCGTCGAAGCATTTGCCGAAAATCATAGCGAGGTCAAAGCTGTTAAATGCAATGTGGACGAGAACATGGAGCTGGCTCAACAATTTCGTATCATGAACATTCCTACACTTATGGTCTTTAAAGATGGCAAGCTTGTTAATACGGCAATTGGCCTTCACGATGAGAGCGGACTGGAACAATTAGTTAGATGATTTTATCGACGCGAAGTCTCGATTCCTTCGCTCAGCACTTAAAAAAATTTCCACACTTTAGTCAAGTGTGGAAATTTTTTGCTTGAGATGTCTTGATTCTGAAAATTATCTGAAAAATTGACATATTTTTTGTTTCAGACATAAAATAGACAAAAGTAAGTGGTACAATGACTTTACCATAAGGCGTTGGTAGTATATAATATTCGTTGTGTGACTATCAATTTGGTTAAGTTACGAATAAATTTTTAATAAAAGAGGGATGCAATTATGATGGATTTTGTCAAGAAAAACAAATATGTCATTGCTTTCTGCGTTCTGCTTTTAGCAGGTGGTGTGGGCGGATATAAGTATTATCAAAGTACTAAAACTAAAAATACTGCAACCGTACGTACAGGCACTGTGGATTACGGGACCATAAAAGATTCTGTTTCTGCAACCGGCAGTCTAAAAGCAATTGACAACGTAGATATCAGCTCCAAAATTACTGGACGTATCGTGGAGGTTAACGTAAAAGAAAACGATCACGTTACCGCAGGTCAATTATTGCTTAGGTTGGACGATTCTGCACTCTTAGCTACGGAAAATCAACGTAAGGCAACCTTTGACGAATCTGCGAAAACCTTGAATCGTTATACCGAATTGTTAAACCGCGGAGCTATTGCTCAATCTACTTATGATACAGCTTTGATGAATTATCAAGTGGCTCTTGCTAACTACGAGCAGGCTGTGTCCAACCGCGAGGATACTTTAATTTATTCTCCTATCGACGGTTACGTTATTGGTAAACCGACTCCTGTTGGTCAAACCATTAGCTCTGGTATTTCTACTCCACAAGTAATCATGTCCATCGCTAATCTCGACAAGATGCAAATCGAAGCTCTCGTCGATGAATCCGATATCGGCAATGTTAGGCTTGGTCAAAAGGTAGAGTTCACTGTTGATGCTTATCCTGAAGAAACCTTTACCGGTGTCGTAAGCCTTATCTCTAGAAGTGCAACAACTACTAACAATGTAATTTATTACAAAACTTATGTTGATGTTGACGACTCCAAGAATAAACTTTTCCCGACCATGACTGCTCGTTCTGAAATCATCATTAATCAAACTGACGATACTTTGATGATTCCTTCTAACTGCGTACAACGTGACGAAAACAAAAAAGTTTACGTACAAAAATACGACGCTAAGAAAAAAGCTGCTGGCGAAAAGATTTATGTTGAACTGGGCATGACTGGTGATGACATGGTTCAAGTTAAGAGCGGCGACATTAAAAAAGGCGACACACTCGTTGTTAAATCTAGTTCAAAGACTGCTACCACTTCCAATAAAGGTATGTTTGGCGGACCTCCCCACTAAGAAAGTCTCAAGCAAGATACTAGGAAACAAAAGTTAGAAGGAGCGAAAAATGGCAGAAGTTATTCGCTTAGAGGATATTATGAAAACATATATCATGGGTGATAGCACGGTGCATGCCTTGAACCATGTGGATGTTCGCATCGACGTGGGCGAGTTTGTTGCTATCATGGGACCGTCTGGTTCCGGTAAATCCACCATGATGAATATTTTAGGTTGTCTTGACCGTCCTACAAGTGGCAAATATTTTTTGGATGGTAAAGAGGTTGCGGGCTTAGACGACGACGAACTCGCCCATACTCGCAATGCAAAAATTGGTTTCGTTTTCCAAAACTTTAACCTGCTTCCTAAATTAACCGCACAGGTTAACGTGGCTTTGCCCTTAGTTTATGCAGGTATAAGTGAAGAAGAACGTATGGAAAGAGCAAAGAAAGCTTTAGAAGCTGTAGGACTTGGCGCGAGAATCGATCATAAACCGAACGAAATGTCCGGTGGTCAACGTCAACGTGTTGCCATTGCCCGTGCTCTTGTAAATAATCCGGCAATTGTTATGGCCGATGAACCTACTGGTAACTTGGATACTAAATCTAGCTACGAGATTATGGACATCTTTAAGGCTTTGAACGCCGAGGGCAAAACGATTGTTATGGTTACGCATGAACCCGATATTGGTGAGCAAACTAAACGCATCCTCGTTATGCGTGATGGCAAGCTCACAAGTGATGAGGCGGTAGTGAAAAATGCTTAATGAATCTATAAAAATGGCAATCGATGGTATGGTCAGCAATAAAATGCGTACCATCTTGACACTGCTTGGTATTATCATTGGCGTTGGGGCCGTAATCGCTATGGTTAGCTTGGGCTTTGGCGTGAAAGAACAAGTTAAAAATAATATCTCCCGTCTTGGTTCCAATTTATTAATTGTAACCTCGGGCGGTCGTACATCAACTGGTCAAAGAATTCAAGCAGGCGAGGGTGCAAGGCTCACTTATGAAGATGCCCAAGCCATCGAAAAGAACGTAGATAATATTCTTCACGTAGCTCCCTTGGTACAAAGAACTTATCAAGTAGTTAATGGCAATCAAAATTGGACTACTTCTATCCAAGGCTCTACTCCCAATATTATCGAAATTCAAGATTATTCCGTAGAGAATGGTCGTAATATTAGCGACCGTGACATGAATACTCGCGATCGTGTTTGCGTGGTTGGTAAGACTATCGTAGATAATCTGTTCCCCGATGGTTCTTCTCCTATCGGTCAATCCATTCGTATTAACAAGGCTCCCTTTAAGATTGTTGGTACATTAAAAGAAAAAGGTCAGTCAGCTAACGGTCAAGACCAGGATGACGTTGTCTTCGTACCCTTGACTACAGCTCAAACACGTATGATGGGTATCACCTATGTACAACGTATTAACATTCAAGCGAAGAACGAAAATGTTATTGATGCTGTACAAGAAGAAGTTGAAGAACTTTTAAGAGTTCGTCATAAAATTAAAGCAGGTGGAGACGATGACTTTACCGTTCGAAACCTGTCAGCTTTGATGGATACTATGATGGAAACAGCTAATACCATTACCATGTTGCTCGGTTGTATCGCAGCAATTTCTCTGGTAGTTGGTGGTATCGGTATCATGAATATCATGCTTGTATCCGTTACAGAAAGAACGAGAGAGATTGGTATTCGTAAAGCACTTGGTGCAACCTACGACAATATCCTTTTACAATTCTTAATCGAGTCAATGGTAATCGGTGTTGTAGGTGGCTTCGTTGGTGTAGTCTTAGGCGTCGGCGCATCCTATGCAATTAGCATTTTTGCTGGTTGGAATACAGTTATCTCCATCCCCACGATTGTTATCGCAGTTGTTTTCTCCGTAGGCATCGGTTTGTTCTTCGGTATTTATCCGGCTCGTAAGGCAGCACTTCTCGATCCTATTGAAGCATTACGCTACGAATAAAGGAAAATTTATGAGCGAAAGACAAAATAATCAATCTTTATTAGCTCAATATGTTGAGGCCTTCTTAGATTATCTGAGGAGGCCTAAAACTGTTTTTGATTTGAAGGATAGAACAAAAGCCTTAATTATCTTAGTATTTATAATTATTCTTTTACAAAAGGTTGTAGAATTCTTCTTGGATTGATATAATATATTGATACATTGTCTATATGCGTTAATTTTTAGGGAGAACTCGAAAAAAATTCGAGGTTGGAGTAAGTGATGAAGAGATTAGGGATTTTTGGCGGCACCTTTGATCCAATTCATATTGGGCATTTGGAAATTGCAAAATCCATCTACGAGCAAATGGACCTGGAACAAATTATTTTTATTCCGGCCTATGTTGCTCCGCATAAGGTTGGACAGGACTTTGCCCCGGCTATGGATCGTTATAAAATGACGAAGCTGGCTGTGCAGCCCTACCCGTATTTCTCTGTTTCCTATTTAGAACTGATGCGTACAGGAGTGTCTTATACCTACGATACTCTGCAGGAGCTTAAAAAGATTTATCCTGAGCACGAACTCTTTTTTATCATTGGCGCGGATTCAGTTACGACTCTTCATACGTGGCATCGCATTCAAGAAATGTTCGAGCTCGCAACCTTTGTTGGTGCAGAGCGACCTGGCTACGACAATTCTGACGTGCTTCAAGCTATCGATAATTTGGGAGCCAGAGCTAAAGAAAAAATTATTTTACTCGATACCCCGGAAAATCATATCTCTTCTACCATCATTCGCCAAAGAATTCGTGCGGGCAAGAATTTGCATGATTTAGTTCCCGAGGTTGTAGAAAAATATATTTACGATCATAAGTTATATTTAGAAGGCAAGCAAAATGAAAATAAATGAAATGAAAGACTTGCTGGAAGCAAGCATTCCTGGTAAACGTTTTAAACATTCTGTTGCTGTATACGAAACCGCCCTTAAGATGGCAGAGCATTTTAACTGTGACATGGAGAAGGTGGGCATCGCTTCTTTATTGCATGATTGCGGCCGCGAGGTTGCGACAAAAGAAAGTGTTGCCTGGGCTCAGGCTCACGACTTGCCCGTCGACGAAATCGAAGCTAATCAACCCATACTCTTGCATTCTAAAATTGGCATGGTCATCGCCAAAGAAAAATACGGCGTCAGTGATTTAGAAATTCTCGACGCTATTCGCTATCATACAACGGGCACTAGTGGTATGACTGACATTGCTAAAATTGTTTTCTTAGCGGATATTATTGAACCTAACAGAGATTATCCCGGTGTTGATGATTTGCGTAAGGCAAGCTTTAAAAATCTCGACAAGGCTATGTTGATGGCTTACTCCAACACGACGACATATTTATTTGAAAGCGAACTACTCGTACATCCAAATTGCATCAAGGGCTACAATGAGCTCGTGCTGCAAGCCAAGAAGAAATAATTGGGAGTTAAAGTATGGGAAATTATGATGACCTAGAGTGGAAACGGCCACATCGTACGCGCAAAAAATTGCGCTGGGGCAGGTTAATTCTTTTGCTTTTGCTTTTTGTTATCGTCGGAGGGGCTTTCTTTTGGGGAAGTGTGTGGGTGTATGACACCTTCATTAATCCGCCTCAGGCTAAGGTTGCTGTTGCAACAGATAAAAAGGAATCAACAGAAGAACTTTCGTCTCGCATCAATATTTTACTTTTAGGTATTGACGACGGCGATAGCGAAGCGGCAAAGGACGAGCCCAAGCGTACGGACGCCATGCTGCTTTTATCCGTGGACCCAGAAAAGAATAAGGTTGCTGTCCTCTCCTTGCCTCGAGATACCAAGGTAATTTTACCAGGACATAGCGACTACCAAAAATTAAATTCCGCCTACACCTTTGGTGGAACTGTTATGGCTAAGCAAGCCATCGCTAATTTGCTCAAGGTACCCATTCATTATTATGCTTTGGCTAATTGGCAGGGCTTTATTGATATTGTCGATTTAATTGGCGGCGTCGATATTTATGTCGACAAGGACATGCATTATGAGGATCCTTGGGCTGATCTTGTTATCGACATTAAGCATGGTTTCCAACATATGGATGGTAAAACTGCTGGCAAGTACGTGCGTTTCCGTAGTGACGAGCTAGGTGATATTGGTCGCGTACAACGTCAACAAAAATTCGTTAAGGCTGCTGCCGAGCAAATGTTTTCCATTCAAAATATTACCAAGGTGCCGCAGCTCATGCGTACTCTTGATAAATATATTGAAACCGACTTAAATGCACCGACTATGATTAAGGCTGCCAATAGCTTTAAGATTTTCGGCGAAGAAAAAGTTAAAACTGGTATGCTCTATGGTCACTTTGATGATACGTCAGGTGTTAGCTATTGGGGTGTAACTCAGGAGGATATTCATAGGTCTTTAGATGAGCTGGAAATTCCTCGCGAAAAGACGGAAAAAGAAAAGAAGGCTCAAGCAGAAGAAAATAAAAAACATTTGCAACCCATAGACCATGAAGAGCAGTTGAGAAAAGAAAAAGTTGATAGGGAAGCCAAGGAAAAGGCTGCTAAAGAGCAAGCCGAAAAGAAAAATTAATTTGGAGGAATGTTATGACTAGTAAAGAATTAGCAATGAAAATCGCACAATTTGCAAGTGACAAAAAAGCTAAAGATATTTTGCTCTTGAACATGCAAGAGCTGAGCCCTGTAACCGACTATTATGTGATCGCTAGCGCATCTAACACCACTCAGGTTCGTGCTATTGCTGACAACGTGGAAGATGAAATCGCTAAAAATTTCGAAGTACTGCCCAACCATAAGGAAGGCTACCAAGAAAGTCAATGGGTGCTCATGGATTACGGCGATGTAGTTGCGCACATTTTCTTAGAAGAAGAGCGTGACTTCTACAACCTAGAACAACTCTGGGCTGATGCTCCGTCTGAAGCCTATGTGGAGACTGAAGAATGATTGATAAAAAACCAAATGCAGGTGGCAGGCCGGCTGGTAAATTTTCTGGCAAAGGCAAGAAGTTTTCTGCGCCACCCGTGAATAATACTAAATACAAGGCAGGCGATGTGGTAACTCTCAAGGTTGCAAGACTTGCCGAGATGGGTGCTTTCCTCGATGGGGGCACTGGTAACACAAGTGATGATATTTTACTCCACAAACAACAAATGGAAGGCATGGAGGTAAAAGCCGGTGATGAGATTAAGGTTTATCTTTATCTCGATCCCGCGAAAAGACTCACTGCCTCCACCAAGCTTCCGAAGATGCGCGAGGGTCAGCTGGGTTACGTAAAAGTTTTAAGCGTAACTCGTGATGGTGGCTTCGTCGATATCGGCGCAGAACGTGGCGTCTTCTTGCCCTATAGCGAGATGCATGGTCACGTTAATGCTGAGCAAATGGTTTGGGTTAAGCTTTATCGCGACAAGTCTGATCGTCCTTGCGTGACCATGCGCGTAGAAGATGACATCCAACGTATCGCGAAGCAGGCTGAAGGCGTGAAGGTGGGGGACCAAGTTGTGGGCACCATCTACAACATTTTGCCTGAAGGCTTCTTCATTTTTACTAAGGAACACTTCATCGCCTTCTTGCCGCGTAACGAGGTGCCGCCATCCTACGGGCGTTTAGACTTCGGTCAACGTTTAGAGTTACGCGTAACTTATTTGCGTGAGGATGGACGACTAAACGTTTCTCTGCGTCTTGTTAAAGAAAAAGCACTCCTTGCGGATGCAGAAGAGCTGTATGCTTTTATGCAGCAACGTGGTGGTCGCATGCCTTACTGTGATTCCACGCCTACCGAAATTATCAAATCCAAGTTCGGAATTAGTAAAGCTGCCTTCAAGCGTGCTCTTGGTCACTTGATGAAGGAAGGCAAGGTTCACCAAGAAAACGGATGGACCATTGTTAACGAGTAATTTTTGCGCTGAGCTTTTGCTTGGCGCATTATCTTTCGAGGGGAAAATGGAATTACTTTCATTATTAATTGGTTCCGTTGCTGTTTTTACAGCTTCTTTTTTTGCAACAGTATCGGGTTTTGGCTACGCACTCATTGCTACTCCGCTTATGTCCAGCGTGCTGCCGCTAAAAAGCGTTATCATTTTTGTTCTCTTTCTAACGATGATGATGCGTGTCTTTACAATGTATACTACGTTTAAAGACGTGGAATGGAAGACAGTGACCGTTGTAAGTCTTGGTTGTTTAATTGGCATTCAACCGGGTAGCTGGGTTTTAAAAATTTTGTCTGTACCATCCCTAGGTTTATTTTTGAGCTGCGCCTTGCTTACAGCTGTTTTTTTGATGAGCCGCAAATATAAAATCCAGGTGGAAAATAAAACCGCTGGTCGCTTTGGCATCGGTATTGTCTCGGGATTTTTTGGGGCGTCCACGTCTGTGAGTGGTCCACCCATCGTTTTATACTTTTTGAACGAGGATATGCCAAAAGTTAAGATGCGTGCGAACATGACGTGGATCTTTGGCCTTACGCTTGTCAGTACAGCTGCAACTTATTTGTTCACCAACGCTTATGCTGTGGTCGAGACGTGGACGCCCTTTTATTATTTAGTTCCTGCGAATATGCTTGGTGTTTTTCTCGGCGAACGCTGTGCAAAATTTTTGAGTCAAGAACTTTTCAGAAAGCTTGCCCTCGTCATCGTCTGCTTAGGGGCAGTGATGATGCTCGTTTCTTCCTTAAAAAGATTGGGGCTTTTAGGTTAAGCTTTAACTAAAAAATATTTTCCGCGAGTTGGCTTTTGAAAAAAGTTTTTTGCATCAAGCTTGACTTGTGAAATAATTTCATTAAATCGTAAATATTGTCATAAAATAAACACAGAGTGAATTTTAAAAATTAAAAAATTTTTAAAAGAATATTTAAAATGTGCACCAATTGTTTAACAAATACTATAAATGTTTGTTAGATAAGTACAATGCTTACACATAAATCATTGATTACATTTAAAAAGTACTTTAAAAAATTTTATTTTGTGTTATAATATTAATGGATTATTTCCTATGGTTATCTATTAGTGTTTCCGTTTTCAGGAAATATCCGTCTCGTTCTTTGAAAAAGTTCCTAAATTCATCTCGGTATATTGTGTCTCGACACTCTATATAAATTTTTAAAAGGAGGAACATTAAAATGTCCCAAGCAACAAAATGTCTCATTTTGTTAGCAGTAATCGCATTCTTCTTCGTAACCGAACTTATTCCCCTTGCAATTACTGCTATGTCCGGCGCTATCGCTTGCGGCCTGTTAGGTTTCATTCCCCTGAAACAAGTATTCTCTGGTCTTTCTAACTCCACCGTAGTACTTTTCGCAGGTATGTTCGTAGTTGGCGCTTCCATGTTCTACACTGGCCTTGCTCAAGCAATTGGTAACAAAGTAGTTGGCCTTGTAGGTACCGCAGAAAACTCCCTTATGTTTGGTCTCATGACCGTAGGTACCGTTCTTTCTGCATTCCTTTCTAACACCGGTACTGCTGCATGCTTACTTCCTGTAGCACTCGGTATCTGTGCATCCGCTAAAATCCCCGCATCCCGTCAATTAATGCCTTTGGCATTTGCTTGCGGTTGGGGCGGCATCTGCACCCTCGTAGGTACTCCTCCTAACATCCTTGCTAACGGCGCTCTCCAAGCTGCTGGCATGGCTGACAAACAATTTGGCTTCTTCGAATGGGGCCTCATTGGTGTACCTCTTTCTATTGCTGGTATGCTCTACATGATGTTCGTAGGCAAATATCTCCTTCCTGCTGCTCAACTTGATGCTGATCAAGAAATTGAACAAGAAGTTGAAGCTAACGAACCTAACTCCACCAAGATGGCAGTTTCTGGTATCATCCTTCTCGTAGTAGTTGCAGTTATGGGCTCCGGCACCAAACTCATCACTCTTGAAATGACCGCTATCATTGGCGCAATGGTTTGCGTACTTACCAAATGCTTAACTGAAAAACAAGCTTATGCATCCATCGACTGGGTAACCATTTTCCTGTTCGCTGGCATGATGCCTGTATCTTCTGCTATGGCTAAAACTGGCGCTGGCAAAATGATCGCTGACTGGACCGTAGGTCTGATGGGTTCTTCTCCTTCTCCGATGGTTCTGACTGCAGTACTCTTCATTCTGTCCTGCACTCTGACCCAATTCATGTCCAACACTGCATCCGCAGCTCTGCTTTGCCCGATCGGTATCGCTATCGCACAATCTTTGGGCGCTGACCCGAAACCTGTACTGGTAGCTATCGCTACTGCAGCATCTTGCGCATTCGCATCTCCTGTTGGTACTCCTCCGAATACCCTGGTACTTGGCCCTGGCAACTACAAATTCATGGACTATGTTAAAGCTGGTACTGGCTTGATCATCGTTTGCTTCGTAGTAACCTTGGTTATTTGCCCGATGATGTGGCCGTTCTTCCCTGGCAAATAATTCTTATTCGCTAGTGTGAACTCCATGTTCTGAAATTAAAAAGTCAATTCTCTTTCGGGAGAATTGACTTTTTTTATTGCAAAAAAAAATTTTTTGCTGCGTCGTTGCCGTCGAAAATTTTTTATTACAAAAAATATTTTTCTGCTGCGTAGTTGTCTAAAGTTTTTTGATTGGAACAAATTTTTTCGAGAAATTATTGTTGTTGAAAATATTTTTTCGAAAAAATTCTTTCGGGATGATTTGCAATACGTGGGAAATTTTGTGTTGATTTCCTCCAGTAAATGCATTATACTGTGTATTAACAGGAGGAAATCAACATGATAATTTCTTCGGAACAATTGTTGTTTGAAAATAGAGATTATGCAAATCCTCAAGCTCGTGTTCAAGCCATGATAAAAAAGAAAGAGCTCGTACCTTTAAAGCGAGGATTATTTGAAACCGATACGCATGCTCCTGGCTTAGTCATTGCCAATAGTTTGCTTGGTCCATCGTATTTATCTTTCGAATATGCTCTGTCCTTTTATGGTATGATTCCTGAGCGGGTTTCAACTTATACATCAGCTGTCTTTGGCCGTAACAAATTCATAGAATATAAAAATTTTTTTGGAGTCTTTACTTATAGGGATATTCCCGAGGCGGCATTTCCTTATTTTTATAAGAGGGAACTTGTTGGCGAGCGTCCTTATTTGATAGCTACAAGGGAGAAGGCGCTTTGCGATCAGTTGAGTACACTTTCTCCTATTCGCGGGATAAACGACTTTCGTGAATATCTTTTTGACGGCATGCGCTTGGACGAAGATATTTTTGCAGAACTTGATTTTGCCAAGATAAGACGCATCGCGCCTTTGTATCACAGGACGAATCTTAACCAGTTGGTTCGTTTGCTGAGTAAGGAGAGAGAATGAACGACGCAATTTTATCTATGATGCAGCGTTACAATTGCCAAAATAGTGAGGATTACGAAAATGCTTTGAAGGAAATCGTGCAAGAGGTTACGCTGATGGGACTTTCTCGCAGTGATTTTTTTACGAAGGCTGCTTTTTATGGTGGCACTGCTTTAAGAATTTTTTACGGATTGCCAAGATATAGTGAGGACCTAGACTTTTCTCTAGAAGCACCGGATTCCGCTTTTAATCTGGCAGCTTATCTTTCCTATGTAGAAAAAGAATTAAAGGCTTATAATTTTAGTATGAGCGTACAAAAGAAAGAGAAAGAAAAAAAGACTGCTGTGCAGTCGGCGTTCGTTAAAGGTAATACGGTGCAAAATATTCTTGTCGTAACTTCTAATGACGCTAGTGTGTACGGAATTAATCCTAGAGCCTTGCTAAAAATTAAATTCGAGGTTGACACTAATCCGCCGGAAGGAGCTCGCTTTCAATATCTGAATGCATTAAATCCTGCCAACTATAAGGTGCGGCTTTATGATATGCCGTCTCTTTTCGCAGGAAAACTTCATGCCGTATTATGTCGTGATTACAAGCACAGGGTGAAAGGCAGAGATTTTTTCGATTTCACCTGGTATCTGAAGCGAGGATGCTTGGTGAATCTGTATCATTTACAAAAAAGAATGGAGCAATCAGGAAAATGGAATCCTCGCGAAGAACTGACAATGCAACGACTCAAGGATTTGCTTAGACAGAGATTTCAAGTGGTCGATTTCGCCAGTGCGCGATCTGACGTAGCACCTTTCTTGTCCCAAGCGGAGCAAGAAGGAATAAAACTTTGGTCTGCAGAATTTTTCAACGATATTACCGACAGATATATGATATAATTTTCGTGCACAAGATTATTTTTTACATCATAATAAAAACACAAATGCTTTTTATAATGGTTTTGCAAAAGCTTTGACTTTAAGCAAAAAATTTTTTCATTCGTCCGAATTATGCGTTAATAATTTTATGTTGTGCATTGATTTGCAGGAGGATAATAATTTGGAATACATTTTACAAAAAATTTTTGCACTTTTTGTTATTGTTTTGGGACCATTCCTAGCTCTTTTTGATTTGCCTGGTAATACTATTGTTTTACTAACGGCAATTGGGCTAGGCATTTATTACGATCCGTTCTGGCAGCCGGAGTTATTCTGCTTGATGCTGATTATTTACGCATTGGGAGAGATGTGGGAGTTTATCATTAGCCTCTTTGGTATTCGCAAGGAAAAAGCATCTTGGTTTGCATGCTTCGTGATTGGTATTGGTGGTTTTTGTGGTGCAGTCTGTGGCACTATGGTTTTACCCGTGCTTGGTTCGTTCATCGGTGGTGTAATTGGTGCTTTTATAACTGCTTTTTGCTATGAATATATTAATGGCAAAAGTAATGATGATGCGCTTCATCTTGCTTGGGCAAGTGCTAAGATGCGTTTCCTCGCTATACTCGGCAAATTCTGCGCAGGCATCGCCTTAGGGTGCTGCTTGTTTAAACTAGTTTTTTTATAATTGTGTTACAGCAATAAGCTTGCATAGGACGTTCATATTTAACCCGTGCTAAAATTTTTCACGTTTTTGGAGGTGGTTTAAAAATGGAGTTTCGTTTTGCTCACAACAATTTTAATGTGCTTGATTTAGAAAAAAGCATTAAGTTTTATGAAGAGGCTTTAGGACTCAAAGAGGTTCGGCGTAAAGAAGCAGCGGATGGCAGCTTCATTCTTGTTTATATGAGCGACGGCAAGACGACCCATACCTTGGAACTGACCTGGCTCAGAGATCGCAAGTAGCCATACAATCTTGGTGAAAACGAATTTCATCTTGCCTTCGTTGTTGACGATTACGCAGCAGCTCATGCTAAACACAAAGAGATGGGTTGCATTTGCTACGAAAATGAAGCCATGGGAATTTATTTTATCATTGACCCAGATAATTATTGGTTGGAAATTATTCCGAATCGAGGCTGATTATGGATTTAAAAAATTTTAAGGTTGTCGCAAATCAAAAAATTCGTGACTGTGCTTTTGCCAAATTAAATGCTGAGGTTAATTTCGTTAATTGGCAGGATAAGAAAGGTCGTATGCCCAAGGAACAGCTTTACGCGGAGCTTGAAACGGCCGATGCATTCTTTTCTTCCGGCAATGTTAAGATTGACGAAGAATTACTTTCTCATTGTCCCCGTGTTAAGGTTATTGCTCAAGCAAGTGTTGGCTATGATAACATCGACCTTGCAGCTTGCTCCTCTCATAATATTCCTGTAACAAATACTCCTGGAGTTTTAGTTGATGCAGTTGCGGACCACACCATGGCTTTAATTTTAGAATGTGCACGCAACATTGCTGGCGCAGACCTGCATGTTAAATCAGGCACCTGGGGTCAAAGAAAACCCTTCCGTATGGGTGTGGACCTGGCTGGTAAAACCTTGGGTATTGTTGGATTTGGCGATATCGGTAGCGAGGTTGCGCTGCGTGCACAAGCTAGCAAGATGAACGTCATTTACCATAATCGTCATCAAAGAAGTGACGACGCTGAGCGCAAGGTTCGTTACGTAAGCTTTGATGAGCTGCTTAAGGAAAGTGATTTTATTGCCATCTGCGTAACACTTAATCCTTCTACAAGAGGCTTGTTTAACCAAGAAGCCTTTGCGAAGATGAAGCAAGGCGCAAGACTTGTGAATATCAGCCGTGGTCCTGTTATCGACAGCGAGGCTTTGTACGATGCTTTAGCAAGCGGTAAGCTTGCCTGGGCGGCAGCAGATGTTTTTGACCCGGAACCAATTCCCGGAGATCACAAAATTTTAACTTTGCCAAATATTACTCTTACTCCCCATATGGCAAGTTCCACCAAGGAAACACGTGATGCCATGGCCATGTTAACAGTTGATAATATTTTGGCAGCACTCAAAGGAGAAAACCTTTTAACCGAGGTTAAGACTAGATAAGGATGAAAAGAAAAATTTGCTTGCATGCTCTTAGTGTGAAGCATCAAAATCTTCTTTTAGGTTTGGTAAGAAGACTTTTGCCCGCATGCTTAAGTAAATATAAGGTTAAAGATAAATATTTAGAGAGTGGCGATTTTTATAAGTATCGCGAGGCTCGCTTTAAACCGAAATTTGTTCCCGGTGTTGTAATTAGCTGCACTTATGGTTCTATGTCTGTGAATGACAGAATTTTTCCTGTTGCAGATGTTGTAGTAGATTTCGAAAACAGTATGGACGGGGCTAAAGCATTTGCCAAAGAATTTATCGCTAAGCTTTTGTCTGGAAAAAATCAGTTTGTAGCAGTCGAGCCTAGCCTTAAGAATCGAGCTGCTATGCTCCGAGGTTCTTTAAATGTAGAACAGCTCGACTATTATGACGCAAATCGTGCGGCTTCTTTAATTTACACTCACGTGCCTTGGCAAATTTACGAAATCAATCGCCTTTGGCAAGATGTGTTGACTAACGAAGAAGACAAGCCTGTCATTCGTCAGCTGCGGGTAAAGATTCGTCGTTTGCGTTCCTTGCTAGCACTTTTGACTCCTTTGTTTAAGGAGGAGGAAATAAATGCTTGGCTCAAAGTTTGGAAGGCAGCCTTCGACAGCTTAGCCATCGTACGCGAGCTTGATGTTGCCCTGCTTAATTGTGAGCGCATTGCTAGAAGACATGAGGAAAACAGGGGCGTACCAATTTTAGAAAAAATTTTAACAGCAAAAAGACAAGCAGCAGTACAAGTTTATTTAAATAATGTGCAGCTTAATGTTATTACGCATAAAAATGTGGATTTTCTTTTTTGGCTTTATAGTACAGAGCTGACTGAACTTGGAACAGCATCTAGCCTACAAGATTTTCTCAACCTACGCTTTACGAAATGGACCGGCAAGCTGCTTGTGCTGCGAGAAAAATATCCTGATGCTACGGATATGACGAGCCTTCATAAGATTCGCATTAAAATTAAACGCTTCCGTTATGCATTGCTTTCTATTCCCGAACTAAAAAAATCTTTAGAGCTTTTGCGAGCCTTGAAAAATTTGCAAGACTCATTGGGTTTCTTGCATGACGATTTTGTTGGCGAGGCTTTGCTTGATAATTTGCTGGAAGAATTCCCGGGAAATAAAGAATTGCATCTCGAGGTTGCTCTCTTTAAAGGCTGGGACAAAGGGAAGGCTGAGTCTACTCTAGAAAATTTTCCCATTCTCTGGGATAATTTTTGCAGCCTTTTACGTGTATGGCAAAAAGAAAATTTGTAATTAATAGGTGATTGCTAATGGTTAATAAAGAAAGAATGGTGCAAGAATTCATTGAGCTTGTGAGCATTCCTTGTCCTAGTAAGGATGAGAAGGCTGAGGCTGAGCTCATCATGAAAAAAATGCGTGAGCTTGGTCTTGAACCCGAGCTAGATAATGCTAATGCAAAAACTGGGGGAACCTGTGGTAACGTTTGGGCAATGCTTAAGGGTAACAAGGCGAATGCTCCGAAAATTTTCTTTGAGGCACATATGGATCAAGTAGCTCCCGCAACTGGTACAAAGGTTGTGCGCAAGGACGGGGTTTTATATAGTGACGGCACTACGACTTTAGGTGGTGACGACAAGGTCGGTATCGAGACGATGTTAGAACTCGTGCGCGTACTTAAGGAAGAAAATATTCCTCATGGGGACGTGCAACTATGCTGCACCATTAGTGAAGAAATAGGTTGCCTGGGTGCAGTTAATATGGACAAAGGTAAAATTGTTGCCGATTTCGGTTATTCTCTCGATATGGGCGGTAAAACTGGAGCCATTGTTTATGGGGCACCTATGCTTTTAGATATTTATGTAACCGTCAAGGGTAAAGCGGCTCACGCAGGTCTTTGTCCGGAACAAGGCATTAATGCTATTAATTTAGCGGCTCAAGCGATTGCTAGCTTGCCTGCTTATGGTCGTCTTGATGATGAAACAACTTTGAATATTGGCATGTTTAATGGTGGTGAAGGACTCAACATCGTATGTCCCGAGGTAAAATTTACCATTGACATGCGTTCATTGAACGTTCCTAAATTAGAAAAGCTGCGTGACGACACGCTCGCTCACATTAAAAATGTTTGTGAAGCAGGTGGTGCATCCGTAGAATTTGTGGTAGAAGTCGGCTGCCCGGCTGTCTCACTTACTGCGGATCATCCTTGTTGCCAACTAGCAGCAAGAGCCGCAGCCGATTTAGGATTCACGCCCAGTCTTGAAACTGCAGGTGGTTGTTCCGATGCGAATTTCATTTGCGGTTATGGACTCCCAACAGTCGTTTTAGCTACTGGTATGTCCAACATTCACACCTGTGAAGAATATTTAGCTGAAGAAGATTTATATAATACTGCTCGCTGGGCGGTAGAAATTGTGCGTTTAGCTGCAGAATGAGGATAAGATGAAATTAATTTCTTGGAATGTTAATGGTCTTAGGGCTTGTATGAATAAGGGCTTTGAAGATTTTTTACGTGTAAGCAATGCAGATATTTTCTGTGTGCAGGAAACAAAAATGCAAAGAGAACAAGCTACCTTTGATTTTCCTGGCTATGAAGAATATTGGTGCAGTGCAGAAAAGAAAGGTTATTCAGGCACGGCACTCTTTAGCAAAAAGAAGCCGCTGAACGTAACCTATGGTCTAGGTATTGAAGAACACGATCACGAAGGTCGCGTTATCTGTGCGGAATTTGAAAATTATTTTATTGTAACATGTTACACTCCCAACTCCCAAAGAGAATTGGCTCGTCTTGATTATCGCATGACCTGGGAGGATGCTTTCTTAAATTATTTAAAGGAATTGGATGCGAAAAAGCCCGTGCTTATTTGCGGCGACTTAAATGTTGCGGCTGAAGAAATTGATTTGAAAAATCCTAAGACGAATCATTTTAACGCAGGCTTTTCTGACGAAGAGCGCGCCAAGTTTCGCACTTTAAAGGCTGCAGGCTTTACGGATACCTTCCGCTTTCTGCATCCTGAAGAAGTAAAATATTCTTGGTGGAGCTACATGTTTAAGGCTAGAGAAAAGAACGTAGGATGGAGAATTGACTATTGGCTAGTCTCCGACCGTCTTGTTGATAAAATTCAAGCTGCAGAAATTCATAACGAAATTTTTGGCAGCGACCACTGCCCGGTGAGTTTGGAAATTAATCTGTAGTTGAAAGATAAATCGAAGTATTGTCGTAATCAAATGCGGAATTCGGAATGCGTAATGCGGAATTGAGCCTGCGGCTCGATAGATTAAGGATTTGCGAAGCGAATCCAACCACAATTCCGAATTCCGAATTAAAATTTTGGAGTCACAATGGAATTTAAAGTATCTGCACCCTTTGAGCCTGCTGGGGACCAGCCACAAGCTATTGAAAAGCTAGCGGCGGGAATCGAGGCAGGGCTTAGAACACAAGTGCTCCTTGGCGCAACTGGTACGGGTAAAACCTACACCATTGCTCAAGTAATTCAAAAAGTAAAAAAACCGACCCTCGTCATTGCTCACAATAAAACCTTGGCGGCTCAGCTTGCTAGTGAGCTCAAGGCTTTCTTCCCTGAGAATGCTGTAGAATATTTTGTATCCTATTACGATTATTATCAACCTGAGGCCTATATTCCCCAATCCGATACATATATCGAAAAGGACGCGTCCATCAACGATGAGATTGATAAATTGCGCCACTCGGCAACATCTGCCCTTTTTGAACGCAAGGACGTCATTATTGTCGCGTCCGTATCCTGCATTTATGGTTTAGGTGCACCGCAGGATTACTACGATATGGTGCTAAGCTTACGTTTAGGACAAATCGTGGACCGTCAAAAAATTTTGCACAAATTAGTGGAGATTCAGTACGACCGTAACGATATTGATTTTAAACGTGGTACATTCCGTGTGCGTGGCGATGTTATTGAAGTTATTCCAGCTGGCTATGGAGAGAAGGCTGTGCGCATTGAACTTTTTGATGATGAGGTAGATAGGATTTGCGAGGTTGATATTCTTACAGGCGAGATTCTGGCTCAAAGGAATCACGTAGCAATTTTTCCTGCGTCTCACTATGTCACGAGCCGAGAAAATCTTGAGCGTGCTATGGGTGATATCAAAATCGAATTGGCTGAGCGTCTTGAATTTTTAAAGAAAAACTATAAGCTGTTAGAAGCAGAACGTTTAGAGCAAAGAACGAATTACGATTTGGAAATGATGAACGAGATGGGTTATTGCTCCGGCATTGAAAATTATTCTCGTCATTTAGCTGGTCGTAAGCCCGGGGAGCCTCCTTTTACACTGGTTAACTATTTTCCGAAAGATTTTCTTTTAGTTATAGACGAGTCCCACGTAACCTTGCCTCAAATAAGAGCAATGTATGCAGGGGACCGTTCTCGAAAGGAAATGCTTGTTGAATATGGTTTTCGTCTGCCTTCTGCCTTTGATAATCGTCCTTTGACCTTTGACGAATTCCAAGAGCAGGTGAACCAAGTCATTTATGTTTCCGCGACTCCTGCGAAATACGAGATGGAGCAGACGCAAAACACAGTCGAACAAATTATTCGCCCTACGGGCCTTTTAGATCCTGGGGTTGAGATTCGTCCTATCAAGGGACAAATTGATGATTTACTTGGTGAGATAAATAAAACTGCTGCGAAAAACGAAAGAGTTCTTGTGACAACGCTTACGAAACGCATGGCTGAAGATTTAACGGAATACTTAAAGCAAGCAGGTGTGCGTGTACGTTACTTGCACAGCGAAATTGTTACCATCGAGCGTGCGCAAATTATCGATGAGCTGCGCTCGGGAAAATTCGATGTGCTCGTGGGTATTAACCTTTTGCGAGAGGGCCTTGATTTACCCGAGGTTTCTTTGATTGCGATCTTAGACGCGGATAAGGAAGGTTTCCTGCGCAGCGATACGGCTATGATTCAAACCATTGGTCGCGCGGCTCGCAACGCCAACGGACATGTTATTATGTACGCAGACCGTATTACCGATTCTATGCAACGAGCAATCGACGAAACGAACAGACGTCGCGAGAAGCAAGCAGCTTATAATAAAGAACACAATATTATTCCGAAAACAATTTACAAGGAACAACGTCAACTTATTAAACTGACTAAGGTTGATGGAGAGACATCTACATCTACAAAGGATTTGAAAAAGAAATCTACGAAAGAACTCAACGCTATCGCACGTGAGCTTGAAAAACGCATGCACGAAGCAGCTAAGGCTCTCGACTTCGAGGCTGCCGCCGAGCTTCGCGACCAGCTCATACTGGTCAAGGGGTCGCTGGGGCAGACGTTGAAACCGAAAGGGAAGAAGCAAAACTAATTAGCAAAGAGCAATTGAGGAAAAATTTGCTTCGCAAATTCTATTGATTTAATTATTAATTGAGCTAATCTTCCTTGCTACAATTATATCTACATTCAAAAAGAGGGCGTCTATGAAAGACAAACTTATCATCAAGGGTGCGCGTCAGCACAATTTAAAAAATATTACAGTTGAAATACCGAGAAATCAATTGGTAGTTATTACTGGTTTATCAGGTAGTGGTAAATCGTCCTTGGCCTTCGATACAATTTATGCAGAAGGTCAAAGACGTTACGTAGAATCCTTGTCCGCCTATGCTCGTCAATTTTTAGGGCAAATGGACAAACCTGATGTGGATTACATCGAGGGCTTGAGTCCGGCAATTTCCATCGACCAGAAGACTACTAGTCGTAATCCTCGCTCTACAGTGGGCACCGTTACCGAGGTCTACGACTATTTGCGTTTACTTTTCGCCCGGGCAGGTGAGCCTCATTGTCCTAGATGTGGCAAGCTCATCGAACAACAGGACGTGCAGCAAATCGTCGATAAGGTGCTCGCCCTACCCGAGGGCACTCGTTTTATGGTTATGGCTCCGCTTATTCGTGGGCGCAAGGGCGAGCACTTGAAGGTTCTTGACGGGGCTCGCAGAGGTGGCTACGTGCGTGTGCGTGTGGACGGAGAGATTCATACGCTCGACGAAGATATTCGTCTCGAGAAAAATAAAAAGCACAGCATTTCCATTGTCATCGACCGACTAGCCATTCGCGATGGTATTCGCCAACGCTTGGCTGATTCTGTTGAGACTGCTTTAAAATTAGCCGATGGTTTCGTAGAAGTCCTGACTATGGGAGATAAGGAAGAGATTTCATTATTTAGCGAGCACTTCGCTTGTAAGGATTGTGGCATTAGCTTGCCTGCCATCGAACCAAGATTATTTTCTTTTAACAATCCTTATGGTGCTTGCCCTACCTGTATGGGTCTTGGCATGTATCAAGAATTTGATAAGGAGCTCATCGTTCCCGACGTAGAAAAAACTTTTGCCGAGAGGGCAATTGCTTCCTTTAGCAGTAATCAAAGCTCCTACTTTATGTGTCAGCTTTCATCCGTCCTCAATACTTTTGGTTACAATTTAAATAATAAATGGCAGGATATTGATGCTGTTACCGAAGATATTCTTTGGAATGGTGGCGGCGAAAGAAAGTTTCAGTTCTATTACGAGAATCTTCAAGGGGAAACGCGCGTGCATGAAACTTATTTCGATGGCATCATGAATGTTTTGAAGCGTCGCTACAAGGAAAGCTTTAGCGATGCTATGCGTCAGGACCTGGAAGAATTTATGACTTCTCATCCTTGCCCGGACTGCCTAGGTCGCCGCTTAAAAGTAGAAGCACTTGCCATTCATATTGGTGGGAAAAATATTAATCAAGTAGCGAGCATGACCGTGCGTGACTGCATGGAATTTTTCAAACAGCTCAAGCTTGCTCCTAAGCAAGCAATTATCGCACGGCAGGTTTTAAAAGAAATTTTAGCTCGCTTACAATTTTTAAATGACGTTGGTCTTGAATATTTGACTCTTGATCGTAGTGCGGGTACCTTGTCAGGAGGCGAAGCTCAACGCATTCGTCTTGCTACTCAAATCGGCAGTGGTTTAACAGGCGTGTTGTATATTCTTGACGAGCCCTCCATTGGTCTTCATCAACGCGACAATGCTAAGCTTTTAGAAACATTGAAGCATTTGCGTGACCTAGGTAATACCTTGCTAGTTGTTGAACATGACGAAGACACTATGTACGCAGCGGATCAAATTATCGATATCGGTCCGGGAGCAGGTGAACACGGTGGCGAGATTGTAGCTCAAGGCGACGTGGAAGAGATTAAGCTTGTAGAGAATTCTGCGACAGGCAATTATCTTTCGGGCAGAAAATTTGTGCCAGTGCCCAAGAAACGTCGCGAGAAGGACGGACGCTATCTTACTATTCGCGGGGCACGTGCTAATAATTTAAAAAATATAGATGTGCAAATTCCCTTAGGAGTTTTTACAGTTATTACCGGTGTTAGTGGCAGCGGCAAGTCCACGCTTATTAACGATATTTTATATAATTCCTTAGCTGTAAAATTGTACGGCTCAAGATTAAAGCCAGGTGCTCACGATAAAATCGAAGGTTTAGAAGAAATTGACAAGGTCATCGACATTGATCAAAGTCCTATTGGTCGAACTCCTCGCTCTAACCCGGCAACTTACACAGGACTTTTCGATTTCATCCGCGAGCTTTTCGCAAGTACTAACGAAGCAAAGCTGCGGGGCTACAAAACTGGTCGCTTTAGCTTTAACGTCAAGGGTGGTCGCTGCGAAGCTTGTAAGGGTGACGGGATGAATAAGATTGAAATGAATTTCTTGCCCGATGTTTACGTGCCCTGTGACGTATGTCATGGAGCTCGTTACAATCGTGATACGCTAGAGGTTCATTACAAGGGCAAATCCATCGCTGATGTGCTGGATATGACTGTCAGTGAAGCCTGTGAGTTTTTCAAAAATTTGCCGAAGATTTATCGCAAGTTAGAAGTTTTGCAAGACGTAGGACTTGGTTACATTCATCTAGGGCAAGCAGCAACGACATTGTCAGGTGGCGAGGCTCAAAGGGTGAAGCTTGCTACTGAGCTTTCTCGTCGCAGTACGGGTCGCACAGTTTATATTTTGGACGAGCCCACGACTGGTCTACATATTGCGGACGTGCATAAATTGCTTGACGTTTTGCAAAGATTAGTCGAAGCAGGGGATAGTGTCATTGTCATTGAACATAATCTTGATGTCATCAAGGTTGCAGACCATATCATCGATCTTGGACCCGAGGGCGGTGATATGGGAGGCACTGTTGTGGCTGCTGGCACACCGGAAGAGGTTGCCAAGGTCAAGGAATCTTACACAGGCCAATATATTAAACATATCTTGGCTAATGCGAAAAAGAACGGATGGTACAAATGACGGAGCGTGTTTTTAGTGAACGCATACAACATGATTTAAAGGTTTTGCCGGATAATCCGGGTGTGTATTTGATGCACGACAATACTGGTCGGGTAATTTATGTTGGCAAGGCTGTTGTTTTGAAAAATAGAGTGCGTTCCTATTTTCGTAATCTCGCAAGTCATACGCCCAAGGTTAAGGCCATGGTTGAGAAGGTTGAATATTTTGAAACCATCATCACGTCAAGTGAAGTGGAGGCTTTAATCCTCGAATGTAATTTAATAAAAAAATATCGTCCTCGTTACAACATCAGTTTAAAGGACGACAAGACTTATCCGTATTTAAAGGTGACCATGCAGGAAGATTTTCCCAGGCTTTTTGTTACCCGCAGGCAAATGCGTGATGGAGCAAAATATTACGGGCCCTATGCGGATGCGTCAGCTATGCATGCGACAGTCAAGCTTTTGCGTTCCATGTTTCCTTTGCGAACCTGTCGGAAAATGAATCTCGATAGACCATGTTTAAATTATCATATTAAACGTTGCCTAGCACCTTGTGCCGGACTTTGTTCGAAGAGCGAGTATGGCAACATGATTAAATCTGTTTGTATGGTACTGGAAGGCAAGACTGGTGAACTCGAAAAAGATTTAAAAAATCGTATGGAAGAAGCTGCTGAAAATTATGCTTTCGAAGAAGCTGCTAGACTTCGTGATCAACTCAAGGCAGTGCGTAAGCTTGATGAAGAACAAAAAGCAGTTACATCGGGCGGGGATATGGATGTCCTCGGTTTTGCTCAAGATATGACGGGCTTTTGCGTGCAAATATTTTTTGTGCGTAAGGGCAAGTTAATTGGTCGCGACAATTTTTTCTTACATGAGCAGGGCGAAAGTGAAGAAGAAATTCTTACTGCTTTTGTGAAGCAATACTATAATGAAGCGACCTTCATTCCCAAAGAAATAATTTTGCCACAGCTTCCTTGTGACGAAGAACGAACATTAATCGAACTGTGGCTCACTGAAAAAGCTGCCCGTAAGACAGAGCTATTTCTCCCGCAACGAGGCGTGAAAAAAGATTTACTGAAGCTTGCCTGCGAAAACGCGAAAAAACTTCTCGACGAAAGATTGCGTACGGGCAGCTTATCACTAAAGAACGACGAGGAAGCTGCAGAAGAATTGCAGCTAGCCCTGGGAATGGACGTACCCCTTGTACGTATGGATTGCTTTGACATTTCGCACACACAAGGAAGCGAAACAGTCGCGTCCATGGTCGTGTTTAGAAACGGCAGCATTTCTAAAAAAGATTATCGCAAATACAAAATTCAATCTGCGGAGGGCAAGCCTGATGATTTTAAATCCATGCAAGAGGTTGTATATCGTCGCTATAAGGATTACGAAGATCTGCCCACACTTGTTGTCATTGATGGTGGCAAGGGACAGCTGAGCAGTGCCCTTGAGATTATTCGCGGACTTGGACTTAACGATTTGGCTGTTGTGGGACTTGCCAAGCGTGAAGAAGAAATTTTTATTCCAGGACAAAGTGAAAGCATTCTCTTAGAGCGAGATAGTGCTGCACTTCATCTCATCCAACGTATTCGTGATGAGGCTCATAGGTTCGCCATTACCTTCCACAGAAAACTCAGGACGAAGCGCAATCTTGTTTCCATCTTAGATCATGTGGGCGGTATTGGACCTAAAAGACGGCAAGCTCTTTGGAAAGAATTCAAGACACTTGACGCTATGAAAAAAGCAAGTGTGGAAGAGCTCGCCAACGTTGATGGTATGAACATTAAGGCTGCGGAAACTCTCTACGAATTTTTCCGACTGGATTTGCCGGATAAGGCTGAAGCAATAAAATAAAGCTTGCAAGAAAGGACCGCCCGTCGGTCCTTTTTTCTTTAAATTTGTCTTTAAAAATGATATAATATAATATCTATGACTATGTGTAAAAGGAGCGGGGAATTTAATGAAAAGAAAAGTTATTTTCGGCTATGATTATACTAACAACGAACTAGTTAAATTACTTCTCTATCTTTTTGTTGGCGGAACGGCGGCAGTTGTCGAATGGATTCTTTTTTTCATTCTCTACATGGAAATTTTACCGCGTTTTCGCGTAAGTATGACGCAAACAGTTTTACTTGCGACTACTATTGCCTTTTGTCTTTCCACCTTGTATCATTATTTTCTAGGCAACGTGCTTGTTTTTGAGAGCGGAAGTAAATACGACCGAGGCAAGGAGTTAAGTTTAGTCTTCTTGGTAAGTATTGTGGGACTCATTCTTAATTTAATCCTGATGTATTTTTTCGCTTCTCTTTTGAAAATGAACGCTATGCTCGCAAAAATTCTTACTAGCTTTATCGTCGTCGCTTGGAACTATCTTTCTCGAAAAAAATGGATCTTTAGGAGTTAATCGTGCCGAATAAACATATTGATATTCATGAATTTCATAAAGTTGTTTTAATTTATAATCGTAATAGCGGTAAGCAGATTTTTTCCAGCATGTTTGCGAGAATCAATGAGGTTTTTCGTTTGTTGAAACTAGAACTAGGAACAAAAGTTGTGACCATGCTGCAAATCACTCGCTTCGATGAATTGGACGGAACTGTAGACCATATTGTAGATGTGAAAGCTGACTGGGTAATTATTGCTGGTGGAGACGGGACAATTCGTGCAGCTATCGAAAAAATTTACGCACGGGGATGCAAGCCTTACATTAGTGTCTTCCCTGCTGGTACTGTTAATCTCGTAGCCAAAGAATTAAATATGAATATCGAGCCTCACAGATGGTTCTTTCGGGTTATAAAGGGATTGGTAATTCCTGTTTATATGGGTCGGGCTAATGGTAATAGTTTTATTACCGTTGCAAGTATGGGCTTTGATTCGCTAGTTGTTGACAATGTTAACGAGCACACGAAAAAGATTTTGAATAAATTAGCCTATGTTCTCAAAGGTGGAGCATTAATTCGCAAGGAAATGCTTTTAAAAAATTGGCAGTATGAATTTAAAATTCGCTTTGATGACGAAGAAAAGACATATACTGCTGCTAGTATTATTGTCGGAAAATCTCGCTACTATGCTGGACGCTATAATTTGTTCCGCGGAGCTAATCTGTCCGAGCCGGTTTTTCATATAGCATTATTTGAGGGCAACACCAAGGTTCAATTCGCTCGCTATGCAAGCTTAATTGCTCTCGAGGCTATTAATACAGACCCGAGCATTACCATTAAGCAGGCACATAAATTAGAAATAACCTGCAATGAGGAAAACTTCCCTGTGGAGCTCGACGGTGACTCTATCACTGCTACTCCATTGGTAATTGAAATGGACAGTGAGCCTATTAAATTTCTTGGCTAAGGTTTGAGGGGAAATGAAAGATTTTCTAAAAAAATATTACGGACTAATTTTTATAATTTTAGTGCTATGTATTGAAGCTTATATCGCAAGTCTTTATTATATTGATGCTGACCCGTACCCCTTCGAGGATTTTTATTTTCGTATGATTAATTGTTCCTTGAGAGATATGCTCTTTGGTGCAGTTGCCTGGGTACTTTATTATAGACGTAAACGCGTGCCCGATAGAACGCGTCGATATTTTCCTGTTGTAGTCATCGGTTTTATGCATATCGCCGCTTGTATCTTTATGATTAAGCAACTCAGCTTGGATTGGAGCGTACAGACGGGTCTCGCAATTCTTGCCGGCATTAACAACAATATTCTCGTAGTTTTGCTCGCTGCTATTTGTTATCACAAATGGCCGACAAAAATTATGAAGCTGGTTTACTTTGTTGCGTATTTATTTTCCGCTGTGACGATTATTTTCGACATGTTTTACTTTTGGCAAACAGGTATGCATGTCGAGTCAGTGCTTTTCCAAAACTTAAATATTTACGCAATCGAGGGTGTGCTGGCAACAACCTCGAATACAATCATCGCTTCTGTTGGCGTAGCTCTTCTTGTAATTATTCTTTTATTCAGAGTTGATTCGCCGCAAAGACGTAAACCAAATTTTGCTTGGAGTCTTATGTGCGTGGCTGCCTTTACCATTGGTATGAATTTGGCCGATAGAGTGCTTGGGGCTCTGGGAATGTATGCAGTAGAAAATGTTATCGGCGCTTATATCGAAATCGAAAACGAAAAGACGAGAGTACTTTATCGCAATAGCTTGTCCATTCCTATTAATTTAAATTTTATCGGCAAGGCTCTCTTCGATACAGATAAAATGGCAAGTCGCTCTCATGTCGAGCAAAGAGAGTTAACTGAGAAGGATAAAAAATCTTTGGCTGAGCTAGGCATTAAATTGCCTAAGCCAGAAGTGAAAAAAATTCCTGCACAATATGACAAGGTTGTCATGCTTATTCTTGAATCGGTGCACAGGGATTACATAAATTATTTCAACAAAAATATTCCTGAGAAGGCAACTCCCTATCTTAATTCCTTAATCATCAAGCAGCCTCATATGGACCGCTTCTATTCTTCCGCCATTCCCACGACCCAAGGCTTAAATGCAATTTTTCGTTCACATTTAATCATGGATAAGGATGTGCCTGGTCGTGTCAATCCTTCTTTATTTAAATCCGTGCAAGCTGCGGGTTATCGAGGCGTTTTTATGAATGCGTCCAGCCATTATTATGCTAATGAGCTGCGTGAATATCCGGATCAATTTGGAATGAAGGAATATTATGCTCGCGAGCATTTAGAAAAGCTTGGTTACACAGGCGCGTCCGGTTGGGGCTTTCATAACGATGTTATGTATGAGCAAACTCTTAAGCTTCTCGAAGAAGGCAAGAATGATAAAATGTTTCTTGTTACAAAAACCTTGGATATGCATCAGCCCTATCCTTACGAAGGTGTTGCTTGGGAAAATATGCCCGAGGGAGTGCGAGATAATCCAAACTTTACTGTGCGTGGGATGTATTGGGTCGATAAAACTCTTAAGTATTTTTTTGACGAAGTTGCAAAGCGTGGGCTCGATGATGGCAGAACACTTTTCATCATTACCGCCGATCATAATCCGCATAGCGGCGGTGAGTATACGCGGCTTGTCGACAAGGCCGAAGACAAGCTGCCCATTGCTCCCCTGCCTTTGATTTTCCTCGGCAAAAATTTACAGCCTCTTAACAATTTACATACTCACGAGTACGCGTCGCAAATTGATTTGGCTCCGACCATTCTTTATCTTTTAGGCATTGATGTTCCAGAAAAATTTATGGGACGCAATCTTTTGCAAAATACGGACACGCCCTTTGCTGTCGGATATTTTGGTGGTAAAGCTTATTACTGGTCCGACAAGATGCATTTCGTTGACCAAATGGATAAGCCTGTTCCTGACAGTGACTACGAGGACGCGCTTAGCAATTACTTAATTCATCAATATGGAAGATGGCACAAGGAAAATTAGCAATTAGCAATGTGCAATGAGCAATTGAGGATGGATTTTGCGGAGCAAAATCCCATGATTAATTTAGGAGATTAGCATGACTATCGTTCAATTCATAAAAAAGTTACAAGGTTTTCATGGGGAGAACGTGTTCAATCCATGGAGCGAGTTCGATACCTCTTGTGATATTGGTGAGAAGGCACCGGTGATAAGGAGCGAAAATTTACAAAGATATTTTGAGCTGAGACCCCGCCCTAAATATCTTTTTATTGCGGAAGCTCTCGGTTATCAAGGAGGACACTTCTCGGGTATTGCCATCACTAGCGAAAGAATTCTTTTGGGAGAGCATCCCGATGTGAATCCTCAATCTGTTTTAGGCCAATGGAATTACCAAAGAACTAGCGACGTAAATAGTCCTCTTTTAAATAAAACTCAAAAAGCAAAAGGTTTTAACGAACCAACCGACACAGTCGTTTGGAATGCCATTGCAAGCCACGGCCTTGCCAATTTCGATTGCGTGCTCTGGAATATTTTCCCCTTCCACCCTCATCAGGCAGGAAATTTATTAAGCAATCGTACACCTAATGGTGAAGAGCTTGACATCGGCGTGGAATTTGCCAAGGACTTACTAAGCATGTTCCCGGGCATGAAAATTATCGCCATTGGAGCTAACGCAGCTAAGACTTTGAAAAAATATGGTCTTGATTGTGAAGAGGTTCGCCATCCGTCCATGGGTGGTGCCAATAAATTTAGAGAACAAGTCAACGCAATTTTAAAATAATTTGTAAAAATTTATAATTCACAGTTTGGAGAAGAATATGAGCATAATTGAATTATTTATTTTATCCGTTGGCCTTGCTATGGACGCATTTGCTGTAAGCATTTGCGCAAGTCTCGTGCTTGCTCCTGAGCAAAGGATGAAGGGAGCCATGAAATTTGGCGGTTGGTTTGGCTTATTTCAGTTCTTGATGCCTGTCATTGGTTATTTTGCGGCAACACTTTTTGCGGAACATATTATGAACTATGACCATTGGATTGCTTTTACTCTTTTACTGTATTTAGGCAGCAGCATGATTAAGGAAGCGAATGAAGAGTGTGAGGTCCAAAAATCTTACACGATCAAGGAGATGGTAGTCTTTGCGATTGCCACAAGTATTGACGCCTTAGCCGTAGGTATTTCTTTTGCTTTTTTAAACGTAAATATCTGGACTTCTTCTATTATGATTGGCGTCATTACCTTTATCATCTCGGCTATAGGTTGTCTGATGGGCTTTAAACTGGGCGCAGCCTTTGGTTCTAAAGCAAATATTTTTGGTGGACTTGTTTTAATCGGCATTGGCGTAAAAATTTTATTAGAGCATACAATCTTTGCTTAAGCAAAGCAAAATATATTTTCGAAAGGAGAAAACTTCATGAGAAAAATTATTGTTCTTCTTTTAACTCTGGCTTTGTCCGTAATCGTAGTAACTGGTTGCGCAAAAAATAAAAGTAACGGACAAAAGCAACAAGCTAGTACTCAAACAACTCAAACAACTCAAACTCCTAATCAAAAACAAACGCAGGCTAATATCAACACTACTGGTAATGCTAGTAAAATTAAAATTGATAAGAATGCTGCGTACACTGACAAGGAGCATGTAGCCGCCTACATCAATGAATTTGCGAAGCTGCCTCATAATTACATAACTAAAGGTGAAGCGCAAAAATTGGGCTGGCAAACTAAAGGAACCTTGGACAAGGTTGCTCCTGGTAAATCTATCGGTGGCGATCGTTACGGCAATTATGAAGGACGCGTTCCATCAAAGAATGGTCGCACCTGGAAGGAATGCGATATTGATTACGTAAAAGGCAGCCGTAATGCTAAACGCATCGTTTATTCTAACGACGGTTTAATTTATTATACTAACGATCATTACAAAACTTTTACAAAGTTATATGGTAAATAAGGAGGTAGGAAGATGAGAACAATTACTTTAGAATTAGAAAAGATGTCCTCCCTGCCTGCATTGCATAATTACTTGCATCAGGCTTTAGAGCTGCCTGAATATTATGGTGCCAATTTAGACGCTCTTTACGATTGCCTGACTGAAATTGCAGAGCCTACGAAGCTCATCATTTCCAAAAAAGTTGGTGACGCAGAGCAGCTTGGTTGGTACGGTCAACAGCTTTTGTGCGTGTTAAATGATGCTGCTAGCGATAACGAGGCTCTCCAAGTAGAAATTACCGAATGAAAAAATTTGCCAGAGGGCTCTTAGTCCCTGTGCTTTTGCTGTGTGCTTGGCAACTCGTCAGTGCTAAAGAAATTTTTAGTCCGTATCTGTTGCCAAGCCCTAGTAAGGTTTTCGAAGCTTTTCTTGAGATTAGTGCAAGCGGTGCATTGGCTCAGCATCTTTTGGTTAGTTTAAAGCGAGTCATCTCAGGCTTCGCCATATCAGTTTGTCTTGCAATTCCCTTAGGCATTCTTTGTGGTCAAAGCAAATTATTCAAAAATTATTTTTGGCCTAGCTTAGAATTTTTACGACATGTGCCGCCCCTTGCTTGCGTGCCCTTAATTATTCTTTGGGCAGGCATTGGTGAAGCAAGCAAGCTAACCATCATTGTCCTAGCAAGCTTCTTCCCTTTGTTTTTGAATACGTATAGCGGCATTGCTAATGTGGATACAAAACTTTTGGAAGTGGGCCAAAGCTTAAACTTTACAAAGCAGGAAATAATCAGGCAAATAAGAATCCCCGCGGCCCTTGAAGCAATTACTGTGGGTATGCAGCTTTCTTTAGGTTATAGCTGGCGTGCTCTCATTGGCGCCGAATTAATTGCGGCAAGCGCTGGTATTGGCTATTTAATTTTAGATGCGGAAGAAATGAGTCGGCCGGACATCGTCCTCGTTGGCATGCTTGCCATTGGTATCATCGGTTCTGTTATCGATTACATTTTCTTAGCTGTCATCAAAAAAACTTTTCCTTGGCAACAAGGACTTCAAGAAGGGAGCCAAAGATAATGAAAAATGCGGAGCTCTCTTTGAAAAATATTTCCAAGTCTTTTGGAACAATGGAAGTTGTGAAAGAGCTGAGCTTAAATTTTCCAAGTGGTAGCTTTACCTCCATCGTCGGAAAATCTGGATGCGGCAAAACAACTTTACTTAGACTTATGGCAGGCCTCGAGACTTGTGATAGCGGAGAAATTATTCTTCCTCAAGGAAAAATTGCCCCTGTCTTTCAAGAGCCAAGACTCATGCCTTGGCTTAACGTAGCAGACAATATTACATTTGCTGCCATTCATGATAAAAATCTCGACAAAAAGCGTCTCGACGAAATTCTTCAGCTTTTAGAATTAACCGAGGCAAGAAATTTATATCCTCACCAGTTATCTGGTGGTATGGCTCAAAGAGTTTCTCTTGGTCGTACGCTTTTTTATAATCCGGATGTAATTTTGATGGATGAGCCCTTTAGCGCTCTCGATTATTTTACCCGGCACAGCCTTCAGGAAACTCTCCTGCTTTTATACGAGCATGAGAAGAAGACAATTATTTTTGTTACCCATGACGTTGAGGAAGCCCTGCTTTTAGGCGACCGCATTTTAATTATGGATAAAGGTGCTATCAAAGAAAGCATCTGCATTGACCTGCCCCGCCCGCGAGAGGTAGCTCAAGAAGAATTTCAAATCTTGCGGAAAAAAATTTTAAACGCACTGTATTAACAGCTGCAGCTACAGGAAAGGAGTTCATACTATGAACAAAAAAATCTTAACCTTAGGCTTAAGCCTGGTAACAGCAATGATTCTCGCTACAGGTTGTGGCGGAGAAAAGAAAGCGGCTCCGACCGCACCTCCTATTAAAGATTTAAAGGTGACATATGTTAAGTCTCCTCTCAATATTCCTAGTATCGTTGATAAGAATAATCAAACCTTGGTGAAAGGTTTTTCAAAAGACAATATTAAGGTTACCTTCCCGGAAATTAATTCCGGTGCAAAACAAACAGAAGCTTTAGCAAGTGGTAGTTTGGATGTTTGCTCGGCACTTGGCGGAACATCGGCTATCTTGGCTGCATCAAATGGCGTGGACGTAAAAGTTGTTGGTATTTATAGCCGTGCACCGAAAGCTTTTAATGTTATGGTAAAGGATCCTGCAATTAAATCCGCTGCCGATTTAAAAGGCAAAAAGGTTGCAGGTCCTAAGGGTACCATTCTCCATCAAATTTTAGTGGCTGCTCTTGATAAAGCAAAGCTCACTCAAAAAGATGTTAATTTTGTTTCCCTGGGCATTCCGGCTGGTGTAAACGCATTACTTTCTGGCGAAGTTGACGCGGCTCTTGTAGCTGGTGCCGACGTTTTGCGTGCTCAAAAGGCTGGCGCACGTGTTTTGGTAAATGGTGAAGGCTTAGTTGATGCGACCATCGTTATTGGTGTAAGTGGTAAGCTTTTAAAAGAACATCCAGAAGTTGTTAAGAAATATTTGGCTCTGCATCAAGAAAACATCGACTTTATGAAGAAGGAACAAGCTAAAGCCTACGACTTTACTGCTAAGGAAACTGGTCTGAAGGTTGATGAAGTAAAAATCATGGCTCCTTGGTACGACTTCACTACCAAAATTACCGATGTTGACATCAAAGACTTGGAAGCAACTCAAGACTTCTTGATGAAGATGGATATGCAAAAGAAAAAAATCGATATCAAATCCATCTTGGCTGAAGTAAAATAATTTTAATTAAATTTTATAAGATAAACCGGGCTCATCTTGAGCTCGGTTTAATTTTTTATGCTATAATATATACTATCGAATTTTAGCCTCAAATTAATTTACGTTAAATTTATCCGAAATGTTTAGAATAGGATGAAATAATTTTAGAATCTGCAAATATTTTTTAACCTTTACTTTGCAAAATTTTCAGATGACCTAATGAAAACATTTTCGAAATATAGGAGAAGAACTGATGATATTATCGGCGGAGAATTTAAGCTTTAGTTACGGAGCGAGAACTCTTTTTGAGGGTGTTACCTTTAATGTAGAAGAGGGAGACAAGTATGGGATTATCGGTGTTAATGGTACGGGTAAATCCACACTGCTAAAAATGATTGCGACTCATGACGCAGGTGGCGGAACATTAACCATCCCAGGTAATATTGTCATGGAATACTTACCTCAAGACCCTCCATATGAAGCAGAGGCAACTGTCTTGGAACAAATCTTCAAGGGCGATTCTCCTTTGATGCAGCTTTTACGCACATACGAATTAGCCGTTGAAAATGCAACGGCTAATCCAGACAGTCAAAAGCTACAAAAAAATCTTTTAGATTTACAACAAAAAATGGATACCCAGTTTGCCTGGCAATTGGAAAGCGAAGCCAAAGCTGTACTCACTCAGCTGGGCATAACTAATTTAAACCAAAAGATGGGTGAATTATCCGGAGGTCAGCGCAAAAGGGTGGCTCTTGCAGGTGTACTTGTAAGACCGAGCGATTTATTAATTCTCGACGAACCGACAAACCATATGGATAATGCAACAGTTGCTTGGCTCGAGGCTCAGCTTTTAAAACGCAAGGGTGCTCTGCTCATGGTAACTCATGATCGATACTTTTTTGACCGCGTTGTTAATCGTACTTTGGAAATTGATATGGGCAAGGGCTACGTGTATGTTGGCAATTATTCGCTCTTCTTAGAGAAGCGTGAAGAAAGACGGGTCGCAGAAGCAGGTGCTCAACAAAGACTGAGAAATATTTATCGCCGCGAATTAAAATGGATTAGTCGTGGGGCTGAAGCTCGTCGCACCAAAGCTAAGGACCGGGTAGAACGCTTCGCTCATATCAAAGAGGAAGTCGAAAGCATTAAGAGTGAAAATACTTTAGAAATGTCTTCCGTAAAATCGCGCCTTGGTAAGACTATTATTGAGTTAGAAAATATTGGTCATGTTTGGGATGGCAAAAGTTATATAAAAAACTTTGATTACATTCTTCTACGTAATGATCGCATTGGTATTGTTGGACCAAACGGTGCTGGTAAATCTACACTAATGGATATAATTTCTGGCAGACTTAAGCCAACTTATGGAAGCATGAAAGTGGGGACGACAGTTAAGGTTGGTTATTTTTCTCAACATAACGAGTTTGAAGATTCCAACATGCGGGTGCTCGAATATATTAAAGAAGTCAACAATTATATTGATACGGCCGATGGCACGCGCATCAGTGCTGCACAAATGCTGGAAACATTTTTATTCCCGCCGGATTTACAATGGGTACCCGTAAGCAAATTATCGGGCGGGGAAAAGCGGCGTCTTTATTTATTGCGTGTGCTTATGAGTGCTCCGAATATTTTGCTCTTAGACGAACCAACAAACGATTTAGATATTCCGACGCTAAGCGTTTTAGAAGATTATTTGGATAAATTTCAAGGGGCAGTCATCGCTGTAAGCCATGACCGTTATTTCTTGGACCGCTTCGCACAAAAAATCTTTTCCTTAGAGGAAGATGGCAGTGTGGTTCCTCATAACGGCAATTACACAGATTATATCGAGGAGTTAGAAGAAAATACTTCTGTGAAAGCAGAAGCGAAAACTCAAACGACGACCGAAGTTAAAGCCGCTCCCAAGAAGAAAAGCATGACATACGGGGAGCGTTTAGAATTAGACAATATTGATCAAGAAATCGCTCGCACAGAAGCCGAAGTAAAAATGCTGGGCCTCGAGATAAATAAATGCGGCAGTGATTTCGTGAAATTAAACGAGCTGACGAAAGCTCAAAACGATGCCCAGGAGCGTTTGGATAAATTAGTTGATAGGTGGGCTTACTTATCCGAGCTTGCCGAAGCATGCGAAGAAAATTAGGGAAGTTTAGATGTTTTTATTGAAGCAAAGCTACAGGGATAAAGCAAAAAAGCTCGTCAGTATTATGCTGCCCATTATTTGCACTCAGATTGCTGTGATGAGCATGAACTTTTTCGATGCTTCGATGAGTGGGCAGGCTGGCAATGTGGATCTTGCCGGGGCAGCTATCGGCGGAAATATGTGGATGCCCATTCATACTTGTTTTACAGGTATTCTTATGGCGGCCATGCCCCAGGTTGCTTATTTTCTTGGAGCAGGAGAAAATCATAAGATTCAGGATATTATTCGTCACGGATTATTTTTGGCTGTGTGCTTTACGATTCTCGTTGTAGGTTGTTGTTATTTCGCTTTACCGATATTTTATTTAAGCTTAGGACTAGAGCCAGCCGTTTACGATATTGCCATTAAATATAGTGCGGGCATTGGTCTTGGTGTTTTACCTTTTTTCTGTATGGCTCCCTTGAGAAATTTTGTAGATACATTGGGCTATACAAGACTTACCATGAAAATTTATTTTTTAGCCCTGCCGATTAATGCACTGCTAAATTATATTTTGATTTTCGGTAAATTTGGTCTGCCGCGTTTAGGTGGCGTTGGAGCAGGAATTGCGACTGGGCTAACCTTTTGGATACTATTTTTCTTATTTGCCTGGGTTGTTACCCATTTAGAACCATTTAAAAAATACGAAGTGCTAGGAGTCCCGCAGTTAAGACTTGTTAAGATTAAAGAATATTTAAAATTAGGAATTCCTATGGGCTTGCAAATATTCATGGAGACTTCAGTCTTTGGCGTGGTCGCTTTTTTTATCGCAAAGTTTGGGACTGATGCGATTGCTGCTCATCAGGCAGCTTTGAATTTTTCTTCTCTTTTATATATGTTTCCTTTGGCGTTTTCTCTTTCCTTGACTATTTGTATTGGTGTTGAGTATGGAGGAAAACGTTTTCATGACGCTTACGAATATATTAAAGTAGGCATTGGTTTATGTATTGTTATCTCCGCACTTTATATGACGGGAGAATATTTTGGTCGTAGTGTAGTCGCAAGAATTTATTCAAGTGATGCAGGTGTGCAAAAGCTTATCACAGAATTACTCGTTTATGCTGTTATCTGGCAAGTAGGCGATGCTATCGCAGCACCGATCCAAGGAATTTTGCGTGGGTATAAAGATGTCAATATAGCCTTTGTAACAAGTATCATTGCCTATTGGGGGATTTGCATCCCAGTTGGTTTTTATTTAGATTATCAATTGCATCAGGGTATGTTTTCTTATTGGCAAAGCTTAGATTTAGGAGTGTTGAGCTCCGCCATACTATTGAGTTTGAGACTTTTCTTTTTACAAAGAAAATACAATCGAGAAGGAAATAAATTACAAGCATTAGAATGAGCAAAAAATAATCGTTCATTTTTTATAAATTTAGGAAGGATAGCATGAGAAAAATAATTTTTATTTTAATGACGACCATTTTTTTCTTAGTGTCTGCGAATGCTTACGCGGATGAGTTGGACCTTAATGGTTATGCTGCCATAATGGTTCGTGAAGATAATTCTAAAATTTTATACGCAAAGCATGCTAGGACGGATATGTATCCGGCAAGTACCACAAAACTTTTTACAGCTCTTCTCGTCATGGAAAATTGTAAAAATCTGCAGGATAAGACGAAAGTTTCTTGGAACGCCATTGCTAATGTTCCCGAGGAACACGAGACTCCTTACATTTATTGCGGCGAGGAATTTACCATTGAAGAATTTTTGAATATCATGCTCGTTCCTTCTGGTAATTTAATCGCTAATGTCATGGCTGAATATATTTCTGGTTCCATTCCTAAATTTGTCGAGCTGATGAATAAAAGAGCGAAGACTCTAGGACTCGTGCATTCTCATTGGGTGAATCCCATGGGTTGGTTTCACGAGGACCATTATACTTGCGCTTACGATATGGCAATCATTGCCCAAGAAGCGTTAAAGCATGATCTGATTAGAAAAATTGTTGCAAAAAAAGGTTACAGCATTCCTGCGTCAAACGTGCATCCATATAACGATAGATATGTTAATACTACTAATTACATGATGCGTGAAAGCTCACCCTTGTATTACGCACCGGTTCAAGGCATTAAGACCGGTACGGGTACGGTTGCTGGCTGCAATTTTATTGGTTACGCAAATAAAGACGGGAAGGGACTCTTCACTGTTTTGCTCGGCTCCACTTGGAAGGACGCAAGATTTATCGATACCAAGCTCATGATGCAGTACGGCTTTAATAATTTTTATGCGGATCCAGGTCTTGGTTATTGCAAGGCAAAAATTGGCACTAAGGCTGCTGCCTTAAGCACGCAAGACCAGCCGTCCAAGCCTCGAGTAAAACCAGAAGACTTACCGACCTACACTGTTAGTCAAGCTCGGGCTGCAGCCGAAGCCAAAGCAAAACTTGAAGCCGAGCAAAAAGCTAAAGAAGACGCAGAGAAAACAAAGTCCGAAGTAACACAAACCCAAGAGAACGCGCAAAACCTCGAAGCAGAACAAAATAATCAAGCGGACCGAAAGAAATCTGCAGAACAAACGAATCAAACTAACATTGAAGAACACAAGAAACAAGCAGACCAAGTGAGTCAAAAAATTTCTTACAAAACTTATCCTAAGAAAAGCAAAAAGAATTCCAAAAAATTTAAAGGCAATCTGTAAAACAAAAAAGACGGCATGTCAGCTTTTCAAATCTGACATGCCGTCTTAATTTTTCATTTGTCGTGCAAGCTTTTAGGCTTCCCTTGTTTACAAAGAAATTGGGCATTCCAAAATTATTTGCCAAACATTTTACCAAGGGCTCCGAGCAGAGTGGAGGCGCTGCTTGCTGTTGATTTGCTGGAAGACTTGGTAGAGGTTTTAGTCATGGAACCGAGGATACCTCTAGCAATTTTTGTACCAATGCTACGAGTAAGCGAGTTGACAGTGCTATCTACAACCTTATCGACTGCAGTCTTAGGTTTGCGCTTGTTGGCTTCCTTTTCTTGACGGGCAGCCTCGCGTTCAGCTTCCTTGCGAGCCTTTTCTTCTTCCTTAAGACGAGCAGCCTCTTCTTTCTCTCTTAGCTTAGCCTCGAAAGCTGCTTTCTTTTCTTCTTCAGCTTTTTCTTTAGCTTCCTCTTCGGCTTTGATTTGTTCTTCAACCTTGTGAGTTAAAATTTCGTAAGCAGATTCCCTGTCGATGGTCTCGGTATATTTTTCAGCCAAAGGACTCTCCTTCATGACTTTGAAACGAGTTTCGTCTGGACAAACATCAAGCAAGGAACGAGGCGGCATTACCCAGGCTCTTTGGACTACGGAAGGAATACCGTCTTCGTTTAAGAGTGAAACTAAGGCTTCACCTGTGCCAAGCTCGGAGAGAGCTTTTTCGCAGTTGATGTTAGGATTTTGTCTAAAGGATTGCGCTGCGCTCTTGAGAGCTTTTTGATCCTTAGGTGTATAAGCACGCAAAGCATGTTGGATTTTGTTGCCGAGCTGCGAGAGCACGCTGTCAGGAATATCTGCAGGCAATTGGGTGATGAAATAAATGCCAACTCCTTTAGAACGGATGAGGCGGACGATTTGTTCAACCTTGTCCAAGAGAGAACGAGGTGCGTCCTTAAAGATTAAGTGAGCTTCGTCAAAGAAGAAAACCATCTTAGGTTTATCAAGATCGCCTGCTTCAGGAAGAGATTCGTATAATTCAGATAGCATCCACAGTAAGAAAGTGGAATAGAGCAAAGGATTTTGGAAGAGCTCGCAGCAATAAAGCATATTAATCATGCCGCGACCATCT
Source organism: Phascolarctobacterium sp. (assembly GCA_030523325.1). Classification (GTDB taxonomy): domain Bacteria; phylum Bacillota; class Negativicutes; order Acidaminococcales; family Acidaminococcaceae; genus Phascolarctobacterium_A. The sequence continues at coordinate 69,602 of JAUNIS010000002.1, forward strand.
TCTGCAGTTTGGAACCAATCTTTGATATCAAGAGCTGGTTCTCCAAAAAAAGTATTAGCACCTTGGTCCTCAAGACGCAGGAGAGCTCTTTGAATGGCGCCGATAGAAACAGAGGAAACATTGCCGTATTCTGTTTTAAGTTCAGCTGCATTGTCACCGCAATATTTTACCATGGCTCTTAAATCTTTAAAGTCTAGGAGTAAGAGACCGTTTTCATCCGCGTAACGGAAGACAATATTAAGTACGCCAGTTTGCGTATCGTTTAATTCTAAAAGGCGGGCGATTAAATCGGGACCCATATCGGAGATGGTAGTGCGGACAGGGTGACCCATTTTACCATAAACATCCCAAAAACGCACAGGATAGCCTTGAAATTTCCAAGGCATCTCAAGGCCTAATTTATTTTTCAAACGTTTTTGAAATCCTGCACTATCTTCGCCAGGTAGGAGCATACCGGATACGTCACCTTTAATATCTGCTAAAAATACGGGCACACCCATTTCGGAAAAAGCTTCTGCTAAAACTTTAAGAGTTACGGTTTTACCTGTGCCGGTTGCACCGGCGATTAAGCCGTGACGGTTAGCCATTTTCGGATACATGTAAATGCCTCCGTCGGCATTTTGACAAACCCACATTTTATGTAATTTAGGAATATACATTTTCGTCCTCCTTAAATATCAATATACAAAATAATTATATCATATCTAAAGTATTGTAAATAGAAAAAAATAGGATTTTCGTAAAGGTTTTTTTATAGCGTAAAATTTTTTGTAGTTATCTTGTCTCGAAAAATCTTATTATTATGTTATAATTTGTTTAACGGAAAGTAATTGCGAATTTGTACAGATAAGTACTTGATTAATAAAGCATTTTATAAAGGAGTTTTCGTTATGAAAAAAATTATTATCTTAATCATCGTTCTGGCTTTAGCTGCTGGCGGCTTCTACTATTATAAAAATCAAACTAAAGAAGATGTCGACAAAGCGATTCTTTACGGCAACGTCGAGATTCGTCAAACTAATCTTAGTTTTCAGGTAAGTGGAAAAATTAAAGAGCTTTTAGTTGAAGAAGGTGACGCTGTCAAGGCTGGTCAGGTTGTGGCAGTCTTAGATTCTTCCGATTATGAAATGGCTTTGCGTCAAGCTCAGGCTCAAGTAAAACAACTGGAGGCTCAGGAGGCTGCTGCACAAGATAAATATAATCGTTATAGTGCTTTGGCTCGACAAAATGTTATTTCTCAATTGGAGTTTGAAAATATTACTCACAATCTTACGGCAAATATTGCTGGCGTAGAGGCTGCTAAGGAAGCAGCAAAAATTGCTGAAAACAAACTCGCTTATACTAAGTTGATTGCTCCAGAGGAAGGTACGATTATTTCTCGTGCTCAAGAGCCCGGTGCGACTGTTTCTGCAAGTCAAACAATTTATACTCTCTCTAAAATGAAACCTATGTGGATTCGCGCATATATTAGCGAAAAACAATTAGGAAATGTTTATCCGGATATGAGTGCAACCGTTTTGACGGATACAGTTGACCCTAAGACTGGGGAAAAACGTTCTTATAAAGGAAGAGTTGGTTACATTTCTCCTACTGCTGAGTTTACTCCGAAAACTGTGCAGACCGAAGAATTAAGAACAGATTTAGTTTATCAGATTCGTGTTTACGTGGATGAGCCTGACAAATTCCTGCGTCAAGGCATGCCCACGACCATTAAGCTTGATTTCAAAGAAGAACAAAACAAGGAACAAGAAAAGCAAAGCAAATGAATGCTGTAAGTATTAAGAACGTAACAAAAAAGTTTGGAGACATTATAGCCCTAGATGATTTGAGTCTGGATTTTCCTACGGGCAAAATTACTGGACTCATGGGCGCTGACGGAGCAGGTAAGACAACTCTTTTGCGTCTTATCATCGGCTTGCTTTTGCCAAATGCTGGTGAGATTTCTACCTTGGGCTATGATCCGACAACGAATAAAGACGACATTGTGCAAGTCATTGGTTATATGCCGCAAAAGTTTGGCATGTACGAGGACTTGAGCATTCAAGAAAATCTTGAGCTTTATGCGGACCTTAGAGATAAGCCCCACGACTTTGAAAAAGTCTTGGATATGACTAACCTTGCACCTTTTACCAAAAGATTGGCAGGCAAATTGTCAGGCGGCATGAAGCAAAAGCTGGGCCTAGCTTGTACGCTTCTGGGTAATCCTAAACTTTTAATTTTGGACGAGCCGTCCGTTGGTGTCGACCCCATTAGCCGCCGAGAATTAATCAAACTCGTTAAGGATTCTCTGACCGAAGATACTGCTGTTATTTGGGCTACGTCTTATTTGGATGAAGCACATAATTTCGACGAAGCCGTTGTGCTTGATAAGGGCAAGCTTTTGTTTCAGGGCAAGCCGGCTACTCTTAGCCCAACAGCCAAAGGTTTCGAGGAAGAAGTTGTTAAGCTGATGGGCGGTTTTGAGGACGAGCCTTCGAAATTGGCCGAAGATTACGAAATTGTTGCGCCTCAAAGCGAATACACCGTTGAAGCCGATAATCTTTGTAAACGTTATGGAGATTTCTACGCTGTTAAGAATAATACTTTTAGAATTAAACGCGGCGAAATTTTCGGGCTCCTCGGGCCAAACGGCGCAGGTAAATCCACATCCTTTAAGATGATGTGCGGTCTTGCTAAACCAACAAGCGGTACGGCTCGGATAGTTGGCATTGATATTCAAGATAATCCGAGCGTGGCTCGCTCCTACTTGGGTTATATGGCGCAAAAGTTTTCGCTCTACGGCGATTTAACCATCGAAGAAAATATGAATTTCTTCGTAGGCATTTACGGATTAGATTATTTTACCGGTCGCAAACGTATCGCCGAGCTCAAAGAAATTTTTGGCTTTGATAAATATGCTAACACGCCTACCAAGGATTTGCCTCTAGGTATTAAGCAAAGACTTTCTTTAGCTTGTGCAGTTATTCACGAGCCGCCCGTACTATTTCTCGATGAACCAACATCGGGCGTTGATGCAGTTGGTCGTAGAGAATTTTGGCAGCATATTAACGCCCTTGCGAAAAAAGGCGTCACTGTTTTAGTTACGACTCACTTTATGGATGAAGCAGAATACTGCGATCATATTTCTTTGTTCTTAGCAGGACAGACCATCGCTATCGGAACACCGGATGAGCTCAAAGCATCCGTTGGCGCTGATAACATGGAAGACACATTTATTAGAATAATCGAAAAAAGTAGTATTGAGGTTTAAGGCATGAAAATTACACTTGCTCTCATTAAAAAAGAAATACTGCAAATCATTCGAGACCCGTCCACCATTCTTGTTGCTTTTATCATCCCTGCAATTATGATGGTAATTTATATGTACGGAGTTAATCTCGATACCCCGAGGGTTTATCTTGGCGTACGTATCGAGGATACGAATCCAGAACTGAGAAGCTTTGTGGATAGCATTTCTAAATCCAAATATATGACTAGCTACGTTTACACGGATAAGGATAGCATGTACAAGGACATTAGCGATGCAAAAATTAATGGAGCAATCATCATTCCTAACGATTTTACTGAAAAGCTTGAGCAGGGTGGGGTGGCTAATCTTTTAGTTATTACTGATGGTGCGGCCTTAAACAGTGCCAACTATGTACAAAGCTATGTTACATCAGCTGCCAATACTTGGCTTAGCTTATCAAAATATGCTCACAATATTAAATCGCCCATCGTTAATACGCAGGTGCGTCTTTGGTATAATCAGAGCATCAACAGTCATCATTTTATTTTGCCTGGTTCCATGGCTATTACGATGAATCTTGTGGGACTTTTATTGACTAGTCTTGTTATCGCTCGTGAGTGGGAGCGAGGGACCATGGAATCCTTACTTGGAACTCATATAACTGCTTTGCAGCTTGTTGCTGGCAAATATGTTCCGTATTTTATTTTAGCCATGCTTTCTTGTTGCTTTAGCCTCGTGCTTTGCGTTCAGGTTTTTGGCGTGCCTTTTCATGGCAGTATTATAAGTACGCTTTTTGTCTGCTCTTTGTTTATTCTTTGCTGCATCGGTTTGGGTCTGACAATTTCTACTATTTTTAAGAATCAGTTTCTCGCTTGTCAGGCAGCTCTTGGCGTTGGCTTCATGCCGGCTCAGCTTTTGTCAGGCTTAATGTTCCCAATTAATTCCATGCCAGAATTTTTCCAGACTCTGACCATGCTCTTGCCTCCGAGATATTTTGTCACCTTCATCGAAAGCGAATTCCTCGCGGGGACAATTCCTAAGGTTGTTTTTACAAGTGCTATGTATTTGGCCATTCTGTCCGTGCTTTTATTCGCAGTAGTTTATAAGAAGACTTATACTCGCTTGGAAGATAAAGTTCCCAAGGAGGTGAAGTCATGACTTCCGTGCAAATTATTCGCCTCCATATCCGCAGAATTTTAGCGCTTATGTATAAGGAGTTTATCACCATCTGGAAGGATCCTAAATCTCGAGGACTTGTTTTGGGTATGCCCATCATCCAACTGCTTTTATTTGCGAATTCCGTAACCATGGAAGTAAAAAATATTGATATGGCAGTTCTCGATTATTCTCGTACTCCTGAGTCAAGAGAACTATTGTCAAGCTTTGCTGGGTCGACCCGTTTTCGTAATTTATATTATGTAGAAAACCTAGATGCTTTGCGTGATAAAATTGAAACCCAGAAGGTTCAGTTGGGACTGATTGTTCCCGATGATTTTGCTATTAAAATAAAACAAAAAACTGCAACGGATGTTCAGTTGATTGCAGATGGTCGTCAAACGAGCTCAGCTTCTATGGCTTCCGGCTATGCTATGCAAATTATCGGTACCTATTCTAACAAGGTGGCTCCTATCAGTACCACGGCCATAAATGTAGTGAGTCGTAATTGGTTCAACCAAAATCTTGATTACCAGCTTTATATTTTGCAAATGCTTGTGCCTATGTTAGCTTTAAGCTGTACGCTGATGCTGACAAGCATGTCCGTTTGTCGTGAAAAAGAAAATGGGACATTCGAGCAGCTCATCATCAGCCCGCTTCTCCCCGTGGAGATTATGATCGGCAAACTTTTGCCTCCACTTTTAATTGCTATGACGGTAACCATGTTCATGACCGGGGTTGTTGTATTTGTTTATGGAGTGCCAATGGTAGGAAGCCTTATGCAGCTTTTGATTATGATGTTTACAGCCTTGCTTGCAATTAGCGGGGTTGGTCTCTTCATTTCCTCCGTTACTAAAACTCAGCAACAAGCCATCCTTGGTGTTATGACCTTCCAGGTGCCTGCTTTTATGCTGTCAGGCTTTGTTTCTCCTGTGCAGGACATGCCTGATTTAGCTCAATTCATCACTCGCATCAATCCGGTTTGGTATTTTATGGATGGTACGCAAATGGTTTTCTTCAGAGGCTTGAACTATTCCATGATGTGGAAATTTGTTTTGCCTTTGCTTGCTATTTCTTTTGTAACATTGGGGATTGCTACTTGGACTTTTACAAGAAAATTAGAATAAAATGTAAATAATAGAGCATAAATAATGTATACATTCAGGAAAAAGTATTTTTTACTTGACTATTATTTTTTAGGTGCTACAATATGAGTAATTTAATAATTCTAGTCTATGATAGAGAAGCGAATATTTTTTAGTTTGTAGAGAGTCGGTGGTTGGTGCAAGCCGATAACGGAAAATATTCTTTCCGCTCTGGAGTCTCAGGTGATGAGTCTGACGGGAACGCCCGCTATAGCGTAGAAAAGATGGCTACAAGCAATTTGGGTGGCACCGCGAGTACTCTCGTCCCATGGGGAACGGGAGTTTTCTTTTTTCTTGCAACGTAGCAATTTGGGTGGTACCGCGAGAAGGAGAAGCTCGTCCCAAAGGGGATGGCTTCTCTTATATTTTTTTTAGAAGGTGAACAGTAATGAAAAGAGCGTACAATTTTAACGCAGGTCCTAGCGCACTTCCTCTGGAAGTTCTTCAAGAAGCACAAGCTGAATTTTTAAATTTTGCAGATACAGGCATGAGCATTATCGAAATGAGTCATCGATCTAAAGAATACGACGCGCTTCATGCTGAGACTAAAGCTCTTATGAAAGAGCTCATGGAAATTCCTGATGATTACGAGGTGATGTTTATTCAAGGTGGTGGTAGCTTACAGTTCTTTATGACTGCTGCTAATTTTAACACCAAAAAGCATGCGGCTTATGTAAATACTGGCGTGTGGTCTAAAAAAGCTATGGCCGAGGCTAAAGTTTATGGTCAAGCTTATGAAGCAGCATCATCCGCCGATAAAAATCACAGCTACATTCCTCAAGAATACAGCATTCTTCCCGATACTTCTTTCGTACATTTAACTTCTAATAATACTATTTACGGCACTGAATGGCAAAGCTTCCCGGAATTTGATGTTCCTGTGATTTGTGATATGAGCTCCGACATTCTTTCTCGTAAGGTTGATGTTTCAAAATTTGACTTAATTTATGCAGGCGCCCAAAAGAATCTGGCTCCAGCTGGTGTAGTCGTAGTTATCGCGAAGAAAGCATTCGTCGAGACAGCAAATACTAATTTACCGACCATGCTTAAATACAAAACCTTTTTGGACAACGATTCCTTATATAACACTCCGCCCGTGTTCTGCATTTATATGATTAACAAAACCTTGAAATGGATCAAGGCACAAGGCGGCGTAGAAGCAATCGCTAAAAATAACCAAGCGAAAGCAAAAATTATTTACGATGTTATCGACAATTCTAATGGCTTCTACAAGGGTCACGCAGAACCCGGTTCTCGTAGCCTCATGAACATTACCTTTAACCTGGCAACTCCCGAGATGGAAAAAGATTTTGTTGCTAAAGGTAAAGCAGCGGGCTTCGTAGGTATTGGCGGGCACCGTCTTGTTGGCGGTTGTCGTGCTTCCACTTATAACGCAGTTCCTATGGAAGCTTGCAAGGCTCTGGCAGAATTTATGAAAGAATATCAAAAAGCTAATCAATAAGGAGATAGAAAAATGAAAGTATTTGTAAGTAACGACGTTAATGCTAAAGGTATTGAACTTTTAAAACAACATTTTGATGTAGATGTTATGCCTAATATGAAGGAAGATGAGCTCTGCAAAATTATCGGCGAATATGATGCACTGGTAAGCCGTAGCCAAATTTCCATCACAAAAAAAATTATTGAGCACGCAACTAAACTGAAAGTAATTGGTCGCGCAGGTGTTGGCGTTGATAATATTGATGTTCCGGCTGCGACAGCTCATGGTATTATGGTTCTCAATGCACCAGAAGGAAATACCTTGGCTGCAACTGAACACACTGTAGCAATGCTCATGAGCATGACTCGTCACATTCCCCAAGCACATCAATCCCTTCAAGAAGGCAAATGGGATCGCAAGAGCTTTGATGGTATTCAAGTTCAAGGCAGAACCTTAGGTATCATCGGTGTAGGTCGTATTGGTAGTCGTGTTGCAACTCGTATGCAAGGCATGGAAATGCGTACTATTGGTTACGATCCGTATATCACCGAAGAACGCGCTCATTCTGTTGGTGTTGAATTAGTTGACTTCGATACTCTCTTAAAAGAATCCGACTACATTACTATTCATACTCCGCTGACAAAAGAAACAGAAAAAATGATTGATGCCGAAGCAATTAGCAAAATGAAAGACGGTGTTCGTTTTGTTAACTGTGCACGTGGTGCCTGCATGGATCCTTACGCAGTTGCAGATGCAGTTAAGTCTGGCAAGATTGCTGGTGCGGCTATCGACGTTTATCCTTGGGAACCGCTTACCAAAGAAAACAATCCGTTCATCGGTCTCTTTAACGTAGTGCAAACTCCTCACCTTGGCGCATCTACTAAAGAAGCACAAATCGGTGTATCCGTTGACGTTGCTGTTGGCGTTATCGACGCGCTTGAAGGGCGTCCTGTTATGACTGCTGTTAATATGGCTCCTATTCCTAAATCTGTTGCAGCCGTTATTCAACCCTATTTCAAGCTTGCTGAGCGCATGGGTACAGTTGGCATCTATCTTGCCGATGCAGCAATTACAGATATCGAAGTTGAATATACTGGTGACCTGGCTGATACAGAAACTCAAGCTCTCACGACAGCACTTATTAAAGGCGTTCTGACTCCGATTCTCCAAGAACGCGTTAACTATGTTAATGCAGGTCAAGAGGCTAAGAAACGCAATATTTCTATTAAAGAAAGTAAATCTCATAAACCATCCTACTATCATACTGCTATTACCTGCAGACTTAAAACCTCTAAGGGCGAGCACGAAATCGTTGGTACACTCTTTAACGGCAATGAAGCCAAAATTGTTGGTATCGACGGATATCGCATTGACTTCAAGCCTGAAGGCTATCTGATTCTTGCTCCTCATGAAGATAAGCCTAATATGATAGGTCAGATTGCAACTCTCCTCGGTCAAGCAGGCATTAACATTAATGGTATGCAAGTAGGTCAAACAGGGCACGAGGGCATGAATATCATGGCGATTGCTGTAAGTAACGACTTGCCTAATGACATCATCTTAAGAATCAAAGGTATTGAAGGCATCCAAGATGTGAAGATGATTAATTGCGAGGGAATTTAATTTAAATGAATAGCGTAGCATTTTTAAAGGCTAATTTTTTGCTTCCTAATGGTGTGGATATGAATAAATGGTCCGTAATTGCTTGCGACCAGTATACTTCCGACCAAGACTATTGGAAAAATGTTGAACAAATCGTCGGCGAAAATCCTTCCGCTTTAAGGCTTATTCTTCCCGAGGTTTATCTTGCGAAGGATAATTCGCCGCGCGTAGAAAAAATTAACGAGAGCATGCATGCTTATCTCGACGCAGGCATTCTCAAGGAATATAACGATTGCTACATCTACCTTGAACGTACACTTGCTTCGGGCGTAGTTCGTCCTGGGATTGTGGGCGTTGTTGATATGGAGCAGTATAGTTATATCGAAGGTGTTAAGTGTGATATTAAACCCACAGAAAAAACTGTTCCTGAAAGAATTCCTCCTCGTAAGGCTGTGCGTGACAAAGCTCAACTAGAGCTTGCACACGTCATTCTTTTCTGCAACGACAAAGAAAATTCTTTAGTTGGTTATCTTGCTTCTAAGAAGAACCAAATGAAGAAAATTTATGACTTTGAGATGATGATGGATGGCGGACATATCGCAGGCTGGCTTGTTGATGGTGAGATTTGCAAGGAATTCGACAAAAAATATGCTGAGTATTGCGTTCTAATGGAAGCACAAAATACTCCGCAATTAATTGTTGGTGACGGCAACCATTCTTTGGCAACGGCTAAATCTGTCTACGAGGATGACAAAACGAACAAAAAGGCGAGATATGCAATGGTGGAGCTGCAAAATATTTACGATGACTCCATCGCCTTTGAACCAATTCATAGAGTTCTTTTTGACATTGACGTAGAAAATTTCTTGAAATTTGTTGAGAGCAAGACCAAAGGCGCTTATCCCATTCAATGGATGACTGCTTCAAGTAAAGGGGAATTAATGATTGATGTCAAAGCAAACCAAATTCCTATCGAGACGCTGCAACCTATTATCGATGAATATCTTCTAACTCATCAAGGCGACATCGATTACGTTCATGATGGCGTAGAAAAAATTGTTAGCGAGCATAAAAATTCTCTGGGGATTTTCTTGCCGGCAATTCAGAAGGGAGAAATTTTCGACCGCATTGCAACTCAAGGGGTTTACCCGCGCAAAACATTTTCTGTTGGGGAAGCTAACGACAAACGTTTCTATCTCGAAGCAAGAATAATCAAATAAATAAACGCTCACCAAAAGGTGAGCGTTTTCTTTTAAGCATTTGTCTTAATAATTAAGGCTTGGAGAATTAAATCTTCTTTAGCAGCTGCCGCATTGCCAATGCTATGGCTATGTCCTTCTAAACAATGAACAATATCGCCGGGCTTCAGAATTATTTTTTTACCATCGTCGTTGTATTCGGCGCTGCCAGACAAAACTACAATGGTTTCGGTGTTGCCAACGTGTGCGTGATAACCCAAACTGCAGCCGGGTTTTAATATTACTTTAGCATACATAACGACGGATGAGTTCAACATTGATTCAGTAATATAATGTTCGATGATTACTTCTCCATCGCCGCCAAAACGATTCATTGCCACGTCAATTTTTTTTTCTTGAATAAGCATTCGCTTCACTCCTTATTTTTTTAATCTAATTATATTATAACTCATGATTTAATTTTTAAGAAAAAAAGTTTTCAAAAAAACTTGTCAGCATTGATAAAAATATTCTTTACAAATTTAGCACGCTAAAGTATAATAAGCATGTACTCAAAAATCAAGCGAGAGAATCGCAGAATATTGAAAGGGTGGAATTAAAATGAAATTTGGTAAAAAATTAGCAGCAGTTTTAACCTTAGCAGTTATGGGTATGGCAATTGTTGGTTGCGGTGGTGGAGATAAAAAAGCTGAAGAGAAAAAAGCAGCAGCTCCTGCAAAACCTGCTCAAAAAATTGTTATCGGTTTGGACGACAACTTTGCTCCTATGGGCTTCAGAGATAAAGACAACAAAATTGTTGGCATGGATATCGATCTTGCTCGTGAAGCATGCAAACGTTTGAACATGGAAGCTGAATTCAAACCTATCGACTGGGGCGCAAAGGAAGCTGAAATCAAATCCAAACGTATCGATATGATTTGGAACTGCTTCACCGTTAATCCGGAACGTGAAAAAACTTACGGCCTGACCAAACCTTACATCACTAACGCTCAAATGATAGTTGTTCCTGTTGATTCTAAAATCGCATCTAAAGCAGATCTCGCTGGCAAACGCGTAGCAGTTCAAGACGATTCCACGGGTTCTTATTTGTTAGAGCTGCCTAAGAACAAGGCTTTAAAAGATTCTCTGAAAGATTATCGTAAATATCCTGAATTTGCATCAATTTATTTGGAATTAGACAACAAACGCGTAGATGTTGCAATCGTTGACGCTGTTCTCGCTGGTTACTATGACAAGAAAAATCCTGGCAAGTACAAAATCCTGAAAGAAAATATGGGTGAAGAAGTCGTTGCAGTTGCTTTCCGTAAAGAAGACAAAGAATTAATCGCTAAGGTTGATAAAGTTTTGGACGAAATGAAGAAAGACGGCACCTGTAAAAAAGTTTCTGAAAAATGGCTTGGCATCGATATCACTAAATACGACGCAAAATAATTTTTGGTTTAATTATCAGATGGCTGCAGTTTTAAGCTGTAGCCATTTTTTGTTTTCATCTTTTGGAAATAGACAAATTTTCGTTTCAAACAAACAAAAATAGTGTATACATAGTCTTTATAACAAAAACAAGAAAATTTATTGAAAAAAATTAAATTTTTGGCAAATTACGTGTTGCATTATGTATGTAGTAATGATACAATATGGCGTATATTGTTCGAGATGTTATATAAAATTATTTTATTTGCTAGGTAGAATATGAACAAAACAATATTTTCTCGAGGAGGAGCACTGGAAAAAATTCTAGATGTTTATTCTCGCTGGTATATTCTTCACAATGAATCAGCAACGGCGCTGAAGGAAGTGGACAGCTCAGACGATTCTTGTTCGGAAATTACTTTGGTTTCTAGTGGTCGCATGGACGAGGAGGAGGGTGCTTTCGTCATGACGCGCAAGGTTGTGATTTGGGAAGCACAAAGCCATGAGTATGTCTACTTTTTTAATGTGGGACACCTTACAATGGTAGCTTTGGAAAAGGCTCTTGAAGAAAGCTACAAGAGAGGTATGGAATGTATTGTTCCAGGTCCAGAGCATCGTTGTTCTTATATTGCAACAGTAATTGTTGCTAGTTCAGCCGATGACGAAGCTATTCGTCATATTTCTAAGTTTCAAAAACGAGAGAATTTTAAAATGTCGTTCCATGGATGGATGGACCAAATGGTAAGCTTGGTTATTCCTGAAAAAATTATTGTCTCTCCGGGCAGCAAACGCATGGAAGATATTCTTGAATATTCTTTAGACCCCGAAGGCTTTAAAGAAAAGCGTAGGGGTATAAAGGGTTTCATCCGTAAAATCTTTCGTTAATGAATCAAATTCGCCTTTGGCGATTTTGAATATATTTATTATGAAGCAATGAGCTTCATATATGTAATTATTTTTATTTTTTTATTTTGGAAAGAAGGTTTATTTTTATGAACGGCTTTGTAATCCTCTTGATTTGTATTGCCATCCTTGGTGCTGGCTACAAAATCTATGGTTCCTGGCTTGCAAAAGAGTGGGGTATCGATGATAAAATCGAAACTCCTGCCCACACTATGGCAGATGGTGTTGACTATGTAGCAGCTCCCGCACCTGTACTCATGGGTCACCATTTCTCCTCAATTGCAGGCGCTGGCCCAATTACTGGTCCTATCGGTGCAATCAGCTTAGGCTTTGGCTGGCTTGCTTGCTTAGGTTGGATTCTTATTGGCGGCATTTTCTTCGGTGGCGTACATGACTATGGCGCACTCGTTGCTTCTGTTCGTCATCGCGGCGGTTCCATTGGCGAAATTATTTCCGTTAATATGGGTAAACGCGCAAAACGTCTTTTTATTATCTTTGCTTACCTGACTTTGATTCTTGTCGTTGCAGCATTCGCCGCAATCGTTGCATCTACCTTTGCTGCTAAATTTGATGCTTCTGGCAATGTTATCATGGCTCAATCTGTTAACCCGGCTCGTGTTGCAATGGTATCCTTGCTCTTTATTTTAATTGCAATGGTTTTTGGTTTCTTTGTTTATCGTCGCAATGCGTCCATGGTTACTTCTACTCTTATTGGTATCGTAGCAATCGTTGCAATTATTTGGATTGGTATCAATTGGCATCCTCTTTATCTTAAACATTCTACTTGGATGTGGCTTGTTGGTGCTTATATCGCAATTGCTTCTGTAACTCCTGTCTGGATTCTTTTGCAACCTCGCGATTATTTATCATCCTTCCTTCTGTATGCAATGCTCTTTGTTGCATTCATTGGTGTAGTTGTTGCACAACCTTCCTTTAGCAGCTTGCCTCTTATCGAAGGCGCTAACTGCAAAACTTATGTATTCCCCGTACTCTTTACTACTATCGCATGTGGTGCGATTTCCGGTTTCCACTCTCTCGTATCTTCTGGTACAACTTCCAAACAATTGGATAAAGAAACCGATGCTCAACCCATCGCTTATGGCGGTATGCTTCTTGAATGTGTGCTCGCAGTATTAACCTTGTGTGCATGTGCATATGCATTCAGTTGGAATCAGAGTCATCCGAATGCATTGCTTAAAGGTCCTGTTGCTATCTTCGGTGGTGGCATTGCTCATATGATTGATGACACTATTCCTGGTACCTTTGATGTATTGAATACTCTTTTAGTTTTAACTTATTCTGCATTCTGTCTGACTTCTCTGGATACAGCTACCCGTCTTGGTCGTTTTATGTTCCAAGAATTTTGGCTGGATACTGCGGCTGGTGAAACAGCTGAAAATGTTGGTGGTATTCGCGGCTTCTTAGCTAATCCGTATTTCGCAACTCTTATCACTGTATTCTTTGGTGTTATGCTCGGTATGAACGGCTTTGCTAAAATTTGGGCACTGTTCGGTTCTGCAAACCAACTTTTGGCAGCTCTTGGTCTGATGGCTGTTGCTGCTTGGCTCAATAACATTGGCAAGAACAACAAGATGTTCGTTATCCCGACTTGCTTTATGATGGTTGTAACCATTTCTTCTTTGGCTCTCAATACCAAAGCTCAATGGGCAATTATTCAAAGCGGCAAAGCTGACTGGGGTCCTTACTCTCAAGTATTCTTTGGCGTACTCTTGATTGTTTTGGCTGTTGAACTTGCTATCGAAGGATATCAAATTCTTTCTGGCAAGAAAAAAGTTGAAGCTTAATTCAAAAAAAATTTCTAAAACTGGTCGACCGTAGGGTCGGCCAGTTTTTTGTATGCGAAAAAATTGCAAAGGATTAATTAAATTGGCGGAACGATTTATTAAAAGACTAGATAGCTGAACAGTTAAGGACGGATAAAAAATTTTTTTTGAAAGGGAATGAAGTTGTCAGCAAGAATGTTGATGACAAACATGATGTTGAAGAACAAAAAAATTTACGAAGAGTTCAATAGATTAACAACAGCACTCGCTTATAAAAATTTTGCAGGCTAAGGATCTAAAAATAATTTTTCTTCTCTATGACGAGATATCGATTGTGATTTAACTTAATCTACAACCGTTAAGTTTTTATTTCTTGTCTAAATATCCTGAATATGATATAATTACGACATCGCTTTAATATACTAAAATCGGAGAGAATTATGGATTACGTTATTAAAATTATTCCCCAAATGATTGCTGGTTGTGAAATGACCTTTCAGGTATTCATCATTACCATTTTGTTGAGCATTCCCCTTGGCATCTTGCTTGCTTTGGGCAGGGTTTCAAAATTTAAATTTTTGCAAAGTATCATTGGCTTATACGTTTGGATAATGCGTGGTACTCCTTTGATGTTGCAAATCTTTTTCGTATATTTTGTTTTGCCGGTATTCGATATTCGTTTGCCGGACTTTCATTCAGCTGTTGTAGCATTCGTTTTAAATTACGCAGCATATTTTTGTGAAATTTTCCGCGCAGGCATCCAAGCAATTCCACAAGGTCAATACGAGGCTGCTCATACTTTAGGTATGAATTACCTGCAGACAATGAAACGTATTGTTTTGCCACAAGTATTCCGTATTATTTTACCGCCAATCTCCAATGAAACTATTACACTTGTAAAAGATACTTCTCTTGTATATGTTTTGGCTATGAACGATTTGATGCGTACAGCACGTAATCTTGTTCAACGTGACTTTTCTATCATACCGTTTATTGTAGCTGCGGTTTTCTATCTCTTGGCGACACTGTTTTTCACTGTAATATTCGAACGTCTGGAAAAACATTTTTCCAGATATGACAAGTAGGAGGAAAGCATGAAGAAAATCGAAGCTCATGATATTCATAAATATTTTGGTGATTTAGAGGTTTTAAAAGGCATAAACCTTGACGTAGAAGAGGGTGAGGTTATTGCCGTAATAGGACCTTCTGGTAGTGGCAAGTCTACCTTTTTGCGTTGCTTGAATAAATTAGAAACCATTACGAGAGGAAACATTCTCGTTGATGGGAAATCATTCGTAGAAACTGTTGGCGACAAAGTTCGCTATGCTCCAGAAGATGTTCAAAAAGAAATTGTTTGTAGCATGGGCATGGTATTCCAACAATTTAATTTATTCCCGCATATGACTGTACTAGAAAATTTAATCGAAGGTCCTATTCAAGTGCAAAAGCGCAAGAGAGCTGAAGTTGTCGAAGAGGCAGAAAGATTACTAGCTAAGGTTGGACTTTCTGAAAAACGTGACGAATATCCTTCGAGATTGTCCGGCGGCCAACAACAACGTGTTGCGATTGCGCGAGCTCTTTGCATGAATCCAGAGATTATGCTTTTCGACGAGCCTACTAGTGCTTTGGATCCTGAATTAGTTGGTGAAGTATTAAAAACCATGAAGGCTTTAGCCGAAGAAAAAATGACTATGATCGTTGTTACTCACGAAATGGGCTTTGCTCGTGAGGTTGCGACAAGGGTAATGTTTATGGCTGATGGCATTGTTCAAGTTGAAGGCAAACCTAAAGATGTTTTTGACAATCCTACCAACGAACGCTTGAAAGCATTCTTAAGTGTAGTACTTAAATAAAAATAAAACCGGCTTCAATACGAGGCCGGTTTTATTTTTATCAGCATCCTTATAAATAATTTTTATGCTTTTGTCTCGACGGCAAAGAGCGGTTCACCAGTCTTGATCTCGCCAGTCTTC
Organism: Phascolarctobacterium sp.; assembly: GCA_030523325.1. Classification (GTDB taxonomy): domain Bacteria; phylum Bacillota; class Negativicutes; order Acidaminococcales; family Acidaminococcaceae; genus Phascolarctobacterium_A. Next base: position 85,443 of record JAUNIS010000002.1, read on the forward strand.
AAGAGTTTAATGCTTTGGTTTTCATTAAGCTCAGTACAAATAATAGGAGTTGCAAGAGAAGGTGCATGCTCACCCACGTAAGTGAGATCGACCTTGATAAGTGCATCTCCCTTTTTCACATCTTGACCATCTGTTACCAATACCTCAAAACCTGCACCAGCAAGCTTAACCGTATCGATACCAATGTGAATTAAAATTCCCACATCATCAGCCGTTCTAAAGCCTATAGCATGTTTTGTTTCGAAAACAAATTCTACCATTCCATCCGTCGGAGCAACTATAAGAGCTTCGCTCGGAGTTAAGACAGCACCATCACCCATCATTTTTTGGCTGAAGACTTCGTCAGGTGTTGTCGAAATATCTCCTGCGTAACCCGTGATGGGGCTGTAAATAATTGTGCTTGAGGTAATGTTTTCTTCAGTAGCACCTGCTTCTTTTGTTTTTTCCATAAACTCTGTAATTTTTTCCATAGGCTCTTCTCCTTTACTTGTTTTCTCTACTGCAGGAAGAATTGTTGCTGCGACAGGTTTTTCGAGGAACTCTTCAAGATTGCCCTTAACCACGGGAACACAATGAGCGCGCTTACTTTATCTTCTTCGATAAATTTGGCCACATCAGCTTCTGCAGCCCTACGTGCTTACACGTCGGCTTTGGCGTTGCCTAGCAAGATACCGAATAATGTTAAGTCGATGAGACCACCGGAGCAGGTCGAGCCAACTGCAATATTTAGGATGTGCGCAAGTGCGTAGCAGGAAGCTGCCAAAACCTGTCCGTTGATGGCAATGCTCAAAGCAAAAATATCATCTTACTTGCTATCTTCCTTTTAAAGGCTGCGAATTTTTGCACGCAGCGGTAAAACAGAACTAGGAGCAACACTCAATTCATCTATGCCCATAGCAACGAATGCCTCAGTGAGAGATAAATCTGCACCTAATTCACCACAAATACCCGCCCAGATGTTATTAGCATGTGCGTTCTGAACAGTCATTTCGATAAGCTTTAGCACCGCAGGATGGTGAGCATCGAAAAATTTTTCCAGGCTTTGATTTTGTCTATCGATTGCTAAGGTATATTGTGTCAAATCATTAGTGCCAATACTAAAGAAATCGACAATCTTGCCCAACTCCATTGTCATGAGAGCAGCGGCAGGTGTCTCGACCATAATGCCAATCTCAATGTTTTCGTCAAAAGCAATGTTTTCGGCTTTGAGCTCTTGCATAACCTCGGCCAAAGTATTTTTGCACTCGGTGATTTCCTGTGTGGAAATAATCATTGGGAACATAATCGCTAGCTTGCCGTAAGCTGATGCACGACAAATGGCACGCAATTGAGTTTTAAACAATTCCTTGCGAGTCAGACAAATACGAATAGCTCGATAGCCTAGGGCAGGATTATCTTCTTCGGGCAGATTAAAATAAGCGGCTTGTTTATCAGCACCAATATCTAGCGTGCGAATAATAACTTTTTTCTTACCTAAAGCCTCTGCAACCTGTTTATAAATGGCAAATTGTTTTTCTTCCGTAGGATAATCATCGCTTTCAAGATAAATGAATTCGCTACGGAAAAGACCGATACCCTCAGCATCATTTTCAAAAACCTTGTCTAGGTCGGCAGTATTACCGATATTTGCATAGACGTTGACGTGTTGGCCGTTTTTTGTAACACTTAACTCACCCTTCAATTGATTAAGAGCCGTGCGTTCTGCTACCTCAGAGCGCAATTGCGCAGAATATTTTTCTAACAAATCACTTGTTGGCTCAATATAAACCAGACCATTGTGTCCGTCGATAATAACTAATTTACCTTCACACTCATCACCTACAAGCTCACCGGTATTTACTACCGCAGGAATTCCTAAGGTACGGGCAAGTATTGCCGTGTGAGAATTGGCACTGCCTGCACAGGTTACAAAACCTGCCACACGTTTTTTATCCATTTGCATGGTTTCACTGGGTGCAAGATCGTCGGTTAGTAGAATATATTTTCCCTCAGCGCAGTTAGTATCTTTACCAGCCCCGCTCAAGCAAGCGATTAAACGCTTGGAAATATCCTTGACGTCAGCAGCACGTCCTTGCATGTATTCGTCATCCATGGATGCAAAAATTTCTGCAAAGCTTTCTCCTGTTTGAAAAACCGCGTAGACTGCGTTGCATTTTTCCGCTTGAATGATTCTTTCGATGGATTCAACGTAATCCATGTCCTCGAGCATCATTTTGTGAATTTCGAAAATAGCAGCACTTTCCTCGCCAACCGTCTCTAGCGCCTTATGATAAAGCTCGTCTAATTGTCTCATGGCTAAGTTTTGAGCAACGTGAAAAGCTTCTAGCTCACTATTAACATCGCTTACCTGCACTTTTTCTACGCTTGTGTTTGTGTGTTTTAATAAATGCAGTGGTGCGATGGCAATAGCTTCATAAACACTCTTGCCTTGTAAGGTTATCATTTTTAACTCCTTTAGAGGTTCACGAAATTTTTAGAGATTAGCCTTCAAGAAAGCCTCGATGCTGCTTGCTGCTTCGGTTTCGTCTGCACCGTCACAGGTAATGGTTATTTCATCTCCTTGTTTTACGCCCAAAGCCATAACACCAAAGAGGCGTTTTAAATCTACGCTCTTCGCACCCTTGGTGATGGTAACTTTAGAAGAAAATTTTGCAGCCTCTTTAACTAAAAGTCCAGCTGGACGAGCGTGAATGCCTACAGGATCGGTAACACGATAAGTGAATTTTTTCATGATTTTGAGTTCCTTTTAATTGTAAATTTAAAATTATACATCATTTTAATTATAGCATATCCGTAATATCACTACCATAAATAATCGCTAATTTGTTGAGTTCTATCCATAAAAAAATAACCGGTAAAGGATTACCGATTATTTTTTATTGCTTGGTAAATTTGCGCTTAGAGGCAGCTGGAATATTGTATTGTTCACGGTATTTAGTAACTGTTCTTCTCAAAGACGTCAAAGCTGGCAATCCTGTTACTACTGATGATGTAGATTTGACAGGTCTTGCAACTTATAATTTATTCAAAAAAGGTTTAGAACTATAATTTAATTTTTAAAGGACTGCACTGATAACTATTATGTAAACGTTGTCAGGCAGTCCTTTTTTCTTTTCGCAAAAAAATGCCGTGGCTGGAGAGCCACGGCTAAGAAGGGGAGATGTATGATGAGTCTTCGTTATAGAAGATGAAATTTTATTTTACTACTTCCTTGTTTCAATTATATGATAGCAAGAGATTATGACAAAATTATGTTAATTTAAAAAAGTTTTGCCAAGTATTGAAAAGTTTTTTAAATAAATAAATTTTGTAAGAAGCGAGTTAGTGCCTTTGTGGTATAATATAGCATAGGCGGATGTTTTGCCAAATCTAGAAAGTTTAAAACTCCCACGAGGTGTAACATGATAACATATTTCTTTGCTTTCTTAGGTGGCATTGCCTTATTCTTTTACGGCATGCAATTAATGAGCGATGGTTTGCAAAAAGCGGCTGGTGAAAAATTACAGGGCATCTTAGAGAAAATGACGGGCGTGCTTGTCTTCGGTGTTCTGCTTGGAGCTTTAGTTACAGCTGTGCTGCAATCCTCAAGTGCGACGACAGTCATGACCATCGGTCTTGTTAACGCAGGACTCTTAACCTTAAAACAAGCCTTTGGCGTAGTCATGGGTGCTAACGTCGGCACAACTATGATGGCACAGTTGATTGCCTTCAAACTCACTGATTACGTAACGCTCATGCTTTTCATTGGCGTTATGGTGCAGATGATTTCTAAACGTGTCAAAGGCAAATACATCGGCCAGGTAATTTTAGGCTTCGGCATTATTATGCTGGGTATGGAAATGATGAGTGGTGCCGTAATTCCTTTGAAGGAATATCAAGGCTTTAGAGATTTCATCGCAACCTTTGGCGCCAATCCTATTCTCGGCGTTTTAGTCGGCACGTTCATTACTCTTTTAGTACAATCCTCTGGTGCAATTATCGCAATTTTAATCGCTATGGCTATACAAGGCTTAATTGGCCTTGACGGAGCAATCCCAGTGCTCTTGGGTACCAATATCGGTACTTGTATTACTGCAGTTATCGCTGCCATTAACAGTAATCCTACTGCGAAAAGAGTTGCTCTTGCCCACGTACTTTTTAACGTCATCGGCTCCGTAATTTTCCTCTGTGCTCTTGGCCCCTATGAAACCTTAATTCGCGCAATCTCTCCTGACAATGATGTTGCAAGACAAATCGCGAATGCTCATACCTTGTTCAATTTAATCAATACAATTATATTCCTGCCGTTTACCAATCAATTTATTGTTCTTATCGAACGCTTGATGCCAGCTAAGGGTGAGGTCATCTCCATGCGTCCTGAATATCTCGACAAGGCCATGCTTGCAACTCCCACCGTTGCTATGAGTCTTGCTGTCAAAGAAACACTGCGTATGGGCAATCTTGCTCGTAAAAACGTTGGCAAAGCTCTCGAATCCATTGACGAATACAATGCGGATAATGTTACCTACGTTTTAGAGCATGAACCCGTTGTCGATTCTTTGGAGACTAACATCACTGACTATTTAACGGAGATGAGCGAGCATCCTATGCCAGAATTTTTGTCCTATCGTCACACCAGCCTTTTGCATGCCGTTAATGATATCGAACGTATTGGCGACCATGCAGAAACCTTGGCAAAAAAATCACGCATGATTTTCGAAGAAGAAGTTAATTTCTCACCTGAGGCTCGAGAAGAATTAAAACAACTCTCCGAAATGGTTATGGCTGCAAGTGGTCGTAGTTTGGAAGCCTTGGAGCACAATAATAAAAAAATTGCTGATGAAGCTGTTGAGTTGTGCCGAGCTGTTAAACGTTTCCAAAAAGAAATACGCAAGAACCACATTACTCGTCTTGGCGAAAGAAAATGCGATCCAGTTGCAGGCTTCGTTATGTTAGAACTTTTAATTAATATGAAGCGTGTTGCAGACCATTCTAAAAATATCGCTCAGCTCGTACAAGGCACCTTCTAAAATTTTTGCAAATTTTCGTCTCAAGAAGTTTAGCACCCGAATTCTTTTCGGGTGTTAAAATTTTTTTGTGAGAAAAAAGGAATTAGCGCATACTCTAAAGAAATAAATAATGTTAAGGATTCATAATAAAAACATAAGTTATTGATATAATTGATTTAATTTTAGCGAGGCACAAATGATTATCGGTATTGGTTGTGACATTGTAACCATTGAACGCGTGGCAAAGGCTTGCGCAAAAGCAGGTTTTGTCGAGCGGGTTTTTACGGACAAAGAAATTGCTTATTGTAAGGCTCGTAAGGTGCAAGCGACAAGCAGTTATGCAGCTCGCTTTGCGGCCAAGGAAGCAGTGCTCAAGGCCTTGGGAACAGGACTAAGAGAAGGTGAGCTCAAAGAAATTGAAGTTGTTAACGATGAACTAGGCAAGCCTTTTGTAAATCTCTATGGTTATCATAAGTCCTTGGCCGCATCACAAGGAGTCAAGCGTATTCATCTAAGCTTAAGCCACAGTCAAACTGAAGCACTTGCATATTGCATTATGGAGGATTAATTATGAAATTATTATCTGCAGCCGAAAATAAAAAATTAGATAGCATAGCAATGGAAACTTATGGTATTCCGGGCATCGTACTCATGGAGCATGCAGCAAGAGAAGTCGTTGAGGCTGTTGTAAATTCTAAGGATTTTGAAGAAGACGATTTTCAAAACGCAGTTGTCGTATGTGGTAAGGGTAATAATGGGGGCGACGGGTTCGGCGTCGCACGTTGGCTCTCCATTTACGGTTACAAAGTAAAAGTATTTTTAGTTGGTGTTTTGCCAAATCAATTAACAGGCGACGCACTCATTGAATACAGAATGTTTGTGAAGGGCGGCGGACATGTAGCAAAAATTACGGACGTCACAGAAGAAACAATTTTCAAGCTAGCCATTAGCAAAGCCGATTTTATTGTTGACGCAATGCTAGGCATCGGTTTTAGTGGCGAATTGCGTCCCGAAATGAAACGTATCTGTAAATTAATTAATGAAAGCGATAAATATATTGTTGCTGTTGACATGCCTACAGGTGTCAACGCGGACGATGGCTCTATTGATGATGACGCAGTTCGTGCTAATCTTACTGTTACTATGAACGTCTTCAAGCCAGGTCAATGGCTTTTCCCTGGTCGTGAGTGTGTTGGTCGCGTGAAATGTGTTGGCATCGGCATGAGCGAAAAAATATTGAACGAATTTCCTGCCAACGCTTTTCTTGTTGATGACGAAATGCTATATGCTCTCTTTCCAGAGCGCAGAGAAAATGCTCACAAGGGTGAGGCTGGTCGCCTAGCGATTTGTGCAGGCAGTCCTGGTTTTACTGGAGCAGCTGCTCTTGCGTCAAGGGGCGCAATAAAAACCGGCTCAGGTCTTGTCAGCATCCTCACGCCACTTGCAAGTCGTGATGTTATTGCTGGTCTCATTATCGAAGCCATGACGCAAGGCTTGCCTGAAAGCATGCCTGGTGTTCTAGATGGTAGTGCCGCTGGGCAAATTTTAGAATTCGCAAGTAAATGTGACGTGTTAGCCATTGGACCTGGACTTGGTACTAATGAGGCAACTCAAGAAGTAATTCGCGAAATTTTAAGTAAAGTTGATGTTCCCGTTGTCATCGATGCAGATGCACTGACAGCTCTTAAGGACCATCTTGATATTTTAACTAAGATGCAGGCTCCTAAGGTGCTTACTCCTCATGTTGGAGAAATGGCAAGACTTATTGGTCTCACGGCTGAAGAAATCGAAGCTAAGCGCATGGAAATGGCTTATAAATATGCCAAAGATTGGAATGCTGTTGTAGTTTTAAAGGGTGCACCGACAATTATTGGTACGCCTTCTGGAAATATTTATCTTAATCCTACAGGTTCTTCATCTATGGCGACAGGTGGTGCGGGTGATGTGCTCACAGGTATGATCGCAAGTCTTATCGGTCAAGGCGTTACTTGTGAACAAGCTGCGCTTTGTGGAGCCTATGTGCACGGACTTGCAGGTGAGAATGCTACCGAAGGAACGCGAGGGCTTGCGGCAAGTGAAATTGCTGAAGAAATTCCCGGCGTTTTACACGAATATTTGCTGTAACTAATTTGTAAGAATTTTTATTTAATGATATAATCATATGTTGTTATATTTTTAAATTTGCATTTATGATTCGTTATAGAAATTTCGAGGTAGAGTCGTGAAAAAAAATTTTACAATGGCGGTAATATTTTGCACTCTCGTTATCTGTAGTCTTGCGAGTGCTGCTGCCAAAGTTACAGATGCAAGATGGGGCGTGGATAAAAATAATGTGCTGCGTCTAGTTGTAGACTTATCTGATAGCGCCAACTACGAAATGAAGATGTCCGATTTCAATAAATTGAATCTTATCGTAGATGCTTCAGCAGGTTCAAACGTAAAAAAGAGCTACACAGTAAAAAGCTCCTTGTCTAATTCTATGCGCGTATATGAAGAGGGCAAGAAAACAATTGTGGAGCTTACCTTGAATAAATCCATTACCGAAAAAGACTACAAGGGGTTTATTCTCAAGAAGGATCCTAAATCCGATCGCCCGTATAGAATTGTTATGGACGTAACTGCTGATAAAAAAGAAGTGGTTGTCCCTACAACTACAGCTAAAGCATCTGCAGGCTCCTCAGTTACTGCAACAACTTCTACAGCTCCAACCAAACCGTCTGTTGTTGTAAGCAACAAGCCTTCAGGCAAGCGTGGTACAATTATCAAAACTCAGCCTGCTAGTACAACTGCTACTCAAACAAGTGTGGAAGCTTCAAAAACCGAGGTAACTAAAACGGAGGTTCCCAAGGCAGAAGCTCCCAAGCAGGAGACAAAAAAGGTTGATACTCCTAAAGTAGAAGCAACGAAAGCCACATCTAAAAGAAGTGACAAGAGAAGCGACATTAAAGTAATTGCCAAAACTAAAAATACTTCCACAACAACTACCGAAAGCAAAGTCTCTACAAGTAAGACGACTTCTACTACTAAAAAAGAAACTGGGATTCCAGCAATTAAGGCTACAAAAAAATATACCGTTAGTGGTGGCATTAAGGGGAAGACCATCGTCATTGACCCGGGTCATGGTGGTAGCGATCCAGGGGCAATCGGTGCTAGTGGTTTAAAAGAAAAGGATGTTACGCTTCCTATTGCTAAACTTTTAAAACAAGAACTCGAGAACATGGGGGCTAAGGTTTATATGTCGCGCACAACTGATGTTGATGTTTGTAAGCCCGGTGCTTCTGACCGCGATGAACTACAAGCTCGCGTCAATGCTGCAGAAAAAAATAATTGTGATGCATTTATTAGCTTGCATATCAATGCGTCTACCAATAAGAGTGTGGGCGGCTTCTCCACCTATTATTATCCTAAGACAGACTACGACTTAAAGCTTGCTCGCAGTATCCAAAATAAATTGGCTAAAAACTTTAGTTTGAACGATTTAGGTGTGCGTGAAGCTGGCTTCTATGTTATTAAACGTTCTTCTATGCCTGCAGTTTTATGTGAGATGCTTTTCATCTCCAATGCTAAAGAAGAAAAACTTTTGCAAAATTCCTGGTTCCGCAAAAAATCTGCCCGTATGATTGCTGAAGGCATTGAAAATTATTTCAAATAAGGAGGACACTATGAAAAAATTAGCTCTTTTACTGATCTTCATTTGTGCCCTCGTCTGTGTAGGTTGCGATTCAACTCCTTCTAAAGGACCGGATAAGGATTCTAAGCCTGTGACAGAAGTAAAAAAAGAACAAAGCTTTATCGTTTATCGAGCAAGTGCGGATGGATCAGAAAAGCTTTTGCCGGAAAAATTAACCGTGCAGGATAATGGTAAGCCCATCGAATACAATGCTTTGGTAGCTCTTTGTTCTACCAAACCGCAGAACGCTAAGATGGATGACGTCTTTCCTGTTGGCGTCAAGGTTTTAGGCCTAGAAATTAAAGATGGCATTGCTTATGCTGATTTCAGCAAAGAAATTAAGAATGCAAGCAAGGGTTCTTATAACGAGATGCTTATTTGCTATGCTATTACTAATACTTTAACCGAGTTTAAACACATTCAAAAGGTGCAGATTCTCATCGAAGGCAAGAAATGTATCACATTAAATGGTCACATGGATATTGAAGATCCTTTAAAGAGAAACGTTACACTGCTGTAAAGATGTGTCAAAAAAATCAGCAGTACAGGAGCATTCCCGTACTGCTTTTTTAAAGAAGGAGGAAGGAAAATGGAAATCTTCCTGCAGGATGTAGAAGCAACCTTAAATTTTGGTAGAATTTTAGGTTCAGTGCTTCAGGACGGAGATGTTGTTTGCTTGACAGGGGATTTAGGCGCTGGCAAAACTTCTTTAAGTAAGGGGATTTGCTTGGAGCTGGGCGTGAACGCAAACGATGTGACAAGTCCTACCTTTGCTATTATGAATATATACGAAGGAACGATTCATCAGATTCGTCACTTCGATTTATATAGAATTAACAGAGCCGAAGAGCTCTACGATATTGGCTTTGATGAATATGTAGGTGGAAGAGGAATTTCCCTTATCGAATGGGCCGAGCTTTTTGAAGAAGAACTTCCTTACGAATATTTAATTGTAACAATCACTAGGGAAGGCGAAGGAAGAAAGGCGACATTAACAGCCAAAGGCAAACGATATCTTGAAAGAATCCAGGAGGCCATGAAAAAATGCTGACACTGGCAATTGATACAGCGACTAAGGTTTGTACTATCGCTCTTGCGCGTGATGGAGAAATTTTAGCCGCATACGATGTGAATGTGGGGATGACTCATAGTGAAGGCTTATTGCCACAGATTGAACAGCTCATTAACCGCACGAATATCGAAAAAAAATCCATAGATTTATTAGCCGTAAGTATGGGACCGGGTTCCTTTACGGGATTGCGTATTGGTCTTGCTACTGCTGAAGCTATGGCTTATTCCTGGCAGTGCATGCTCCACGGCGTGGATACCCTAAAAGCTTTGGCTTATAATATTCCTCTTGAAGGCATTATCCTTTCACCCGTGCTTGACGCACAAAAAGGAAATTATTACCAAGCGATTTATGAATGGGCTAGCGGCAGGTTGATAGAACGCGAGGCTGTTAGTGTTGTTACTCAAGACGAAATGCTGGCTAAGGCAAGTTCATTTGGGAAAGCTTGCTATTTGCTTGGCGAAACAAAACGTTTAGAAGCAATCACTTTGCCTGCTAACGTTCAGCTTGCACCGTTAACCTTGCGTATGCCCAAGGCAAGTAGTGTAGCACTCCTTGCTGAAGCAGAGCATACTGAAGATGATAAAAAAATTTTTGGCTTAGAGCCGTACTATATTAGAAGGTCCGAGGCAGAAGAGTTATGGGAGAAGAGACAACAAAAATAATTTTTCGTAACATGACTAGTGATGACCTCGACTTCGTATGCAATTTAGAGGCTGAAAGTTTTCACGATGCTTGGAATACCTGCATGCTAGAAAAAGAACTCAACAATGATCTCGCTACTTATATCATTATGGAAGCAAATGGTAAAAAGGTTGGGTACGCAGGCTTTTGGAATGTCATTGGCGAGGCTCAGGTCACTCGCGTTGCCGTAAGTAAAGCCGAGCGAGGACGGGGCTATGGCATGCTTTTGACCCAAGCTTTGGCAGAGGCAGCTTGGCAGCTTGGAGCTGAGGCAGTAACTCTTGAAGTTAGAGAGAGCAACTTGATAGCTCAAAAGACTTACAAAAAATGTGGCTTTAAATCTGTAGGCATTCGTCCGGGCTACTACGGAGATACCCATGAGGGAGCCGTCATCATGTGGCTCTACGAATAAAAGGAAGAAAAATTGTATGGGAAAAGATATTTACATTTTAGGAATTGAATCGAGCTGCGATGAAACCGCTGCCGCTGTCGTAAAAAATGGGCGTGAAGTTTTGAGCAATATTATCTCAAGTCAAATCGTCATCCATAGAAAGTTTGGCGGTGTCGTTCCAGAAATCGCTAGCCGTAAACATATAGAAAATATTATGCCGGTTATTGACGAGGCACTCTCCGCGGCTAAGGTGACCTTGGAGCAAATCGATGCCATTGCCGTAACCTATGGACCTGGTCTTGTTGGTGCTCTTTTAGTAGGACTTTCCGCAGCAAAATCCTTGGCTTGGGCAAGCGATAAACCTTTAATCGGTGTTAATCATTTAGAAGGACACGTCTTTGCGAATTTTCTTGCAGACACTGAGCTTGAGCCGCCCTTCCTCGCTTTAGTTGTTAGTGGCGGACACACAGCGCTCTTAAAAGTAACTGGTTACAATAGTTTTGAACTGATGGGACAAACCCGCGACGATGCGGCTGGGGAAGCTTTCGACAAAATTGCTCGCGTCATGGGTCTGCCTTATCCTGGCGGTCCCGAAATCGAACGCTTGGCTATGGGTGGTAATCCTAATGCGCTTGTGTTTCCTGTTGCGAAGCTTGATGCACCCTTCGAATTTTCTTTTAGCGGCGTTAAATCTGCTGTCATAAATTATTTGCATAAGGAAGAGCAAGGCAAAAGAGAAGTTAATCGCAGCGATGTTGCCGCTTCCTTCCAACAAGCGATCATCAATGCTTTATGTAAAGAAGCCGTTGCCGCATTAAAAACAACCGGCTACAAAAAAATTGTTTTAGCTGGTGGCGTTTCGGCAAATAAAACTTTGCAAAACGAACTTGGTAAGGCAGCTAAAAAAGTTGGTGCCGAGCTCGTACATCCAACGTCCATCTTATGCACTGACAATGCAGTTATGATTGCTTGTCGTGGTTACTTTATGTATCAAGCTGGCGTGAGAAGTCCACTGGATTTAAACGCAGTTCCTTCGCTTAAACTTGGCTGAACAAAAAGCCGAACGGTTGATAAGTCTGTGGATAATGGGGATAAGTTTAACATCAGTCCCTTATTTAGTAAAAAAAATGGGAGAAAAACTTGGCTAAACAGCCAAGAAACTGTGGATAAAAAGGTGGAAGAGCTTTGTCCACTTGTGGAAAGAAAAATTTTGGGAGCAAATAGTAAACATGCTTAGCACTTTAACTGCAGAACAAAAGAATATGGTGCAGAGAATGCAAACGGTACTCGGTTTTGCAGCTGACTTAGCCCATGCGCGAGTAACAATTTATTTACCGACGGCGGATAATAAATATTTTAACATTTTCGCAGAAGAACATCCTGTAACACAGAAGATGAATGAAAAAATAAATCTTACAGGACAAAAGGTTCGTTGTGTAGAAGAACCAATTGTTTTAAATGCATATAAGCAGGGAATTTCTGTTGAAGCTTTGCGTGAATGGGCCTTGGGTGAATTTGTACATTTAAAAGTTTATCCACTGCGTGACTTTACGGGAAAAACTTTTGGTGTCGTTAGTTTTGAGACGAGAGCTTTTAACGAGGTGTTTATTTCGCAATGCTATGAGTTTCTGACCAATTTAGAAAATCCTTCAAGCGAAATGCATAAACGCATGAATGCGGCTGATGGTTTGGTAGTTGTAGACAGAGGTCGTAAGGTTATTGCTGCTAATAACCAGGCCATGGGTATTTTCTCCAATATGGATATTGAAAATATCGTGGGCAGGCATACAAATCATATGCCCGTCAACTGGCCGCTTGTATCCATGGTGCTTGATACAGGACTTGGCGAGAGCAAGGAGACGCGATTGCATGGCATCTTGCTTTCTATTCGTGCTTTCCCGGTTATTCCCCGTCCTAAGGCGGGCTGTGCCTTCGTAATTTTGCGCGATATCACAGAACTCAGACAAAAGGATGAAGAATTAAATATTAAATCCGTCGTTATTAAAGAAATACACCATCGTGTGAAAAATAATTTACAAACAATTACTTCTCTCTTGCGCATGCAAGAACGACGCGCTAAATCTGAAGAGACAAAAACTGTGCTTCGCGATTGCATCGGTCGCGTAGGAAGTATTGCTATTGTTCATGAGTACCTTTCCCATCATGAAGAGGGAATGCTGGAAGTAAGTCATGTTGCAAAAGAAATTTATAAAGAATTGATGAGCAGTATGATTAGACCGGACTTTAAATTAGAAGCCTCATTTAAAGCTGAAGAAATTTTTCTTCCTTCCGACCGGGCTACAAGCATTGCCCTCATCATTAATGAGCTTTTGCAAAATGTTATCGAGCATGCTTTTGAGGACAGGGAGAAGGGAAAATTATTTGTAGAATTCCGCAAACTGGAAAACGAATTTGTCATTGAAATTGCGGATGATGGTAATGGTTTACCAGAAGGATTCAATATCAAGAAATCAAGAAGTCTCGGCCTAAAAATTATTAAGACCATGACGGAATCCGATTTAGCTGGTAAATTTACGATATCTAACCGAGCAGAGGGAGGAACTCTTGCTCGTGTATCAATTCCTAGAGGAGTGTAAAGATGGAAAAATTACGCGTATTAGTTGTGGACGATGAATCCTTAATTCGCATGGATATTGCGGAAATGCTTGAGGATGCAGGTCACGAGGTTGTTGCCGAAGGGGAGAATGGTGAGCAGGCTGTTGAATTAGCTCGTAAATTGACTCCTGACATTGTTATCATGGATGTAAAAATGCCGGTTATGGATGGCATTACTGCGGCTAAGGTGATAGATGCTGAAGAAATTGCTCCCGTACTTTTGCTGACTGCTTTCAGCCAAGATGACATTGTTGACAAGGCAAATGATGCAGGTGTCATTGGTTATTTAGTTAAACCCATTCGTGAAGAGCAGTTACTTCCTGCTATGAGTATTGCCGTGCAAAGATTCAGAGATTTAAAAAAATTAAATTTGGAATTAGGAAAACTTCAGGATAGTTTAGAAACACGTAAGCTTTTAGATCGAGCTAAAGGTATTCTTATGACTGCTCATAAGCTTACGGAACAAGAAGCTTATCGTCGCATGCAACAGTATAGTATGTCTAAGCGCATTAGCTTAAAAGATTTAGCCGAGATGATTATCAAGGCTGCCGAAAAGAAAAAATAAGCTAGCTGTCGGCTTGTGGGCCGACAGTTTTTATTTGCCCTAGTAAGTAGTCTTGTTGTATAATATTAATATCTATAATTGTGTGCTGAACACTAAAAACTTAGGTGTTTAAAATATTTAGGAGAAAAATAATGTTTATTGACAGAGCAAGAATTTATGTAGAAGCTGGTGACGGAGGAGATGGAATGAGTTCCTTCCGTCGTGAAAAATTTGTAGAAAAGGGTGGTCCTAACGGAGGCAACGGAGGTCGAGGAGGCGACGTTGTTTTAGTTGCTGATAAAAACCTCAATACTTTGATTGATTTTCGTTATAAAAGGAAATATGTTGCGAAACGAGGAGGACACGGAGGAACAAAAAATTGTACTGGTATCCGTGCGGAAACCGTTTACGTCAAGGTTCCTATGGGAACTCTCGTTAAAGACGATGCGACTGGTTTAGTTTTGGCCGATTTAATCGAAGACGGTCAAGAATATACTGCCGCTAAAGGAGGACGCGGAGGTAAGGGTAACGCTTGCTACGTTACTCCTACTAACAGAGCTCCGACATTTGCCGAAAAAGGTGAGCCGGGTGAAAATCGTTGGCTTAAATTGGAATTAAAGCTTTTGGCTGATGTAGGTCTCGTAGGTTATCCATCCGTGGGGAAATCTTCCATCATCGCACAAGTATCCGCGGCACGTCCTGAGATTGCGGCATATCATTTTACAACCTTGAGCCCAGTACTCGGCGTAGTTCGTATTGACGATGAGCGCAGCTTCGTCTTGGCCGATATCCCTGGACTTATAGAGGGTGCTTCTGAAGGCGTAGGACTTGGTCACGATTTCTTGCGACACGTAGAGCGTACAAAGGTTTTACTCCATGTTGTGGACGTGGCCGGCGTAGATGGACGTGATCCCATTGACGACTTTGAAAAAATTAACAACGAGCTGGCCCAGTATTCAGAACGTCTGGCCCGTCGCAACCAAGTCGTCGTTGCTAACAAGATGGACTTGCCCGATGCCGAGGAAAACTACCTCAAGCTTAAAGAATATGTCGAGGCAAAAGGTTACGAAATTTTTAAAGCAAGTGCGGCAACAGGCGAGGGCTTGCGTGAATTAATGTTCAAGGCTTACGATATGTTAGCCAATTATGTTCCCGACGAACAAGAAGAAGAACCGGCTCGCCTGGAAGAAATCGACCCAGACAGCTTCGAAATTGTTACGGGCAACGATACGGACTGGGAGGTTCGCGGCAAAAATATTGAACGCCTTGTTGCTATGACTAATTTTGACAATGACGAAGCTCTTTATCGTTTCCAACTTATCTGGAAGCGTCTCGGCATTGACGAAGCCTTAAAAGAAAATGGCTGCAAGGAAGGAGACAGTGTCCGTATTCGCGACATGGTCTTTGACTATAAAGAAAATAATTAATAAACAGGTGATGTTATGTCCAAGAATTCAAGAGAAGCAATAAAAAATGCCAAACGCATTGTTGTTAAGGTTGGTACGTCCAGCATTACTTATGCTAATGGCAAGCGTAATTTCGGACAAATAGATAGAATCGCAAGGGACATTTCTAATTTGCAAAATATGGGCAAGGAAATGATTCTCGTTACCTCGGGTGCTGTGGCAGTTGGCGTGGACCGTTTAGGTCTGCCTGCTAAACCCACCAGCATTCCTGCTAAGCAAGCCTGCGCAGCTGTAGGGCAGGGCGTACTCATGCATACCTACGAGCAAATTTTTGCCGATTATGGGCAAGTCGTAGCTCAGGTTTTAATTACGAAAACTGAATCTATCGACCGTAATCGTTACACCAACTCTCGTAATACTTTTATGGAGCTCTTAAAACAAAGAGTTATTCCTATTGTTAATGAGAATGACGTTGTTGCCTTGGAAGAATTAAAAATTGGTGATAACGATAACATGTCCGCTCTTGTAGCTGGTATTGTTGATGCGGATTTAGTCATCATTCTATCCGATATTGATGGTCTTTATACAGCCAATCCCCAAACTCATCCCGAGGCCAAGCTTGTGAGTGAGGTCTTGGAGATTACTCCCGAGATTGAGGCAAGCGCAGGCGGCGTAGGTTCGTCACGTGGTACGGGCGGTATGCTTACCAAGATTCAGGCGGCAAAAGCTGCAACCTCGTCGGGAATCGACTTGATTATTGCAAGCGGTGCTGAAAAGGATGTTATTACTCGCGTTGCCTCCGGGGAAAATCTTGGTACGTTATTCGTCAGTCGTGAGAACCGCTTGCAATTTAGAAAACGCTGGCTTGCTTTTGGCGCAAGAATTTTTGGTTCGATTATCGTTGATGCTGGCTGTGCCAAAGCAATTCATAAGCAAGGTGGTTGCAGCATTTTGCCGGCAGGCATAACTAAAGTTACCGGCGAGTTCTTACCAGGCTCTACCATCTCGGTTGTGGACCTGGACGGTCACGAGCTGGCTCGCGGTTTGACGCATTACTCTTCGGAAGAGCTTGCTTTAATTAAAGGCTGCAAGTCAGCCGATATTGAGTCAATCCTCGGACATAAACAATACGACGAGGTTATTCATCGCGATGACCTGGTTATTCTTTAAGGAGAATTCTTATGGAAACTTATGAATTAGTAAAAAGCAAGGCTCAAGCCGCAAAAAATGCAGCCGTGAAGCTTGCTGTTGTCGATACCGAGACAAAAAATAAAGCACTCCTTGCTATGGCGCAAGCTCTTTTAGATAAGGAAGCAGAAATTATCGCTGCTAATGATGTGGATATGGCTAATGCCAAAGCTAAAGGTATGCGTGAAAGTCTTTTAGATCGTTTGCAGTTAAATCATGCTCGCATCGAGGGTATGGCTGATGGTCTTCGTCAGGTTGCCAATCTTGTGGATCCTGTGGGTGATGTTTTAAGTGAAAAAACTCTTCCTAATAATTTAAGAATTACCAAGGTGCGTGTGCCCTTGGGAGTTATCGGTATCATTTACGAAGCTCGTCCTAATGTTACGGCCGATGCAGCAGGACTTTGCTTAAAATCTGGCAATGCAGTTATACTTAAGGGCGGCTCTGAGGCAATGGAATCTAACAAAGCAATTGCACAAATTTTGTCCGACGCAGCAACTAAGTCAGGCATCCCAGCAGGTTCTCTGCAATTTGTCGACATTGCTGACCGTCAAGCCGTACAAGATTTAATTCACATGAACGGCCTTGTTGATGTTGTCATTCCGCGTGGTGGTGCAGGTCTCATCAAAACAGTTGTTACTAATGCATCCGTGCCTGTTATCGAAACAGGCAGTGGTATTTGTCATACCTTTGTTGACGCATCCGCCAATGTGGAGATGGCTGTGAATATTTCTGTCAATGCCAAGGTGCAAAGACCTAGCGTATGCAACGCTATGGAAACACTCTTGGTTCATCAGGAGGCTGCGCAAAAATTTTTGCCCGTCATGTTAGAAAAATTTTTCGAGTTAGGTGTAGAAGTTCGCGGCGACACGAAGGTACAAGCTTTTTCAGATAAAGTTGTACCTGCAACCGAAGAAGATTGGGCTACTGAATATGGCGATTTAATCATTAGCATTAAAGTTGTGGAAAATATTTACGAGGCTCTCGAGCATATTCGTCAGTATGGAACCATGCATAGTGAATGCATCGTTACTGAAGACGAGAAGAACGCAGAGATTTTCCAAAAGAATGTGGACGCAGCTTGTGTTTATGTCAATGCTTCTACTCGTTTTACCGATGGCAATGAATTCGGTTTTGGTGCAGAGATTGGTATCAGTACGCAAAAATTACATGCCCGTGGTCCTATGGCTCTGCCTGAACTGACGAGCACAAAATATTTAATTGTGGGGCAAGGACAAGTAAGAAAATAATTAGCAATTAGTAATTAGTAATCGAGGATAAAATTTGCGGCGCAAATTTTTTTGCTTAAACTCAATTGCAAATACGAAAGTTTGTTGTGTAATTGTTAGTGATGAAGGAAAGGATTGTGAGAGAGATGAATCATTCAACTGAGCCTATTCGTGACGCCAAGAAACTAGGACTTCCCAAGATGTTAGTCTTGGGCATGCAACATATGTTTGCGATGTTTGGTGCAACAATTTTAGTTCCGATTTTAGTTAACTCTTTCTTTGGTGGGCAACTGACTCAAGGCGTTACTGTTGCCGTAACTTTATTTTGTGCTGGCTTTGGTACCATGTTCTTCCATGCTTGCTCCAATTTTGAAGTTCCTGCCTTCCTAGGTTCGTCCTTTGCTTTCTTAGGTGGCTTTGCTACAGTAGCTGGATTAAAAACCGGCATCTATGCAAACATGAATCCTAACGAAAAGGTTCTTTATGCGTGCGGCGGTATCGTCGTAGCTGGCCTTGTGTATTTAATTATGGCTGCAGTGATCAAGACTATGGGCGTGAAGAAGGTCATGAAATATGTTCCTCCCGTTGTAACTGGTCCCATTATCATTTGCATCGGTCTTGGTCTTGCAGGTGTTGCTATTGGCAGTGCTTCTACCAACTGGATATTGGCACTTATTTCTCTTGTAACAATTATCATTTTTAATATTTGGGGCAAGGGCATGTTCAGAATCATTCCCATCCTTATGGGTGTTGTTGTTGCTTATGTAGTTGCTTTTATCATGCATTCTATGGGTATGACTAATCCTGACGGCTCTGCAATTTTAAATTTCAAACAGGTTGCTGACGCTGGTTGGGTTGGTCTCCCTCCTTTTGCTATGGCCAAATTTGATCTCAGCGCTATCCTTATCATGGCACCAATTGCCGTTGCTTCTATGATGGAGCACATCGGCGATATGTCTGCAATTTCGGCAACCGTCGGAAAAAATTTCTTAGTAAATCCTGGCCTTCATAGAACCTTAGTTGGTGATGGTATTGCTACATCGCTTGCCGGTTTAATCGGTGGTCCTGCAAATACCACCTACGGAGAAAATACTGGCGTATTAGAATTGTCCAAGGTTTATGACCCGTTAGTAATTCGTATTGCTGCAATCTTTGCTATTTGTTTAAGCTTTATCCCCAAGGTTTCTGCAATCATCAGTACTATGCCTGCTTCCATTATTGGTGGTGTAAGCTTTATGCTTTATGGTATGATCTCGGCTATCGGCGTAAGAAATGTTGTTGAAAATAAAGTTGATTTAACCGTTTCTCGTAACCTTATTATCATGGCTGTAATTTTTGTTTGCGGTTTAGGATTTTCTAAAGGTTTAACCTTTGCGATTGGTGGTGCGTCTCTTACTTTAAGTGGCATCGCTATTGCAGCTATTGCCGGAATTCTTTTAAATATGATTTTGCCAGGCAATACTTATGAATTTGGCGTGAATGCTGATGGCGATATTTATCGCGGCGTTAATGTTTATACTAAAAAAGGTCATCAAGACGAAGAATAAAAGGAGTGTGAATTAACATGGACAACAAAAATGTAGTAATCTTTGACCATCCTTTAATAAAACACAAAATCTCTATCCTGAGAGATATCAACACCGGTACTAACGAGTTCCGCAGAGTTGTTGAAGAAATTGCTATGTTAGAAGGCTTCGTAGCTCTGTCCGACCTTCCTACAGAAAACGTCGAGATTAAGACTCCTCTTGAGGACTGCATGTCTCCCAAAATTTCCGGACCGAAAATGGCTATCGTACCCGTTCTGCGTGCAGGCTTAGGCATGGTTCCTGGTATCTCGGCTCTTGTTCCTTCGGCAAGAATCGGACATATCGGTCTCTATCGCGACGAGGAAACTCATGAGCCCCACGAATATTATTGCAAGCTTCCTTCTAATATTGGTGAACGTGTCGTAGTTGTAACCGACCCTATGTTGGCAACGGGTGGCTCAGCTGTTGACGCAATTACCATGATTAAAGCTAAAGGCGGCAAGAAAATCAAATTTATTTGCATCATCGCTGCCCCCGAAGGACTGGCTCGTCTTCAAGAAGCTCATCCGGACGTACAAATTTACGTTGGTCAATTAGACCGTGAACTCAATGCTAATGCTTATATTTGCCCGGGATTGGGAGATGCAGGCGACAGAATCTTCGGAACAAAATAAAAATATTCATAGCACGCGCTATACTTTGTCGGGCCTAGCACGCACTCTGAACATTTTTGGTTTTAAGGAGATGTTTATAGCACGTGCTACGCTTTAAAAATTTCAAAAGGGCATCGGTAAATTGAACCGATGCCCTTATTTTTATTTGGTTTTTAGTGAAAATTATTTTCTTTCCTCTATAAAACTTGACAGAGATGTGGTAAAATATAAGGTGCTCATAATGGGTTAGTCTGTGTAATTACAATATTCGGAGGAAAAAACTTTGACTGAGATATATCGTGAAGAATCATCAACTAATACGACGAGAAAAATTTTTGCAGGACTTGCGTTACTTGCAATCGCTTCGCTTTATTTTAATGAATACATGCGTTACTCTAAGAGCGGTAATTTTGATCCCCTGGGCTGGGGCATGGATACGGTGCTCTTAGGATTGTGGTTTTGGCGCATAGGATTTTCTTACGAGCTCGTGCTTTTTAAAGAAAAGAAACTGCAAATTAATAGAAAATTCGGTGGCATAGGTTTTGGCTCTAAGGAATATGACTTAACTACTACGGAAACTTTTTCTAACAAATACGAGAAAAAACTTTTTAGTAAAACCGGGATCAAGCAATACGATCATCTATACAGTTCTTTAGATGAAAATACGCAACATCTTTTAGTATATACAAAGGGCGAGAAGAAAAAGCTTTGTGGAGTCCTCTTTAAATCCACGGATAAATTTGTACATCAATTGCGCAAACTTTTGCCCGCTCAACATTTAGAATTATAATTGTTTTTCGAAAGAGAGGTTAATCGATATATGGAAGCAGCACTTGCATCTTTAGAGGCAGCTGAACCAATGGTAGTTACTGGACGTATTTTTGCGTCCCTGGGCTTTGCCATTGTGGTTATGTATATTGCCGCAAGACTCATGGGTCATGAGAGAAAAGTTAAATGGTTTAAAAGACGTGAGAAATATTCTTTCTTTAATCGTCGCGGTGTTATCGGTGAAGATATTAACTTTGGCTATCCTCGCACCATCGAAGGTATTATAGTTTTTATAATTATTAATGTACTTGTCTTTGGCTTTGCATTTTGGAATGTAATTCTCAGAGGTTATTAAGAGAGGGTATCATGGCAGAAATCAGAGGAATTATTACTTATGCAAAGGGCGAGAGAGCGAAGATAAAAGTTATCAAGTCCGAAAGCGAATTAAAAAATTTGCCTAACTACCTAGACTGCTGGAATCCTATTGGCGCCAAAGAGGGTGACCGCGTTGGTGCTGAGTATCGCGACTTTGACGAAAAGAAAGCCAAGATGATTTATTACGGCATGCCCGTGGCTGGTATTTTAGCGGGCTTTGCTTTTGGTAGGTCACTGGCAACCTTTTTTCATGACGATCCCTTCTGGTATGTGGCAGGAGGCATTGTACTCTGGGAAATCGTAACCATTTCTTACGCGCAAATGTTTAAACGCGATGCTATTCGTAGCGGTTCCCAACCGGTAATTTACGAAGTAACCTACGAAGAAATGGTTATCGACTGGGGCAAAAAATAAAATGAGTATGCAAGTTGTTTTAGCATCTGCATCTCCAAGACGCTTGGAGCTTTTAAAACAAATCGGCATAGAGCCAATCGTAAAGCCCTCGTCTTTTGAAGAGAAAAGCGGCGCGAGTAAGGACGCTCAAGAGATTGTGCGCATGAATGCTCTTGGCAAATGCATGGACATTGCCAAAAATTTTCCTACGAATTTAGCAATTATTGGTGCCGATACAATTGTTGTGACGCAAGGCTCCATCCTTGGTAAACCAAAGAACGAACAAGAAGCTGTCGCCATGCTTGAAAATTTAAGCGGCAAGGCTCACCAGGTGATGACTGGCGTAGCAATTTTTTATCAAGGGCGAGTCGTCAGCGAAGTCTGTGTGACAGATGTCATCTTCCGCAGCCTTACGTCTGAAGAAATTTCGAACTATGTAAAAACCGGCGAGCCCCTAGATAAAGCTGGTGCTTACGGGATTCAAGGCAAGGGAGCTATTTTAGTAGAAAAAATTGACGGTGACTATAATAATGTAGTCGGCCTGCCTTTAACAAAGGTTTATTCTATTTTGACAAGATTGGGAGCAGTATAATTTGCATCTAGAAACTCATAGGGATGACGAACAGCTCGTCATTCCAGAACAAAATCTCAAAAACATACCTTTAGAAGATCGTCCTCGTGAGAAGATGGCAAGACTTGGAGCAAGCTCTCTGAGTGACGCCGAACTTATGGCTGTGCTTCTTAGAACAGGCACCAAGGAACAAAGTGCTTTAAGCATTGGTCAGGACTTAACGAAAAACGGCAAGCTGTATAGAGAGTTAGCTGGCATCACGGAGCTTAACGAATTAACTCAGTTCAAAGGACTGGGCAAGGCTAAGGCTGCTACCGTTCTTGCTGCCTTAGAGATTGGCAGACGTATTGCAAGCGCAAAAGCTTTGGAAAAAATTAAATTAAATTCTCCCAAGGTTTGCGCTCAATATTTAATGGCGCGGCTTCGCTATGCGAAAAAAGAAATGTTCTACGTTTTACTTTTAGACGGCAAGAACATGCTGCTTGATCAAAAAATTATTAGCGAGGGAATTTTAAATCAAGTTCCTGTGCATCCGCGTGAGGTTTTCGCCCCGGCAATTTTAGGTCACGCGTCCAAAATTATTGTGGCACATAATCATCCAAGCGGGGACCCGCGTCCAAGTAAGGAAGATACTGCTTTAACTGAAAAGCTTTATCTTTCTGGCAAAACCTTGGGCATTGACTTAGTAGATCACATCATAATTGGTGATGGCATATATTATAGCTACCAAGAGCAAGATTTCTTTTGTAGTTAGTTTATCTAGGAGGGTAAGCAATGAATTTCAGACTACCTAATATTAGTTTTTTCAATAATATGTCCCAAGACATGGGCATTGACTTAGGCACTGCGAATACGTTGGTGCATTGCAAAAATAAAGGCATCATTATCCGCGAACCGTCCGTAGTTGCTGTAGATAGAGAGTCTAACGAGGTTCTCGCAATCGGTGCAGAAGCAAAACGCATGATCGGTCGTACACCTGGCAACATTATTGCCATTCGCCCTATGAAGGACGGCGTTATCGCTGATTACGATATTACGCAAAGCATGTTAAAATATTTTATTAAACAAGCTATGGGCAGTCATACCTTCGTACGTCCGCGTATTCTCGTAGGCGTTCCGTCTGGCGTTACTGAGGTCGAAAAACGTGCTGTTATTGACGCAACTCTTGAGGCTGGTGCACGTGAAGCTTACTTAATCGAAGAGCCAATGGCAGCTGCGATTGGCGCTGGCTTGCCTGTTCAAGAAGCAACTGGTTCCATGGTCGTAGATATTGGTGGTGGCACCTGTGAGGTTGCAGTTATTTCTTTAGGAGGTATCGTTATTGCTAAATCGGTTCGTTGTGGTGGCGACGCGATTGACGCGGCAATTGTTCGTTATGTCAAGAAAACCTTTAACCTGCTTATTGGCGATCGTACAGCTGAAAATATTAAAATTCAAATTGGCAATGCAATGAAATCAGACAACCCTGATGAAATGGAGATTCGTGGTCGTGGTCTTGTCTCTGGCTTGCCTGAAAATATTATCATCAATTCCAATCATGTTTGTGAAGCAGTTGAAGAACCTGTTTCCATGATTTTAGATTCCATCGTTTATACTTTGGAAAGAACAGCTCCAGAGCTTTCCGCAGATATTATGGACCGCGGTATTGTTATGACGGGTGGTTCTTCTATGCTCCGTAATTTGGATTGTCGCATCTCTGACAGAACACATATGCCCGTTTATGTTAGCGACGAAGCATTAAACTGCGTAGCCTTAGGAACAGGTATTGCAGTAGAAAATATTGATATTTATCGTAAAGGATTTATGACTTCTAGATAATTAAAGGTGAGCCATGAGCAAGAAAACGATGCTTTGTGTGCTTGCTGGACTGCTAACATTAGCTATGCTTGCTTTAGCTATAGCTGGAAAGAGCCGTTTTCCCATCGTGAACAGTATGGTGGCAGCCATCGTGTTGCCTGTGGAAAACGGCATTACTTCTTTTGGTCACGGGCTTGATGGGTTGCGTGGTTATTGGAAGGCAATGACAGTTCTGCAAGAAGAGAATGAGCATTTAAAACAAGAGAATATCGAATTACGTAATTCCAATATTCGCATGGCGTCTCTCTATGCTGAGAATAAGCAGCTGCGATCCCTTTTGGATTACAAGGAAGAACACACCGATCAAACCTTAGTTGGTGCTAAGGTCATCGGCCGTAATCATGGAGCATTGCGTGACAATATTTATATAAATGCGGGCCGTGATAAAGGTGTTGCTGTTGATATGGCCGTTGTTAATGGCGGGCTCGTAGGTATTGTTGACGAGGTTTATGCAAATTACAGCCGCGTCCTGCTGCTTACAAGCTCTCGCTGCAAGGTTGGGGCAAGAGTTATGCGTGTCAGCTCTCGTGCGGTAGGTGTTGTTGGGGGAACTGGCTCCGACAAGGAAGAGCTTTCCTTAGAACATATTGTAAGAGAAGAAAATTTATACTTGGGCGATATCATTGTTACAAGTGGTTACAGCGGTAATCATCCTGCGGATATTTTAATTGGCAAGGTTACAAAAAAGCAGCTTGATCCCACTGGCCTTTTGCAACAAGGTATTGTTACGCCAACAGCGGAGATTTCTGACGTGGAACAGGTCTTAGTAATTACTAAATTTTCTCCTGCTCCTCTCGATGGATTACGCAAACAAGGAGGACTGGCAAAATGAGGAGACTGATTTGGCCCGTCCTGTTTCTGTTTTTATTTATTCTACAAGGAGCTGTTAGTGTTTTTTACACTGGTTGGCTTTCTCTTGATTTACTTTTAGTCGGAGTCTATGCTCACGCCCTTCATCGTGGACCTGAGTTCGGTGCCTTAAGTGGTTTAGGTGCAGGCTTCCTGCAGGATGCGATGCTGCCGGGTGTGTTTGGCTATCACATGCTTACCCGCACACTATCGGGTTTTTGTTTTGGACATCTTAAAGGAAAAATTTTTAAAGAAAATTTTATTTATCACGTGCCGACCATTGGTCTGTTAAGCTTAGCACTACGTTTTCTTTATTTTGGCATTGCTCTCGTAATTGGTGTGCCCATTACAAGTCTTCTGACGTATTTAAAAGAAAGTCTTGGCTTTGCCTGTGGTAATATGCTTATAGTAATTCCCATGGTCTTACTCGTAAGCTTTATTTGTGAATGGATTAAAAAGGAAGATATTTCTTATTAATTTGCTAAAAAAATTTTGAGAGGAGGAGCTGACATGTTAAACAAAAAGAATATCGCAAGATTTCATATAATGTTAGGCGTGTGTTTTTTCCTCCTGCTTTTTCTTTTAGGTCGCATGGTACAGATGCAAATGTTCAGCGGTGATTACTACTTAGAAAAATCCGAAGGTAATCGCTTGCGTAAAACTCGCATTATCGCTCCTCGCGGTTTAATTTATGACGGAGATGGCAACGAGCTAGCTCGTAATATCCCAGGCTACGTTGTACTATTGCAAAAACAAAATAAATATGCAGATGAGATGATCCGTAATCTTGCAGGAATTTTAAACATGCAAGAGGAGGAAATCAAAAAGATTATTAAAGATAATTCGCAGTTCGGTGAGCCCATGGTCATTAAACGTAATCTGACCATGGAAGAGATTACGAAAATCGAAGAACAAAAACGTAATATGCCTTCTGTAATTTTGCAACCCGTGCCTATGCGTAATTATCCTAAAAAAGAATTTCTCGTGCATGCCCTTGGCTATGTTGGAGAGGTAAGCTCCTACGAAATTGAGCAAGGCATCTTCAAGGATACTCCCGAAGGAAGTATTGTTGGTAAAGCAGGGCTCGAAAAATATTACGACAAGGTTTTACGCGGAGAGGACGGTGCTCATCTTGAAGAGGTTGATTCCTCGGGGGCCGTTGTAAAAAATTACGAGCCCAAGCAACCCGTTCCTGGCCGAGGACTTAAGCTGACTATCGATTCACGTCTCCAAAATGCTTTGGAAGATTTTGCAGTGAAGCATTTATATAGCTTGCAACGCAACGGCATCAACGCAAGAGCTGCGGCTGTTGTAGCTATGGACCCGCGTAATGGTGCGATTAAAGCCATGCTTAGTTGCCCGGGTTATGATCCCAATTTATTCGTTAATGGTATTTCCACCAAGGATTGGAACAGAATTAACAACGATACTGCTTATCCTTTGAACAATAAAGTAATCAGCGGCGAATATCCACCTGGTTCTACTTTTAAAATTGTTACGGGTACAGCAGCCTTTGAATTAAATAAGGTTGGCTTTAATGAGCCCATCCTTGACAGAGGATTTCATCCTCTTGTACCTACCATGGGTAATGCGGGCGGCGAGGTTTTAGGCTGGCTTACCTTTGAAACTGGTCTTGCGATGAGTGATAACGTTTACTTTTACGAGCTTGGTTATCGCGTGGGTATTGATAATATTGGTAAGTATGCGCGTATCTACGGTTTTGGCGAGAGAACGGGTATCGATATCGGCGGCGAAAGTAAAGGACTTGTGGCATCAAAAGCCGTCAAGAAAGAAATTTGGAACGAGGATTGGCGTCTTGGCGATACCTTTAATGCTGCCATCGGTCAAGGCTTTAACCTGACAACTCCCTTGCAACTTGCCGTAATGCTTTCTACTGTGGCCAATGGTGGAACAAAATATAAGCCATATCTTGTAGATAGCTTCGTGGACCAAGAAGGCAAGGTAACAGGCAAACCGGAAAGAGACGCAGGCAAGAAGATAGACGTTTCCCAAAAAACTATCGATTATATTCGCATTGCTATGGCTGCAACAACTCGTGAAGGTGGTACGGCTGCTTATTTTAGTGCTTTGCCTAAACCGATTGCCGGTAAAACTGGTACGGCTGAAAACTCTATGGGGCGAGACCACGGTCTTTTCGTTGCTTATGGTCCTGTTGATAATCCTGAGCTTGTTGTTGTCTGCATTGTTGAACAAGGTGGCTTTGGTTCCACTGCAGCTGGTCCCATCGTTTATCGTGCTTTCGAAGAATTTTTCCGTGAAAAGGGTTGGATGCCCGACCCTGTAAAAGAAAAAGAACAAGATAATCCCTAAGCTTTAAAAATTTACAGAAAGGAGAAGTACAATGGATTTTAGAAAAGTCTTGAATAACATTGATTGGTGGCTTGTGTTCGCCGTTTTTTGTCTGATGATTTTTGGTTTAGTGCTTATTTATTCAGCAACATTATCATTTAATTTGCAGACGGGCAAAGCATGGCACGTACAAAGACAGAGCATTTTCATGATAATTGGCATAGTCCTTGTCATTGCTTCTCTTTTCGTAGACTATAGAGATATCAAGCAATACGAAAAATATCTTTACGGGTTCAATTTAGCTTTGCTAATTTTAGTTATGGCTGTGGGAAAATCCCAGCTTGGTGCTCAGCGTTGGATTTCTATCGGTGGCTTTCAATTTCAACCCAGTGAATTTTCTAAAGTCTTTCTCATTATTTGCCTGGCTGCCTTTGTGGAAAGAAAACTAAATAGTCTGATGGAGTTTAAAGATTATTTACCCATTTTCCTTTATATCTTGTTCCCTTTTATTTTGGTTATGCGGCAACCTGACTTAGGAACAAGCTTAACATTTATCGCAATTTTAATCAGTGTAATTTTTGTAGCTGGTTTTAAATATAAATGGTTTGCAATTTGTGGAACGCTGGGTGTTTGTATGATGCCCCTCTTTTGGATGGTCCTCAAGGATTACCAAAAGAATCGTATTCTTACTTTTTTAGACCCGGGTCGCGATCCCTTTGGTCGTGGCTATCATGTTATCCAGTCAAAGATTGCCATTGGCAGTGGTGGGCTCATGGGTCAGGGGTGGCTTAACGGTGCGCAAAGTCAGTTAAACTTTTTACCAGAAAATCACACGGACTTTATCTTTGCTGTTGCGGGTGAAGAGTTCGGTTTAATAGGAACCTCCCTCATCATCATTTTATATGGCATCGTTATTTGGCGTGCTGTCGTGATAGCCATCAACGCAGAGGATGATTTCGGCGCACTCCTTGCAACTGGTGTAACAGGTATGTTTATGTTTCATATTTTAGTAAATATTGGTATGACAGCCGGAGTCATGCCCGTAACTGGTGTACCCCTGCCCTTTTTAAGTTACGGCGTTAGCTCCTTAATTACCAATCTCATGCTTGTTGCTTTATTACTAAATATTAGGTTCCATCAACAGAAACTACAATTCTAGGAGAGAGAAATGGAAAACGAATTATCTATCGATATACTTAGCTCCGTACAAAAACCGGCTCGTTATACGGGCGGTGAGTTTGGCAGCATTGTTAAAGACCAAAGCAAAGTTGAAGCGACAATCGCTCTGGCCTTCCCCGATGTTTACGAGGTGGGTATGAGTTATTTAGGCTTTAAGATTCTTTATCATCTAGTGAATAAATTAGAAGGCGTACAGGCTGAACGTGTTTATGCAGTTTGGACGGACCTGGAAGCAAAAATGCGTGAACGTAATATACCCTTGCGCACCTTGGAAACTTCGAAAAAATTATCCGACTGCGATATCATTGGTTTTACTCTACAATACGAGCTGTCTTACACCAATATTCTCAATATGATGGATTTAGGCGGCGTTCCCTTATTCAGTGCCGATAGAACAGATGACGATCCCTTTGTAATCGTAGGCGGTCCTTGTGTGTTTAATCCCGAACCTCTCGCAGACTTTTTTGATTTTGCTGTTGTGGGCGAGGGCGAGGAATTATTGTGTGAGATTATGGAAGTCTACAAGACTTGGAAGAAAAATGGTAAGTTAGGAGGACGCAAAGCCTTCCTTGATATCGTTAGTAAAATCCAAGGTGTTTACGTGCCCAGTTTTTACGAGCCCGAGTATGACGCACAAGGTTTGTTCACGGGCATTAAAAAATTAAAGGAAGATGTACAGCTGCCTGTTTATAAACGTGCAGTTCGTGATATGAATGATGTTGATTTTCCTACGAGCCCCATAGTTCCTTTTGGAGAAATCGTGCACGACCGTATTATGCTCGAGGTTTTTCGTGGTTGTAGTCGTGGCTGTCGTTTCTGTCATGCGGGTATGGTTTATCGCCCGGTTCGTGAACGCAGACCCGATGTTCTCCTGGATTTGTCCCGCAAATTAGTCGACAACACAGGTTATAACGAAATCTCTTTGGTTTCATTATCTTCGGCCGACTATTCTCATCTGGCTCCTCTTGTACATAAGATGATTCAAGAGTTCAAGGATGACAGAGTCTCTGTCTCACTTCCGTCCTTGCGTATCGATAGCTTTTGCGTTGCCATTGCTAAAGAAGTTAACGCCGTGCGTAAGAGCGGTCTGACTTTTGCGCCAGAGGCTGGCAGCCAAAAGATGCGTGACGTCATTAATAAGGGCGTTACGGAAGAAGACTTGATGAACGCAGTGCAGGCTGCTTTTGAAAATGGTTGGAGCTCTGTGAAGCTATACTTCATGATTGGTCTTCCTTACGAAACGGATGAAGACGTGCTTGCTATTGCAGACCTTGCAAAAAAAGTTCAATACAAGTATTACCAAGTTACAGGTAAGCGAGGCTGCAAGGTAACAGTAAGTGCATCAAGCTTTGTTCCTAAGCCTTACACGGCTTTCCAATGGTTTGGACAAAATCAATTAGAAGAGATTCGCCGTAAACAATTTTTGTTGAAGGATGCTTTAAAAATTAAAAATGTTACCTTCCAGTATCACGATGCAAAAACCGGTATAATCGAAGCAGTCTTTGCTCGTGGAGACAGACGTGTTGGTAAGGCTCTTTATAATGCTTGGAGGTTAGGAGCTCGCTTTGATGGTTGGAGCGATCATTTTTCCTATGACCGTTGGCTGGAAGCTATTAACGAGGCTGGCCTTGACAAGGATTTTTATGCTAGTCGCGATCGCTCTCAAGAAGAAGCATTTCCTTGGGAACATGTTTCACCCGGTGTCAACCGTGCATTTTTGTGGAACGAATGGCAAAAGGCAAAAGCTCAGCAGCTTACTCACGACTGTCGTCGCACCTCTTGCACGGGCTGTGGTATTTGTCAAAAGCTTGGCGTAAAAATTATTGATTACGCGAAGGAGGTAGAAGGCTAATGAAATTGCGTTTACAAATTACGAAGGACAAGGACATTCGCTTTATCTCCCATTTAGAATACGTGCGTACTCTCGGCAGGGCTATTCGTCGTGCTAAGCTTCCTGCAGCGTATAGCGAGGGCTTCAATCCTCACTTAAAATATTCTTTGGCCTCGGCTCTTGGAGTAGGCGTCGTTTCTTACACCGAGTTCGTAGAGATTGAACTTGCTGAAGACATGGATGTTGAGGAGGCTGCTTTAAAATTATCCGCGGCTCTGCCTCGAGGCATTCGCGTTTTAGCAGCGGATTCTGTCGAAAATAATACACCCGCGCTTATGTCCGTGGCAGCTGGCGCCGATTATCGCGTCACACTTCCTTACGTGGGCGATTTGCGTAATGCGGTGCATGCATTTAATTCTGCAGATGTAATTACGTACAAAAAAGCGGCTCCCAAAACGAAAGCCGGATTCAAGGAGATTGATGTTAAGTTTTATATACCGAAAATTTCTTTTAAGCAAGCTGATGGCAATACTGAATTCAATTTTTCCTGCAAGATTACGCCTACAGGCAGCATGAAAGCTGTGGATCTTTTAAATGCTTTGAACGAGTCATATGCTTTAGGACTTCCAGTGGAAATGGCAGATATCGAAAGACTTAAACTTTATCGTGCAGATAGAAACGGTAAGAAGTTACCCATGCTTAGCGAAAATGCTTGGATAAAAAAATAATTTAAAAAAATTTTTCCTCCGACTCAAACAAGTCGGAGGAAATTTTATTTTTTGTATTCAACCTGGATATACAAACAGGAAAGAACATCTTCTTCTTTTTGAGAAGACCAGTAATCACCTAAGGTATAAACAAATACGTTACTTAACACTTTTAAATTATTGAGTTTAATATATTCATTTACATAGTCTCTTACTTCTTGAGGTACAGAGGGCAATGCGTTTTTAAAAGTCGTTGATAAATAAAGGCCCCCTTCGCATTTTAGAAAACAATTGGCGTCACGTGGCACAGGTGTATCCGTTATAATCAAAGAATGGAATTGGTTACAATGTCCTGCACCACAGAAAACATCATAGTACTCCATGTAACCGATGGTGAAACCTATATACTGCTCTCCTTTTATATAAGGACGCAAAAATTCTGCAAATAATTTTAACTGGTCTTTCCTTGGAAGATTAAGAGGAACTGCCGTACTTAAATATACTTTCTGTGGTGGTTTAGGAACGAGTATGATGTTATTTATAGGCATATTTTTTAGTTTGTCGATGGACGAAAGCTTCTCATTAAATATTTTTTGACAACGTTCTAAATTCCTTTTTTTGTCGTCTAAAAGATCGATTTGCTTCATAAAGAAATTTTGCAGAGAAGCAAGACTTCGGTTTTGTAGAAATTCTTTGATATTGTCCAAAGGTATTTCTAATTTTCTTAAGCTAATAACTATTTCAAGTGTAAAATAACTTTCCGGCTTGTAATAACGATAACCGTTATCATCGATAAAATCAGGGGTAAGGATGCCTTCCTTTTCGTAATATCTTAATATTTGCCTAGAAATGCCTATTAAATTGGCTAATTCTCCAGATGAAAAATATCCCTCAATAGATAAATTCATATAATTACCTCTTGACTGACAAATGATTTGTAGGTTTACTGTTAGTATAACAGAGAAGTATTACTATTAACATAATTGTATTATAAATCATACTGTAGTCGTTGAAGCTGATGCAGTCGTAAATAAATTCGGCGATACCATTACTGAGCAATCATATTATCGTACTGGTGGTGACGTAAAGGTTATTACTCGTGAAGAAATTGAAAAGCGTCACTATACTGACGTGTCTGAAGCAATTAAACGTATTCCTGGCGTTCACTTTCAAAACCCTGGCTATCGTGGTAATGGTGAATATGGTTGGGTTCCTTCTCAAAATGCTGTATCAATTAACGGTGATGCCCGTACTGTTGTTTTAATCGATGGTCGTCGCGTAGATAACTCTGCAAGTACTAAGGCTGGCTCTAATAGTACATCTAACTCTAAATCTACTAACGTTAACATTGACCAAATCGTCAACATGGAAAACGTTGAAAAGATCGAAGTTATCAAAGGACCTGGTGCTTCTCAATATGGTTCCGATGCAACTGGCGGTGTAATTAACATCATTACTCGTAAAGGTGGTAAGGATGGTAAGGGCAGCATTGATGTATCTACTGGTGCTTGGCATAAACATAAATACGCTCTTAACTATTCTGGTTCCGCAGGCAAAGATAAATCTTGGCATTATTTTGTTTCTGCAAACCGTGATATGGGTGGCGATACTAAATATAGAGACGGAGTTGACGGAGGTAACGGAGATTTATACGGCTCTAGATTTAAAGAAGAGGGCGCTAACATTCGTATCGACAAAGATTTTAATGATAAGCAAAGTCTGAAGATTTGGTATAACTTCAAACAAGGTAAGGACGGCTATCCTCTGACTGTTCCAGCTAAGAGATATATGAATAATACCGACTGGAACGCAACTGTATTTAGACAAGTTGTAGGTCAAAACTGGGATCAAGACGCACTGGCTTCTGGTTTATATAAACTTGCCAGTGGTACAAAGGGCGCAGGCTGGTCCTTTGAAGAGCCGGAAAAATATCGTAACATGTTTGCGGTAGATGGCGCGTTTGGTGCATTCAGTAAATTCAAAAACCAAGACTTTGATATTCAATATACCTTTAACAAAGAAAACGGTATGGAAAGCTTCATCCGTTTATATGATCAAAAACACAGATATTCTTCTAGAGACTTGTACGTATGGGGTATCAATCCTGATGGTACTACCACAAGTTCCTCAAGTACTACTTTGACCAATTTGTATAATTCTCTTTATCCGGCCGGTGCAACTTTTGACCAATACAGTCAATTCTGCTCAGATTATCTTGTTCCCTTCCCAGGTGATAAAGCTGCTATCAGAGAGTTTATGGAAAAAGCTGGGGTTAGTGCAACCGAGCCGACTTCTTGGAAGGAAGAAAATAATCGTGGCTTGCAATTCCAATACGCAAAATCTGTTGGTGTCAACGATATTATTGCTAGCGTAACTTATGATAAGTCTAAAGTATATAGCAAAGGTACGAACAGAAAGACCGGTGCTTTTGAAACATCTTATGTACAACGTAAGACAACTCAAGCTTATATCCAAGACAAGATTCACGTAAGTGATAAATGGGATATTACTCCTGCGTTGAGATATGTTAAATATGGTTCTTTCAGTAACAAGAGTGCAGCTGGTGTTACAACCAATACTCCTAATAGCTCCAGTCATTTGATTACTCCTTCCATTAACACTCAATATATGTTTGATGATACGGCTAGTATGTATTTTGGTTGGACTAAGATTTATCGTCCTGTTCGTCAAGCCGATTACACTACCGTTGATGCTGTTGCAGGCGGGAATCTGAAAGATGAAAAAGGCGACGCTATTACCGTCGGCTTTAAGAAGGATTTGTCTGACAAGACCACAGTCGGCGTTCACTATGATTTGACTAAGATGAGCAATGCTTTGGCTCGTCTGAGTATTTATGATACTTCTAGCGATACCTTTAAGACCATGGCAGTTAATGCTAAAGAAGATAAGAAATCTTTCAATATTACTGCAGACCATAAATTTGATAAGCATACCACTATGAGTTTGTCATATTCTCATATTAAAAATGAATGGAAAGCTAAAAATGGTTGGGTTCTTAATCCCGAATATATTATGATGGGTGGCAATGATATTAACGTAGCAATTAATCGTCTGCGTCCTAATAACCATTATGCTTTGAACATTTCTTATGAAAATCGTGACCTATACACTGGTCTTTTAGTAAATTATTATACCGGTGCTGATGACGAATTTTTCACTGACAGCAGATTCTTAGTTCTTGATTGGAATATTAACTACAAGATTAACAAAGACATTACTGTTTATGGTTTGATTTCCAACTTGACTAACGAGGCTTATGAAACTTCTTATAATAGCCGTTATGGTCGTGGCGCTGCTGCAATGCCTGGTCGTTGCTGGATGGTTGGCTTGAAGTATAGCTTCTAATTTTAGTAAATAATTTACCACTTACTAATTAAAAAATTATTTCATCATCTCTTAAAAGGAAAATACGTCTGCTTTCATTGCAGGCGTATTTTCCACATTTAAAAATAATAGGATTACATATGAAAAAATTTTGGATAATATTCCTATGCTTTTGCTGTATGTTTTTAAATAGCTGTAAAGATCGGGACGAAGTTGTAAAAATTAATAATGTAGCTTTAGAGAGATTTAAAAATAATCCTCCGTATTCGTACAACAGAGAACATTATCCAGTAAAAATAGAAAATTTGAATTCTCGTAACGAGAGAATTATATATACATTCGACAAACCTCCTGAGCGCATCGTCGCTGTTTGGCAAAACTCTATTGAAACATTATTGGCCCTTGGCGTCGGTGACCGTGTCGTTGCTGCAATGGGTTTGCCAAGTGGTATATATTTACGTGAAGAATATCAAGAACAATATAAAAAAATTCCTTACACCGGTTTAGAACTTTTAGATATGGAAAGTTTGGTTATGCACGAGCCAGATTTTATTTTGGGCTGGTATTCAACATTTGATAGCAAAACTTATAGAGGAACCGATTTTTGGCACGCAAGGGGAGTGAAAACTTATATAGCAACAACTTCTTCTCCCAAACCAAATATTAGAGTTTTGGAAAAAGAATACGATTATATTTTGGACCTAGGTAAAATTTTAGACCGTTCCGAGAGAGCACGGCAATTGGTTGATCAAATGAGAAACGCAATTGATTATGTTACAGAACGAACTAAAAATTACAAAAAACGTCCAAGAGCATTAATTATCAGTACTATGGGCAATAATATTCATTCGTGGCCGGAGACTTCTCTTGCTGGGGATTTAGTAAAAAAATTAAATGCAATTCATTTAGAAAACACGGCAAGAACTTTAAGCAAGGAACAAGTTAGGGATTTAGAACCGGATGTAATTTTTGTAGTAGTTTCTGAAAGACATTACGGAATGGAAAAAAATTTTTTAGATGCCATATATAAAGAAAAAGCTTATCAAGATTTAAGCTGCGTTAAAAATAAAAGAGTTTATACAATTCCTTTGAATTACGTTTATAGCCCTGGAGTGAGGACCTTTGATGGCATAGACGTAATGGCCCGAGGCTTGTACCCAGAATTATATTCTGACAAGAAGTAAAATGAAAAAAATAATTATATTATTTTGTGCGTGTGTAAGCTTGTTATTTTCTGGTTGTCACGGTGTGGACGACGTGATTCAAGTCAACCAAGAATCTGTCAGAAAATTACAACAGAATCGCCAAAAAACAATTGAATATAATAAAGCGAATTATCCTCTGACGATTGAAAATTTAAATTCTCACGGCGAAAAAGAGTTGTTTACTTTTAAAAAGCCGCCTCAGCGCGTTGTGGCTGTTTGGCAAAACTCTATTGAAACTCTTATAGCATTAGGATTAGAAGACCGCATTATTGCTGGCATGGGGATACCCAGTGATAAATGTTTAAAGCCAGAACATCGAGAAGCTTATAACAAGATTCCCTATCATGGTTTAGAACTTATGGATATGGAGAATCTTATCATGAACGAGCCCGATATGATTCTTGGTTGGTATTCGACTTTTAGCGAAAAGGTAATGCGTGGTACGGACTTTTGGCAGGGAAGGGGAGTAAATACCTATATTGCTAAAACATCTTACTACCGTTCTGGAAAGAAATTTGTTTTGCAGGATGAATATGATTATATTTTAGACTTAGGAAAAATTTTTGATCGGCAAGAGAAAGCTCAGGCAATCGTTAAAAAGATGCAGGATGAAATCGCTTACGTAAAAACTCACACAGTTGCCTCCAAAAATAAACCTCGTGCCATGATTATTGAGTTTATGGGAAAAAATATTCGTGGTTATACCGATAGGTCTCTTGCGGGAGATATTTTAAACAATCTTCAAGCTATTCACGTTGAACCTAAGGCAACAACATTAAGTCAAGAACAACTTGTAGAAGCAAATCCTGACGCAATTTTTATAGTCGTCATTGAACGCAATTACGGGAAGGAACAAATGTATATAGATATGTTTTTAGATAATCCAGCTTTAAGAGAGCTTAGCTGCGTCAAAGCAAAACGTTTATACACAATTCCCCTGCTTGCAGTTTATGCACCGGGAGTAAGAGTTCAGGATGGTATTGAAATTATGGCTCGCGGATTGTACCCGGAATTATATAAAGAAAAGAAAGAAGGTAATAGCAAATGAAAAAATTTATAGATAACCTTGGATATCTTTTCATTTGCTTAATTTTGCTTGGAGTTTTGGCCCTGGCTTTATTTTGGGCATTGTCCATTGGTACGGTAAAACTGCCGATGAACCAAATTTATCAAGCAGTAATGGGGCAATTATCAGGAAATTTACCAATTGAAAGCAGTGGCCGGGGACCAGTGCATGATATAGTTTGGATCTTACGCATGCCAAGACTGATTATGGCTGGCATTGTTGGTTGTGGATTAGCAAGCTGCGGGGTTATTATGCAGGCGATTGTTAAAAATCCCTTGGCTGACCCTTATATTTTAGGAATTTCTTCAGGCGCATCGTTAGGTGCAACAGCTGCAATTCTTTTAGGTATTGGCGTGAATTTCGGCCCTAATTTTGTCGGGATTTGTGCTTTCATAGGAGCATTTGCTATTTCTCTTGCAGTGCTGTTTATTTCAAATTTAGGTGGAAGAAGCAATTCTATGAAGCTTTTGCTCGCTGGTATGGCTTTGAGTTCTGTCTGTGGTGCTTTTTCTAGCTTTATTGTTTATTTCGCTAATAATAAAGAAGGTATGCAGACAATAGCCTATTGGATGATGGGCAGTTTAGCCGGAGCAAAGTGGAGTAATATTTTTGTTATTGGACCGATTGTTATTTGTTCCGTGCTTTTTTTCTGGACACAAAGTCGTGTGCTCAATTTAATGCTCTTGGGTGACGAGGCTGCGGTAACTTTAGGTATGGATTTACACGTCTATCGACAAGTTTATTTACTCGTAAGTTCTTTAATAGTTGGCTTTGTAGTTTACGCAGCAGGTATGATTGGTTTTGTTGGTTTAGTGGTACCGCACGTCGTTCGTGCTCTGGTGGGCACTGACCACAAGAAGCTTATTCCTATAACCGCATTAACAGGAGCAATCTTCCTGGTGCTTGCGGATGGTTTATGCAGAATTATCATTCCACGTACAGAGCTGCCAATCGGTATTTTAATTTCTTTAATTGGTGCACCTTGTTTCGTTTATCTAATGATCAAACGTACTTATGGTTTCGGAGGCAATTGATATGGAAATATTAGCTCAAGCAGTAAAAATGGCTTTCGGACCAAAAGAAATTTTAAAGGGTATAGACTTATCTTTACATAATAAAGAGTTTTTAGGAATCATTGGGCCCAATGGTAGTGGTAAATCGACTTTTTTAAAATGTATTTATCGCGTACAAAAACCTACAAGTGGCACAATTTTGTTCAATGGGAAAAATTTAGATGAGCTTAGTTATCGCGAAAGTGCTCTACAACTCGCGGTTGTCGCTCAGCATAATTCTTACAGCTTTGATTTCACTGTGTTAGATGTCGTGCTGATGGGACGTTCTCCACACAAGAAAATTTTAGAGAGAGATAATGCGAAGGATTTTGAAATTGCCCGCGAGGCACTTTCTACGGTTGGCCTTAGTGAATTTGAAAAACGTAGCTTCAGTACATTGTCGGGCGGTGAGCAACAACGTGTCATATTAGCTCGTGCATTGACTCAACAAACTGAGTGTTTAGTTCTTGATGAACCTACAAATCATTTGGATATCAAATACCAGCTAGAAATTATGGATATAGTCAAGGGCTTGGATTTGACTGTTGTTTCTGCAATTCATGATTTAAACATTGCGGCAATGTATTGCGACAGACTTATTGCTCTAAAGGATGGGCAGATAGTTGGCATGGGAACGCCTAGAGAATTACTTACAGAAAAATTCATTTATGATATGTATGAAGTAAAGAGCATTGTTAAACATGAGAACGGACGTATGAATATTATGTATATTCCAAAGCATCATGAAAAGAAAGGAGAATGATGATGAAAAAAATAGCCTTTGTTTTAGCTGCACTTTTTTTGACTAGTCAATTCGGTTTTGCAAATTCAGTAATGGCGCACCCTGATGAGGGGAGCATTCCTCCGAAAATTTCTGACGAAAAGGGTAATCCTTCTAAAATGAAAATGCGTGGTCCCCGTCGACCACGTCTGACTAAGGAACAAATCGTAGAGAAGGTATCCAAAGACTATGGCTATTCTGTAGAAATTCTCTCTCCTTTAGCTGATAAATATAGTCCTATGGATTTAGGTACAAGCTGCTTGTACGCAAAAGCTTCTGGTGAAGACTTAGAAAAAGTTTTAGAATTGCGTCAAAAT
The DNA here is from genome assembly GCA_030523325.1 of Phascolarctobacterium sp. Classification (GTDB taxonomy): domain Bacteria; phylum Bacillota; class Negativicutes; order Acidaminococcales; family Acidaminococcaceae; genus Phascolarctobacterium_A. Next base: position 124,013 of record JAUNIS010000002.1, read on the forward strand.
AATTCTTGGACGAGAATGCGTAAGCTTCTTTTCAAGGACGCACAAGATTATGCAGATAAAATGCAAGCTTATCAGGTTGGCAAATTTAAGGCTAAAGAAAATCTGACGAAAGAAGAATTAGAAAAATTTTTGGCTAAAGGTTACCCGATGAACGATATTGTCAAAGCATCTCAAGTAGCGGCTAAAGCAAAACAGCCTGTTGCCAAAGTATTACCGATGCGTACGGCAGCATTTGATTGGGAAGTCGTAGAAAAGAAATTAGGCGTTTGGGAAGAACCTAAGGAACAAAATCCTTGGAATAGACGTAGAGGCGGTGGTATTCGCAGGGGCGCGGGCTTCTCCGGTTTGCATATGGGCGAAAAATCTCAACAAGAATTAGTTGCTATTCTTCATGATGATTATCTTTTCAGCGAAGCAGAGCTTGCTCAATATATTGGTAAATTAGGCTTTAACGAACTGGAAAATGTTTGTCTCGTTGCTTATATGGCTCAAACTCCCCTATCTAAGGTTGAAAAAATGCGCAACAAATATTCTTGGGAGATGATTAAGAATAAGCTTGGCCTTACTCCCAATGTATACGAAGAAAGATGCATCGACTATCAGGCTCGTAGGTTAAATGAACGTATGGATATTCCCGAGCAATTAACAAAGGATCTTATGTATGAAGGTTTTGGTATGCATCATATTAATACTGCTTTTTTACTGAGCAAATATTGTGATAAAAGCATCAAAGAAATTTTGCTCACTAAAACTCCAGCAAAACCATGGAAGCAAGTTGCTGAAGAGTTAGGTATATCTCAAGAAGATTTAAAAATATCTCAAGGTAAAATTTCCAAAGCATTCGGAAGGCACTGAATATGAAGAGAATAGCAATCCTGAGATGTTTACACTCTAATGATGTTTGTACTGGTGCAGCTTGTTTGGCCGCCTTCAATGCAAAAAGCCAATCCTTTGAGGCTTATAAGGATGAAGGCGCAGAGCTTGTTGCTTTTTGGTCCTGTGATGGTTGCAAGGAGATGCGCTTTAATAATCCTCACGGTTTAGAAGAAAAAATTCATCGCATCGAGACCTTGCATGTAGATGTCTTGCATTTAGGTGTTTGTACCAAAAATCGTCATGGAGAAGAATGCCCGATTACAACCAAAATTGCTGAAGAACTAGAGGGTAAAGGAATTAAAATAGTTCGAGGAACTCATTAAAAGAACACAACTCCGACTCATAAGCTTGTCGGAGTTGTTTTTTTCAAAAAAACCTTTTCCCTAAATAAATTTTCGAACAATATTCTATCGTCAAATTTTTTTTAGTTGTCGCTTAGCAGGCGACCCTTTAGTACTGAAGAAGTAGTAAAATGAGTACAACAAAAGAGATAGGAGGCGATGATATGTTCTGTCCGAAATGTGGTAAAGGATTAGCGAAAGATAGTAAAGTTTGTGATTTCTGTGGTGCTTTAACGGAGTTCGAGCCTGCTATTGATGAAAATAAATTTCATCTTGAAAATGTTCTCCAAGAAAAACCTCTCGATTTTGATGAAGAAGTTGCTGAAGCTCTTCAAGAAGTGAACGAATATTCTGACGAGCCAGAATACAGTGTGAGCGGAACGTATGCTAAAATTTTTACTCAGGAAGGTTTATTCTCTGGTGCAGGTAGAAGGGGACGCTTTGGTTACATAGTCGTCTTCTTTATTACTACGGTACTCTTGTATTACGGCAAGAAAATTTTTGGCTACTATGCTCCAGATCAGGAAAGTATTGTAGATTATTTATTTGAGTTATTTCTCCTACTAATATTTTGCATAGATTATGCGAACACGTCTAAACGTTTTCACGATATGAATGTGCATGATTTACTGGCTAAAGTAGTAATGTTTATTGAATTTATAACATTTTTTAATTTCTATGCGATAGGTTTAAATATATGCTTTTATGTTTGGTTAATTTTCATTGAGGGAACTAAAGGACCTAACCGCTTTGGACCGGAGCCAAAGTAAAATCTCGATTAGTTCTCGTCTATTTAGATTGAAATTGTTATATGAATAATTCAAGGTCTGGCGCAAGTCAGACCTTTTGTCTTTGAAGAAAAAAATTTTTTAATAAGCTTGCGAAAATTATATTTTCGAACCAAACTGCGAATTTTATTTAAAAAATTTTTTATTTCACAAAAGAGATTAACGGTTTAAAAAACTTATAAATTTTATTATTTTTCAAGTAATAATTACTTAATATTGCTTTAATATTATAAAAGTGCTAAACTGTAGAAAGTAATATTAAATTATTAATAATATTTCTTAATAATGATGCAATTGGAGGCTTAAAAATGT
>JAUNIS010000060.1 GCA_030523325.1 Phascolarctobacterium sp.
GTTCAAGTGAGTTAATTAATGCAAGTGTTCAATTTGGACTTGCAATTTACCTTTTAACATAATTAAAGAAATTTTTACAAATAAATATTTCATTACGAGCAATAATCTGTAACCTAAGTAACAAAAAACCTACTCTTCTCGAGAGTAGGTTTAAAGAAAATTATCATTTGTGAATTTTTTTCGCATTGCGTTCAAGCCATGCTTGATGCTTGGCTTCCTTAATGGCTTCCTTTTCTTGCTCGATGCGTTCCTTATCGGCAAAATATTGCTCAGGTGTCCAGCCTTTTTCTAAAAGCTTGACTAAAACCTTGCCCGTGTTTTGTGCATCGTCGTAAGCCGTGTGCCAAAGACCGTTGCTATCTACATCTAATTCTTCGGTAGCTCGTTTGAGGCCAGGGGTTTGTTGGTCGCCTTTATAAATTTTGTAGGCCTCGCCAATATCAAGATAGTCCTCATGTAAAATTGGATTGGGGATGCGATGCTTTTCGCATCCAAGCTTCAGCACGCGATAATCCTCCGTTCCCCAGGCAACAAAATAGGTCTCACCGGGAACATATAAATCACTAAGCTTGTCAACCATATCTTTAAATGGGATTGCTTTTTTCATATCGGCAGGAGTAATCATACAAAAATCCATTGCCTCCTGAGCATGTCTCGGAAAGAAATGCACCTTAACAAAGTTTTGAATTTCCCCTTGATTTCCCTTGCCATCGGCGGTTAGTTTTACGGCTCCGATTTCAATGATTTCGGGAAAGAAGTCTCTTGGTCTTCCTACGGGACGCGTATACATGGTGAATTCGAAATCTACGATTAAAAAGTTTCTCGGCATGGACTCAACGTCCACCTCTCTTCCTTTAAAACAAATTATCTTAATCATACAATTATAACATACAGTATTTTATCACATGCAGGGATTTATATCAAATGTTGAAAAGTATACATAATACCCATGTATTTTTGATTTCCATACAATATTTTTATAGTTCTAATTATTGAATTTAATTTTAAAAAAGTGTATGATAATTTTGTATACTGTATTTTAGCAGTATAGGTACAGATTATTCCTATTTATAATATCAAAAGCGGCTAACAATTATAAGGAGGAAATTTATGAACATTCACGAGTATCAAAGTAAAGCCATCTTAAAAGAATTTGGCGTACCCGTGCCTCAAGGTGCTCCCGCATTTTCACCTGAAGAGGCAGCTCAAATCGCAAAAGACCTGCCCACTAAAATTAAAGTGGTTAAGGCTCAAATCCACGCAGGCGGCCGTGGTAAGGCTGGTGGCGTTAAGCTTGCAAGAACTATCGAAGAGGTTAAGCTTTACGCAACAGAGCTTTTAGGCAAGGTTTTGGTTACTCACCAAACTGGTCCTCAAGGCAAGCAGGTTCATCGTCTGTTAATCGAAGCAGGCAGCAATATCGAAAAAGAATATTATCTCAGCTTCGTAGTTGACCGTCAAACTGCTCGAGTAGTACTCATGGGTTCCGAAGAAGGTGGCATGGATATTGAAGAAGTTGCGGCTACACGACCTGATAAAATTATCAAAGAATATATTGACCCGGCAGTCGGCTTGCAAACCTTCCAAGCTCGTCGCATGGCTTATGCTATGAACTTTAAGCCTGAGGTTATCAGTCAAGCAACCGATTTCATGCTCAAGCTCTATAAAGTTTTCGTTGCTAAGGACTGCTCTCAAGTTGAAATCAACCCCATGGTTGTAACCGCAGAAGACCAAGTTATCGCACTGGATGCTAAGCTTAACTTTGATGATTCTGCTCTCTTCCGTCATCACGACATTCAAGCTCTCCGCGATTTAACCGAAGAAGATCCTAAAGAAGTTGCTTGCGGTAACATGGGTCTCGCTTATGTAACCCTGGACGGCGATGTTGCTTGTATGGTTAATGGTGCAGGTCTTGCTATGGCAACTGTTGATATCATTAAATATTATGGCGGCGAACCAGCAAACTTCCTGGATGTTGGCGGTGACTCCACTGTGAATAAAATTTCCGAAGCCTTCCGTATCATGCAATCTGATGCAAAGGTTAAGAGCATCTTCGTAAATATTTTCGGTGGCGTTAATAGATGCGACGTTATTGCAGGCGGTATCGTTGAAGCAGCTCGTAAGGTTGGTTTGAGAGTTCCTGTCGTTGTTCGTCTTGACGGCACCAACTATGCTGAAGGTCGTCAAATTTTAGCTGAAGCTAAGGTTCCTAATGTTTTCGTTGCAGCTAAAATGTCCGAAGGCGCGCAAATGGTTGTCAAACTCGCTAAGAGCGAGGCTTAAGCTTACGGAGGTAGAATAAATGAGTATTTTTGTTGGTAAAGATAGCAAAGTTCTTGTTCAAGGTATCACCGGTAAGCAAGCAACTTTCCATACTAAAATTATGATGGACTATGGCACCAACGTTGTTGCAGGTGTTAGCCCTGGACATGCTGGCGAAAAAGTTTTAGGTGTTCCCGTATATAATTGTGTAAGAGATGCTGTTGAAGCAACCGGTGCAAATACTGCAGTTCTTTATGTACCTGCTCGTTTCGCAGCCGATTCCATTATGGAAGGCATCGACGCAAATCTTGATTTTATCTGCTGCATCACCGAACATATTCCTGTTCAAGATATGATCAAGGTTCGCCGTTATATGGAAGGCAAAAAAACTATTTTGCTTGGGCCTAACTGCCCGGGCGTTATCACTGTTGATGAATGCCGTCTCGGTCTTTTGCCTACCTACATTTTCAAAAAAGGTCACATCGGCTTAGTAAGCCGTTCTGGCACCTTAACTTACGAAGCAGCTTATCAATTGACTCTCGCAGGTCTCGGTCAGACAACTGTTATCGGTATTGGCGGCGACCCCGTTAAAGGTCTCGACTTTTTAGATTGCCTCAAGGCTTTCAACGACGACCCTGAAACCCTTGCAGTTATTATGATTGGTGAGATCGGCGGCAATGCCGAAGAAGAAGCTTCTAAGTGGATTAAAGCTAATATGACAAAACCGGTTATCGGCTTCATCGCAGGTCAACAAGCGCCTCCGGGCAAACGCATGGGTCATGCAGGTGCAATTATTTCTGGTGGCAAAGGTACTGCTAAAGACAAAATTGCAGCAATGAATGCGGCTGGTATCGAAGTTGCAGAAAATGTTTCCATGGTTGGTGAGCTTGCTGTTAAGGTTCTTAAAGAAAAAGGCTTATACGAAGTTTGTCACACTTGTTAATCAATAGTTAGTTAAAAAATTTGGCGATGTTACGAAATCGCCCTAAAGAAACAGACCTAGTGTTACCAATTTGGTTTCACTAGGTCCTTCTTATTTTATTTAAACTTTTTTCAAATTCTATCCAAATTTGTTTGCGAGATTCTATTTTTCAACAAACTTAACAAAGCTTGAAAAAGTTCACAAACGGTTACTACAGACGGAATATTTGAAGATGAATTAGACAATTTCTAATCAAAAATCTTTTAAAAATAAAAATCATTTCAAGAAACAAAACGCAGCCGTCGCAAACATCAATAGACTAAAACTCCATAATGTTACTTTGAGAAATCTCTTGCCATCATTATCTATCGTAAAAAAACAATTTGCAGGATTATCTGGTTCATAAAATAATTCCATATCATCCCCTATTGCTCTCGCTTTAGCAATCTCACAACCGGTTTCATTCTTGTAAACCTTCCCTGCGACCTCGTATTCAACGATATAATAATCCATGGCTGCATCCCCGTGTTCGTTATCGGCAGTCTTTAGACATTCTACAATCCTGCCGATAGTACGTTGCGTACATTTCTTGCGTTTTTTATCATGAAATAAAAGCATATAAATTGTAATTATAACACCGATCACCAGAAAAAATAATCCTTTTAACATAATCTAGTCCGTCCTCTTATTATTTATTATATTTTTATTCTAATACAATACCGATGATTATCCAAGTCATTACCAAAATAATTATTGAAAACGCATTGAAAACTTTTTTTAATCTTTATAATATGATAGAATAACCTTAGCAGAAGAAAAATTTTCAGGAGGTTTTATAATGTTACGCATAAAAGACGAAGCTAACCGTTGTCTCAATTGCAAACATCCTAGATGTACCGAAGGCTGCCCCGTACACACTCCCATTCCCGATGCTATTCAACTTTTCAAACAAGGAAGAACCAAGGAAGCAGCACAAATGCTTTTCCAAAATAATCCACTGTCATTTGTATGCGCCATTGTATGTAACCACGAACATCAATGCGAAGGTCATTGTATTCAAGGCATTCGTTCTACGCCCGTACAATGGAGTCTTATTGAACGTTATTTATCCGATACCAACTTTGACCGTTTGCAAATTCAAAAAGGCGTCCCTACGGGAAAGCGAGTGGCAATTATTGGTAGTGGTCCTGCCGGTATTACTGCTGCAGTTCGACTTGCGCAATTTGGTCACGATATAACTATTTTCGAACAAGAAAGCCTCATAGGCGGCATGCTCCAATATGGTATTCCTGAGTTCCGTCTTCCTAAAAGCATCTTGCGTCGCTTGGCACAAAAATTACTTGACTCTGGTATTAAATTACGTATGCGTACGCCTATCGGGTCAGCTCTAACCATCTCCGACCTTAAACGCGACGGCTATGACGCAATTATGATTGCGAGCGGCCTTTGGCGTGCAAGAGCCTTAGGTATTCCAGGGGAAAGTCTTCCCAATGTTGCCTTCGGCATAAATTATCTTGCATCGCCAACATCTTTCACTCTTGGCCAACGTCTTGCAATTATCGGTATGGGCAACACAGCTGTTGATGTTGCCCGTACTGCTCTGCATAGTGGTGTTTCTTATGTTACCATGTACGAACGTACTATGGCCTGTCCTGCAGATCCCAAAGAGTTAGAGCTTGCCGAGTTAGAAGGTGCCGAGTTCGAACGAGGTGTACAAGTTATAAGAGTAACCGAAGAGGGACCTGTATTCCGCAAATGTGTTCTCAGCAGAGATGATAAGGTTCTTGGTCTTGAGGGTGAAGAATTTCTACAACCCGCGGATTTTACTATTATTGCTGCTAGTCAAGCTCCTAAAACAAAAATTTTGCAAACCACGGAAGGTCTGGAAAAGAATGAACGTGGTCTTCTTAAGGTAGACGAATTTGGTCGAACACCTGTGCCTGGAATTTTTGGTTCTGGTGATGTTGTTCACGGCGGGAAAAATGTGGTAGAGGCAGTTGCCGAAGCTAAAAAGGTTGCAGATGAAATCGATAAATATTTAAAGACAGTTTAACCTCCAAAAATAAAGCCTCAGCTTTCATTCCAATGAAAGCCGAGGCTTTTATAATTAGAGAACGATTAAATCTTTTGTATAATGATTAAAGCTCATGGCACCGGTTTCAGTTACACAAACCGTATCTTCTATGCGCACACCGAATCGTCCATTATAAACTCCAGGCTCACAAGAAAATGTCATGCCTGGCTCAAGAATAAGCGTATTATCTTTAGAAAGATTCGGAAGCTCATGACCTTCCATGCCTACACCATGACCAGTACGATGAGGAAAATATTGAGAGAGTCCAACGCTATCCAAATAATTCCAAGCCACCATGTGTACGTCACAAGCCCGTACTCCCGGTTTAATTGCAGCAAAAGCTCGTGCTTGGGCTTCACGAACATGATTATAAACGCTAACGTATTCGTCAGATGGCTTGCCCATATGGAACGAACGAGTAATATCGGACCAATAATGCTTATAACCGCCGCCTAAATCTAAATAGATGGCATCTCCTGGGCGACAAACTTTATCATTACAAACATGATGAGCCGAACCTGTTCCCTCGCCAAAAGCAATTAAGTTAGAGAAGCCGTCCGTCATACCTTGCATTTGATACCAATATTCGATCCATGTTTTTAGTTCTGCTTCAGACTTTCTACTACCCAAAGAAATTTCATCAATCACCAATTGAACGGCTTGGTCTGATAACTCGCCGGATTTAATCATCATTGCGATTTCGTCTTCACTCTTTTTCATACGCAGCAAGGTAAAGAGATTGCTGCCTAAAGAAAATTTTGCACCCGGACAAGCTTGCATAATTAAATGTAGCGTGCGATATTCCAAAGAGTCATCGATGGCGATTTTACCATTGGTTACACCGAGCTCCTTAGTAATTGAAGACACGTAGCCAACCATATCGTCACCGTCAATCCATGTGCGTTGATCACTAACGTTGCATTTCACACAGGAATCAACGTAATACATCTTAGGTACAGCAAGAATCGGTGCTCCCTTTTGAGGAACGAATACTACTTGAAAGCGCTCGTCTCTTTTAGGAGCATAACCAGTCATATAGTAAAGGTTAGGAGAATTAAAAATTACTACACAATCAATATCCTGCTCAACCATGGATTTTTGCAGTTGACCATATCTGAATTCATGAATCTTATCCATCAATAAGCCTCCTCTTATTTTCCTTGTAAAGCTTTTCTCTTCTTAAACATCCATTGAGCTACTATACCACCACAAATTACGCAGAACAAAGGAATCAAACCTCCAGGTATATGAGCTGTCTTAGCAACCGCAAAACAACCAATACCACAAACAATGGTGTAAAGAGCAGATTCCCTATCTTTTAAAGCAAGATTTGTATAAACCCCTGCGAATAAAGAAGGCAACAAATAAGCAAAGCTTTCTTTAACAAAAGGCGGGAACATAGGAATGACTGCCTGCCCGATAAAAACAAATACAGTCACAAAAACAAAAGAAACAACTACTGATGCAGCTACACCAATAACAGCCATGACCTCTCCCTTTGGCGTACATGATTCTGTATGAGAGGCTTTTTGAGCCATCTGAATTGCCGGAACACGAATATCGCCTACAGAACCAGCCAAGAAGCTCATATAAGTACCTGCAGTACCAAGAGCAGGATAGAAGGAAATAGGTTGCACTACCCAGCTTACAAAAAATGTTGCAGCGAGAATACTTTCGAGAGCAACAAAATCTACCCAGGAGGGCATAACGTCATAAACAGTTGAAACGTAAAGAGCCGGACAGAAATTAGCAATAATTGCTAAAACCATGGTGATGATACCAATGCGTACTACCTTTTGATTAAAAGTCATTCTGCTCACCTCCTTAACCACAAATATGTTTCAGAGCATTGGCCCCAAACATACCAACTACCATAGCTATGCCAATGGATAATTCTTGCATACGCTGGTTTTTGCCAAAAAATTTATCAATTAACAAAATTGTTATGGCGGCAATCACTACAGCCGCAACTGAATAATTGTTAATTTTCTTTTTCCAAATACTGTTAATCCACAAATAAGCGAAAATGCCAAATGTTGTTCCATTCATTATCAACTTGGTCCATAAAGGATCATATTTAGCATTCATTTTCTCAACAATGCTTGCCATTGACCCTGTACATAAAAGTGCTACGATAAGCCAACCAAAATTATTCAAAGCCATCGCCCACAGAGCTAAAGCAAATCCTTGTAGATTTAAACCTCCACTTCCAAGATTTACGCCTAAAATATTACAAGCTAAAGCCGTAACGGTTACCTCCGTACGACCAGAACCAATATCATTCAGACGCATCCAGGTAGTTGGTGCACCAAGCAGTGCAACCAATGACAAGAGAACGATTACAAGTCCCAAGGATGGTCCCACTGCGGTAATCATGGCACTGCGCATACCATTTCTTACATCTTCCATAGGAATCCCAAGGTTTTTCGCTTCCTTTAAAGCAGCCGACAAATACCATATTGCCTGACCTAAAATAACAATTACCATAAGGCTAGATACTGCCCATAGCATAGGACTGTTGATTACTTGTTCTAAAGTAGCCATTTAAAATTCCCCTTCACATAAAAATATATATATTAATTTTAATACAATTCTAATAATTTAAAAAGCATTTAAAACTAATTTTAAATGGTAATCAAAAAAATCTTTAAATCAGGATTTAAAATTAAAAAAGGTCCTAACACTTCCGTGTTAGGACCTACTTATCAGTTGGTGCCGGCGCACGGATTCGAACCGCGGACACTGCGGGTATGAACCGCATGCTCTAGCCAACTGAGCTACGCCG
>JAUNIS010000003.1 GCA_030523325.1 Phascolarctobacterium sp.
AGGGTTTTACTCTGCAAAATCCATCCCCAATGCTAATTTCTGCTTGAATTTATTCCATGGGGGTTTTTCTTTTGCCAATTCCACGAGTCGCGGCACATATCTTCGAGGTTTAGCTCTGCTTTCCAACCAAGCACGCGTGCTGCCTTAGAAACATCGGCCCAAACTACAGGTAAATCGCCCTCACGACGAGCACCAAATTCATAAGGGATCTTAAGTCCATTTACTTTTTCAAAAGTTTGTACTAAATCGAGCACGGAATAGGGTTCGCCTGTACCAATGTTAAATACATCAAGCCCACAATTTTTTTCGACAAATTCTATTGCCTTCACATGAGCCTGTGCTAAATCCATAATGTGAATGAAATCTCTTTGACAAGTTCCGTCAGGAGTATTGTAATCGTTACCAAAAATTGTCAGCTTGTCGCGCTTACCAACTGCCACCTGTGAAACATAAGGCATCAAATTATTAGGAATGCCACCTGGATTTTCACCTATCAGCCCACTTGGATGAGCACCAACAGGATTAAAATAGCGCAACAAAACAATACTCATCTCTTTATGGGCTGCAGCAACATCAACCAAGATTTGTTCGATGAAGGCTTTCGTCATTCCATAAGGATTCGCGCACTTACCCGTACGCATGGTTTCCACACAAGGAGAAGGATTTTCGTCACCGTAAACAGTTGCGGATGAAGAGAAAACAAGATTCTTCACGCCAAACCTTGCCATGCATTCAAGTAATGTCAAAGTCGTATCCAAATTGTTCCGGTAATACTTGATTGGTAACTTAACTGATTCTCCCACTGCTTTAAAACCAGCAAAATGAATGACGCCCGTTATTTTATTTTCTGCAAAGATTTGTACGAGCTGCTTTTGATCCGCAACATCTACCTCGTAAAGTTTAATTTTTTTACCTGTAATTTGTTCTACGCGGTTAATTGCTTCTGGGCAAGAATTGCTAAAGTTATCGGCAACGATTACATCGAAGCCTGCTTCTAAAAGAGCAACTGTTGTATGAGTACCAATATAACCTGCTCCACCTGTTAATAGTACTGCCCCGTTTTGTTTCTTCATGTCTGTCATTGAGTATACCCTCGAATTACAAATGCTGAACAATTTTTGTTGACGCAGTTATAAATTTTCACGTTCAACAAATTAGCTTAAAGAAAACTTAATTGTCAATTTCATTATATCATAGTTTAAAAGAGAGATGTGAAAATTATCTGAAGTATCTTTTCAGAAAAAATTTATTTTCACAAGCTTAGAATAAGTAAAAGCCTGACCAAACGATCAGGCTTTTTGCTTTATCTTTCTCTGAGAGCTTCACTCTTATATGTTTGGAAGGGTTCTAGGAAGAAGTCGATAATCTTCTTCTTGCGTGTCTTGATTTCCGCAGAAACATTCATACCAGGATATACGTTAAGTTTCTTGTTATCCATAGAAAGATTTTGTGCGTCAAGCTGAACCATCACGCGATAACGCTGTTCACCTCGTTGGTCTTCAATGGCGTCGGCGGAAATAGAGTGAACCTCGCCCTGTAGGACACCAAATTTTTGGAAGTTGAAGGCGTCAACCTTAACTTCAACCTTTTGTCCTTCATAAACGAAGCCAACATCCTTGTTCTCCATCCAGGCTTCAACTTCCATCTGCGTACCTTCAGGCACGATAGAAAGCAAGCCTTGTGCCTCACGCACAACTGCACCAACAGTATGAATATCCATTTGATGAACAGTGCCTGCAACCGGAGCCTTGATTTCAATCAAAGTATTCTTTAGTTCGGCCTTGCGCTCTTGTTCCTTGAGCATGGTTAATTCTTTATAATAACCAAGCATTTCTTGTTGCAAATTTTTGTTCCATTCAGCTAAAAATTGTGCCTTGGCTCCTTCAGCAGAGAGCACATCGGACTGGGCTGCACTTAATTGTGCTTGACCCATACTAACATTTTGTTCTAATTCAATGCGAGCCGCACGATATTCAAGCATTTGGAAACGACCAACCGCATTTTCCTTGTACAATTTCTCACTGGATTCAGCTCTATCGGTAGCAATGGTGAGTAATTGTCTATTTTTTTCGAGAGCTGCCGAAGCGATAGTGACTGCATCCTGCTTTTGACGGACCTGGGACTCGAAGTAATCCATCTTAGCATTCTTTTCCGTCATTTGACTATTGTAAAGGCTCATTTGTTGAATGCGATCTTTTTCGTCGTAATTTTTATCCGCAGGAATAACTAAAGGTTTTCCTTCTAACTCGGAAGTAATACGATCAATATTTAATTCATAGTAAGCAATGTTCTTTTTAACTGCATTCAAGTCGGATTCGCTCATAGTTCTATCAAGCTCCATGAGAATTTGCCCTTCCGTAACGCGGTCGCCATTTTTGACGAGAATATTGCGGACAATACCCTTGTCTTCTGCTTGCAAGGTTTTGGTATAGCCTTTAGGAATAATTTTACCACGAGCTACAACAACCTCGTCAATTTCACCAATGCACGCCCAAACAAGCGATACAAAGAAGATGCCGATAATCGTCCAGACCAGCACGCGCCCCATGGGAGAGGGTGGTTTTTCCAAAATCTCTAGGGCTGGCGGCAAAAATTCTTGCTCGTCAGAATTAAGCTTATCCATCCATTCTTCGATTTTCTTTAACATTTTACGCGCCCTCCTGTTCATGATACATTTGGGCATATAGTCCATTCTTTTCTAACAAAGCTTGATGATTGCCATGCTCGACGATGTGACCGTCCTTCATAACAAGAATCATATCTGCCTTGCGAACTGCACTCAAACGATGAGCAATCATCAAAACCGTACGACCCACACGCACGCGATTAATTTGTGCGAGCACTTCCTTTTCGCTCAGTGCGTCCAGGGCGGATGTTGCTTCGTCAAAAATTAAAATTCTCGGATCAAGAAGCAAAGCACGACTAATAGCTAGCTTTTGTCTTTGACCACCACTTAAAGAATCGCCTCGTTCTCCAACCAAAGTATCGAAGCCATTCTTCATTTTCATAATAAAATCGTAAGCACCGCTCATACGAGCAGCCCTTTCAACCTCTTCCTTACTTGCGGAAGGCTTAGCAATGGCAATGTTTTCGTGAATTGTTCCGTGGAAAAGATAATTTTCTTGCAAAACAGTACCGATTTGTCTTCTATAAGCTGCCGGTGAATATTTGCTAATATCAATATCATCCACAAGAATGCGACCTTCTTCTGGATCATAAAGTCTTTGTAATAATTTGGCGAAGGTGGACTTGCCACTGCCTGACGGACCAACAATACCGACCATAACCCCAGGAGCCATGGACAGTGAGATACTCTTCAAAACCTGTGGATCGTCAACATTATAACGGAAACTTACCTTATCAAAAGTAATTTTACCTTCTTTAATCTCGGCTTTTTCACCACGGTTTTCGCCCTCAGTCTTCAGGTTCAAAATATCACCTATACGATCGATAGAGATGCGTACTTGTTGGAATTGTTGCCAAACGCCTACGAGTCTTAGCACAGGACCAGAGACTTGACCGGAAAGCATTTGGAAGGCTACTAATTGACCAACGGATAAATCGCCGGCGATAACGAGTCTTGCACCAACCCAAAGGATGAGCAATGTAGAAATTTGTTGCAAAAATCCGCCGAGAGAATTAGCTGCATTAGCCGTATTATTTACATCAAAAGAGGTTTTTACATAATGCCCCAGTAAATCTTCCCATCTACGTACGAAGCGTTGTTCAAGCGCCAACGTCTTAACCGTCTCAGCACCAGTTATGGATTCAACAAGGAAGGATTGATTTTCCGCACTCGCTTCAAATTTTGCAGCGATACGTTTGCGGTAAATCGGAGTTGCAATAATATTCAGGAGCACCATAAAAGGAATAATGGCAAGAGCGACTAAGCAAAGCAGCTTATTATACCAGAACATGGCAACGATGAATACGAAACAAAATGCTGTATCGAGAATGAGCACCAAAGAAGAGCCAGAGATAAAAGAACGAATATTTTCCAATTCCTTGACACGGGCAATGGTTTCACCAACTCGGTGACTTTCAAAATATCTAATAGGAAGACCTGTGATATGGGCAAATAATTTCGCACCTAAAATGACATCCACCTTATTAGTTAGTGATGTAAAAATATAGGTACGCAAATAACCAAGCATCATATTAAAGAAACCAATGAATACAAGCCCAGCGATTAGCACGTCCAAGGTGCTAAGACCCTTGTGCACCAAAACCTTATCGATGATAACCTGAGTAAAAAGCGGAGAAATTAATGCGAAGATTTGCAGCAAAAAACTTGCGGCTAAAACTTCGTAAAAATATCTGCGGAACTTCCAAAAGACGGGTAGGAACCAATCGAGGCCGAATTGTTTTGGCAGCTCTTTTAAGTCAATCTTCGGACGCATCAAGAGAGCAACTCTATCCCACTTCTCTTTTACCTCTTCACATTTTAAAATGATGGGCTTGCCAACAGCTACGTCCAGCGCCAAAATATCTTCCGTATTGTTTCTTGCAATAACGTAAAGCCTGCCGTCGACATAAGCAATAAAAGGCATGGGTACTTCTTTGAGCTCTTTATCCTTGGGAAACTCCTTCCATGCAGCTTTATATTTGGAATCCTTCAAGGCACGCAAAAGTTCCCGGGACCAAGCCTCGTTCTCTAGTCCCTCTACACGAGCAACTAAATCGGATGCTTCCAAAGGTTTTTCGTGCATTTGCGACACCAAAACAATAGCCTTTAGGTATTCCATTTTCTCTTCATCTGTGTTTAAGATTTGTATACCATTTACAAAGGACATAACTTTCACCTTCAGTAATCAAAACATAATTATCAAAAAAACACTTCGATACAGTATATTATAACACAAAAAACGAAAAGACATCACAAAAAAGAAAAGAGCACCACATAAATGATGTGATGCTCGAATGTTAGTAAATGATTAAAATGAATAATAAATCTGCAGATTGAATTTCTGCTTCCTTCCGAACTATCGAGGAAGATTCGCTTCACTTCAAAACCTCAATCTTTATTCCCGACTGCGCCATCATATCTTCGGCGAGCTTATCCGGGTAAGGATTGGCATAAACGATGCGTTCAATACCTGCGTTGATAAGAATTTTTGTGCAAACGACACAAGGCTGATGCGTACAATAAACAGTGCCACCATTAACAGAGACACCATGATAAGCAGCTTGAACTACAGCGTTTTGTTCTGCGTGAATTCCACGACACAGCTCATGATTTTTTCCAGAGGGAACCTTTAATTGTTCTCTCAAGCAACCGACTTCAGCACAATGAGGAAGATTCTTTGGGGTTCCGTTATAACCAGTAGCAACAATTTGCTTATTTTTAACAATAACTGCCCCAACACTTCTTCTCAGACATGTGGATCTTTTGCTGACAACAGTTGCAATCTCCATAAAATATTCATCCCAATCGGGACGGGAAACCTCTGACACACGAATCACCCCCTGGAAATTAGTTCATAGTGCACAGCGTTAGTTTTTATCAAAAGATTTTGCGAAAGCAAAATCATCCACAATTACTCATTATTAATTATTTATCCACTCCCGGGTACATCGGATATGCTTCGCAAAGTTTAGCAACGCGTTCTTTCGCTTCAGCAATTGCGCAGCAATCTCCAGGATTTTTCAAAACGAGAGCGATGATTTTACCAATTTCTGTGAAATCCGCTGCATTGAAGCCACGAGAAGTACCAGCTGCAGAACCTAGACGAATACCAGAGGTAACAAACGGAGAAGCAGGGTCATTAGGAATGGTATTTTTATTACAAGTAATACCAACATCGTCCAGCATTTTTTCTGCTTCTTTACCAGTGAGGCCAATGCTACGAGTATCAACTAAGCAAAGATGGTTATCAGTACCGCCGGATACAAGACGCAAGCCTTCAGCCATAAGAGAATCGGCTAATGCTTTGCAGTTGTCGATGATGCCCTGTTGATATACTTTGAATTCTGGTTTTAATGCTTCACCAAATGCACAAGCCTTAGCAGCGATGATATGCATGAGCGGACCACCTTGCAGGCCGGGGAAAATTGCTTTGTCAATTTTCTTTGCATATTCTTCGTTGTTAGTAAGAATAATACCACCACGAGGTCCGCGCAAGGTTTTATGAGTTGTAGAAGTTACAACATCTGCATAAGGAATCGGAGAGGGATGCAAGCCTGCTGCAACGAGGCCAGCGATGTGAGCCATGTCGACAAGCAAAATTGCGCCAACACTGTGAGCGATTTCAGCCATGCGTTTGAAATCGATAATGCGAGGATAAGCAGAAGCGCCACCAACAATCAGTTTCGGTTTAACTTCCTTAGCCATTTCTTCAAGCTTATCGTAGTCAATTGTTTCAGTTTCATCGTCAACGCCATATTGAACAACGTTATATAATTTACCAGAAATATTCACCGGGGATCCATGGGACAAGTGACCGCCTTGGGATAGGTTCATCCCCATAATTGTATCGCCAGGTTGCAGGAAGGCAAGGTAAACAGCTGTGTTAGTGTTAGAACCAGAGTGAGCTTGAACATTAGCAAATTTGCAGCCGAATAATTGTTTCAAACGTTCTATAGCCAAGGTTTCAACCTTGTCAACGAATTCACAGCCACCATAATAACGATGAGCAGGATAACCTTCAGCATATTTATTAGTTAAAATGGTGCCCATTGCTTCCATAACTGCAGGAGTAACAAAATTTTCTGAAGCAATAAGTTCGATTTTGTTCCTTTGACGACCAAGCTCTTCATTAATATATGAAGTCAGCTCGGGATCGACAACAGCAAGTTTTTCAAGATTCATGATTATAATCCTCCTTTGAATATCCTTTTAGTGTAGAACATTAAATTTATCTAATTTTCTCCGGGTACGCCGCGCGTTCACCACCGATTAGAGGCGGGCGGGTGCGAGCAGCCGTTAGGATGGCGTCGCCAATTGTTTTATGTTGGAGGCGAACAGGCACAGCCACACGTTTTAAGTGCATGCCAATTAAAGTTTGTCCTACGTCAAGACCCAGATGAGCCGTGATTTGTTCTACTACAACTGGCTGAGCAAAATTTTCGTAGGCCGCCGTAGCCATGGAGCCACCTGCATGAGCAGTAGGACGGACAGTTACTTCTGTTAAATTATATTTATCGCAAGTAGAGGCTTCCACAACGAGAGAACGATTTAAATGCTCGCAGCATTGAATGGCAAGACAAAGTCCGTGGGCTTCCACAACATCACGCAAGGCCTTGAACATTTCCACTGCTAAATCAGGATTGGCCTTGGACCCAATTTTTGCGCCTTGTACTTCACTGGTCGAGCAACCCAATACAAAAATTTGCCCCGCTCTTGGCTTAGCAACTTGAATTAACTCTTCCGCTGCTTCGACTAATTGCTTAACTATTTCTTTCATAATAACCCACAATTCATTTTTCCAATGCCATAATCTTATCAATGCGACGTTGATGTCTGCCACCAGCAAACGGAGTTGCTAAGAAAATATCAACCATCATCTCGGCAATGCCAATACCAGTAGTACGTTCACCCATGCAAATTACATTTGCATTATTATGTTCAGCTGCCATCTTAGCCGAGAAAACATCAGCTACAACAGCAGCTCGAATGCCTTTGCATTTGTTGGCTGCCATGGAGATGCCAATACCAGTTCCACAAACAAGAATGCCTTTCTCGGCTCCGGATGTACCAGAGGTAATATCATCACAAACTTTTTTTGCAAAATCGGGATAATCACAAGAATCTTCGGTATAAGTACCGTGATCGATTACTTCGTACCCCTTGCCTTCCAAATAAGCTTTAATATGATTTTTCAGATGAATTCCACCATGGTCAGAGCCAATTGCGATCTTCATAACTAATTTCCTCCTTAAAATTATTTAAGTGGTGATATTGTACCATATATAATTAAAAATATACACCATTTTTTCTAATTTGTAATTCGTAATTAAGGAATAAAATTTAATTGACTTAGTTTCTCCATAGCAGCCTCTCTCCCGTTTAACAGGAGAACATCATTTGCCAATGTAACAATCTGAAATCCGGCTGCTTTACGCAGACGATTCATGATGGCAAGGCCGATGCCTTCTTCACAAACGCCTTGAGCTAAAATTACGTCTGGATGTGTACGATCAAAATCACGGAGCAAGTAAAATAATTCGTTTGCAAGGGTTTCTTTATCGCAGCCCCAATTAGCCAAATAAATTTTCTCGCTTGCCGGCAAATTTTTGGCAGTATTTTCGTCGCAAAGCACGCCAACCGTAAGTCCTTTGTTTAATGCTTCCTTGACGCAAACAGAAAGATGATGCGTTGCTTCACCTTCAAAAAGATAAACTGGTGCCTTCGGAGCATAGTGACGATACTTCATGCCAGGAGCTTTTGGTTTAAAATTGGGATCACCATGGAGAGCCGGGTCGATTTCCACAACACCAAGAACCTCTGTAAGCATTTCGTAAGTAATTCCCCCAGGACGCAAAATCACGGGGATTGCTTCAGTTGTATCTACGATAGTACTTTCCACGCCAATCTTACATGGTCCTCCATCTAATATGCCTGCTATTTTCCCATCCATGTCTTCCAAAACGTCTTGCGCATTCGTGGGACTTGGACGACCAGAAATATTTGCAGAAGGTGCCGCAATGGGGCAACCACAAGCAGTAATAAAATCCTGAGCATCCTTATGAGATGGCCAGCGTATAGCTACAGTCGGAAGACCAGCACTGACCGCTTCAGGAACAATGTCAGATTTATTAACAATGATTGTAATTGGTCCCGGCATGAAATGTTCCATGATAGCTTTCGCATTATTATTAAGACCAGTTGTCAGCTGGTCGATAGTTTCTTTTTTGCTTATATGTAAAATGAGAGGATTGTCGTTAGGACGACCCTTGGCCGCAAAAATTTTTTGGACAGCTTCCTCGTTTAAACCGTCAGCCCCGAGACCATAAACGGTTTCTGTAGGAAAAGCTATACATTCGCCCGCCTTGATGAATGCAGCCGCTTCTTTGTGAGCGGCTGCATTGTTAGAGCTGGCGACTAGCTTCCAATAACAAGTTTTCATATTTTTTCTCCTCTTGAGATTTTACCGCAAAGACATGCCTTTCGATGCCAGCATAATCCTTGCGCATGCTTGTAGCTTTAAAGCCTGCATCTAAGCAAAGCTGCGCAACTTGTTTCGCTTCATTGATGCCAACCTCAAAGGCAAGCAAGCCGTTGGTTTCCATGTGAGTACTTGCTTCAGCAATAATGCGACGATAAAAATCGAGTCCGTCCTCGCCTCCTAAAAGTGCGGTCACTGGTTCTTTCTTGACGTCTTCGTCAAGTCCAGCCATATCCGCTTCAGGAATGTAGGGTGGATTGCTGACAATTATATCAAACTTTTTATCTAAGGGTAATTTACTAAAAAGATCGCTACGCATAAACCCACAACGTGACTTTACGCCAATGCGTTCAGCATTTTCTTTGGCGACAATTAATGCATCCACAGAGATATCAACGCCAACTCCCTTGGCCTCCGGCAACAAATCTAATAAGGAAACAATAATCGCGCCAGAGCCAGTGCCGATATCTAAAATTTTTACATCGCCCTCGCTCTTTAAGAGGGGTGCTACACGAACAATTGATTCAACTAAAAGTTCTGTCTCCGGACGAGGAATCAAAGTTGCAGGTGTTACCTTAAAGGTATTATTCATAAATGCTTTTTCCCCAAGAATATAAGCGATAGGTTCATGCTTAGCCCTGCGCAAAACATAAGACTTGTATTGACCAAGCTCCTTCTCCACGAGAGGACGGTCTTGATCCAAGAATAAATCGATGCGTCTGCACCCTAAAACGGCGCAAAGCAAAATCTCGGCATCAAGGCGTGGATTATCCACGCCCTTATCCGTAAAATATTGCTTTGTCCATTCTAAAATTTTCTTGATAGTCCAAGCCATGGGAATACAAACCTTTCTGTTAGTAGATAATAACGATAGTTCGAAAAAAACAAGTTAAGAATTTAGAATTAAGAATTAAGAAAATCGCTACGCGATTTGTAAACGGATTAGCTCTTTGCTAATTGCTAATTTATTTAAGTTTACAACTTCAGATCAAATCTTCTTACTTCATCTGTCTCAACTGTTCACTTTGTTTTGCTGTGATAAGTGCGTCGAGAAGTTCGTCCAAATCGCCATTGATGATTTGGTCGAGCTTGTGCAAGGTTAAGCCAATGCGATGGTCGGTAACGCGACCTTGAGGATAATTATAGGTGCGAATTCTTTCTGAACGGTCGCCGGTACCAACTTGAGATTTACGATCATCAGCTGTGGCAGCTCGCTGTTCTTCTTGAACTTTTTCCAAAATTCTTGCACGCAGAACACGTAGACATTTTTCGCGATTTTTCAGCTGAGATTTTTCATCCTGACATTGAGCCACAATACCAGTAGGAATATGAGTCATGCGTACAGCCGATTCAGTTTTATTTACATATTGCCCACCTGCACCACCTGCGCGATAAGTATCAACGCGAATATCGGCAGGATTAATTTCTACATCGACCTCTTCTGCTTCTGGCAGGACGGCAACTGTAACAGTAGAAGTATGAATGCGTCCTTGAGCTTCTGTTTCGGGAACACGTTGTACCCGATGAACACCGGATTCAAATTTCATGCGGGAGAAAACGGAATCGCCAGAAACCTGAAAGACAACTTCCTTAAAGCCACCTAATCCAGTCTCAGATGTATCCATAATCTCTACACGCCAACCACGAGTTTCAGCGTAACGAGTATACATTCTAAAAAGAACACCGGCAAAAAGTGCGGCCTCTTCACCACCTGCTCCGCCACGAATTTCTACGATAACATTCTTGTCATCGTTAGGATCCCCGGGTAAAAGCAAAATGGTTAATTTTTCTTCGTAAGCCTCGATTTGTGGTTTAACATTTTTTAATTCTTCCTTCGCCATTTCGGTAAGCTCGTCGTCTTCACCGAGGGAAAGAATTTCCTCCGCCTCATCGCGGGCAGCAATTAAATTTTTATATTCGCGAAAGGTAGTCACAACCGGCTCCAATTTACTATGAGCCTTGGTTAATTTTTGCCACTCATCTTGATTGGCAATCATATCCGGATCGGAAATTTTCATTTCCAAATCCATAAATCTATCTTCAACGGCCTGAAGTTTGCTTAACATTTATTTTATCTCCTAATATCTTTACTAATTGCGAATTCTAGTTAAGAGTTACGAGTTATAGCGGGATTTTGCTTTAGCAAAATCCCTCCTCAATTGCTCTTTGCTAATTGCTAATTTTTTCTGTGCGTTCTCCCACAGTAGCTTCCTCTTCATCATTCAGCGCGTACTCCGGAAGTACAGCCTTAAGACTCGCTATTGCTACTTCGATTTGACTATCGTCTGGTTGCCGAGTGGTTAGCTTTTGCAAGAGAAGTCCCGGCATGATAGAAAAACGGACTAAAGAATTATCTGCGTGAGCACCTGCAAAACGAATAATTTCGTAACTGACTCCTGCAATCACAGGCATCATAACTACACGAGAGATTATTCTTTCTACAAGATTAGGCCAACCCAGGAAGGTGAAGATGAACATACTGATAAGCATGACAATCATTAAAAAATTGGTACCGCAACGAGGATGCAGTGTGCTAAAAGGACGAACGTTTTCTACTTCAAGCGGCAAGCCTGCTTCGTAGGTGTAAATTGTTTTATGTTCAGCTCCGTGATATTGAAAGACACGTTGAATGTCATCCATGGAAGAAATTGCCGAAATATATGCAAGGAAGATAAACATACGCATGAAGCCTTCTGCCAAATTCAACTGCATAGGATCTTTCGTTAGCGTATGTAAAAATCTCATGGACCAGGTCGGAATGATGATGAAAAGAACCACTGCCAGGACCACGCTGAAGGCGATTGTCATAGCCATCTCCTTAGAGTCCATTTGCTCGTCTTCCTCCCCAGACATTTGTGCAGAATATGCTAAAGCCTTCATGCCGTCAACAAGTGATTCAAAGAGAGCAACAACTCCACGTAAAAGTGGTTTTTTTAAGATAGGATATTTATCTCTAATGCTTTCTGAATCTTTTACGTCGACAACAATTTCTCCGTTGGGTTGGCGCACTGCCACGGCAACCTTTTCAGGTCCACGCATCATAACGCCTTCTATAACTGCTTGCCCGCCTACGTTACATTTTGTCGGACAAGCGCAATTTTTATTTTCTTCGCTCATAAGCACCTCAAACAAATTGATAATTAAGGAAGCTTTGCTAAAGCAAAATCCTTTATGAAAATTATTTTGCGGGTAATCTTAACTCACAAAAGCGACAGTCTTCTTAACTAATTAATTATATGCTATTTTGCGAGTTTTTTCCATATATTTATTACGAGAGTGTGTAAAGAAAAAAAGCGGCGTGACAACACACCGCTTTTAATATTTGATTTATTATTTGCCGTAACGTTTGTTGAATTTTTCAATACGACCACGTGCAGCAAGATTACGTTGTTGACCAGTGAAGAATGGATGGCATTTAGAGCAAACATCCACACGCATTTCTTTTTTGGTAGACATGGTTTCGAAAGTGTTACCGCAACCGCAGATTGCCATAACTTTAACATAATTCGGATGAATCTTTTGTTTCATTCTTTACACCTCACTTTATAAACGGATTCATGTAGCAATTCGTAGACTGATACCTTGCTATTCTAACACAATATAAATCAATAAGCAAGAGACTGACGAAAATTATTTATCAAACTCTAAGACACCTTGAACATAATTGATAAATTGTTGAGCAGTACGACCGGAAATACCACCGTGATTCAACTCGAACTTTTTCGCTTCGGCCTTGAGAGTTTCTTCATCCATTTTCACGCCAGCTTTTTTCGCAAGAGCAAGCACGATTTCGAAGTATTCCTTTTGAGTCGGTTGACCGTAATAAATGCTGCAGCCGAAACGATTAACGAGGGACATTTTTTCTTGCATGTTGTCAGATTTATAAACGCCGCCTTCATAAGTAACGTCTTGACGATCCTTCCAGGTTTCGTTAATGAGATGACGACGATTCGAGGTTGCGTAGATAAGAATATTGTCGGGACGAACTTCTAAGCCGCCTTCGATAATTGCTTTCAAATATTTGTACTCAATTTCAAAATCTTCAAAGGACAAATCATCCATATAAATTACAAAACGATAGTTACGATTTTTAATTTCGGAAATTACGTTGGACAAGTCGCGGAATTGGTGCTTATAAACCTCGATAGTCCTGAGACCGGAATCATAATACTTGTTAATGATTGCTTTGATGGATGTAGATTTACCCGTACCAGAGTCACCATAAAGCAGAACGTTATTAGCAGGCAAGCCTCTTACAAATGCTTCGGTATTGTCAATGAGACGTTTCTTTTGGATTTCGTAACCAACTAAATCGTCAAAGGTAATGACCTCGGTATTATTAATGGGAACCAGCTCCATGTCACGGCCATCCTCGTGAACGATACGGAATGCTTTATTCATGCCCAATTTACCAACGCCGTAGTCCTTGTAAAAATTAGTTACGATGCTGTAAATTTCTTGCTCATTCTTTGCGTCTTCTATTTGCAGCGAAAGCTTTTGAACTTTTTCAGAAATATTTTTGTTGTAACGACGTTCTTTTTTAGGAACGGAATGATAATTAGTTACAACGTCGAAGCAATTGATTCCCAAAGCTTCTTCCATAGGTTTGAAATCATAATCGAAAAGCTCTTTGATGATTTTGAAATCGCTTTCAGCAAAAACATTTACCGTGCCATTGAGTGCCCCTTCCTTTTCACAGGAAATAGAGAACGGATTCTCACAGGTGCAAAGAATGAAAGCTAAATAATTGTGCCAAAGGTTTTTGTTAAAGCCATAAACAGTTGCAACGTCTAAAAGATTGTGAATTTGATCGTAGATGCGAGTTACTAAATCTTCACGATTATATTCGCCGCTAGCAAATTCTGCACAGATATCCGCCAGGGGAAAGAGCAGATTATCTTCAGGAAGATTACGATAGATTACAAGTTTAGAAACAAGTTTATGCATGATAGGTACACCTCTTAAAAGTTTTACTCGCTGAATGCGCAGAACTGAATTAACGAAAGAATTTGTAAATCGCAAATAAAATTCGTTCAGCGTTAGCATTCAGAATTATTGCTAAACATATAGTTATCTTCTATATGAATATGGCAAATAGTATATCTCATTCGTGTTAAACTTTCAAGAAAATCTTCTTCAATATACAAAAAATGCTCAAAAGTGTTAACTTTCGAGCATTTTTACATTATTTAATTAAATTTAAAGAAGAAAAATTGAAGCAAATGCTTCGCTTTTAACGAGTCTAAGCTTATACAAAAATATATTTCGCAATAAACAAGAGCGCTAAGACGTAAAGGATGGTATTAATTTTTTTAGCGCCTGTGAACATATTAATGGCTACATAGGAAATGATACCCCAAGCAATACCTTCGGAGATAGAATATGCAAAAGGCATAGCAATTGTTGCGAAGAAAGCGGGAATCGCGTCATTGAAATCGTCGAAGTCGACGTTTTTCAAACCACTCATCATCAAAAAGCCTACGATGATAAGAGCTGGAGCAGTTGCAAAAGCAGGAATTGCTAAAAAGATAGGAGCAAAGAGCAAGCTCAACAGGAAAAGAACTGCAACAGTGATGGAAGTTAAGCCTGTACGACCACCTGCTACTACGCCAGAAGAAGATTCTACATAAGTGGATACAGTAGATGTACCAAGCACAGCACCAACACAAGTACCGATGGAGTCGGATAAAAGAGCCCCTTCAATTTTCGGTAGTTTGCCATCTTTATCAAGCATATCTGCTTTAGATGCGACACCAATCAAGGTTCCTAAGGTGTCAAAAAGATCTACAAACATAAAGGAAAGCATGATAGCGATAAAGTTAAAGCTAAAGAGAGCGCTGAAATCCATTTGATTAAAAATCGGCGCAAGACTAGGAATAGAAATGCCACCTGAGAAATTAGGCATAACAGAGAAAGCGCCAAGCTTCGGATTGGGAACGTAAATACCAGTAGTTTCACAAATCATACCAAGTACCCAAACGATGATGATGCCAAGGAGAATGCCACCAGGAACTCTTTTATGAAACAGAATTGCGGTAAGGACAACCCCAATCATGCATAGAACTGCACCAATGCCTGTGGACCAAAAAGAGCCGTCAAGCAGAGCTGCTTTAAAAGGATACAAGCTTACGAGGCAAGGACCATCGACAATAACCTTGGCATTTTGTAAACCAATGAAAGCTATAAAGAGACCAATACCAGCAGTTACACCATATTTTAAAGATGAAGGAATCGCATTGAAAATCGCCTCACGAACTTTTGTCAAAGAAAGAATAATAAAAATTACGCCTTCAACGAATACAGCTGCCAGAGCAACCTTCCAAGAATATTTCATCGCTCCGCAAACAGTAAAAGCAAAGAATGCATTCAAACCCATACCAGGTGCAAGAGCAAAAGGATAGTTAGACAAAAGAGCCATCAATATAGTAGCAATTGCTGAGCTAAGTGCGGTAGCCGTAAATACTGCACCAGCATCCATACCAGTTGTTCCTAAAATATTAGGGTTAACAGCTAAAATATAAGCCATCGTCATAAAAGTTGTAAGACCAGCCATTAGCTCTGTCTTAACGCTGGAACCATGTTCAGCTACTTTAAAATATTTTGCAAGAAAATCCATAAACTCTTCCTCCTAAAAATTTATTTGTATTTTATTAATCAATGCGTAGTGCATAATTAATGAGCAAACTTGGGATTTAAAAATTGTTCGAAGTAAAGTCTTCGTTTAAAAAGCAAATTTTCTGTTTCAATCAAAAGATTTTGTGCAACAAAATCTTTCTCTAATGCAGCATTCATAATTACTTAGACAAAATCTCAATCCCCGTATCCGTAATAAGAATCGTGTGTTCAAATTGTGCGGAAAGAGAACCGTCTTGAGTATAAACGGTCCAGTCATTTGCTTCGTCGACGAAGACTTGAGGCTTACCCATATTAATCATGGGCTCAATGGTAAAAGTCATACCGGGAACAAGTAACATGCCCGTATTTTTTTTGCCAACGTGACAAACAAAAGGATCCTCATGGAATTCCACGCCACAACCATGTCCACCGAATTCAACTACAACACTATAACCATGCTTACGAGCATATTGATTAATTACTGCACCGATATCCCCCAAGTGACCCCAAGGTTTGGCAGCCTCTAAGCCAAGCTTCAAGCATTGACGGGTAACCTCAACCAAATCAACAGCCTTCTTGGGAGCCTTGCCAATGATAAAGGTACGGGATGCATCTCCGTAATATCCATCTAAAATTGTCGTGCAGTCAACATTAATGATGTCGCCATTTTTTAAAATGTCAGTCTCGCTAGGAATACCGTGGCAAACTTGATCGTTAATGGATGTGCAGCAGCTCTTCGGAAAACCAAAATATCCAAGGCAAGCAGGAATGCCTCCGTGAGCGATTGTGTAATCGTAAACGAGACGATCAATTTCTTCCGTGCTTATTCCAGCTCGCATAATTTTCGCAACTTCGTCCAAGACCGCAGTATTTAAAGCACCAGCCTTACGAATACCCTCGATTTGTTCCTTTGTCTTAAGCATCTCAGGATCAGGAACCTCGTGTCCTTGAGACTGAAGCAGTCTAACCTTTTCGTCATTCATTTGGTGACAACTAGCATAAGTTTTGCCACTGCCACACCAACATAATTCTTCTGTCATTATATACCTCATCTTCCTTAGAATGTAAAAACAATAATACACTTTATTTTACCACAAATTAATCTTGGTTGAACAAAAATTCAACAAATTTTTCTTCTATATATCTATATAGAAGGGTATTCGCAAATTTTTTTTCTTGCATCGTAGCAAAATTCAGAAAAATTAAACCTTGCTTCTTTATAATATTACTCGTTTATTATATAATTGTAATGTTACAAGCAAAAAGAAAATGCTTAATTCTGAATTCAGCATTGATCAAAAGAATTTGCGCAGCAAATTTTATCCTCAATTGCTCATTGCTCTTTGCTAATTGCTAATTATTTTAATCATCTTCACGTCGAATTATTTACTAAAAGGAGATACCATTGGAAACTTTTTTAATGCAGTTCGTAGATTTAGTTTTACATCTTGATAAACATTTGCCAGAGATCATGGCCGCGTATGGTTCTTTTATTTATGCAATTTTATTTGTGGTAGTCTTTTGTGAGACAGGTTTAGTTGTTACACCATTTTTACCTGGCGACTCTCTGCTCTTTGCTTGTGGCGCTCTTGCGGCAGCTGCACCTGAGGGTATGGATATCAAAATCGTTACCATTATCTTTTTAATTGCAGCCATAACAGGTGATGCGTCCAATTATATGATTGGTGAACATTTAGGAGAGAAGCTCATCAATATGAACACGTCCCTCATCAAGAAGGAACATATCGATAAGGCCCATGCATTTTATGAAAAGCATGGCCCCAAAGCAATTTTTCTTTGTCGTTTCGCTCCTATAGTACGTACCTTTGCTCCCTTCGTAGCCGGACTCGGCAAAATGCATTACTTTACTTTTGCAAAATATAACGTTGTGGGTGCATTCGCATGGGTGTTCTTATTTGTTGGCGGCGGTTATTTCTTCGGCAACATTCCTGTAATCAAAAAGAACTTCTCCCTGGTAACCATGGGCATCGTTGTTTTTTCGCTTATACCCGTTGTTTATGAATGGTATAAGAATAAAAAAGAAAACGAATCGAATAAAGATGTTTAATAAATGCGCAATTTCTAAGAAAGAAGGTACTTTATCGTGTACAGAATGAATTCTGACTACACTGAGGGTTGTGTAGAACAAGTATTAAAAAAATTAGTCGAAACAAACATGGACCAAACAAATGGTTACGGTGAGGACGAATATTGTGATGAAGCGAAGGCTTTGATTAAAAAAACTTTTGCTTGTGAGGATGCTCTTGTACAATTTCTAATTGGCGGTACCCAAGCCAATTTCACACTGATTTGTGCATCACTGCGTCCCCATCAAGCTGTCATAGCAACTAATCTCGCACATATTGCAACCCATGAAGCAGGAGCTATTGAACACACCGGCCATAAAGTTTTAGAACAACCTACATCGGATGGCAAGCTCACTGCCGCTCAGATAGAAGCTGCTTACCAAAAATACGTCACGGACCCGGCTCGTCCTCATTGGGCACAGCCTAAAATGGTTTACATTTCCCAACCCACGGAAACAGGCTCTCTTTATAGCAAAAAAGAATTAAATGATCTCTATGCAGTTTGCCAAGAGCACGATTTATATTTATATATCGACGGTGCACGTCTTGCTTATGCTTTTGGTTCCGATGAAAACGATCTAGCAGTCGAGGATTTAGCTAAAACCTGTGATGCTTTCTACGCAGGCGGTACTAAATGCGGTCTGCTTTTTGGAGAGGCAATGGTAATCATCAACGACAAGTTAAAAGAAGATTTCTTCTCCATAGCCAAAGCCTCTGGCGGTATTTTAGCAAAAGGTCGTCTTTTAGGTGTGCAATTTGGTGAAATTTTTAAAGACGGTTTATATTTTGCTATCGGCAAGAAAGCTTGCACTCAAGCTAAACGTATTCGTGAGGCTGTCCTAGCACGTGGTCTCGAACTAGTAACATACACGTCAACCAATCAAATCTTTATTAAAATGTCTAAAGAACAATTCGAAAAACTCTCCAGTGAATTTGCGCTTTCTCACTCGGGCTATCTACCAGACGGTAGTTATTCCATCCGTATCTGTACTTCCTGGGCCACAAAAGATGAGGAAGTAGAAAAGATTATCAATATGATCAAAGAACTTTAAGGGAGATAAAATATGACGGACAACAATAATAAAAGGCCGATAATTTATTATTATCTGGTTGCTATGATCATCATCATGGCATTCAACACTTTCATTAAGCCCAACTTTCTCCAAAGCAACGTTCACCAAATTTCTTATTCCAATTTCCTGCAAATGGTGGACGATGGCAAGGTTAATAAAGTAGAAATCAGTGATAAACGTATCGCTGGCATGAACAAGGACAACGAAAAAGAAATTTATATAACCGGACGCGTAGAAGATCCTCAATTAGCCGAAAGGTTAATGAAATCCAAGGCCGAATTCTCACAAGTTATTCCGCGAGAACCTAGCATGCTCGAAACAATTTTAACATCTTGGATTTTGCCAGCATTTTTCTTCTTCTTGATTTGGAAATTGTTAAGCAAATATATGGGTGGGCGTTTCGGTGGTGCTGATAGTATGACCTTTGGCAAGAGCAATGCCAAGGTTTATGCCGAGACGGAAACAGGCAAAAGCTTTGCCGATGTAGCAGGTCAAGATGAAGCCAAGGAAGCTTTGATGGAGCTTGTTGATTTTCTTCACGACCCTTCCAAATATAAAGCAATTGGTGCTAATATGCCTAAGGGTGCTTTGCTTGTTGGACCTCCGGGTACTGGTAAAACCTTACTTGCTAAAGCAGTTGCCGGCGAAGCAAAAGTTCCCTTCTTCTCCATCTCTGGTTCTGAATTTGTCGAGATGTTCGTAGGCATGGGCGCAGCTCGTGTACGTGATCTTTTTAAACAAGCACAAGAAAAAGCTCCCTGCATCGTTTTCATCGACGAAATTGATGCCATCGGCAAGAAACGTGATAGCGGACAATTCGGCGGCAATGACGAACGCGAGCAAACCTTGAACCAATTGCTTTCCGAAATGGACGGCTTTGACGGAGGCAAGGGAGTTGTCATCTTAGCTGCAACCAATAGACCCGAAGCGCTCGACGCAGCTCTTTTAAGACCAGGTCGTTTTGATAGACGTGTTCCCGTTGAGCTCCCTGACCTGAAAGGTCGTGAAGCAATTCTTAAGGTTCACGCAGCTAAAGTAAAGCTTGCTGATGACATTGACTTTAATGCTCTCGCTCGTGCTACGGCAGGTGCATCAGGTGCAGAGCTTGCCAATATTATTAATGAAGGTGCTTTACGAGCTGTCCGCATGAATCGTCAAGCAGTTGAGCAAGCCGACCTAGAAGAATCCATCGAAGTTGTCATTGCTGGTTACCAACGCAAAGGCGCAGTTATTTCTCCCGAAGAAAAACGTGTCATCGCTTATCACGAAATTGGTCATGCTCTTGTAGCTGCCATGCAAAAACATTCTGCACCAGTTCATAAAATTACCATTATTCCTCGTACTAACGGTGCACTTGGTTACACCATGCAAATTGCCGAAAATGAATCCGTCCTCATGAAAAAGGAAGAGCTTTTCAACAAGATTGCTACTATCACAGGTGGTCGCTGTGCAGAAGAAATTATTTTCGGCAGCATTACCACTGGTGCGTCCAACGATATTGAGCAAGCAACAAAAATTGCTCGTGCCATGGTAACTCGTTACGGTATGACGGAAGAATTTGACATGATGGCAACAGAAGTAGTCACCAACCAATATTTAGGTGGCGACTCCTCCCTTGCTTGCAGCCCTGAGACAGCAACCCAAATAGACCAAAAGGTTCTCGAGCTTATCAAGGCAGCTCATGCAAAGGCTGCCAAGATTCTCACAGAAAATCGTGACAAGCTTGACGTGCTCGCGGCTTATCTTTTAGAAAAAGAAACTATCACCGGCGACGAGTTCATGAAGATTCTCGAAGACGAAGAAAGCAAAAACACATAACAAAATTGCTCCTACCTCAATTGTGAAGTAGGAGCTTATTTTTTTAATGAATCCTACAAAACTCATAGAATATTTAAGATGCGAAGAAGGGTCCCGTCGGTGTACGGCTTAGTACTCCTAGGGGCCCTGACAAAGCAGATTACGCGCTATATGAGTTTTGTTATGCTTGACTTGTAATCTCTACTAAGCAATCTCCCGATTCGATACGGTCAGCTGCATTAACATGAATTGCACTGATAATACCATCGATAGGCGCAGAAAGTGTGGTTTCCATCTTCATTGCTTCAGTTACAACAAGCGGTGTACCCTTCTTAACTGCTTGACCCTTTTCAACAAGAACTTTGACAACAGAGCCAGAGAGTGAAGCTCCAACATCGCCCGGTTTAAATTTATCAGCTTTTTTACGACTTTGAACAGCAGCCTTGATGTTGCGGTCCTTAATTACTATTTCACGAGGCAGACCATTGAAATCGAAATGAACAGTACGATTACCTTTTAGGTCTGGCTCAGAAATATGATCCAGTCTGATAACAAGTGTCTTGCCTTGTTCGATTTCTACAACAATTTCCTCGCCAGAAATCATACCGAAGAAGAAGGTCGGAGTGTCGAGAACAGAAACGTCGCCAAATTGATTGTAACGGGCTACCCAATCGGTGAATACCTTCGGATAGAGACAATAGCTTGATACCGCTTCATCCGTGGTAGGTGCATCCATTTCTTTAAGCTTAGCACGAACTTCTTCGAAATCAACAGGAGGAAGAACCGCACCAGGTCTTTCGGTAATAACGGGCTTGCCTTTGAGAATAATCTCTTGCAGTTTTTGTGGGAAACCTTGATAAGGAGTACCAAGACGTCCTTGGAAAAATTCTACAACGGATGCCGGGAAGTCTAATGTATCTCCCTTGGCATAAATATCTTCTTCGCAAAGTTCATTTTGCACCATGTAAAGAGCCATATCACCAACAACCTTGGAGGACGGAGTAACTTTAATCAAGTCGCCGAACATCATGGATACGCGATGATACATGTCTTTAACATCTTCCCATTTCTCAATGAGACCAAGTGCTTGAGCCTGTTGTTTTAAATTGGTGTATTGACCGCCCGGCATTTCGTGAACGTAAACCTCTGGGTTCGGGCAGTTCTCAGTTTTATCAGCAGCCTTGTAGTAAGGACGAACGGTTTCCCAATAACGAGACATTTCGTTCAAGGCGCTAATATCTAGTTGAGGTTGACGAGGATGTCCACTTAATGCGTAATACAAGCTAGAGGTAGAAGGTTGGCTGGTGCCACAGCTCATGGAGCTCATGGCCGTATCAACGATATCAACACCTGCGTCAATTGCACGAGCATAAGTATAAATTGTATTGCCGCTGCCTTCATGAGAGTGTAGATGAATCGGCAAGCCGCAATAAGATTTCAGTGCGGATACTAAACGATAAGCAGCTTCAGGTTTCAAAAGACCAGCCATATCCTTAATGCAGATAATATTTGCGCCAGCTTTTTCTAATTCCTTAGCCATATCAACATAGTAATGCAAATCGTATTTGTCACGACGGGGATCAAGGATATCGCCCGTGTAACATAGAGCGGGTTCTGCAACCTTGCCACATTCTCTAACAGCGTCAATAGAAAGACGCATATTATCGATTCCGTTCAAGCAGTCAAAGATACGGAAGACGTCGATACCATTTTTTGCAGAAAGGCGAATGAATTCTTTAACAACATTGTCAGGATAAGAAGTATAACCAACTGCGTTAGCGCCACGTAGAAGCATTTGGAAGAGAATGTTCGGAGCCGCTTGGCGGAATTTTCTTAAACGTTCCCAAGGACTTTCATCGAGAAAACGATAAGCTACGTCAAAGGTTGCACCGCCCCAACATTCAAAGGAGAAAAGTTCGGGGAGCTTGCCAGCCGTATCACTCATAACGCGAAGCATATCGGCAGTTCTCAAACGAGTTGCAAATAAAGATTGATGAGCATCACGGAAGGTTGTATCGGTAATGAGTACTTCTTTTTGATCTTGAATCCATTCGGTCAATGCATCAACTCCATGTTTATCCAGACAATGCTTGCCGCCGAGAGAGATGAAGCCTTTGTAATGTTTTGGCATTTCTAAAGGAGCAAATTCTGGTTTAGGTACGACACCAACGTTGGAATAACCATTAACGGATACATCAGCGATATAATTTAAAAGCTTGTTACCGCGGTCCATGGATTTTTCGAAGACGAAAAGACCTGGAGTTGAATCAACAAAGTTAGTTGTATAAGTTCCCTTTTGGAATTGCGGATTTGTCAAAACATTTTCTAAGAATTGGATGTTGGTTTTTACACCACGAATACGAAACTCTTTGAGGCAACGTAGCATCTTCGTAATTGCGATTTGATGAGTCAGTCCATAAGTTGTTGCCTTTACGAGCAAAGAATCATAATAAGGAGTGATAACTGAACCAGTAAATGCATTACCACCGTCAAGACGAATACCAAAGCCGCCACCTGAACGATAAGTAATTAATTTACCAGTGTCAGGCATAAAGTTGTTAGCTGGATCTTCTGTGGTAATACGACATTGAATGGCATGTCCTAACGGATGCAAATCTTCTTGCTGGGGCAGAGCAATTTCTTCGCCGTGCAAATCGTAACCTTGTGCAATTTTAATTTGTGTTTGCACCAAGTCAACGGAGGTAATTTGCTCGGTAACAGTATGTTCTACTTGGATACGCGGGTTAACTTCGATGAAATAGAATTTGCCGTCGGGAGTTGCTAGGAATTCAACAGTACCAGCAGAAACGTAGTCAACGTTCTTCATTAATTTTACAGCAGCATCGCAAATAGCCTTGCGTTGTTCCATGGGCAGTGCAAAAGCCGGAGCAATTTCTACTAATTTTTGATGACGACGTTGCACAGAGCAATCACGTTCAAACAAATGCATAAGATTTCCGTGGGTATCGCCGATGATTTGCACCTCGATATGTTTCGGATTTTGTAAATATTTTTCTAAGTAAAGCTCGTCGTTGCCGAAAGCTTTCTTAGCTTCGCTCTTTGCTAAATCGTAAGCTTGAGGAACATCTTCTGCGCAATTAACTACGCGCATACCACGTCCGCCACCACCATTAACTGCCTTTAAGATAATGGGATAGCCAAATTTTTCGCCAAAATCCAGAGCCTCTTGCATAGAATTAATTGTTCCATCAGAACCAGGAACCATAGGAATGCCTGCTTTTTCGGCTTGAATTCTTGCGTTAATCTTATCGCCGAACATAACAAGATGTTCAATGCGAGGTCCAATGAAAATAATATCTTCTTCCTTACAGCGACGAGCAAGGTCACTATTCTCGGATAAGAAGCCATAACCAGGATGAATGGCATCTACGTTATGTTCTTTAGCAATTTTAATAATGCTTTCAATATCAAGATAGGCTTCGGTAGGGCTCTTGCCTGCGCCAACTAAATAAGCTTCGTCGGCTTTGTTTCTGTGCAAGGACAGAGTATCTTCCTTAGAATAAATTGCAATGGTTTTAATTCCCAGTTCGTTGCATGCTCTAAATACACGAATGGCTATCTCGCCGCGGTTAGCAACAAGAACAGTGTTAATGATCGGCATAATGTTATCTCCTTAAATATAAGTTAGCAGTTTAATGAATGCGCAATTAATTACCAATTAATCATTGAATTGATTTCTACATTCTATATTTTAGTCATTTACTTTTGATTATTCAAGTGCTTTTGCGCAAGTACACAAGTATACAAGTATTCTTATAGCGTATACACTAAACAATAAAAAGCATCTGCCATAGCTTCGGGGCAGATGCTTTAGGGATAAAGAATTTTTATTTTTTATAGTATTTTAAGTATGTGTAACCGCTCACACCAAAGAGTACGAAGGCTGCTGCATAAAAGACACTTTGCATGGGAAAATATGTTGCTAGCAAGCCGCCTAAAAGCGGACCAATGACAGAGCCAACCTGTTGGAAGCTAAACATGTAAGCATATACCCTGCCTCTTTCGTTCTTTTCTGTATGAGTTGCAAGAATGGATGTGATTGAAGGCACAACACCAGCAAAGAACAAACCATAAACAAAATTGCAAACGCAAAACAGTGTGAAGGTTCTAGGCATAGCCGCAAGAATATTTCCGATAGCAGCCAGGAAGGATGCCATCATCAAGCTTATATGAAAGCCCTTCTTTTGTCCAAAGCTTCCCCATATAGGTGCGGTAATTGCCGAAGCAACACCAACAAGGGAGAATGACAAGCCTGAAAGCAGCATAACATTATCAACGCCTTCCAAAGAACCAACGTAAAGAGTCATAATCGGTTGTATGAAAAGAATAACCATATAAACCAAGCAACAAAGAATCAAGCATTCAAGAATTGCCGGGCGAGAAAGAATACTCCCTTGCTGTTCTTCTTCCTGCGATTTTGCTTTTGGATCTGCTTCCGGTTCGGGAATGACGAAGATGAATGCAAGAGTAATCATCGTCAAGAAACAGGACGCAACCACAAAGGACGCGCGCATGCCAAAATATGTTGCCAGCATGCCGCCAATAAGCGGACCGGCAATATTACCGAGGGTTAAGCCTGTTTGAATTATTCCCAGGCCCACACCAATTTTACTTGGAGGAACGAAGCTTGATGCCAAGGCGAAGCAAACTGAAATTAGTCCTGCTGCCAAACCTTGAATGGCACGGACAATAAACATTTGCTCGGGGCTTTGCACTATGGAGCCAAGAAAATACGCAAGCGCAAGACCTGCAGCCGAGCGAATACCCATTAGTCGCTTACCGTATTTATCCGCCATTTTTCCCCATAAGGGAGCCAAGCAGCCACCAATAAAAAATGTCACGGAAAAAATTGCTCCGTTCCACATTTTTACATCTGCAGGGTCTACACCAAGCTCTTTAATAAGATACATGGGCAGAAAAGGAATGAGCATAGTATAACCAGCACTCATAAATATTACGACACAGGTCAGAACACCTAGTCGTACTTGCCAAGAATTCATCATTTGTATTGCCTCGATATTAATTGTAAAATTTTCGTACGCCACCATATTATACCACTTATCTGACTAAATGGTCAGAGGCAGCGAGAACAATTTTCAAATTTATATTTAAAAGAAGTGCACTAATTACATTTGCATTATAGATTAAATTTTGATAAAATATACTATTATGAATAAAAGAATTTTTGCTTACATCAAAGAAAATATGAACGAAGACGATGTTTTTACTAGCTCAGTCTTACCGGACGATCCTCATCCGTCCATCCCCCATCCCTTTGGCAGTGAAGATTCCTTCTTCTACACCACGGAAATTCCTTCCGACACAAAAGCTGCTAGCATGCTATTAAAAATATTAAGAGATTATTTAAAGTCTCCTAGTCTAGAAAAACGCGTCAATCTTTATCGCAACCTGCAAAGAGCCGTCGTTGTTTCCATTTGTGATCCTATCGTGGATGCTTTTACGGTTGATGATATTACCGACAACACCTTGGAGCTTGCTCGTCAATTATTTTACAACTCCTCTCATCGCGAGCCTTTGAAATTTGCTTACTTGCTCTTCGGGCTCTACGGTATGGAAGAAATTTATGAGCACAACAAAGATTTGTGGAACGATTTATTTACTGCGGCCCACTGTGAAGAATTTACTTTCCATTTTCTTTACGCTTGCAGGATCACAAACTTTCTTCCCCAAAAAGAAATTTGGCAGCTTATCGCTTCTACAAAAGGTTGGGGCAAAGTCTTTGCTATTAGCGAAGCTGTTTGTGACGACGAAGCAAAAGCTTTATGGCTCGTCAAGAATGCTTACGATTTAGACATCGAATATCATCCGCTGAGTCTTAAAGTAATCAACACTGTCCGTCTCGACAAAATTCTTCAAGGACCTCAGTTAGACCACGACACCTATCGCGGAGCTATGGCTATCGTCAATAGTTATTTAATCCTTATGGACCGTTACCCCGTAAATCTTTTGGAAGAGAATTTTAACATGGGTAACTTTTCCTCAGGAGAACTCTTGAAGAATCTTCTCAAGCAAGCCCAAGGCTATTGCGATGACCCAGAGGATGTGCTTGATATTATCGGGTTGAGGATTGGCTTAGAAAATCTTTTGTATGACGATGCAGCATATGCTTTCGGACAAAATACCCTGCACCTTTTAATCGCTGAATGTGAGCGTTTAATTTTTTCTCGTGACTGGACGGACGAAGTGAAATCTCGTATCATTGTAGATGGCAAGGTTAATTATAATCTTGCAGATTTTGCTTACGAGCTGGAGATTGATATTTGGGACGAGCTCTTTAATTATTGGTGCCATCATCCCCGCGAGACAAAGCTTTTCGCTTATCTTTTGAGTTACGAAGGTCAGGATAGAAGCGAGCTTGTCATGCATTCGATTTGCGCTAATATTCGTCTCTTCCAAGAGTCAAGCGATGCCCTC
Organism: Phascolarctobacterium sp.; assembly: GCA_030523325.1. GTDB lineage: Bacteria > Bacillota > Negativicutes > Acidaminococcales > Acidaminococcaceae > Phascolarctobacterium_A. The sequence goes on from JAUNIS010000003.1 coordinate 27,133, forward strand.
TTAGTGCCGCTGAATTATTTGCGTAATCATCCAGGTGAAGGAGAGAGCATTATCATCACAAGTCTCACGGGCATGTATGATTGGCCCAGAGGAGTTGCCACTGCCACCCTTGAAGCCTGGGATAGAAACGAAATTACTCCTGCTATTCGCGAGGCACTCATGCAAGGACTTGCACTCAGCAACAACCCAGTAGTTTCTGCTCGCATTGAAGCACTCCTGAAGGGCGAAGATTTTTCCATACAAGAACCCGCAGAAGAATTGAATTAACAAAATTAAAAACGGCCGCCGATTTACTTAATAAATCAGCGGCCTATTTTTTTAATTAAATACTAAATTTTTTACCAGTCAAGAGCTCGTAAGCTTCTTGATATTTAGCAGCTGTCTTAGCAATGATTTCTTCGGGAAGAGTCCAGTCACTACCTGGGTTTTCTTTGAGCCAATTACGTACGAATTGTTTATCGTAGGAAGGTTGGTCATGACCAACTTCGTATTCAGCCAAAGGCCAGAAGCGAGAGCAGTCAGGAGTAATCATTTCATCGCCAAGAATAACCTCGCCCTTTTCGTTGAGACCAAATTCAAATTTAGTATCGGCAATGATGATGCCTCTTTCCAATGCATAGGCTGCGCATTTTTTATAAAGAGCCAAAGTATAATCACGCAATTTGTTGGCCAACTCTTCACCGCGACCAGGATAAATTTTTTCTAGCATAGCGGCGCCTTCTTCAACAGAAATATTTTCGTCATGCGTGCCAATCTCAGCTTTGGTGCTAGGAGTGAATAAAACTTCTGGAAGCTTTTGACATTCTTGTAGACCTTCCGGCAATTTAATGCCACATACTTCACCGCTTTCCTTATAGGAAGACCAACCACCGCCAGTAATGTAGCCGCGTACGATGCATTCCATAGGCAACATTTCTAATTTTTTGCATTTCATAGCATTGCCTTTGAATTGTTCCTGTTGGAAAAATTCAGGCATATCGTTATTGTCCACGCTAATCATGTGGTTAGGAACTATGTCAGAAGTAAAATCGAACCAGAATTTAGAAATTTGTGTCAGAACTGCTCCCTTAGTCGGAACATCGTTCTTCAAAATTACGTCAAAGGCAGAGATACGATTTGTAGCAACCATAATAATGCTATCGCCAATGTCATACATTTCACGTACTTTGCCAGACTTAAAAGGTTTGTAAGTTTCCATAGTAAATATTCCTCCTAATTGCTAATTGTCTGCAGCGCTGCTTCCACCAAGCCTTTGAAGAGAGGATGAGGAGCATCGGGACGGGACTTGAATTCTGGATGAGCTTGGGTTGCAATGAAATATGGATGACCAGGAAGCTCAATCATCTCCACTATGTGTCCGTTGGGAGAAAGTCCGGATAAGGACATCCCGTTTGCTTCGAGAACTTCTCTGTAATCATTGTTTACTTCATATCTATGTCTATGACGCTCAGAAATTTCTTTGGAGTCATAAACCTTTTGTGCTAAAGAGCCTTCCTTAAGAACGCAAGGATAGGCACCCAGCCTTAAGGTACCACCAAGATTTACCACACCATTTTGTTCTGGCATCAAAGCAATCACTGGATATTTTGTATCGGGATCAAGCTCGATGCTGTTAGCACCCTCAAGCTTGCAGACATTGCGTGCAAATTCTACGATGGAAAGCTGCAAGCCTAAACATAAACCTAGGAAGGGTATCTTATGGGTACGTGCAAAATGAATTGCCTTAATTTTACCTTCCGTTCCGCGAGTACCAAAGCCACCAGGAACGATGATGCCCTGCAAATGCCCCAGTAATTTAGCTGCAGTTTCACTTGTTACGTCTTCCGCGTCAATCCATTCGATTTCAACTTCGGCTTTATTCGCAATGCCACCATGCTTCAAGGATTCGACAACAGAAAGATACGCATCGTGCAAAGTGATATATTTACCAACTAAACCAATTTTCACCTTATGCTCAGGATGATTGTAGTCATCAACCATTTTCTTCCAAGCAGTCAGGTCGGGTTCTGGGCAAGGCAAATGCAGGCAATCGCATACCGCCTTAGCAAGATTTTCTTCTTCCAACATCAAAGGAACCTCGTAGAGAGATTTTGCGTCCAAATTTTGTAAAACATGTTCTGGTTTAACGTTACAGAACAAAGCAATTTTTTTACGCATGCCTTCATCAACGGGATAGTCGGAGCGGCAAACAAGAATGTCGGGCCAAATGCCCATGCTTTGCAAGGACTTGACAGACATTTGTGTGGGCTTGGTCTTCATTTCCCCGCTTGCTTTTAGATAAGGAATCAAGGTCACTTGAATCATGATCGCATTTTCACGACCAACCTCGGCTTGGAATTGACGAAAAGCTTCAAGAAAAGGTTGGGATTCAATGTCACCTACCGTACCACCAATCTCGATGATGGAAATAGTATCGTCGTTCGCATCCTTCGCTTGGTAAATATTGCTCTTAATTTCGTTGGTGATATGAGGAATTACTTGCACCGTACCTCCGCCGTAATCACCATGTCTTTCTTTATTTAAAACAGACCAATAAATTTTACCAGTTGTAACATTGGCGTTCCTACCAAGATTCTCGTTGATGAATCTTTCGTAGTGTCCCAGGTCCAGGTCGGTTTCAATGCCATCTTCTGTAACAAAAACCTCGCCATGTTGCACGGGATTCATTGTTCCTGGATCCATATTGATGTATGGATCAAATTTTTGCATGGTAACCTTGTAGCCCCTCGCCTTCAAAAGACGTCCGAGGCTAGCTGCAGTTATGCCCTTGCCCAGTCCGGATACAACGCCGCCAGTTACGAATACATACTTAACCATAATAATCTCCCTCATACAAACTAAAAAATTCTTGATACACTAATCGTCAGTTCTTCCAGTACGTCAAGCAAAACCTTCACCGTGTCTAGGCTTGTGAAAAGCGGCACATTGTTTTCGATAGCGCATCTACGAATAGCAACGCCATCTTCATAATGCACGCCTGATAAAATTGCCCGGGTGTTGATAACGTAGCTTACATAACCAGCGCGGATGGATTGAAGAATTTCATCGCTGCCCTCGGAAGGTTTATGTAAAAGTCTTGTCTTAATGCCATGCTCCTTCATGTATTGAGCTGTAACAGTTGTAGCTTCAATATTAAAGCCCATATCATAGAAGCGTTTAACTAAAGGAAAGGCCTCGGGCTTATCTTCATCAGCCAAGGTAAAGATTACCGTTCCATAATTCTGCAAATTGCAACCAGAAGCAATCAAAGCTTTATAAGCAGCTCGATGCAGCTTCTTATCATAACCAATGGCTTCACCGGTGGATTTCATTTCCGGAGAAAGATACGCATCCATACCTTTTAATTTACTAAAGGAGAAGGCTGGAGCTTTGACATACCACATATCCTTTTCATCAGGATAAATGGAGAAGAAACCTTGTTCTTTTAAGCTGACACCTAAAATTACCAGGGTTGCAATATCTGCCAAAGGATAACCTGTTGCTTTGCTTAAGAAAGGAACTGTTCTTGAAGAACGAGGATTTACTTCTATAATATATACGTCTTCATGCTCATCAACAATAAATTGAATATTGAAGAGACCAACTATACCGATGCCGATACCTAATTTTTTTGCATATCTTAAAATAGTTCCTTTAACCTTATCAGAAATGCTAAAGGGCGGGTACACGCTCATGGAGTCTCCAGAATGAACACCCGTTCTTTCCACCAGCTCCATGATGCCAGGCACGAAGACATCCTTGCCATCGCAAATCGCATCGACCTCGACTTCCTTACCTTTTATATAACGGTCAACTAAAACCGGCTTGTCCACGTCAACTTCAACAGCATATTTTAAGTAATGACGCATATCTGCTTCCTTGGAAACGATTTGCATCGCACGTCCACCAAGCACAAAGCTAGGACGCACAAGCACAGGATAACCAATTTCACTAGCAGCCTTGACGCCATCTTCAATATTGGTAACAGCCATACCCTTAGGTTGAGGAATATTCAGTTCTAACAAAAGTTTTTCAAAAGCATCTCTGTTCTCGGCTTTTTCAATAGCGTCGCAGTCGGTGCCAATAATTTTTACATCATATTCTTTTAAGGGCTCAGCAAGATTAATTGCCGTTTGTCCGCCTAAGATGGCAATGATACCTTCCGGTTGCTCTTGCTCGATGATATTCATAACGTCTTCAACGCAAAGAGGCTCGAAATATAATTTGTCACTTGTTGTATAATCAGTGGAAACAGTCTCAGGGTTATTGTTGATGATAATCGCTTCATAGCCGGCTGCCTTTATCGTTTTAATGGCATGAACCGTAGAATAGTCAAATTCAACGCCTTGACCTATTCTAATGGGACCGGATCCCAAAACGATTATCTTCTTTTTGTCAGAAATAATTGTTTCGTTCTCGTCTTCGTAAGTGGAATAGAAGTAAGGAACATAGCTTTCAAATTCGCTAGCGCAGGTATCAATCATCTTGTATACGGGGAAGATATTGTTAGCTTTGCGCATGTCCCAAATATTTCTTGCGGTCTTGCCCCAGAAATCACCAATGACTCTATCGCAGAAGCCCATCTTTTTGGCTTCCTTGAGCACGTCAAGATTGTCAACATTCGCCTTAAGAACTTCTTCCATGCGAATAATATTATGGAGACTACGAGTAAAGAACGGATCGATCCAAGAAATTTTATAAATTTCTTCTTCACTTACTCCTCGACGCAAAAGCTCGGCCAAAGCATAAATTCTATCGTCGGTGCCATCCTTGATATAAATTTTCAGAGCATCCGTCTCGAAAGAGTCAAACTTAGGAGAATGTAAATGGTAAAGACCAATCTCCAAAGAACGAATCGCTTTTAAAATACTTTCTTCGAAGGTTCTGCCCACGCTCATAACCTCTCCGGTTGCCTTCATCTGAGTTCCCAGCGAATTATTTGCGTCGTAAAACTTATCAAAGGGGAAACGCGGCATCTTCGAAACTACATAATCAAGTGCAGGCTCAAAGCTTGCCAATGTATTTGCTAAAGGAATCTCATCAAGCCTGAGGCCAACGGCAATCTTTGCGGATACTCTAGCAATAGGATAACCGCTAGCTTTGGAAGCCAGTGCAGAAGAACGACTTACACGAGGGTTTACTTCGATTAAAAAATATTGGAAGGAATTAGGATCTAAAGCAAATTGTACGTTACAGCCACCCTTAATCTTTAAAGCTCTGATAATTTTCAAAGCGGAATCACGGAGCATGTGATATTCCTTGTTGGTTAAGGTTTGGGATGGACAAACAACAATGGAATCACCCGTATGTACGCCAACGGGATCCATGTTCTCCATATTACAAATCGCAATGGCTGTGTCATTAGCATCGCGCATTACTTCGTATTCGATTTCCTTGTAGCCCTTGACGGATTTTTCGATGAGGGCTTGATGAACAGGTGAAAGCACGAGAGCATTCTTTAAAATTTCCCTGAGCTCTGCTTCATCATCTGCAAAGCCACCGCCTGTTCCTCCGAGAGTAAAAGCAGGACGAATTACTACGGGGTAGCCAATATTTCTTGCAGCCTTAATCCCATCCTCCATACTTTCAGCAATTAAGGACGGTAGGATTGGTTCGCCAATCTCCATGCATAACTCTTTAAAGAGCTCTCTGTCTTCGGCCTTCTCAATACTTTCTCCATCCGTACCGAGCAACTCTACGCCACATTCATGCAGAATACCTTTTTTTTCTAATTGCATGGCGAGGTTGAGACCTGTTTGCCCGCCGATACCAGGCAGGATTGCGTCCGGTCTTTCCATGCGAATTACCTTAGCCATAAACTCTAAGGTAAGCGGTTCCATATAAACTTTATCTGCAACAGTATCATCGGTCATGATGGTTGCAGGGTTGGAGTTACAAAGCACAACTTCGTAGCCTTCTTCTCTAAGGGCGAGGCAAGCTTGCGTTCCTGCATAGTCAAACTCTGCTGCTTGTCCGATAACGATAGGACCGGAGCCAATAACTAATATCTTGTGGATATCTGTACGCTTAGGCATTAGCTTGTCCTCCTTTCCATTCGTCCATCATTTGTGTGAAGATATCAAACAAATAAGCACTATCTTGTGGTCCAGGTGCAGATTCTGGATGATATTGCACACTGGTAACAAAATCTTCCTTACAGCGCATACCTTCAACAGTATTATCAAGCAAATTAATATGAGTAATTTCTAGCTTAGTGTTCTTGATGCTTTCAACATCAACCGCATAAGAATGGTTTTGAGAAGTAATTTCCAGCTTGTCGGTCAATAAATTTTTAACAGGATGATTGCCTCCCCTATGTCCGAATTTTAATTTATAAGTTTTCGCACCATAAGCAAGAGCAAGCATTTGATGACCGAGACAAATACCAAAGATTGGTTTCTTGCCGATTAATTTTTTCAAATTGTTAATTAAAACTTCTACATCTGTCGGATCTCCAGGGCCATTGGACAAGAAAATTCCGTCAGGCTTTAAAGATAAAATTTTTTCTGCAGATGTATCGTAGGGCACAATAGTTACGTAGCAATTTTTTTTCGCCATCATGCGAGGAATGTTCAGCTTCATACCACAGTCCACAGCAACAACATGGTATTTACTTTCCGGCTTACCCATGCTATGAATTTCTGTTGCAGTTACGCGAGGCACTTGGTCGTGAGGCATAGTATATTTTTTTAAATAAGCTAAGGCTTCAGCCGTATCTTTTTGTGCAGAAGTAATGATTGCCTTGCAACTACCATAATTACGAATATGTCTTGCTAATTTTCTTGTGTCTAAGCCATAAACCCCGACGATACCATATTTTTTCATGATTTCGCTTAAGGTATGACTCGAACGGAAATTGGAAGGCTCGTCATTGTATTGACGCACAATTAAACCTGCGATGCTAGGCAGCTTTGTTTCGTAGTCGTCATCATTAATACCGTAGTTACCGATGAGCGGATAAGTCATAACAACTGCTTGGTCGGTATAAGAAGGATCGGAAATAATCTCTTGATAGCCAACCATGGACGTATTGAAAACCAATTCCACAACTGCTTCTCTCTCGCTACCAAAAGCATAACCGAGAATTTCAGTACCGTCTTCGATTACTATTTTTCTATTAAATGTCTCCCTCATTATTGTTACCCCCTAAGTAACAGTAAAACTTTTAGGCATTTTACCTAAAAAAAGGGCGCCTCGGGCACAAGCCCAAAGCACCTTTGCTTTTTCCACAATACATTTTATTACATTCGCTATTCGTTGTCAATTTTCTTTATATGTATACATAAAACTTTTGTGAAATGTATCAATTTGCACAGTTATTTATTTATAAAAAATCAATTTACTCCAATAGCACAACCGATAATAACGAGAATTGTCGCTACTAGAGTCCAAATGCCAAAGAGAGGCACCATCCATTTCAACCATTTGTCAAAGCGAACGCCTGCAACTGCAACCGACGCAATCATTACCCCGTTAGTTGGGAAAATGGAGTTGGATAAACCATCACCATATTGGAAAGCGCAGATAGCCATTTGACGAGAAATACCAACCACGTCTGATAAAGGAGCCATGATAGGCATGACGACAGCGGCTTGACCTGAGCCAGAGGATACAAAAAAGTTGAAAATAATATTAGCATAGAACATCACAGGCCCAATTAAAACCTCGGGAAGCTTAGACATGCCCGCTGCCACGTAATAGATGAGTGAATGCAAAATATTTCCTTCGGTTAAGATGACACTGATGGATGTAGCAAGACCAATCAGGAGAGCAGAGAATGCCATCTTTTGTGCACCAGCTACAAGATTTTTCACAAAGCCTTCTGCACCCATACCGCTGACGAGAGCTCCCCATACAGCGATTAAAAGAAAAGTTGCAGCCATATGATCAAGGCCCCACTTAAAAGCGAAGGAACCATAAGTATAAACGGCAAGTCCTACCGCAAGGCCAGCTAGAACGAGGAAGTCTCGTATGCCAAAATTATCATCGATCTCTACCTTTTGGTCTTCGATAACAAATTCGTCTCCCATGACACTCGCCTCAGGATTCTTTAAAATTTTCGCAGCATAACGCATAACATAAAGAATGGTAATTGCAAGAAGCACGAGCCAACCAAAGGTTCTAAAGGCAAAGCCAGACATTAAAGGAACATCGGCAATTTTTTGAGCCGTTTGCACTGTCATAGCACACATGGGACTCATGGAATAACCCGTATAAGCCGCACAATAAGTTAAAGCAAGGGCGCAAATTTGATCAAGATGCAAGGATTTAGCCAAAATTAAACCAACAGGAACAACAGCCACAACTGGATTAGCCATGATACCAACCGCACCAAGGATGGACATGACAATCATCATCAAGGGAATGATAACAAGCTCGCGACCGCCAAGTTTTTTTACCAAGAATCCTATGAGTCTATCGAAGGCTTTCGTTTCGATGAGCACGTAAAAATATCCGCCGACTAAAAAGGTAAAGAGGATGATGGGTCCGCTACGTTTCATCCCACCAAAAACAGAATTGATGAAGCCCCACAAGGTTGTGGAACGGGAAGCTACGAAATGAAAAGTGTTAGGATCGATAATCTTTGTGCCTTTGACGAATTCATACTTGCCCGCAGGAATGATATAAGTTAATGCTGCGACGAGTACCATGAGCATAAAGACGATAATAAATGAGTTGGGCACTTTAAAGCCTGTTTTAGAATTCATTTTTAATACCTCTGAGAAAAAATTTAAAGCTAATATCAAGTAGTTTTGAACAATAAAAAAGTCCCTGACAGTAAAAACTGTCAAGGACGAATATAATCCGCGGTGCCACCTTGATTCGTGATTTGACTCACACACTTGCGAGATACCAACATATCCCCGGCAACTTACGTATGCCCTACGTCGTAGAATACTCTCGCTCTCGCGATTTGACTACGCCCTCCGCGGTCCATTTGATGATTTGTTTCCCATCCGGCTCCCAGCTACCCGAACTCTCTGTGCAGTCATCGTCACCTTTATCTCCGCTTCAACGGTTTGATATGAACTTCTCTCATAGGATACTACGCCAAAAGAATTTAGTCAACAAATTTTTTCAAGAGTGGCTTTGTCTTTACAAATCATAGCACGGGATAATTATTGTTAAAGCAAGCTTTACACAAAGGCAATCCTTCTGCCATGTCATCCAAATCCTCTAAAGCCATGTAGCCAAGTGAATCGGCTCCGATTGTTTTGCGAATTTCTTCTACAGAATGTTCATTAGCAATAAGTTGGGAATTATCAGGCACATCAGTTCCATAGTAACAAGGATACAAAAAGGGCGGTGAGCTAATGCGTACATGAACCTCTTTAGCTCCAGCATTACGCATCATCACGATTAGATTAGCCATGGTCGTGCCACGCACAATGGAGTCGTCAATAAGTACAACGCGTTTATCCCTTACAACATCAGCAAGCACAGCTAACTTCATGTGAACTGCGTTGGCACGTTCCTTTTGAGATGGTTTGATAAACGTACGACCCACGTAAGAATTTTTGTAAAATGCGGGAACGAAGGGAATGCCTGCGGCTTTGGCATAACCAACTGCTGCGGTTAAGCCGGACTCAGGCACACCCGTAACGATATCTGCTTCAACTGGATACCGTTTTGCCAAAGCCATGCCGCCTCGCACTCGAGCTTCATAAACACTAATGCCGTCAATTTTGGAGTCCAGGCGAGCAAAATAAATATATTCAAAAACGCAATGTGCTTGTCTTTCAGAACGCAAACGCATTTCCGATTGAATACCTTCTTCAGTTATCGTAATAATTTCTCCAGGTAAAATGTCGCGCACAAATTCTGCATTAACAGCTGTAAGGGCAGCGCTTTCTGAGGCAAGCACGTACGTTTCGTCAATCTTACCGAGACAAAGAGGCTTGAGGCCCCAAGGATCGCGTACGCCTACGAGTTTTTGTGGACTCATAATTAAAAGTGCGTAGCCACCTTTAATTTTTCCAGCAATATTGCAGACAGCGTCCTCGATGGAATCAGTCGACAATCTTTCTTTAGCAATTGCGTAAGTTAAAACCTCGGAATCGGCCGTGCCCATAAAAACAGCACCCTCTTGTTCCAATTCTTTACGCAAATCGCTAGCGTTAAGAATATTACCATTGTGAGCTAAAGCAATGATGCCTTTAATATAATTGTAGAAAATCGGTTGAGCATTTTCTACGCAGCTTCCTCCAGCAGTAGAATAACGCACGTGACCAATACCAATATTTCCGTGCAATTTTTCAAGTGTTTCCTTACGGAAAACTTCACTCACAAGACCCATGCCTTTGTGACAACAAATATTACCGATAGGTCCCTTGGAATCACAAACAACTATGCCGGCTGATTCTTGTCCTCGATGCTGCAGGGCAGTCAATCCATAATAAATCATTTGAGCAGCGTCAATATTTTGCATGCTCCAGATACCAAAAACACCACATTCTTCATGTAATTTATCCATTCAAAAATCTCCTTTGGGGAAATCGCAATACCGCCCGAGGCAAAACGCCAACGCGCGGTACTACGAATGTATAGGGAGTATTAGGGAGACAAAATTAATTCGGAATTCGGAATGCAGATTTAAATCAAAATCGACATTGGGCAAATAAATCGAAGTCCGAATTCGTTCAAGCCATCGTCGGCTTGGGGAAATTTATCCTTCTACGGGATAATCCTGAAGAGCATCAAAGCCTGTTTCTCCAGTTCTGATTTTGATTACATCTTCAACATCATAAACGAATATCTTGCCATCACCATATTTACCGGTATAGAGAACAGATTTTGCTGTATTAACTACATCGGCAACAGGTATTGCGCTAACAATCATTTCTACCTTAACCTTGGGAAGAAGATGAGAAGCAACCTCTGCGCCACGATACATTTCGGTAGAACCTTTTTGCAGGCCGTAGCCTAAAACCTTTGTTACAGTCATACCAGTGATACCAAGCTTATCTAAAGCAATCTTAAGAGATTCAAATCTCGGCTGAGATGTAATGATGACAACCTTGCTCATCTTAACTGCTCCAGAAGGTTTAACTGCTTCAGTATGAACAGGAGTAACATAATCGTTGAAAACTTGTGGAACAGGAACGAAATCTGCATAGCTTGAAGGAAGACCATGCTCTTCCATATCGAGGCCTTTTATTTCTTCTTCCTCGCTAACTCTTAGACCAAGAGCGGAATCAAGAATACTAAACACAACGAACATTGCTACAGCAACATAAGCCATAACAGAGACAACGCCGAGAGCCTGCACGCCTAAAAATTTTGCACCAGCTCCGTAAAGCAAGCCTTCTTTTAAATGGAAGAAGCCAGTTAAGATTGTTCCAGCTGCACCGCATACACCATGTACACTGATCGCACCAACAGGATCATCAATCTTCAAAACCTGGTCAAAAAATTCAACACTTACAACGACGAGGACACCACAAATTCCACCGATGATGATAGAGCCTAAGGGACTAACAACATCACAGCCTGCTGTAATACCAACGAGACCTGCAAGTACGCCGTTTAAAGTCATAGAAACATCTGGCTTACCATATTTAACCCAAGTATAAACCATAGTTGCAGTTGCACCAGCGCAGGCAGCCATATTGGTGGTAATAAAAATCTCGCCCATTGATACGAGAGCCTCGTCACCAGTTGCACAAACTGTTGACGCACCGTTGAAACCGAACCAACCAAACCAAAGTAAGAAAACTCCAAGAGCACCTAGAGGAATGCTGTGACCTGGGATTGCATTAACGGTTCCATCCTCGTTATATTTACCAATACGAGGACCGATCATTGCTGCACCAACGATTGAGGCAACGCCACCAACCATATGTACGGCAGTAGAGCCAGCAAAATCATGGAAACCTAGTTCGGCAAGCCAACCGCCGCCCCAAATCCAGTGACCACTGATAGGATAAATAATTGCGGAAATAACCATAGAGTAAATGCAATAAACCATAAAGTTTGTTCTTTCGGCCATTGCACCAGATACAATTGTTGCTGCTGTAGCACAGAACATAGTTTGGAAGATGAAGAAGGCAGGTGACGGATAAGAGTCGCCATAATCTCCTGTTACGAAAAAGTCAGGAGTACCGATAAACCCACCAATGCTATCGCCAAACATCAAACCAAAACCGATAAGCCAAAAAACTAAAGAACCAAGGCTAATATCCATAACATTTTTCATGACGATATTAGCTGCATTCTTTGCTCTAGTGAAACCAGTCTCGACCATTGCAAAGCCAGGCTGCATGGAAAAAACTAAGAAAGCACCAATCAAAACCCAAATTGTGTCGGCAGATACATATTTACCCATAAGTCATACCTCCAATCCTGATGTTGAATACGGAATTCTCAATTACGGAACTCATATCAACTAAATTTATTTCTTTTAACGCAAATGAGAGGTAAACTTATTATCTCTTAGCTAAAAACAATTAGAGGTGTAGGGTTATTCGGAGAATACCCTGCACCTCTTTGTGCGAATAATTTTTAATTAAAAATTGATAATTGTGGAATGATTGCCTCGCAATCATAATTTAAAACTTGTCATGTAAATTTTATTCGTTAACACCGAAGAGTAATTCGCCGTAGGTCGGATACGGTAAGTACTTGCCACCGGTCAAAGCTTCTGCACTGTCAGCTGCTTCTCTGAGCTCGGTCATTGCTGAGAAAACTTTTTCGAAGAATGCTTCTGCTTTAGCTTTGGGGCATTCTATCTTTTCACATTCCTCAAGAGCAGCGGCAAGCTTCAAGCTTGCTTTATACATAGCATCGGTGTAACTAGAAAGTCTCTTTGCCAAATCAACTTCCGCACCAGGTTCGATGCCAAGAGATTTTTTCTCCATAGCGATACGAATAAGGTCCTTGGTATAACAGCTAACTGCAGGAAGAATATCTTTGTGGAGCATCTCTAACATAGTTGCACCTTCGATGCCTAGAACAGTTGTATAATTCTCGAGCAGAATATTTACACGAGATTTAGTCTCGGCTGCAGTAAAGATTCTATATTTTTCAAAGAGAGCAATGTTCTTATCGCTTGCCATATACGGAAGAGCTTCCGGAGTATTTTTCAAATTGAGCAGGCCGCGCTTCTCAGCTTCAACAACCCATTCATCTGCATAACCATTGCCGTTGAAAATGATGCGCTTGTGTTCTGTATAAATTTCTTTAACAAGATCGTAAACATCAGCTTCAAGGTCAGCAGAATCCTCGAGTTTTCCTGCTACGTAATCGAGCGCTTCGGCTACGATGGTATTGATGACGATGTTCGGACCAGCGATGGAGAACATGGAACCGAGCATACGGAATTCAAATTTATTACCAGTAAATGCGAACGGGGATGTTCTGTTACGGTCAGTATTATCTTTAACGAGAGCCGGAATGGTATCATCGCTAACTTTAATATAAGTTTGCGGGTTGCCATCATAAACCTCGCCTTTAGCGATTGCTTCTAAAACAGCTGTTAATTCGTCACCTAAGAAAATGGAAACGATTGCCGGGGGAGCTTCGTTAGCGCCGAGACGATGATCGTTACCAGCGGACGCAACGGATACGCGGAGCAAATCTTGGTATTCATCAACTGCTTTAATGATTGCTGCCAAGAAAACTAAGAAGCGAAGATTTTTATAAGGGGTCTTACTAGGATCTAAAAGGTTCAAGCCTTCTTCAGTAGACAATGACCAGTTATTATGTTTACCACTGCCATTAACACCTGCAAAGGGTTTTTCATGAAGCAAGCAAACGAGACCATGTTTTAAAGCGATGCGTTTCATGAATTCCATTGTTAATTGGTTGTGGTCAGAAGCAACATTAGTGAAACTATAAATAGGAGCAAGCTCGTGCTGAGCAGGAGCAACCTCATTATGTTCAGTTTTAGCAAGGACGCCCAGCTTCCAAAGTTCTTCGTCCAAATCTTTCATGAAGCCAAGAACTCTTTGTTTGATGATGCCAAAGTAATGGTCGTCAAGTTCTTGTCCACGAGGAGTTTTAGCACCGAATAAGGTACGTCCTGTGTAAACCAAGTCTTTACGTTTTGCCCACATTTCTTTATCAACCAAGAAATATTCTTGTTCGGGCCCAACGGTGCTGTTAACTCTAATTGTATCAATGCCAAATACTTTCAGTACGCGGCAGGCTGCTTTGCTAATTGCATTCATAGAACGAAGCAGTGGAGTTTTCTTATCAAGTACGTCACCAGTGTAGGAACAGAAAGCTGTAGGAATGCACAAGCAATTATCTTTGATAAATGCATAGCTAGTCGGATCCCAAGCTGTATAGCCACGAGCTTCGAAGGTAGCACGTAAACCACCGGACGGGAAGCTAGAAGCATCGGGTTCGCCTTGGATTAATTCCTTGCCGGAGAAGCTCATGATAACACGACCTTCAGCGGTAGGTGCGATAAAGCTTTCATGTTTTTCAGCTGTGATACCGGTCATGGGTTGGAACCAATGGGTGAAGTGAGTGCAGCCATGTTCTAAAGCCCAATCCTTCATTGCATTCGCAATAATGTTGGCAATCTCAAGATCTAAGGGTTTACCTTCTAAAACTGCCAGCTTGTAAGCCTTGTAGGTTGCTATGGGCAGACGATCTTTCATTGCAGTTTCGTTAAATACCAAGCTGCCAAATAATTTCGGAACTTCATTAGTCATAGTCATGATTCAGACCTCCCTAAAACTTATTTTCTTCTCCCTTTTATTTTTTCTACGGGAGCGCTTGGTTACAATTTTGTAACCCCTCATTTGGCATAAAACAATCAAAGCAGCTGACCTGCTATGATTGTTTTAGAAAATAAAAAAAGCAACTTAGAGGTTAGGAGTACTCTCCAACAACCTCGTTGTTGCTTTATGGGGACATTATAAACCTGCTTTTTTTACTTGTAAAGTGTTTTTTTACAAAATTTTCATAAATTTATAGCAAGTATCCTCAAGTTGTTAAATTGTTAACAAGATTATTTAATTTATTTCTGTTGCAAGCCGTTTTTTTCAGGTGTATATGTGGTAGAATTAAGCTGATCCATAATGGACCTCCTTTCAGTAGTATTTTGTGTGGTAACTTTATTCTACCAAAAAGAATCCATTATGGGTCATTTTTTTGTTTAGTTGTTCAATTTCATTTTACAATTTAAGAATTTATATTTTTTATGTTTTAATCAAAATTTTCGTTTAAAAATCATCAGGGAGGGCAAGAATGGTTGCCACAATTTTCTTGGCTTGCAGTTTGATGCTCTCAATCAAAGCATATTCTTGCAGGGTATGATTGAATTCACCGAGAATACCTACGCCGCAAAGAGTGGGCACGCCTTCCATCGTCGTATAGGCAGCATCCGAGCAACCGCCAGAATATACCGATTTAGGAGCTGCGCAGCCAAGCTCAACTGCAGCCTTGCTGTATAGATCGAAAAGAACTTGGGTTTTGGGTAATTCTTCCATAGCGTTAAAGATTGCCTCCACGCTATATTCTGCTTTAATGCGTTCGTCTTCATTGTCAGCAGCGATTGCGTTAACGTTTTCCACTGCCTTAACGTAGTCGTCGTTGGTAGCAAAACGAATGCCAACAGTTACATCGCAGAAATCGGGAATAATATTGGAGCCACTGCCACCTGCAATTTTACCACAGTTAAAATAGGCGCCCTCGTAATCGTTCAACCCTTCGATTTGTTGCATCTTCTTGGCTGCGGCCATGATCGCAGAAGCACCAGCCAGAGGTGCATTACCTGCGTGAGATGCCTTGCCCCAAACCTTGAGACGAGTTACACCGCCTCCCTTACGACGAGTAATAATGTCACCATTCACAAGCCCTGACTCACAGTTAAAAGCAACAGCCGTATGTTTGGCTGCATCCTTGTAGGCTTGAATCGCTTGACCTTTAGATAATGCGTGAGCAACCTCTTCGTCACCAGCGAGGCACAGCTTGAATTGACGCTTGTTATAGCCTGCATGTTGCAGAGCCTTAATCGCTAAGAGAGCAATGACTATACCGCCCTTCATATCGTAAGCGCCGGGTCCACGTACGATTCCGTCTTTAATAGAAAAAATATTTTCCCAGGAACCAATTTTATGAACCGTATCCATATGACCCATAAAAAGAACTGCCGGAAGCTCGGTAGGAGCTGTCTGGGCATAAAGACAAGGGCCAGCATTTTCGAACTCATATTTTTTTGTAGTCATATCCATGGCACGCACGTAGGTATCTAAATGAGCTGCCATTTTTTTTACGCCTTCAATCTCTGCAGAAGGACTCTCGATACGCACTAATTCTTCTAGTACGCTCACCATATTTTCGTATTGGTTGTCAATGTATTGAAAAATTTCTTGCTTATCCATAGCGTAAATCCCCTTTATGATAAATTTTGAAGCATACAAGAATATTTTATGTCATTTTTAAAAATTTCACAAGGGCGCGCGAAAATTTTCATCTTCTACTCAGCTCAACAAATCTTGATACACGAGCTCCAGCTAAATTCTTGTATGATTCGTCGAACCTTCTCATTGCTAAATCTTTTCACGCCGAATCCCTTAAACGCCGAACTCTGAAAACTGGAAGATTCGTGTTTAGACGAGGCGTATGAAAAAAATCTCGTGGGGACACAGCTAAAAATCCATAGAGTGCGTAAGATGCGCGAAACCAGACCCGAAAGCGTACTTAGGTGAAGCGTACGTCGAGGGTCTGGTGACAAAGCAGATTACGTGCTATATGGATTTTCAGAAAAAAACAGCCTCGGGAAACAGCAAACTGTTTCACGCGAGGCCAAATGAGGGGCACAATTTATGTATGCTAATTGTAGCATAAACGTATACTAATTGCAAGCGATTTTTGTAAAATTTTTATAAATTAAGAAAATATTTTTAATCTATTGAATATTATTCTGTTGCGTAACTGTTGCTGCGTTAATAGCTGCTTTTTTGGTTTCGCGAGCGTCCTTTTCAACCTTGAGTTTCTTCTCTTCAACCTTTTGTTGTTTAAGCAAAGCCTTCTCTTCAGCTTTTTGTTTCTTAAGTAAAGCTTTTTGTTCTGCCTTAGTCATGCTATCCTTAACAGTTGTGCCAGATTTTTTTGCTTTAGCCTTTTCTTCAGCTTCCAAGAGCTCCTTCTTGGCCTTTTCTGCTTTGTTAGTTTTCTTCTCGTTTTCGATAGAGGCTTTGTTTTCACCGGACTTGTCACCGCTAGAAACTTTCTTAATTGCGGAATCGTATTCATTAGCCATTAAATCGGCTGCAGATTTATAACGGTCCGTCATCTGGGCACCCTGCATCTTGGCCATTTGCTCACGCATAGCACGTACGTCAGGAATATAGTAAGAAATTTCGTCAATATAGCGACCTTCACCAGGAACAGTTGCCACAGCAAGTCCTTTTTCTTTAACCATGGAATGCAAAGCACTGCCTAAAGAAATCATGTCTTTAATCGGTAAATCTGTCTTCACCATGCTCGTCAATTGCTTGGCAAGTCCAGGAACCTTTAAAAGCATGTCCGCACTAGCAATTTTTTCGTAGGCAGCCATAAGGAAACGCTGCTGACGGCGTACGCGACCGATGTCTCCCTCTTCATCGCGATAACGCACGTACTGAATAGCAGTCTTCCCGTCCAAATGTTGACGGCCTTTCTTAAGGTCAACGGTAAAGCCGTCCCAGGTATCCTTGTAATACATGTCTTCTTCGACATCAATATCCACGCCGCCAATTGCATCTACAAGACCCGTAAAGCCTTTGAAATCTACAGTAACATAGTTGTTGATGTGTAGGCCCAAAAATTCTTCTGTTGTCTTTTGTGTGAGCTCACGACCGCCAAAAGCATAAGCATGGTTAATTTTATCCCAACCGTGTCCAGGAATACGTACGCGAGTATCACGAGGGATGGAAAGAAGCGATGCGTTCTTGGTGGCTGTATCAAACATAACTACGAAGAGAGTATCCGAGCGGCCTACGTCGTATTCTTCAGGTCTTTCGTCAACTCCTAGCACAACAATATTCTTTTTCAAATTCAAGCGTTCGGCAGGCGGCAATTGGTCTACTCCCTTTTCCGGAAAAAAGGTTTGCATGATAACATAACTAATGACACATAGCACACCTAGGATTGCCAAAAGCTTACCTGTAATAAATCCTCTCATAGTATTCCTCATTTCACAGCAAACAAATTATCTTTATGTCGTCTTAAAAATCCATAGATAAAGCGTGCTGTTAATCCCCAGATAACCCGTCCTGCATATTCGTAAAAATAAACCTTGTACGTGCCTAATTTTCTTTGGCCAACGTATCGAGCAGGCACAAGCTCGTAGGGATAACCTACTTGCGGTTCGTCAAGAAGATCCACAAGACCAACGCGTGGCTCGGTCTCCAAGAAAAATTTCAGAGGAACCGTAAAGATTTCATCCACCTCACTGGGTGAAGCATTAATCTTTTCAGGATGCTTGATGACGCCAACAAAAACATGGATGACGGGTCCTCGGTATGTCACAAGACTATCTTGCTCACCTAAGACTTCAATATCCTCTGGTTCAATGCCTAGCTCCTCACATGTTTCTCTTACACATGTAATCTCGTAACTTTCGTCCTTGCATTCGTGCTTACCTCCAGGGAAACAAATCTCTCCCGGCTGACGCCTCAAATTTTTAGCACGCACTTCAAAAAGAATATGGGGCCCGTCCTCCTTCATGACTAAGGGCAAAAGCACGGCAGCGGTCCAAAGCGAGTCAAACATATCGATGCCTGCAGGTCGTTTATTAAATTCTTCGCGTAAAATTTTTTCTAAGCTTTTCATCTTAACAAAATCATATCATTTACGAAAATTTTTGCAAGAAATTTTTTCTTATAGGTGCGAGCAGCAAATAGAAAAAGGGTGCTAGGCTTCCCCAACACCCTTAGGTTATTGATAATTATTTAGTTTCGGTTTTGTCAACGAGCAAAGATACGCAAACGTCACCAGTTACGTTAACAGAAGTACGCGGCATATCGAGGATACGGTCGATACCAGCGATAAGAGCGGATGCTTCGAGAGGAAGACCAAGAGCAGTAAGAATCATAGTTAACATGATAAAGCCTGCGCCAGGAACACCTGCAGTACCGATGGATGCTAATGTACCGGTTACGATAATGGTAAAATATTGAGCACCAGTTAGTTCAATACCATATACTTGTGCGATAAACAGTGCGCATACGCCTTGGTAAGCCGCAGTACCATCCATGTTGATGGTAGCACCAAGAGGAAGTACAAAGGAAGAAATTTCTTTAGAAACGCCAAGTTTACGAGCGCAAGTCATGGTCAAAGGAAGAGTGCCGCCAGAAGAACAAGAGGAGAATGCCATAAGGGATGCAGGAGCAACACCTTTAACGAACTCGCTCAGGCTAAAGCCAGCAATCTTAACGAGGGAACCATAAACAACAACTGCGTGAACTAAGCAAGCAAGATATACAGCGAGAATAACTTTCAGAAGAGGCAGTAAAACTGCAGGACCATTAGCAGCTACAACAGGAGTAATCAAGCCGAACACGCCAAGAGGAGCCAGAGTCATAATGAAGCCAACGATCTTGTAGCAAACTTCAGCAAGACCATCAATTGCGTGCTTGAAGTAGTCAGCTTTTTCGCCAACAGCAGTAATACCGCAACCAACAAAGAGAGAGAAAACGATGATTTGGAGCATATTAGCTTTAACCATTGCCTCAAGAGGATTGGTCGGGAAAATGTCGGTGATAACTTTCATCAGAGGAGGAGCTGCTTTAGCTGCAACCTTTGCGTTAACACCTGCCATACTCATGCCAGCACCAGGTTGGAACATAGTACCGAATGCTAAACCGATTACGATTGCAAATGCGGTAGTTAAGAGATAAAGAGCAACGGTTTTAACGCCAATGCGACCAACTTTTTTGATGTCGCCAAGGGCAGTACAACCGATTACTAAGCTAGAGAATACGAGAGGAACAATGACCATCTTGATCATGTTCATGAAGATGGTACCTAAAGGTCCAATATAAGTCTTAGCAAACGCAGTGCCTTCAGCACCAAGTTGCAGGCCGGCAATGATACCAAGAGCCAAGCCGATTAAAATTTTTGTAGATAGATTCATAACAAAACCCCCTAAGTTAACAAAATTACTAATTCTACAAATCTATTGTTGAAATTATAACAGAGAAAAACAATTCTGTCAGATTGTATACAGTATTATTGAAGAAACTTAAAAATTTATATAATTTTCCTTACTTTATTACAAAGAAATATATAATTATTTACACTTTATGAAATGATTCCACAAAAATAAAAGGCCTGACGAAAATCAGACCTTCGTAAACAAAACTTTTAGTTAGTGAGTTTTATTTTGCAAATATTTCAAAGGCAACTACTGCAATGGCACCAGGAATCCCGAACATACCTGCAATAATCGCTTTAATAATAGTAATTTTCATGCTAAAGCCAAGAAAACCGCCGATTAAATTGACAATCCAGAGCATAATCGCACCAAAGATGCCGTTCCAAACTAATTTAAAAGGCAGAGAAAGAACTTTAACAACGATGAATAAAATTAACACACCGAGAGCAAGCTCACCGATAATACCGAAGCTTGCAAAAAATGCCGTAATCGCTTCCATATTCATTAAACCTCTTTTCTTATATTTGGCGTCTGTTTTCCAGAGCCCTAGAGAGTGTTACTTCGTCCGCGTATTCTAAGTCGCCGCCCACAGGCAAGCCGTGCGCGATACGAGTAACCGTAATGCCAATTGGTTTCAAAAGCTGAGCAAGATAGGTTGCTGTTGCTTCGCCTTCCACATCGCTATTTGTTGCGATAATAATTTCTTGAATGGCTTCAGTTTGCAAGCGACGAAAAAGCTCAGCGATTTTTAATTTGTCAGGGCCAATGCCGTCGAGAGGGCTGAGCACCCCGTGCAAGACGTGGTACAAACCATTATACCCCCTGCTTCGTTCCATAGCCGCAATATCCTGAGGCTGTTCAACGACGCAAATAGTAAAATGGTCCCTACGTTCATCGCTGCAAATTTCACAAACGTCGCCGTCCGTAAGATTAAAACATTTAGAGCAGTAATGAATTTCTCGCTTGGCGTTCATTAACGCTTGAGCTAGCTGAGCAACATCGGCCTGAGGCATGTCAATGATGTGATAGGCCAGACGCATGGCAGACTTCGAGCCAATGCCCGGGAGACGACGCAATTGGTCGTACAGTGCTGTCAGCGGTCTGATCATCCGAGCCATCTTACATGCCAGGCAGCTTCATGCCACCAGTAATTTTAGCCATTTCTTTTTCGCTGTAGTCGTCCATTTGTCTCATGCCATCATTAATTGCCGTGATGAGCATGTCTTGTAACATTTCAACGTCTTCAGGATCGCAAGCTTCTGGTTTAATATTAATGGAAACAATTTCCTTCTTACCATTAACCACTACTGTAACCGCACCACCACCTGCTGTAGTTTCAATAGTTTTGGATTTGATTTCTTCCTGTTTCTTCATCATATCCGCTTGCATTTTTTGTACTTTTTTCATCATTGCTTGCATGTTACCCATGCCGCCACCGGGAAAGCCCATTTTAAGTTCCTCCTAAAAATAAAATAGTTAAAAGTTAAAAGTTAAAAGTTTAAAAAAATGCTAGGTGCTAAATTATTGATTTTTATAAATTGCATCGTGCCACAGGCTCGATTCCTTAATTATCAATTTTTTCTATCGTTCCACCGAGTAAATCCTGAGCTTTTTTTAGGTTGCTCGGCAGGTCGTTAAAGTTAACACTTTGTTGAGTTGATTTGGGTGCTTCTCGCTTTGATTTGGATGCTGGCTTTGAGGCATTGCCCTCTTCCACCACGTTTATTTTGATAGGAATACGCGCAACCTTTAAGAGCGCGTCCTCAATCATGACCTTGTAGTCAGGCTTCATGATGCGATCGCAGAAAAATTTTGATTTACAAGCCAGCGTTAAAACATTATTAACAAAGCTGAATGCCCTGCCATTTTTTACGCAAGAGACAAGAGCCGTCTTCTTTTCTCCTGCAAGATATTCAATAGCTTCCTTCCAATACTCTTCGCCTTGGGCGAAGTCTCCACCAAACTCTTCCACAATATTTTGCTGAGCCACTTGCTTAGCTTCGACCTCTCGCTTTGTATTCTCTTGATCAACAGCAAGCTGAGGTTTCGTCAGCTCGACCCCAACCTCACTCTGCGATTTTGCAGGTTCACTAAATACAGGCTGAGTTCTTGCAGGTTCTGCATGACTCGCAGACTGAGTATTTGTAATTTCTTCGGGAGCAGACTGATTCTCTATATCTTGTGCTGAACTTACAAATTGAGTCTTTGCGAATCCGTTAGTTTCAACTTGAATCCTTGCAGATTCAACCGGACTTGCAGTTTGTTGTTTAGCGAAATCTTTAGGTTCAGCTTGACTCTCAGACTGAGTATTTGTGAAGCCTTTTTGTTCAAACTGTTTCCTTGCGGATGCCACTTGACTTGTGGGCTGCTGATTTGCAGTGTGAACATCATGTGCCGAGAAATGCCCTAGGTCCTGTGAGGCTTGTGCAGTTGCAAGCTTTCGTTCGAGCTTTTCTACCCGAGCTGCTAGGGCTACAAGAGTGCTGCCCTCTTCTCTGCATAAATCGAAGAGACAAAGCTCAAGAGTGATACGAGGACGCATGCTATTTTTTAGTTCCCAGGCAGCGGTATGCAATCGTTCTTCGGCAGCCATTAAGCGATCGCGACCGAATAGCGGCGCATTTTCCTTGAGAGCCTCTTCTGTGTCTGTTAGATAAACCTCGCTGTAGCTTGGAGCTGCCTTGTATAACAAGATAGCACGTAAATATTCCGCAAGCTCAGTAACGATTTGGCGCGGATCCTTGCCATGGGACAATAATTCGTTAACACTTGCAAGGGCGCTTGTCAGATCGTTCTTACCGATTTCGCTAACTAGCTTACGCAAGGTTTCGCGCCCTACAATGCCTAAGACTTCACGCACGGACTGCGCACTCACGTGCTTGTCCATAACCCCGCATTGGTCCAACAAACTTAAGGCATCACGCATGCCGCCTTCAGCTTGGATGGCGATAAGACGCAAAGCATCTTTATCGGCTTCAAGACCGCTGGCGCTTGCGACCATATCAAGATGGTCTGCAATTTCATCAACTGTGACGCGACGAAAATCGTAACGTTGACAACGAGAATGAATTGTCGCGGGAATTTTGTGTGGATCCGTCGTTGCCAAAATAAAAATAACATGAGCTGGCGGTTCTTCCAAACTTTTTAGCAGAGCATTAAATGCTTCTGTTGTGAGCATGTGAACTTCGTCGATAATATAAACCTTATATTTACCATTTACAGGAGCAAAGGCAAGCTGTTCGCGCAAAGCTTTGATTTCGTCAATGCCACGGTTCGAAGCTGCATCTATTTCGAAGACGTCCATAGACGTACCTTCCGTAATGCGCTGACAATTAGTACATACGCCACATGGATTAGCCGTGGGACCATGCTCGCAGTTTAACGCTTTCGCTAAAATGCGGGCCGTACTTGTCTTACCTGTTCCCCTTGGACCAGAGAACAAATACGCGTGAGCAATGCGACCAGTAACCAAAGCATTGGTCAGAGCGGTCTTTACTGCTGCTTGACCAACCAAGGTGTCAAAGTTTTGCGGTCTCCATTTACGGTATAAAGCTACGTAGGCCATGAGGAGGCTCCTTTCTGAGGCGATAATAACGTTAGGCAGGCGGTTTAAATAATTAGTAATGAGCAATTGAGGAAAAAATTTGCGAAGCAAATTTTTTGATTAAAAATTTTTACAAAACTTTCCATCAATATCTATAACGTTACTATTATATTATATTTGAGAGGAATTGGGAAGAAATATAAATGTAAATTTAAAATGGTTTTTTGGGGAATGGGTTGATTGATTCTCTCATCGCAGGTCACTTAACATTAATCTAACATTTTTATTTTCATTATAACTTTATTATGTTAGAATATCATTTTTTATGTTAATTTAGGCTAAAAGTTTTGATATCAGGAAAAATTTTCTTAAAGTTTGAAAGTTTAACTTTCAAAACTAGAGAAATTTTTAAAATTTTGAAATGTTAACTTTCAGAGCCAGCGAATTTTTTAAAAGTTTGAAAATTTAACTTTCGTTTTTTTAGAAAATGTTGTAAAATTAGGGCAGATACATGCAAGGAGGGTGAGGATAATGCTTTTAAAACGTGAAACCTACCTGCAGCAGCTACGTCCCTATTACGATGTGGATCTAATCAAGGTCATCACCGGTGTACGCAGAGCTGGTAAATCTGTGCTTTTAGCCACGGTAAAGGATGAGCTCGTGGCACGAGGAGTAGGGGAAGACCATATTATTTATATTAATTTAGAGGATATGGACTACGAATATATCCGTACGGCTACAGATTTGCACCAAGAAATCAAAGCACGCATTATGGATAATGAAAAATATTACATATTTTTAGACGAGATTCAGCATGTGGAAAGCTTTGAAAAGGCGCTCGCTTCTTTTAGAGCTACGCTTAACGCATCCATCTTTGTAACCGGCAGTAATTCTACCTTGCTCTCCGGTGAATTGGCTACCTTGCTAACTGGTCGTACAGTAGAATTTGAAGTGCTACCCTTTTCCTTTGCCGAAGCATGTGCTTATCTCGAGCTTAAAGGTATCCCCTATACAGAAGATTTTATTTACGACTATCTCAAATGGGGTGGCTTTCCCCTGCGCTTCAATTTTCGCGACGAAGCTGCCATCAGGCGCTACCTAAAAAATCTTTATGACAGCATTCTTGGTAAGGATATCCTTTCTAAAAGCCTCAATAAGAAAAATTTCCTAGCAATTTCTTTATATGTCCTTGCGAATGCGGGCAAGGAGCTTTCCGCTGCCAGCCTAGTTGAATATTTTCATAAGCAAAACAAGGTGCAATTAACGGAGCGAACTATTTATAATTATCTTGAGAAAATGCAAAAGGCCTATCTTATCCACGCCACTTTGCGTTACAACATTGTTGGTAAGGAAGCACTCAAGGCTAAACCAAAATATTACGCTACCGATATGGGCCTGCGTACCATTAACACGAATACCATCAACTACGAGGACACCTTCTTTTTGGAAAATGTTATCTACAACGAGCTCATTACTCAAGGCTTTACGGTGTTTACGGGCAAGACTTATAAGGGCGAGGTAGATTTTGTCGCTATCAAGGACGGAAAGAAGTGCTTTATCCAAGTGACCTATCTTTTGGCTAGCCCCCAAACCATTGCCCGAGAATTCGGTGCTTATGGACCCATCTCAGATTCCTCACCCAAATATGTGCTTTCCCTAGATAAAATTGACATGAGTCAAAACGGTATTATCCATCTCAACATTGTGGATTTCCTGCTGCATAAAAAACAGTTAATGTTATCGTAATAGCGCGTGAGGTTTTGCAGATAAACGTTAGCTATTCTATAATCGGCAAATCCCCAAATTTTAATACAAAAAAATTAATTAGCGGTCGAGTTTCAAAGAAGCTCGGCCGCTATTTTTTTAATTTCTGAGGTAAATTTTACTTTTACAGGACAGCCCTAAAATCTCGTCCCCTGCTTCAAAAAAAGTGCTCAAAATGCGGTTGACTTTTAAGGGACAAAAGAAAATCTACCTTTACGTAAATGAAGATGGATTAAAAATTTTTTATTTAAGCTTTACACCATCGGAGAAAGCATTACCTGCTTTTTCGCCTATAGCATAATAATTATGCCCAAAGGCATCGAAAATGATGGGATGGAACTTGTCGTAGGAAAGCTTGCCTGCTTCGTCAAGAACATTTTCCTCAACACTGACATTGACGATTTCTGCCAGATAGAGCTCATCTTCTAAAATTTTCAGCAGCTTGCATTCTAAGGTAAGTGGGAGCTCGTTAATGATTGGAGCGTTAACGTGAGGAGCTTTGGTTGTAGTAAAACCAGCCCTAGCCACTTTATCCGGAACCTTATGGCCAGAGACAATACCAACAAAGTCGCAGGCAACAACTTGTTCTTTTGTGCCAACACTTACGGTAAAATCGGGACATCTCTCGAGATTGTCCGTTGTTTTATGAGGACCTAGGCAAATAATGATTTGGTTTTCTTCGGCAATGCCTGCCCAAGCAGCATTCATCGCATTGGGTACACCATTTTCATCATAGGTTGCAATAATACAGACCGGTTGAGGAACCAGAAGAGGTTTTGCACCAAAATCTTTACGCATAATTATCACTCCTTAAATTTAATTTTTGCAAATTCATCATATAACTAAAATTCAGGCATGTCAAATAGAAAAAAATTGCAAACGAAACAAACCGCTTCACTCGACAAACTAAAAAATCGCAAGCGAAGTAAAAATTCACTAAGCAGGTAAAAAATATATGAGCGAAGTCAATCTGTTCACTCGACAAACTAAAGACTTTGCAAGTGAATCAAAAAAACGCCAGACCCTTGTCCGACGTTCTCGTTTACTTCCTTGTAAGATCGCACCCCCGAGCACCCCGCGGCACAGCAGAGTATCCGCTTAAGGCTGCTACCTTCCGGTCCTGACCTGGTTCACAGGCTCCACTTGCGCAGGACCCGGAGGTACGACCTTACAAAGAAGTACATTATTATATTAAAAAAGCCGCATCGCGGCTGATTTTTTAAGTGGCGGAGAGAAAGGGATTCGAACCCTTGGTACGGGTTACCGTACACACGCTTTCCAGGCGTGCACCTTCAACCACTCGGTCATCTCTCCAATAGGTTGTAGTTCATAAAAACTATATGTTATTAAGTATAATATATACCCGCAGTGAACACTGCGAGATATATTATACTAGTTTGAATTTTATTTGTCAATAACTTTTTTATTATTTATTCGAAAGTTTTCCAAAGCACAAGTTCTTTCATCCAAAAAGCACCGTCACATCTCTGCTTAAAACTGAGAGAAAGCAGGTATGTAACGCATGATCACGTAACCGATGACAGTCGTCAAAATTATATTCAAAAGTGTAAGCCTCAGGCCGTAACGAAAAAGATTGCTAGGATTTAGCCCGTAGCTAACCGGAATAGCCCTGGTTGATAACGGTAAAATGTAGGCACAATTAACAGCAACTATTACCGCCATAATATAAGGAATAGGATTCAGTGCCATCTGCTGAGCAATACTTTGTACTACTGGAATAGCAATGGAGGCAGCTGCCGTGTTGCTAGAAATTTCGCTCAAAAAAGTCGAGAACACAACAAAAATACTTATGGTCTCAATCCCACCAGCAAGAGGCAGGATAGTAATAAGTTCTGCCAAACGTTGAGCTGCCCCAGTCTCCGTAACAAGACGTCCCAAAGCCAGACCGCCAGCAAACAAGAAGAACATACCCCACATAAGTCCTTTCTCAGCCTGCTTCCATTTAAGTAACACCTCACTATGTTCGTCCTTTAATACAAAAGTTAGAAGACCAGCAATAAAAAACACATAAGCAGGACGCATAGCAGGTAGTGATGCAGCAAAAAGTGGTCTTGCAAATGCTAGAACCGTAGCTCCAGCAAAGAGCACGAAGCTAATAGCCTCGCCTCGACCAACCTTAGGTAACTCACTGTTAAGCTTATCAAAATATTCTTTAGTATCCGCCAAGCGTTTGATGGGTTGGGGCATCATAAGTAAAATAGCTATATTCAAAAGCATTACGATGAACAAAAGGGGTAAAAAGCGCACCATCCAGTCAATATACATAAACTCATGACCAATAATGCGTTCTAAATAACTAATAGCCGTCAAATTAGCCGCGCCGCCTAAGGGAGAGCCAAAGCCTCCGATACCAGAGCCCCAAGCCACTGCCAAAAGAATCGGTATCGCTACCTTACTAGTGCTAATGTCCTCTTCGCCGACAAATTTAAGCATGGAAACTGCAATAGGACACATTAACATGGCAACCACAACATTGGGCAACAAAGCACTAAGTAGCGTGCAAGCTACCAGCCAAACTATAATCTGTTGCTTCATGGAAGGTCCGATAAAACACAATGCCTTAATAGCTAGTCGTTTGTCCAGACCCGTATTGGTCCAAGTAAGACTCACCAAGTCAGAGCCCACCAACAAAACAACAATTTCCGAAAAATATTGGCTAATTATATGCGATGCGGGTACTAAATTAAATAGTGCATTTACCCCAATGGGCAGCAGAGCAGTTACTGCAATATCCACCGGGTGCAGGATCCACCACAAGCCCATCCACGCAGTAAGTCCTATCGCAACTGCAGCTTTAAAACTAAAAAGCGGATGCAAAAAAAGTAAGCAAAAACCAAAAATCACAGGTCCTAGGAAAATATGTAATGTTTTTTTATCCATATTAATTTATATGCCTCCCTAGTCATAAAATAATACTCATTAAGAACATGCTAATACCGTTTCCACATTAAAATCTTGCTTTTCATATGAATATATTCTACAATAAAGTCAAAACTATATAAAATACTATTATTTAATTAATATAATAACTTTTTGTTATGATAGGAGCGCCTATGAATCTCGATTTTTACAAAAATTTTATTGTGGTGGCCCAAATCGGTAATATTACTGAGGCAGCCAATAAACTCAATCTCGTGCAACCCGCTCTTAGTAAACAGCTGACTGCCCTTGAAAATTATTATGGGGCAAAGTTTATCGAAAAACAGCGTGGCAAGAGGCAAATTATTCTTACGGATGCGGGCATGGACTTTCTACGACGGGCTAAAGAGATTTGTCAAGCAGAAGAATCCATCGCCTTAGACCTAGAATGTTACAAAGCAGGGGCAGGCGGCTCGTTGCGTCTGAGTATCTCCCAGGCAGCAGTCAATAGTTTTATGGATAAATACCTGCTGCCCTTTGCCAGGCTCTACCCCAATATTAGTTACCAAATCCGCGAAGAAGCCGTCGCCGAACAAATCACTAGCTTAAAGCATGACCACATCGACCTTGCCTACGCCAATGCTCCCCTGCCCGAGGCAGCTAGCTACAACTATTTAACCCTCGAATACGAACCCTTTTATGCTGTTTACCATGTTAGCAACACCTTTGGTTTTAATCCGGACGCACCCATTACTTTACAAGACTTAGCCGATAAACCGATTTGCTGTAATTATGGATGCTTTACACTCTTAAGCACGCTCTGTACTGCCTGCGGCTTTACCCCCGACGTACGGCTTATCGCTACTACGGGAGGTGCCGCCGTAAAATTTGCAGCTTGCGGCAATGTCATCGCCGTTGTCTCGAAGGCCTGCTGCCAAGACTTGCCTCCGTCCTTACGCCTCGCCCTCATCGAGGAAAAACAGCTTGCCTTTAACCAAACCCTCTTTTGGTCCAAGCAAAAACAACCTTCACCCCAAGCACAACAGTTCATCAGCTTCGTCACGACTAAGGAAAAACAAAACATCATACGGTGATTCTGTCGACCTATAAATTCGCAACCTTGTCCGCGAAGCAATCAACCTTCTTAAGAATTCGCAGTTCTATCCGCCAAGCAATTTACTTCGCAAATTATTCGTAAGCGCACAAAAAAATTAAGGGACTGAACCCAAACGTTCAGTCCCATTTTTTATTCAGTTATAGCTTAACCAAATCAAAGTCCAGCCACAAATTGCAGAAAAACCTTTTGATTTTACTCTTCGTCATTGCCTGGGAGTAAAAGTGTTGCGCAGTCAACATTGAGCACAACGTTCTCGGCAGTGCTGCCAAGACTCATAGGCTCGTCCATATCCGCACCAGTTTTGCCCATCATGATGAGCGTAATCTTTTCTTTATCGCAAACTTCTTCTATGCGTTTAGAAGCAGTACCCTTTTCGATGCTGTATTCCGCTTCAATACCAAAAATTTTCAATTCGTCGCAAAGCTCTTGTAGGAAGGTTTCGGCATCATCACGTTTTGCCTTGTAATCTTCCTTGTTGCGGCTGTGCTCGATAACATGCAGAAAATGCACAGTACCAACATATTCGTGAAGATTACGAATAACGTTTAATGCGTCAAGAGACATCTTAGAAAAATCCGTTGCCACAAGCACGCGGTCCAGCAAATCTTCCTCGTCCTCTTCATCCTCTTCGTCTTTAGAAATGAAGAGTGGTACGTCGGTTTCTCTTGCCAGGTCAAAGGTGGTACTACCCTGCAGAGCGCGTTTTAAAAAGCTCTTATTATGAGAAGCTACGAGAATCATGTCGATATCGTTGTCTTCCGTAACCTTGATCAAAGCGTCGCAAGGATCATCTCCCTTAGGAGTGATAATAGAAATTTCTTCGTATGCGGATTCAAGCAAATCTTTTTTGTATTCAGCAAGTTCGTCTTGAATCTTTTGGTATTTACTACCGTGGGGGTCGGCATCATCGTCACTATCAATGACGTGTGCCAAAACGATTTCAGTGTCAGTATCGGGACACAAGCTAACCAGACAGCCAGTTAACTTGGCGGCATGTGCGGACATATCAGTTGCCAGCAGTACCTTCGAAAATGTACTCATCTAATTCTCCTTCAAAAAGTGTACAAATAGTTTTGCTAATATCCTTGTCAAAAAAGTATGACAGTTACAATAATTATATATGTTTTGTGGGCCTTGTGTCAAATATTTGCACGAAAAATTATGCTCCCAGAAAAAATTTCCGGGAGCATAAAGTAAATTATTCTTTCTATATATATACGAGTAGGTTAATTGTAAAATTAATCAGCAGATGCGTCGATTAATTTCATGGGGTTCAGAACGTTATTGGGATCCATTGCTTTTTTGATGGTCTTCATTATATGCATTTCTACAGGATCGCAGTAATCTTCCAACGCTTTAACCTTCAATGCACCAATGCCATGTTCACCGGACAGGCGACCACCCAAACTATATACATACGGATAAGCAATAGCATGGAAACGAGCTACTTCGCTCTCCCATTCCTCATCAGTCATATCCATCTTGAGCATATTAAAGTGGAGATTTCCATCGCCTGCATGTGCCAAAGCCAAAATTTTGAACTTGAAGTCTTTAGCAACCTCGCCAAGATGATTCAGGCAAATAGCAATTTTATCAACAGGAACAACTAAGTCGTCAGATACGCAAACCTTGGACAGAGCCTTGGAGCCTTCGAGGCAATTACGACGCACCTTCCAAACGCGCTCATCTGCTTCAACAACGTCGGTTGCACCGGCTTCAGTACAAATTTCATCAAGCTTTTCCATCTTCATTTCCAGCTCGTCTTCGTTATAAGTCTCCACGGTTACGATAACGTAGCTGCCATCTTCATAATGAGGTAGACGCAACTCGGAGTAATCGGAAGCAGCACGGACGAAGCCATTATCCATAAACTCGATGGATGTAGGGTTCAAGCCTGCTTTTACCAGCATGGGCACCAAATTAACAGCTTTTTGCACATCAGTAAAGATTGCGAGAATATCAATGCGATAGGGGCACATGGGCAAAAGCTTTAAGGTTGCACCGGTAATAATACCAAGAGTACCTTCGCTGCCCATAATTAATTGTTCCAGGCAGTAACCAGTGGAGCATTTTTTCAAGCGAGAACCGAGGGTTGTAATTTCGCCAGTAGGAGTAACAACCTCGATAGAATATACTTGGTGACGAGTTGTGCCATAACGAACTGCTTTGTTGCCGCCTGCATTCGTCGCCAGGTTGCCACCGATTAAGCAGGACTCAGCGGAGCAGGGATCACCTGCGTATAATAAGCCATGTTTATTGGCTAATTGTTGAATCTCCACGGTACGAGCGCCTGCTTGCACCTTCATGTACATAGCATCCGGGTCGATTTCCAAAATTTTGTCCATGCGCTCGATCATCAACACAATACCACCGCAGACAGGTATTGCGCCACGAGATACGGAGGTGCCACCGCCACGAGGAGTAACGGGTACTAAATATTTATTAGCCAATTTCATAACGGCAGCAACCTCTTCGGTGCAGCCGGGCCATACTACAACCTCGGGAAGATGATGGAACTTAACGTCCGGCTCTTCGTCGGTTTTGTAACGATTCAAAGTCTCTTCGTCACATTTTACAAATTCTTCGCCCAATGCAGCGCGAAGCTCGGCTAATAACTCTTCTGTTACGGGGTTAAATTTTGTCATTTGTTTCAATCCTTTCTTATCTACTATGCTTCCATGCTTCTCTTAAGCATTGAATACATTACCAGGAGCCAAAATTAAATTAGGATCCCAGGCTTTTTTGATTTTACGCATTAGTTCTAATTCCGCAGGGGGAGTAAAGCGTTCCATATAGTGAGCCTTGCGATGGCCTATACCATGTTCACCACTTAAACGTCCTCCATTAGCATATGCGTAGGTATATACCTCTTCCGTGAAGGCAGTGAGTTTTTCTTCCCACTCCTTGTCGGACAAATCCATTTTGCAAAGGACGATGTGTAAATTACCATCGCCTATATGTGCGTTAATACGCAGGGGGAAGGGATAGCGAGCTACGAGCTTAACGATATACTCCATAGCCTCGCCAATTTTATCTACGGGCACTACTAAATCGTCAGTTGTTGCAACTAGGCTGACGAGTCTGACGGATTCCCAGCAAACCCTACGCATATTCCAAATGCGTTCGTCGGCTTCGAGAACCTCCACAGCACCACAAGCCTCGCAAATGTCGTTGGCTTGTTCCAGCTTTAAGTCCAGCTCATCCTCGCTAAAGGCTTCGATGGACATAATAACGTAAATGCCGTCTTCCAAATGAGGTGCACCAGTAAACTCCAGGAACTCACTTGTTGTTCTGACGTTAGGGTTATCCATATATTCGATGCTCGTGGGGTTAATCCCTGCTTTGGAAATTTTCGGAACCACACTAATTGCCTTGAGCGGGTCGGTAAAAATCGCAAGTAAGTCAATCTTGTACGGAGGCAGGGGTTGAAGCTTTAATGTTACCTTCGTAATAATACCAAGGGTTCCTTCACTGCCGATAACTAATTGCTCCATGCAATAACCAGTGGAGCATTTTTTCAAGCGTCCCCCTAGCTCAACAATTTCCCCGGTCGGGGTAACCATTTCGAAACCATAAACCTGATGACGAGTGACGCCATAACGAACTGCCTTGTTGCCACCTGCGTTTGTCGCCAGATTGCCGCCTATCTGACAGCTCTCGGCAGAACAGGGATCGCCTGCGTAGAGCATACCATTTTTATTAGCCATTTTCTGAATGTCAATGGTACGGGCGCCAGCCTCAGCAATGCAGTACATGCCTTCAACGTTCATCTCGAGAATTTTATTCATGCGTTCCATAAGTAAAACGATGCCGCCGTGATTTGCGATAGCGCCACAGTTTAAGCCGGAGCCCCCCCCTCTTACAACAAGGGGAACGAGGTATTTATTGCATAGCTTGACAACGCCCGCGATTTCTTCGCTACTCGCCGGAGCAACAACGACCTCAGGCACGTGGAAAAATTTTGGATCGGGTTCGTCGTCAGTTTTATATCTATCTAGAGTCGGTTCGTCCGTATAAACGAAATCAGCTCCTAAAATATTTTTTAATTCGTCCAGCATTGCTGTCGAAACTTTGTTATATTGTTGACTCATAATACACCTTACGCGTTAATAACTTTACCAGGATTGAGAATGTTGTTAGGATCCCAAGCGCGTTTGATTTTCTTCATGAGGTCTAATTCGCCAGCAGGAGTGAATTTTTCCATGTAGCCGATCTTTTTCGCGCCGATACCGTGTTCGCCAGCGAGACGTCCGCCTTGCTCGTAAGCATAAGCGTAGCATTCGTTATGGAATGCCTCCACATATTTATCCCAGTCCTCGTCGGACAAATCGCATTTGCAGAGAACGATATGTAAATTGCCGTCGCCGATATGTGCATTAATGAGTGCAGGCACCTTGAAGGGATATTTGGTGGAGATTTCCATAATCTTGAGGATGGTAGTAACGATTTTATCTACAGGAACAACAACGTCGTCGGTTAAGGAAACCTTGGAGATAAGCTTCAAACATTCTTGACAGTTGCGGCGCATATCCCAAATGCGTTCATCTGCTTCCAACACGTCAAGCGCACCAGCTTCTTCACACAGCTCGGATAATTGTTCCATTTTCATATCCAGTTCATCTTCGGTAAATGTCTCAACGGTAACAATAACGTAAATGCCATCTTCCATGTGAGGAGCACCGTTGAAGTTCAAATATTTAGAAGTGTAACGCACGTATTGATTGTCCATGTATTCGATAGAAGTCGGATTAATGCCAGCTTTATTAATGCGCGGCACCATGGAGAGTGCATCCGCTGCGTTATCGAAAATAGCAAGCAGGTCAAAATGACAAGGAGGCTTCGGAACAAGTTTTAAGGTAACTTTGGTAATAATACCGAGAGTCCCTTCGCTGCCGATTACTAATTGCTCCATGCAATAACCAGTAGAGCATTTTTTCAAGCGACCGCCTATGTTCACAATTTCACCTGTGGGAGTAACCATTTCAAAACCATAAACCTGGTTACGAGTTACACCATAACGAACAGCCTTGTTGCCACCCGCATTAGTCGCCAGGTTACCACCGATAGTGCAGCTTTGTGCGGAACAAGGATCGCCTGCGTATAAAAGACCTTCTTTATTAGCTAATTGTTGAATGTCGATGGTACGTGCGCCTGCTTCAGCAACAATGTAGAGACCATCTGTATCAATTTCCAAAATTTTGTTCATGCGTTCCATTAAAAGAACAAGCCCACCACATACAGCAATTGCTCCATCAGCAAGACTTGTTCCTCCTGCACGCACGGTCAAAGGAACATTATATTTATTGCAAAGCTTGACAATTTCTGCAACCTCCTGTGCATTTGCCGGTTTTACGGCTGCGTCAGGAACGCGAAAACGTTTCGGATCGTATTCTTCGTCAGTTTTATATTGGTCCAAAATACCTGCATCGGTAACAACCCACTCTTTGCCAACAACAGCTTCTAAATCCGCAATAAATTCCGGACTAATTTGTGCGTATTCTTTCATAGGGAACCTCCTAATTTTAATACTTAATTACAATTCACTATTTTATATTATAGTACAAATGATATGTTTTGTCTTAAAAAAGTTCGCAAAGACGCAAAAATCCGACCGAAAAAATCGGTCGGATTTAACACTTGTGAATTTATTTGTAAATTAGAAGAAACGAGTGTAACCAATGGACCAAATTTTGGCGTAATTATTATGGGAAGTAGCTGTAACCAATGGTTCCATGGAGCCCATATGTTTGTCACCGAGAGCCATATAAGCAAGAGTACCCGTAAGCATTTGTTTTTTATCTTTGTAGGAACAACCAATGCTATAAGTTCTACGATTACCTGTAGGAATCATAAAATCAGCAGTAGAAGTAGGAATACCTGCTTGGTCATAGGAATAACCTAAGTAACCAATATATTTATTACTGAATTTGTGTTCAAGGCCAATTGCATAGCGCCAACCATCGGACCAATTCTTAGGAGATGCGATTTTTCCCAATACATCAGTAGTTATGTCAAAGCTTTCATATGTATGCCAATTGGTACGCATAGCTTGAACTTCTACACGAGTCTTGTCGTTAAACTTATGACCGTAACCAATCGTATAAGTATCAGGAAGAACTACTTTGCCATTGGCTTTACCAACAATCGGACCAAATACGAAATTAGCGTTTTGCATATTTTGGCTAATCTTGGAACGATATACAAAACCTACTTGGTTCTTTTGGTCGAAATTATATTCCATAGCTACATTCCAACCTGCAGCCCAGGTGTCACCTTTAACATTCATATTTCCGGACATTTTTTTGAGTATTGGAGCATTGTTTCTAACATCTAAGTTTACGTAGTTCAATTCTGCACCTACAGCCGCAGAGAATTTGTTAGAGATTTTACGAGCATATACAGGGGTAATGCTCAAGCCAGTCATTTTAGATTTGTATGCACTGATAGAGAAAATAGAACTTTTTTCGAATTCAGAAATCATGCCATAACGAGTAAAGGTACCAATGCCCCAAGCAGATTTATCGTCGATTTTTTGTGCGTAGTACAGGCCAGGTACCATACCCGGAGCAATCCTATTAGATCTATCCGTTTCGTTTTTGAAGCCCACAGCATTTAACATACCAGTGTTATCAGTTGCACTAAATTTACCATGCGGACTAATAGAAGTTACATGAAAAGATGCAGCTTTCTTTTCTATAGAAGTAATATGAGCAGGATTGTAAGAGATCATTGCAGGATCGTTATCTGCAAACATACGAGCACCGCCCATACCAACACCTTCAGCAGACCATTCAACAATACCGAAGCCTTCTGCACCAGCAACAGCCGGAACTAAAAGCATGGAAGCAGCAGCTAATGCTAACAATTTCTTTTTCATAGGAAAACTCCTCCATAAAACACATAATATTTCCCTCTCCATCAATCGAAACAATCTCGACCTATCAATTGATGAATAAATGCATAAACATTTATTAGTATACACTTATTGTATCAGAGATTTGTATTCTATGCACAAAAACCTTTAATCATTCATTTTAAACACTCATTTAAAAGTATTTGTAAAAAATTCTAAAAGGTAATGAAGATAACTTTACAACAAAGTATAATTTTTTCATTTAGTTTTCTGCAGGATTTTTGTCGAAACAGTTGTCTAGTAATATCAGGAATTTGCTCTAACAAAATAAACCTAGTGTTACCAAAATCGGTTTCACTATGTCTGTTGAATTTAAACTCTTCATTGTACATAAAGTACTTTGCAAAATTTAAATTTTAAGTACACTTGCCGAGTCTTTGCAAATCTATGGCTTGAAGCTTATTCCTGACATCTTAACTGGTCTGCAAAGTCTTACTGTAAGTGAACTTTTTATTCTGTAAAAACTGTTCTGCACAAATTCAATTTTAAGCAGACTACCAAGTCCTTGCAAATCCAAGACTTGAAACCTATTCCTTATCCTTTTGCTCGGCCTTTAAAATATCAGCACCCACGCCTTCAGCCTCTTGTTTAGCAGCAAGTCGTTCTAAGTATTTGCGATACTGCAGCTTGCGAACCTCGTCCACAGTAGGAGCATTAGTTTTTTCCCAAGGCAAGTACTGAATAGTTGTGCAATGCTCGTAGCTATAGTATTGCTCTTTCGCAGTCTCACAGGCAGCCGCTCGAGCTAAGTCCTGCTTGCCTGCGTCGGACAAAGGAAAGAAACGATAACCTTCGGCAAGCAAGCGAGCTGCCTTAGCATAGTCTTCGTGCAGGGCTGCGCTTTCTGCTAGGAATTTGTAGGCGTGGTAAATATAAGTGTTGGTTCCAGGCACGAGGTAATGCGAATCAATACCATTCCCACATGCACCCTCACCTTTAAGGCAAGCGAGAGCTTTCGAGTCAGCTTCATCACCCAAACCGCAGTCGCGCATGATCTCTAACTGACGCGTCCAAATAGCGCCGCGGCTAGCACTACGAAAAACATACTTATAGTCGCGGCAAATTTTGTCAGCTTGTTTTAAGTATACTATCGCCGCGTCACCCATCCCCGTCAGCGAAAAGACAATGTTTGCTATGTCTCTCAAACACAAAACCTTGTGTTCAGCCTCGGACAAGCCGTAGTCGGGCGCGTCATCCATATTAGGAACTACATCGCGAACAGTCGCGAGTACTGCCATCGCACCTTCAACGTCCTTCAAAAGATAAAGCATGCGACCAACAATACTACGATGCTTCCAATCGTTATAATTATTTATCATTCCTGCGGGTATAGGATAATCGCAGGTAGCAATTTTTTGTACATACGCATTCCATTCTTGTGGATCCATAATTTTTTCTCCTTGCGTGTTTTATTCGATACCTCATTATACCACAGGCCTCATGTTTTAACAAAGCAACTAAAGATTCAAAGTCCTGGAGAAAGTTTACAGGCAAAGTAATACGAAGCCATTCTAAATAAAAGTTAAACAAAATTCATACTACATGTGAGTTTCCTACTAATGCTTTTCAAAATAAAAACCTCTGCCTGATTTCTCAGGCAGAGGTTTGCTTGCTTAAGCAAAAATTAAAGAACGTTATGAATTAGAGACCCATTTTTTCTTTAACGGTTGCTTCGTCCCAACCAAGAAGGTCGGAGAGCATTTCGTTGATGTCAGCACCAAGCAACGGAGCATGTTTTTTGATTTCGCCCGGGGTAGCAGACATTTTGATCGGGCAACCAGGAACGGTCATCTTGCCAGCAATAGGATGTTCGAGTTCTACGAGCATTTCGCGTTCGAGGATGGAAGGATCTTTGGTGATACGAGCCATATCGTTGATCGGAGCGCAAGGCAAGCCTTTTGCTTCGAGGAGAGGCAGCCATTCGTCAACAGTCTTGGTAACGGTTACTTCGTTCATGAGAGCCATGAGTTCTTTAACGTTATTGGTACGGTCGCCGTTGGTAGCGAAACGAGGATCGTCAATCCATTCCGGTTTGCCGAACAGTTCACACATACCGGTCCAAAGCTTTTGGTTGCCGCAACCGATAATTACGTTGCCGTCTTTAGCAGGGAATGCTGCGAACGGAGTGATGGAAGGATGACGGTTGCCGATAGGTTTCGGGGATTCGCCAGTGGTATAGTAACGAGCGATAGCATTCTCGAGCATAGCAACTTGGCAATCAAGCATAGCTACGTCAACAAGTTGGCCTTCGCCAGTTTTTTGTTTGTGATAGAGAGCCATTAAGCAACCGATAACGGAGAAGAGGCCTGCGGAAACGTCGCCGATAGAAGCGCCAACACGAGTAGGTTCGCCGTCTTCAGCACCAGTGATGGACATGATACCGCCCATAGCTTGTACTACAACGTCATAAGCGGGTTTCAGGCGATACGGGCCAGTACGACCGAAGCCAGAGCATTCAACATAAATGATTCCAGGGTTTATTTCTTTAAGAACATCATAGCCCAGACCAAATTTTTCCATGGTGCCAGGACGATAGTTTTCTACAACTACGTCAGCTTTTTTAACCATTTCTTTGAAAACAGCTTTGTGTTTTTCGTCTTTCATGTTCATGCACATGGAACGTTTGTTACGGTTAAGGGACATGTAGTAAGCAGATTCCTTGCCGATGAAAGGACCAAATGCACGGGAGTCATCGCCGGTACCCGGGGTTTCAATTTTGTAAACATCTGCACCAAAGTCAGCGAGCATCATTGTGCAGTAAGGACCTGCGAGTACGCGGGTCAAGTCGAGAACTTTCACACCTTGTAAAGGACCCATTTGAATATTCCTCCTTGAATATAGAAAATAAGTTTTATAGATTTCTAACCTCGCAGCTTGGACCCAAACTGCGAGATTAGAATGATAAATAAAGTTATTTGTTAACTAAAAGTTTAGGCTGATCAAGCTTTCTTCATGGTCATGAAAATTGCACGTGCGGCCAAGATGCAGCAGATGATGTTTACAAGCATGATGAGTGCACTAGGAACGCCAATCTTCGGGAAGATGAATTTGCCGGCAAGGCAAATGAGGAAGCAGATAATACCAAGTTTGAAATCCTTGGAGCAGAAATCTGCATATACAGCACCGATAACGCCAGGAAGTACGAACCCAAGAGCTTTAAGAACAATCTTCGGGCAGTAAGGCATTACTGCATTACCTGCAACGGTGAAGAAGGTAATCATAGCCATGGATACTACTACAGAGCAGCAGATAGCGATGGTGCCAACGAGTTCAGCTTTAGGAGTGCCTTGTTCAGCATTGGTAATTTTTTGAGCCATAACTGCGCAAGGAAGACGAAGGTCACCTACAGAACCTACTACCCAGCACAGGAAGGTGCCTGCAAGACCGAGCATCGGGAAGTAAGCGATAGGTTGTACGAAATAGCCAGCACCGAATGCTGCAGCTGCAGCGATCCAAATTTGAAGAATTTGGCCAGCGCTCGGGAAAATACCAGTAGCGGTAGATACATAAACAGCGGGAACGAAGTTAGCTACAACAGCTAAGGTGGTGAAGAACAGACCTAATTTGGTGATTCTTCCTTTAAAAGCTTGCATGCTTTGTTCTTGATTCATTGTTTTCACCTCACTAAAAACATCAATTAAAAGAGAATTGCAGTTGCGAACATACCGATTAACATGGAAATGCCAAGACCAAATTCTTGCAGAGTTTTTTGTTTAGCAAAAACTTTGGAGATGATGGACATGCATACGAAGGATACAGCACCACAGAAAGCATTTGCAGGTTTAATAGCATTTTTTGCAACGATGTTATTTACGAGCAAGGTACCAAACAGACCAAAGGATGCAGCAGCATTGAACATTTTGATCCAAGTTTTATCGAAGTTAGCATCGAGGTAATCGGAGCCTTTACCAAGAAGAGGAGCACCAAAGCCGCCTACGATCATCCAACCCATGTTGTTAAGAGCAGCGCCCCAAAGAACGAAAACGAAGCCCATCAGAGTCAGCTTACCAACTTCAAGAGAAGAACCAGCAACACCAGCAGCGATACCAGCCATAGCGATTTCGGTACGAGCTGCGCCGATGTCGTTCATACGCATCCATGCAGTAGGTGCACCTACTATTGCCATGAGTGCGAGCAATACGATTACAGGAGAGAGAGAAGGACCAATTGCAGTAAACATAGCGGATTTTACAGCAGCATTGAGTTCTTCTTTAGGAACGCCGATTTCTACAGCGGTGTCCCAAGATTGTTTGAACAGAGTAACGGTTTCTGCAACTACTACAGCAATCATTACAGCGGACATTACCCACAACATAGGTGAGTTCATAATGGCTTTTACTTCTTCCATTGGATTCCCATCCTTTCAAAATAAAAAATTAGAATAAAATAATAGCATGAACGATTTCTCGTTCCAGAAACCCAAGCTGCGAACTAGCAAAGTGGAATTTTAATAAAACTTAATATTCCCTCATTAAAATTCATATCCAAAGCATAAATCTCAAACAAAAAGATTAAAATCGAGGTTCGTGCTTCGAATACACAACTTAGATTTCGTTGTTAGTTATATGTTACACCGAAAAAAATGGTGTTGCAAGCATTATTTGTAAATTTTAAAACAATTTTAAAGGCAAATTTTGTCGTTCGCTTTCCTTATTAGGATAAATTATCGTTAATATTATACATCGATAAAAAAAAAATTTCAACCTAAAAATACAGTTTATGTATCAATATTCTATAATAAATTGCATTTTGTATTCCATAAACTTTCTTTATTGTTGGTCTTATTGGGTTGAAAATTATTTTCGGGACTAAAATCATGAAAAATCCCCGCAAAAAACCGACCGAAATCTTGAAATTTTAACTCCAAGACCAGCTTTTCGCAGGGATGATTTTTTTAAAATTTTTCTATATAAATTAAATATCTTTGCAAAAATTATTTTTAGCGCAAATTTATTGTTATATTAGAAAATTATTTTTTCTTCTTTTTATTACTGATAGTACCGTTATTTACCTTATTAGCCCAATCCTTGAGCATCTCAGAACATGCTCTGGCATATGATCCGGCACTACCAAAGCTGCCTGCATCTTGCGTATAAAGTCTGAGCACTTGAATATCGTCGTAATAAATATCTGCAGAGCTACCATTATCGTACACCACAAAATAATTGGGGGCAATGGTTCCACGTTGACGAATGGTATACATGTTACCAGCTAGTTCAAATGCACGATATTTTGCCTTGGTCGCGCCAATACTATTGTTAATGTCAAATGTCCAATTGCCTTCATAAACTTGAGCATGGTTGTCATCAACAACTTTGATGGCTGGTTCAATGTTTAATTTTTGCAATTGTTGGCTAACTCTCTTATATCTTTCTTCTGGATCTGGGTGAGAGCTCCATAAACCGCCTTTGCCGCCACCATTTTTAGCAGCTAAATCTTCAAGCTTGCTAGAAGTAATTAACATGGCATAAGGATTAAAGCCAGCCTTAATGGTATTGTTAACGCCTTCCTTATCAGCTCCACGTTCATCAGTACGACTAAAACCACTCATAAGTGCGGACGCAGCCAGACTACTCAAATTACCAATGGCTGCACTACCGGTTCCAAGAGAGATGGCTGCAAGAAGAATATTGGCCCCCAATGCTTTTTCAATTTGATGAACTGTATGTTTTTTAGCTACGTGACCAACCTCGTGTCCGAGTACACCTGCAAGCTCGGTATCTGTCGGCATGAAATCTAACAGCCCACTATAAACATAAATGAAACCGCCTGGGCAAGCAAAAGCATTAACCTCATCACAATTCAAAACCTTGAAGGTGTATTCTATATCGTTACGTCCGCAAACAGCTGCCAGTCTTTGGCCAATGCGATTAACTCTCGCTTGTTGATAGCTGTCTTGTAAAAGACCGTATTGTTGCTCGTACTTTTCACCTGTTTCCCGGCCCATTTTGATTTCGTCTTGCAAACTAATTAGACCCGCATCCGCGTGAGGTGCATAGGCAAATGATAAACCAAGAGCAAGAGCTACAGCCGCAAATAATCTACCAAATCTTTTTTTCATGTTATCCTCCTATAAGATGCTGCCTTCAGCGCGAAGCTCAGCAATTTTTTCATCAGTAAAGCCTAAGCCTTGTAATACAGCTTGCGTATGTTCTCCAAGCTCGGGAGCCCGCAAGCGAATTCTCGCTTGATTGTCGGAGAATTTTACCGGTGCACCAACGTATTTTATTTTTCCCAGGTCACTGTTTGCTTCGAAGAGCATATTTTCTTGAGCAGTTAATTCACTAGCTAATGCTTCGTCAAGGGTACACACGGGGGTCACGCAAAATTCTGCTTTGCCAATTGTCTCTAACCATTCAGCCTGAGTTTTTTCTAACATTTTCGCAGAAATTTTAGCGGCTATTTCGTCCTTGTGAGCGAAATCGTATTGACGATGCTCAAGCTCGGGGCATTCGATAAGGTCACAGAACCTTTGCCAGAATTTTGGCTCGATGGTGCCCACAGTCATAAAACGACCATCCTTGCACTTATATATATTATAGTAGTGAGCTACGCGACCAAATGGTTGAGTACCAGTTTCGGCACAGCCCCAAACTGCAGAAGCTGCAGTAACCTGCATAGAAAGTGCCGTGGCGTAAAGATTAACATCTAAATGTTGACCTTGCCCCGTACGTTCCCTTGCAAATAAAGCCATACTTATAGCAGCAACTGCATTAACCCCGCTGCCAACAGCGCTTACTTGCACTTCGCCAACGCATGCACCACCTACATCATCCAAGGAACTCATACCTGCAAGACCTACAACATTCAAATCGTGGGCAGGCTTGTGACAATTTTGACCAAAGCCAGTGATGGAGCAATAGATTAAACGGGGATTAATTGTGTGCAGCGTTTCGTAGTCCAAGCCATAGCGTGCTAAATAACCAGGGCGAAAGCCTTCAAGAAAAACATCAGCCTCACGAAGCAGTTCTAAGAGCACTTCCTTGCCGCCCGATTTTTTAAGATCAAGAGCAACTCCTTTTTTATTGCGATTAAGCATGAGATGCCAATAGCTCATGCCCTCTTTTTTCTCGGGAAAGAAACGTCTCGTTGCATCTCCCGCTAAATCTTCAATTTTAATTATATCAGCACCATAGTCACCTAATATCATAGCGCAGTATTGACCTGGCAACCATTTGGAAAAATCTATAACCTTGATACCTTCTAACAAACTCATCAATATCACCTCATTTCATTGCCCGAGCAACATATTTATTATATAGAAGAAAAAAATTGACTTATTAATATTTTCTTCTATTATATCATAGCCTGATGATGTATAATATAATAGAAGAAAAATTTTGCTATTCTTTTCAAGTATATATTTTAATGAGGTGGATAAAATGCAAACTAGAAAATTAACAACTGCTGCACTTTTAATTGCCATTGGCACCCTAAGCGCTCATCTCGTGTATATTCCTGTAGGCGTAAGCCGTTGCTTCCCCGTTCAACATGCTATCAACGTGCTGGGCGCAGTTATGCTAGGTCCCGATTATGCTTTAGCGATTGCTTTCATTATCTCCTGCCTACGCAATATGTTTGGTACTGGTAGCCTTTTGGCTTTCCCTGGTTCTATGATTGGTGCACTCCTTGCAGGGTTTATGTATGCTCGTTTTAAAAATATTCCTTCCGCTATGTTCGGCGAAGTATTTGGCACTGGTATTCTTGGTGGTCTTGTAGCTTGGGTTATCGCCAGCACTATGCTCGGCTCCAAAGCAGCTGCTTGGTTCTTTATTCCACCTTTCTTAGTTAGTACTATCGGCGGCAGCATTATCGCTGGCCTTCTTTTAAAGAGCAGCGTTTTCCAAACTCAAATCAGTAAAGAGAATAAATAATGGACTTTCATCAAATCGTTAATTTATCATTATATGCTTTCAGCGGGATTATGTTCGGCATCTTCGCAGCCCGACAAACGTTGCAAGCATCCATCAAAATTCGAGAAGCCTTTAAGGAGGCAGGCTTTGCCGGACTTGTTACGGTTATTCCATCCCTGCTTATCGTCTTAATCACACTTTTCATCTTTCCCAGTATTTTTACTACGCGAACCCAGCTCGGCGGCTTCACCTACTACTTAACCTTGATTTACTTCTTTAACAAGGGCTGGAAAATTTACAGAAACAAATAAAACGAAGAAAGAGAGTGGTTTTTGCCACTCTCTTTCTTCGTTTATTATGGGGGTGTGGATTTATGGTTAAGAAGTAACCATATGCTCAAAAAGGAGTGGTTTGCACCACTCCTTTTTGAGGTTGTTGTGATATCTATAGAGGTCCCATGGAGGAATCCACGAGAGCAAGAAAACATATTCCTGACATCTACACATTTCCACAATATTGATTTTTTTTAATATAACATATTCAGAATCGATTTGTACGTAATATGAACACGTAAGAATTTTTTCACACAAAAACTGGATTGTACCTTGCGGTACAATCCAGTAAATTACTCTATCAGCCATAATGAAGGAGTATCACAATCGTATGCTTCCTAACCACATTTTGATTTATGACTACCTCAGATAAGTCGAGCAGTCTCGTGGA
This sequence comes from Phascolarctobacterium sp., assembly GCA_030523325.1. GTDB lineage: Bacteria > Bacillota > Negativicutes > Acidaminococcales > Acidaminococcaceae > Phascolarctobacterium_A. The sequence continues at coordinate 71,998 of JAUNIS010000003.1, forward strand.
AAACAAGCCATAAATTTACTCGCCACAACAACAGGTTCTACCACCGAAATGAGGAAGGCCGCAGCACAACTCCTCACCAACGAGAGCTTTTAAAGCATCTACGTCTGTAATTGTAATGCATCCTTTCTTTAGTAACAGCATCCCTTCATCCTGCATTTTCTTAAGCGTCTTAGAAACAACTGGTCTGCTACTGTTAATGCATTTAGCAATATCTTCATGTAACAAATAAATTTCCTTACTACCGTGAAGCTTGAGTTCGCGATTCAAGCATGTACCAATACGAAATTCTACATCATAGCAAACCATTTTATAAAATTTATCTAATGTTTTAGAAAAATCATTAACGATTATTTGAAATAAATAATCGTTAATGCATGAATTCATTTTATGCAAATCATTTAATGCCCTGTCGGAAATTTTTATTACTTTTGAATCCATAGCCGCTTCTAAAAAAAACGGAAAATTCAGGCGCCTCTGTATATAACTTGACCCAAGAGAGCATAGGTCACCAGGAACAAGATAAAATAGGGTGATATCACGTCCGTCCTCAGAAATAGTATGAACCCTTACTAATCCACAAACAATAAACATTATCCCCCCCGATTTTTACAGAACTGTTTTTACAATATCTTTTTACCGTAGTTTTAGAAGCAATTGCCTTTTTCTCTTCTTTGCTTAATTGCTTCCAGATTGCCCTAACTTCGGTTAAATTCACATCCTTCATTAACCTTCCTCCATATAACTAGCACCAATATACTGGTAATAATGTCTTACCAGTCAGATATAAAAATGCTAACTCCACGCAACATAGGGGGAGCATAACCTCCCCCTATAATTTTTTTACTTTGATAACACACAACACAAATTTTAAAACTATATCTATTTTACTTTTTTTTAAACCAAAATACAATTATTGAGCACATTTAGCTTTGAGAGCTAATGCTTCTTTATTGGTCGGAGCATAGGTCAATGCTTTGTTGAAATCTGCTAAAGCTTTTTCTTTATCACCCTTTGCCAAATAATATTCCCCTCTACTGTTATAGGCGGATACATATTTTTCGTTGAGCTCGATAGCTTTATTGAAATCGGCCAAAGCTTTTTCACTTTCTCCGAGAGTGGTCAAGCAAACACCGCGGTTGTAGTAGCTGGGTGCATAATTTGCATCCAATTCTAAAGCTTTGTTGTAATTTTCAATTGCTTCGCTAACATTAGCATTAGCTTGACTTAAGACACCTCTTTCAAAATATTGGAAGGATGTCAGTTCTGCGGAACCAATTGCACAAGACATGCATGCACCCATTACTAAAGCACTACAAAAAACTTTCTTGAAATTCATAATGTATATCTCCTTTCCAATTATTTAGAAATTCTTTCGGACTCAGGATATTGAGGTCCTCTAGAAGTAACGGGTTGCGGATTCTTGCTACCATAATTGTCTCTGCCATAGTTATGATCGCCGTTTACGCGGATACGTTCAATCTTGTTGTTATTGTCATCTGCGCCATGGATACGGTCAACACGGAAGCGACCAATTTCAGGAGCAAATTCTTTAGCAACTCTATCCGGAAGAATGACGCCTCTTTGCATTGCTCTAAAGAGCATTGCTGCGAATTCGTAACGGGTGCCAGGATGCTCACCGTTGAACAGCCCGTCAGGATAAGCAACGAGTATACCGCTATCAACAAGGCCTTTAACGTATTCATAAGCCCAATGGTTTTCCGGAACATCTGGGAACATACCACGTGCTAAACCATCCCTACTAGCACGTCTTTCAGCAAGAAGCTCTACGACTAAAGCTTTGAGTTCCAAAAGATCACGTGCCATTGCAGTCTTGGTATTAGTTACACGCGGAGTACGGTCTAAGGAAAAGCTTACGCCTGCATTGAGCATATCTTCGCCGTTACCTACGGTACCACCAATACTAAGCATAACCTTTTCGTCCGGACGATAGAAGGCACCAATTGCTACTGCATTTTCGCCTTTGTAATGACCATAGCCAGCAGCGAAGTTCCATTTGTCATCCGGGTCGAATTCTAACGGATGGAGAGCTGCGAGAGCTGCCGCACCAGCACCAACTTTATTTACGCGAGAACCGAGTTTGTTAATGCGGTTATCGACGTTCTGAACGTTTTGGTTCAATTCCTTCAATTGGCTAACGTTTACTGCATCGGTATCATTCACACCAGCTGCAACGTTAGTAATCTTTTTGTCGCCAGCGTTGATGCCGTCTTGATTAATTACTACGCTATCAACAGTTACGCTGTTAGTGGTTACGCCACCTTCGTTAATGGTAGTATTGAAAGATTTAATGCCTTCATTATTAATGTAGGTATTGCCACCGATGGTTGCGCTGTCGATATCGATATCTCTATTCATAGACAGAGTATAAAGGATGCCGCCATATTCTGTTTGTTGACTATCGTCAAGAGTCAGATTCTTTTCGTCGTCAGTCAATTGAACATGACTATGTCTCAGAGCTTCTTCATAAGTATAGTCAACGGCATCTACTACATTTGTATAATCGCCTTCACTTCTAGCATTTTGGAAGTATTCTTCATATTTCTCGTTAGTAATATCGCCTACTTCGCTTGCTAATGCAATGTTTTCAATAGCGGCACTTGTATTAGCTGCAACAGATGCTACGAATTGATCGGATTCGTTATTGGTACCCAAATTAATGTTAAGAGTATGTCTTTCATCGAAGTTGTTTTTATTAATAGTGGTATCTTCCATAGCAGCTTGAACTGCGTCAACTTCGGGTTTATCAGAACCAGCAACACTAAGGTCATATGTATTAGTATCTTCGTTATAGGAAACTACAATACTATTGTCTTGGCTTGTAACACTTGCACTGCTAATAACATTGTTTTCGTCAATTCTAACGTTATCGCCAGCAGTATAAGTTGTATCTTTGTCGGTGATATTAGCATCGATGGTAAATGTGTTAGTGTCTTTATTATAATCTACAGTAATAACGCTATTTTCTGCTGCAACTACATTAGCGCCGCTAATCTTGTTGTCGTCGCCAGTAATAGTAACGAAATCGCCTGCAGTATATTTAGTATCGGTATCGATAAAATTAGCATCCACCGTAAATGTGTTAGATTCTTTATCGTAGTCTACTGTAACAACGCTGTTTTCTGCCGCTACAACATTAGCGCCGTTAATCTTGTTGTCGTCGCCAGTAATAGTAACGAAATCACCTGCAGTATAAGTAGTATCTGTATCAGTATCAAGACCTTGAACGGCTTCAAGTACTGCATACAATTGAGAACCATTAATTGCATCAGTAGATGTAGAGGAAATTTCACCTGCTGCAACATTTTGAATTTGACGTTCTTTGCCTGGAGTACCTACACTTACCGTTGCCGTGCTTGCAGTCGGCTGACCAGCAAATCTGTAAACATAACCATCAAATTCCATCCATTTAGCTTCATCAGTATCATGAACTTCACCTGTTTCACTGTAAGAGCCTAAAGCAACACTGTCATCATTGGTAGACTTAGCACGATAACCTATCGCAACTGCATTTCTACCGTCGTTTTCGTCATCAATACCTGCTACAGCAAGTGTACCAATAGCTATACCGTTAGTTGCATATGTTTGTGCAAGACGTCCCATAGCAATAGATTGATGAGCACTGCTATCAACAAAAGCATTTGTACCAACAGCAACGCTATCATCATTACCATCTTCGATTGTTGCATTAGGACCTACAACTGTTCCGTAATAACCATCACCTACGGCACCGGCACCTATTGCAACAGTACCAGAGTCACCAGCGCTCGCCCTATCACCTATAACTACCGTATCTGCATAAGCAGTAGATTCCGCTTTATTGCCTATTACGATGGCATCCATAGTCTTACTGTAAGAATCGTTACCAATTACTATAGACCTTTCTCCGTAACTTTTCCAAGAAGAACCATCCTCTTGATAATAATCCTTGGCATTATTACCCATTACAATAGATTTAGTTGTAGCTTCTGCCCCGTCACCTATTGCAATAGAATATTCACCAGAAGCACTAGCATTTTCACCAATAGCAAGAGCACCTACATTTGTTGCGCTTGAAGTAGGTCCAACTGCCAAAGCTCCTTGGTCCTTATAATCTACATCGGTATAATCATAAGTTTTAGTAGAACTATTCCATTTCCCTCTAACTTGTCCTACGGTGTTACCTCTTAACACCCATTTATCTTCTAAGGTACTGCCATCAGCAAGAGAGTTTATAGCTGAATAAGCCGCAAATAATTGAGAACCATTAATTGCATCAGTAGATGTAGAAGAAATTTCACCTGCTGCAACATTTTGAATCTGACGTTCGTTGCCTGAACTACCAACGCTTACAGTTCCGTGCTCCGTGCTTGCTAACCCTGAAAATTCATAGGTTTGATTTGCAATAGTGATTTTTTGAGAATTTTCTTGAGCATGTACATCATATGTTTGGCTTTCTGCACCAAGTGCAATGCTATTATTATGCGAAACTGTTGCATCATAACCAAGTGCCATACCTTTTGAAATACCTTCTTTTACAGTAGCATACGATCCGAGAGCTACTGAATATTCCGCATTATCTTCAATATCGGAATCATCACCTATTGCAACTGATGAGTAAACGTTATCACCGATATTCGCATATGGTCCCATAGCAAGGGAATACTCTGCACTTTCTCCAATCTCAGCACTAGAGCCAATAGCAAGGGAATAGTCTGCACTTTCTCCAATCTCAGCCCTAGAACCAATAGCAATTGAATATCTTGCGTCATCTTCAACAGTAACATCAGGACCTATAGCAACGCTATCACTAGCATAGTTTTTAGTATAGTACCCTAATGAAACAGAGCTTAATGCTCTTTCTCCAACAAAAGCTTTGTTGCCTATAGCAACACTATCATCGTTACCATATTCAATCTCTGCATCATAACCAATTGCAACTCCAGCGTATCCGTTATTAACGGCGCCATTACCAATGGCAACGCCACTGCTAGCAAACGAGTTAGAACTTGCTCCATTCCCTATAACAACACTATTACCAGCTTCCGAACTTGCTCCTTCACCAATAACAACACTATCACGAGCTTCCGAACTTGCTCCTTTACCAATAACAACACTACTGTAGCCTTCACTTACCGAACTTTCCCCAATAGCAATTGCATAATTACTATCAGCTACAGCATTGTTGCCAATTGCTATCGCAGATACATCGGTTGCACTAGATGTTGCACCAATAGCTAAAGCACCTTGTTTAGCATAATCAACTGCTTGTCCTCTATAATTAGTGTAAATTGTATTTCCTTTTAGAACAAAAATCGAGCCTAAAGTATCAAGATTAGCAGCGATAATGTCATCCACAGAAATTTCTATAGACCCACCGCCAAGGGTATCGAACCAAAGAGTATTAAAGCTCTCACTATATCCTGCTCCAACCAGTGGATCGTCTGCCTTTGCTACACCAAAGGAACTAGCACTGAGAGCCATCAGTACCGAAAACACCAATGCTTTTTTCTTTAAAGATTTCCCAAAAAACATTTATAAAATACCTCCTAAAAATTTTTTGCTTTAACTAAAGTGAAATTATGATTAATTTTTTTAGATAGCTATCGGGTTGATTTCCTGTTTTATGATATCAATCGATTTTACATCTTCATTATTCGACTGTGCCTGTACTCCGGCAACAACCCAAAGGCGATAACCAGAATACGAAACTTTTAAAATTTCACAAAGATTTTCAACCTGCAGAACATTGTTGCTCTTATGAACAGCTTCCCAAATCGCCTGATAGTAATCTTTGTCCGTTAAAATCTTTCTTCCCCCGCTACCTGATTCCCTTATCTCTAGCAATCTTTGATAAACCTCATACCTCTGCTGAATGTTAGTAAGACGGTTCTGCATCTGTAACATTAGTTCAGCAATGCTTCTGCCTGCCTCAGCAAATAGTGAATCTGTTTCAAGCCTTGCATTACGCATTACCCTATAGTCGATGCCTCTCATGCGGCTGTACCCAATAACGTCAATATCCAAGTCGAATTTAGCAAGCGCTTCCCTTTTCTTCATCCCATTCAACCTTAATTCTCTATATTCTTTAAGAAAATCTCTAGTAAATGAGATGCTCTTTTCAGAAATGCGCAGGACATAAGGGCTTTTAGACAAAGCAGCCATTTCTTCTTTAGAGAACTGCTTTACACACATCCTTCCTTCCTCCTCAAACCATTGTGAATATCTACAAATCCAATAAAAAGTGAGCCGCAACTTTTTCATTCTAAGCATTATTGATTTGTGAAGAAATTGTAACACTTTTGTGACGGTTCTGTACGTAATCATGTTACGTTAGAATAGCTTTTTAAATATTTATTTAAAAACGATTATAATCGTCAAGTCTAACGCTTTAATCAAAAAAATAAAAGCTCCTGGTCGCTAATCCGAGCAGGAGCTATCAACGATATTTTTTTTGAAATTCATGCTACATTCGTTAGGTGCATTTCGGGGAGATAGGGACATTAACCCAGTTGGGCTGATTCTGGTCAAAATTTCGTAAATCTTATGTAAATCATTGTATTGAGAAGTCGGATGTTGTGTCCTCATCCGAAGTTCGATTAGCAAAGTTTCTATTGGCAGATGTGCTATCGTCTGATTCTGTTTGCATACCTTCTCTTGGCGGCCTTTCATTCCGTAGTTTTTTGTTCCGCGGTTTTGTTTTCTTCCGGCAGTTTGGCCTCTTGCCATTGTCTGATGACTTCGTTCTTATACGTACTAGACCAACCTAAATCATCTGTGGGTACATGCAAGCGACCAACGATATGCGTGCGCTCTTTAGCATCGTTGTAATTTTTCACGTGCCACATGTAATAATAACCATTGGCAGCCAAATTCGTCATACTCGCATCACTCATCAGGTAGTCAATAAAATTTTCCGCATTAGTAATAGCATTAGCCGTTTTAAGGATTGCTACACCCGTGAGTACATTTCTATTGGCATCTTTAGGAACAGTTGCAAACAAATGAGGATGCTTGCTTTCCAAAAAGAGTGCGTAATCTAGGGGAACAATGGTAGAAGTTTTCTTGCCATTATAGACCAATTCCACAGCCTCATTAAAGCTATTTACGACCAGTGGATTTTGTGCATTCAGTTTAGCAGCATATTCCAGGGCTTCTGTTTTGCCGTTAATTTGCCATATACCCGTCAGCATGCCGTAAGCAACGCCACCAATTTGCGGATTAGGGAAAACTAATTTATCCTTATAAGTAGGATCGAGAAATTCAACCCAGGTTGTAGGTGCGTAGATGCCTTGCTCACGCAAATTATCCTTATTGCTGATGACTGCCACGTAGCTTAAATACAAGGCAGTCCAGTCTCCGCGCAGGTTTCGCAGCTGCGCAGGCACCTTGTAGGATTCTTTTGCCACATAGCGACGCAAGAGACCCTCTTCTTCAGCCATGAAATATTCTTCGCTTGAACCACCCAGCCAGCAATCAAATTTGTTTTGCTCTAAAAATTGCTTGCGTGCTTCGAAGGAACCCCCTGGCAAGTAAGAAATGTTAACCTTGACTCCGTTTTTTTTCGCAAAATCATTAGCAAGTACCTCAGTAATATCCTTACCTATGGAGCTGCAAATATTCAGTTCTTTCTTCTCGTCATCGCTCGACCGGTCAAAGTCCATAAAATATGCGCCGATTCCAAGCAACAATGCCATAACAAAAAATAATTTCTTCATTATATATAGTACCCTGCAAAAATTTGCCAAATAATTTTCTACCATTCATTATATCGCAAAAAAAAACATCGTGCCACATTTTACTGTAGCACGATGTAAATTTAGTTTTGCTTAATCTTTGTCGAATACCATAACTCTATCGAAATCAAGATATACTTCACGGCCGGCAGGAACTGCGTCTAAATCCGCACCCTTGTCGATAACACGTACAGTACTTTCACCAACTTGCACGCGGTAGTCGATAGCATCACCAAGATAGAACTTGTCGGTTACAATGCCCTTCATGTGACCACCATTCATGCTCATAGTAATGTTTTCAGGACGAACTGCCAAAACTACATTGCCAGTTTTTTCTCCAGGATTAGCGAAAGAATAATCGGTGCCTTTGATGAAGACGCGGTCACCCTTGGTCTCTGCATCGAGGAAATTAATCAAACCAACGAAATCGGCCACCATCTTGTTAGCAGGATGAGAGTAGATTTCGTAGGGCTTGCCGATTTGTTGCACGTTACCCATGCTCATGCAAACAATGCGGTCGGACATAGTCATTGCTTCACTTTGGTCATGGGTTACGTAAATAACGGTGATTCCCAATTTCTTTTGAATTTGAGAAATTTCAAAACGCATGGATTCACGTAGCTTAGCATCCAAGTTGGACAAAGGTTCGTCGAGAAGCAAGAGGCTCGGACGAGCAACGAGTGCACGAGCAAGAGCAACACGTTGTTGTTGACCACCGGAAAGTTGGCTCGGCAGACGTTCAGCATATTCTTTTAAGTGAACCAGCTCGAGCATTTCCATAACACGAGCCAAACGTTCTTCTTTGGGAACCTTTTGAATCTTCAAAGGATAACCAACATTATCAATAACGTTCATATGGGGCCATACAGCATAGCTTTGGAATACCATTCCGACGCCACGTTTTTCAGGAGGTACAAAAATACCTTTTTCAGAAGAGGATACAACTGTATCGCCAATTACGATTTCGCCTTCAGTAGCTTTTTCGAAACCAGCTACCATACGCAGTGTGGTAGTTTTACCACAACCGGAAGGTCCTAAGAAGGAGATGAACTCGCCATCAGCAATATCGATATTAAAGTCGTTTACAGCGGTTACGTCGCCGAAACGTTTGAAAACATGAGAGATTTTAACTTGTGACATAATTTTTCTCCTTAGATACTAACCTTACCGCCGGTTAATTTATTCAGAATTAAGTTGCCGACCAGTACGATAATCAAAATGATTACGGAAAGCACGGAAGCATTTTGAGTATCTGCGTAGGTTTGCAGTTCGTACAGCAATACGCCAATGGTTTTCGTATCGGCGCCATACAGTAAGTTGGACATGGTCAATTCGTAAAAGCTAGGCATAAAGATGAGGAACCAGCCAGCGATGATGGAAGGAGCAATCAAAGGCATGATGATGTCTTTGCAGCAACGAATCCAGGAGGCACCAGAGTTCAGAGCAGCTTCTTCCAAGGAGATATGTACTTGGCTTAAAGAAGCTGCGATAGTTCTTACGCTCATAGTCATGTATTTTACAAGGTAGGAAACGACCAAGATCCACATAGTGGAATAAATGTTCAGACCATAGTTACCAGAGAAGGTAATAATCAGTGCCAACGCAATTACGATGGACGGGGTAGAACCGCCAAGAACGACTAACAAGTCGGGCAGGCTACGGCCGGTAATATTTGTCTTAACAGAGAGATAAGCCACGAAGATGGAAAGCAAGGTACCAATGCAAGCTGCGATAACAGCATATTCAACGGACAACCAAATACTTTCAAGATATTGAGTAGAAGTAATAACAGGCACCCAGGCATCGAAACCAAAGTTGGAGAGCTCGATACCTTTAGACATACTTACTAGGAAGCTTGTCATAATAATGGAGCCCAAGGGCAAAATTACGGAGATAAATGCATAGCCGCCTACGAAAAGCAATGCAGCCCATTTCCATTTGCCGAGCTCAACGATGTTCGGACGAGTGCTCTTACCAGAAATAGTGGTGTAGTCCTTGCGACCAAGCATCCAGGTCATGAAGAACAGTAGGAAGTTAGCGAGAATCATCAAGGATACTGCCAGAGCCGTTGCATCACGAATGCCTTTATCGTCGCCCATATAAACGAAGGTTACGATACGAGTGGTTAACACTTCAATATTGCCGGGCATACCGACAATTGCAGGAATGCCGAAGCAAGAGCCTGCAGCAATGAATACGAGAAGGCCACCAGCTAAAATAGAGGGAGCCATCAAGGGGAGAGTTACGTCCCAAAGAGTTTTCAAAGGACCAGCACCTGATACACGAGCTGCTTCTTCCAATGTCGGATCCATCTTCTCCATTGCACGGGAGATAGTGATGAATGCGAAGGGAGAATAAAACAAAGTCAGTACCCAACCAAGACCCCACATAGTATAAATATCGAAGGGTGCTTGAGTAAGGTGGAACATCCACTTGAAAACATCATTCAAATAACCTACTGACGGGTTCAAAAGCTGTACCCAGGCGATTGCACCAACATAGGGCGGAATCATATAGGATGCTACGAGAATTGTACGGAAGGTTTTCTTGCCAGGCAGGTCCGTACGTCCAACCAGCCAAGCCAAGGGGAAGGTAATAATTACGGAAGCAACCATTACGCCCAAGGAAAGATAAATCGTATTCGTAAGAGCACGCCAGTTAACATCCTTGCCATAAACATCACGATAGTTGGAAATATCAAGTTGACCATTGATAAACAAGCTATCGTAAATAAGAACAAGCATGGGGAATACAATAAAATATAAAAGTACAATAACGGACAGTGCAATTACGATGAATTTACTGTCAAAACGAGGCAAAGATTTCACTTTGGCTCCTTTCCCCGACTTGCGTCGGAAAATTGCAAATCAGGGAGCGCATACACGCCCCCTGGCTGCAATTTGAAGCTTATGTAATTAAGTGATTGGGGTTACGTATTACTTTTTATCCATTACGCGAGTACGGAATTCTTCTTTAATTTTAGCTTCGTCTTTAGCAAGTTTTTGCCAATCGATCTTGATTGCGCCCGGCAGCAAATCCTTCAAAGGTTTTACTGCACCATTAGGAACTGCAACGTCGCCGCGAACAGAGTGCATCCAACCTTTAACAACTGCTTGTTGACCTTCTTTGGTAAGCCACCAATCAACCATAGCCTTTGCGCCGTCAGGATTCTTGGTAGTCTTGAAGATACCAATCGGACTGTTGATGATTACGCAACCTTCTGCAGGATATGCAACTGCCAGAGGTTCTTTTTTCTTTTCACGAAGCTTCAGAACATTTTCTTCAAGAATCATTGCTGCAACATATTCGCCGGTTAAGAGTTTGTTTTGAATAGCAGAGTTACCCTCTTCAACGCGGAGGCCGTTAGCTTTCAGTTTGTCAAAATATTCCCAACCGAGTTTGTCAGCAATAGCGCCAACTGCAACATAAGCAGTACCGGAAAGCATGGGGTTAGGCATTGCAATTTTGCCTTTGTATTTAGGATCGCAAAGATCTGCCCAAGATTTCGGAATCATATCTCCCTTGGTCTTATCAGCGTTGTACGCAATGATCATGTTGTTGATACGAACTGCAGTCCAAGCACCTTTCGGGTCTTTGTCAGCAATAACGTCTTTGCTGTTAGGAGATACATAGTCTAACAGCAAATCTTTATCTTTCAGATAGTAGTAATAAGAGGGATCTGCGACCATTAATACATCGGCGCCAATCTTGTTAGCTTTAATTTCACCAGCAATTTTGGTTTTAACTTTTTCGGTACCGCCTTGGAACCAGGTAACTTTAAGGCCAGGGAATGCTTTTGCTATGTTAGGTTTGCAAAGTGTATCGATGATATCAGGATAAATGGAAGTATAAACCATTACGTCGCCAGAAGGTCCTTTTTTAGCGTCAGCAGCTTTTTTATCTCCGCCGCCACCACAACCTGCTACTGCAATAGAAAGTACCAACATAGCTGCTGCACCAAGCGCCCATTTAGCTTTACTCATAATAATCTCCTCCTAAAATTTATTGAAAATTATTTTTTATCCATTACACGCATACGGAATTGTTCTTTAATTTTAGCTTCTTCAGTAGCTAATTTTTGCCAGTTAACTTTAACAGCGGTCTTCAAGAGTTCGCCAATCTTCGGAGCTGTTGTCGGCGGATTAACATCGCCACGTACAGAATGCATCCAGCCTTTAACAACTGCTTGTTGACCTTCCTTGGACAGCCACCAATCTACGAGAGCTTTAGCACCATCTGGATTCTTGGTAGTATTGAAAATTGCGATCGGGGAAGGAACAGAAATAACACCATCGGTCGGATATTGAACCTTCAGCGGCTCTTTCTTCTTTTCAACGAGCTTGAGAATATTTTCTTCGAGAATCATAGCTGCAACATATTCGCCGGTTAACAATTTGTTTTGAATCGCAGAGTTGCCTTCTTCAACGCGAATGCCGTTAGCTTTCAATTTGTCAAAATATTCCCAACCGTATTTATCCGCCAATGCACCAGCAGCTACATAAGCAGTACCAGAAAGCATAGGGTTCGGCATAGCGATTTTGCCTTTATATTTAGGATCTAACAAGTCTTGCCAAGATTTAGGTGCATCAGCTTCTTTAGTTTTGGCAGTATTATAAGCGATAATCATGTTGGAAATACGAACTGCAGTCCAAGCGCCCTTCGGATCTTTATCGGATACAACATCCTTTTGATTCGGGGAAACATAATCCAACAAAAGTTTTTGATTTTGAAGTGTCAAATAGTAAGACGGGTCAGCAACCATCAATACGTCAGTACCAATCTTTTTAGCTTTGATTTCGCCAGCGATTTTGGTTTTAACTTTTTCAGTACCACCTTGGAACCAGGTAACCTTTAAGCTTGGGAAAGCTTTAGCAACATTGGGTTTGCACATGCCGTCAATGATGTCGGGGTAAATGGAAGTATAAACCATTACATCGCCGGACGGACCTTTTTTAGTATCAGCAGCTTTTTTATCTCCGCCGCCACCGCAACCTGCTACTGCAACAGAAAGTGCCAACATAGCTGCTGCACCAAGGACCCATTTAGTTTTACTCATAAGAACATCTCCTTTTCTTCTTTTTACGATTTATTAATCACGCAGTGAAATAAACAGTATACACCCGTTAATAGAATAATTCGTCATATTCCTGCCATTTCCTCTTTACAGTTAACAATATTTGCAAATTTATTTCAGTTTTTATGTAAAATATATAGTATTTTAGTAGACACTCCACACTGAAATTACAAACAGTACGTTCAGTCCTGCTTGGAGCACTTTCGTCCCGTCAAATTTTGGCTATATAATTTAGTTCCCAGGCTGGAATATATGGATGCTTGCGCAAATAAATTTTATAAGAAGGATTAATCTCTCGAATAATCAGTGGCAAACTCAAAATATCCTCGTCATAATGATAGCTCGCTACAAAAAGTTTAGGAGAAAATTTCTTAATTGTCTGCTCGCCACCTTTCAAAGCTTGCTTTTCAAAACCTTCCACGTCAAATTTAATGTAAGTAAATCCCTCCGCGTCAGTTAGATGGTCAATGGTTTCAACGGAAACCTGAGTTTTAGACGCATCCACAAACGTTGACTGCCTGCCTCCCGAGTCAGAAAAATTCATGATGCCGAGCTCTGCACCAATCCCACATTCTTTAACATCGATGTTAATCCCCTGACTTAAAAGCTCCTCGGCTTTAACGCGCAGCTTTCTTGCATTACGTCTGTCCGGCTCCACTGCCAAAATTTTTTTACACTTGCCCCTTGTTAATCGTAAAAATTCTTCTACAGTGTCTCCGTTGTACGCGCCTAAATCAAGATAACCTTCGTTCTCGCTCCAGGCAAACAACTCAAGCAAATCTTCCTCACGCTCAGTTTCACAAGAAAAAAGGTACTCTAGCTTGCCGCTCAATTTATAATTCAAGGTGCACGCAAAAACCTGCCGGGATTTTTCATCCGCGAGTAAATCGTAAACTTCCTTGATGCGTGCCTCGTTTTTTTTGAACCAAGCCTTGCTCACCAATTCGTTTTCCGAAAACAATGGCAAATGCGGGGCAACTGTTTCATGCAAAGCAGCCAGCTCGCGAAAGCGAGCTAACACCTCCGGTCTTTCGCTAGCAAAGGCGATGACGATCAAAATATTTTTGCCATTTTTGCCGATAATATCAGTATACCGTTCCACGACGAAGCCTCTGAAATTTTGATAGCGCACGAATTCATCCGTCGCGAAAATTCCGCTGACCTTAACGCCATTTGCCTCGCACCAGTCAAGAATTTTATCTGCGCCATTGCCCATACCATAAAGGATAATCGGTTTCGTCGTTGTCTTTAAATTATCCCAGACGCTTTGAGCCTCTTTTATAAAATCTAACATTTAAACTACACTCCAGCAAATTTATAATGAATAATCATAATATCAAGCCTCGCTTGATGATTGAATCTATTATATTCTAAATAATTCCCAGTTGGCAAATTAATCTCTTGCTATCGAAAAAATACAGGTCATTGCAAATGCTGAATTCTGAATTTGAGGAGCAAGCCTTCGGCTTGCTAATTAAACTTATTTCAGTAAATATATCGTTCACAAATTCAATCTTTAGATTTTACAATTTAGTTTAATCAAAACGATTTGCGCAGCAAAATCTTTCTCAATTGTCAATTATCAATTTTTTACGTGACTCACATTAAATAATATGATAAAATTAACAAGATGAGAAATTATAAAGAACTACTCTACGGAGGTTATATACCATGTCATTACTTGAATCTGGCGAGAATTATTTAGAGGAGATACTTATCCTGACCAAGCGTAATGGTAGCGTGCGCTCCATCGACATTGCCAATGAAATGGAATTCACTAAGGCAAGCGTCAGTCGTGCTATGAGTATTTTAAAACGTGACAATTATATTATTATGGAAGCTGACGGTCGAATCCTTCTTACCAAAGAAGGCTTAAAAAAAGCTACTGCTGTTTACGAAAAACATTGCGTGCTCACCCGTTTCATTAACGAGGTACTTGGCGTTGATGCGGAGACTGCAGAAAAAGATGCTTGCCGCATCGAACACGTTATCTCTCCTGATACATTTGCAGGAATCAAAAAATTAGTCAAAGAAAACGAAGGCAAGTAAAACACAAAGCTTTAAAAATCTGACAGGCCGTTCTGTAAGAACGACCTGTTTTTTTAGTAGATAAGTAAATTTACGAAAGGGGTGTTTCCTTTGAGCAAAGCATTAATTATCGGTTGCGGCGGTGTAGCCCAAGTAGGCATTCATAAATGTTGCCAAAACAGTGAGGTTTTTGATGAAATTATGATTGCCAGCCGTACGCTTTCTAAATGCGACCGCGTAAAAGCAAATCTGCAAGGCAAAACAAAAACCAAAATTTACACAAGAAAAATCGACGCTGCTAATTTTGATGAATTAGTTGCTTTAATTAAAGAATTTCAACCGGATATCGTCATGCATTTGGGCATGGCTTATCACAATCTTGTTATTATGGATGCCTGTCTCGAATGCAAGGTGCATTATTTGGACGCAGCTGCCTACGAGCCTGAAGATACGGAAGATCCTGCTTGGAAGGCAGCCTTTGACAAACGCGTTAAAGAAAAAGGCTTTCTCACCCTTTTTGATTATTCTTGGCAATGGGCCTATAGAGAAAAATTTAAAGAAGCAGGTATCACAGGTCTTTTAGGCTGCGGCTTCGACCCAGGTGTTACCCAAGCCTACTGCGCCTATGCCTTAAAGCACGAATTCGATTCCATCGACTATATCGATATTTTGGATTGCAACGGCGGTGACCATGGTTATCCTTTCGCCACTAATTTCAATCCTGAGCTAAATCTTAGAGAGGTTTCCGTCCCTGGTTCCTATTGGGAGGATGGCAAATACATTACGGTTCCGTCTTTAAGCATCCATAAAAAATATAATTTTGACGGCGTCGGCGAAAAGGATATGTATCTTCTCTACCACGAGGAGATTGAATCCATCGTAGAAAATATTCCCGGACTCAAACGCGTGCGCTTCTTCATGACTTTTGGTCAAAGCTATATCGACCATATGAACTGCTTGCGCAATGTTGGTATGCTCTCTACAGCTCCCATTGAATTCGAAGGTCACGAAATTGTGCCCATCAAATTCTTAAAAGCGCTTCTTCCCGACCCAGCAAGTCTCGGTCCTCGTACCAAGGGACGTACTAATATTGGTTGCATTTTCCGTGGCACCAAGGATGGTAAGCCCAAGGATTTCTACATATATAATATGTGCGACCACGAAGAATGCTACAAGGAGGTTGGTTCTCAAGCTGTCAGCTATACAACAGGCGTTCCTGCTATGTGCGGCGCTATGCTCGTATTGAATGGAACTTGGAATAAACCAGGTGTCTATACTCTCGAAGAGCTTGACCCAGATCCTTTTATGGAGCTTTTATGCAAATGGGGTCTACCTCACACCATTTCTCACGAGCCTGTTTTGGTTGATTAAGCATGAATTGGAACGAATTAAACAAATTACCAACTCCCTGTTACGTTATTGACGAAGCAAAAATTATTGCTAATGGGGAAATTTTAAAAAATTTACAGGCAAAAACCGGTGCAAAAATTCTTTTAGCTCAGAAAGCCTTCAGCTGCTACGACCTTTATCCAACCATAGAGCCTTTTTTAGCTGGCACGGAAGCAAGCGGTCTGTTTGAAGCAAGACTTGGCTACGAATATTTAGGTCACAAGGAAGTGCATGTTTTTTCTGCAGCCTACAAGGCAAATGACTTCGAAGAAATTTTAAAATACGCGGGACACATCGTCTTCAACAGTCCTCGTCAGCTTGCCTTATACGGACCTAAGGCGAAGGTCCTCGGCAAATCTATCGGACTACGTATTAATCCCGAATGTTCCACCCAGGACCATGCCATTTACGATCCTTGTGCACCGGGAAGTCGTTTAGGAACTACCAAAGCTCAATGGGACGAGCATATGACTCCCGAATTAATCTCCCTTTTAGACGGACTGCACTTTCACACCTTGTGCGAGCAAAAATTTGAGCCTCTTGCACGGACCTTTAAGGTTGTAGAAGAAAAGTGGGGCAAATATTTGCACAAGTTGAAATGGATTAACATGGGTGGCGGTCATTACATTACGCATAAGGATTACGAGCTTAAAGCTTTGGAAGATTTCTTACTTTATGTACGCAATACCTACGACACCCAAGTTTACATGGAGCCTGGCGAAGCATTTGTATTAAATGCAGGCTATCTTCTTACTACGGTTTTAGATTTACCTGTTAACAGCGAAACCAAGCTATGCATCGTCGATGCGAGCGGAGCCTGCCATATGCCGGACGTAATCGAGATGCCTTATACACCGCCAATGGTCGGTGCAGCTAGGCCCCACGAGAAAGAATTCACTTACAGAATCGGCAGCCAAACCTGTTTGGCTGGCGACGTAGTCGGTGAATACAGCTTCGACCATCCCTTGGTCGAAGGTGAACGCCTCGCCTTTGCTGACA
The DNA here is from genome assembly GCA_030523325.1 of Phascolarctobacterium sp. Taxonomy (GTDB): domain Bacteria; phylum Bacillota; class Negativicutes; order Acidaminococcales; family Acidaminococcaceae; genus Phascolarctobacterium_A. The sequence goes on from JAUNIS010000003.1 coordinate 89,221, forward strand.
TGGCTTACTACACTATGTGCAAGAGCAATACATTCAATGGCATGCCCTTGCCTTCCATCTATGTTGCTCATGCCAACGGCAGTCTAGAGCTCATCAAAAGCTTCGGCTACGAAGATTTCAAATATCGCTTAGGCAAATAAACAATGACCTCCGAAATATTTTCGGAGGTCATTGAATTTTTTCACGAACTATTTTACTCAAAACGACAAAGCAGATGACCCGCTATGGACGTTTTTTGAATTTAGGCTTCGAACTATTTACTCAAAACGTTCAGAGTGAGTCAGCTACGAGGCGGCCGAGGGAGTCGTACTAATAAGAAGGTACGTCGACCGAGGCCAACAAGGTAGATGACCCACTATGGACGTTTTTTGAATTTAGGCTTCGAACTATTTGTCCCAAGGGAAGCGATGCGGCAGTCCTAACTTATCGCGAACTGCAGAAATTTCTTTTTGAACTGCATCGGAAATAGGCACGCCTTTATTTTGACGGTCTTGCCATACGAGCCATTCTTTTTCACCAGCAGTATAAATTCTCTCAGCACCAGGTGCTTTCTTAGAAGCACGCAGTGCACGACAAATATCGCCAGCAGTTTTCTTGAAGACATCAATGCCCATGAAGAAGTCCGGATTAATTACGAAGAAGAAATGACCCAAGGAATACATTTTATCCTTGCCGTTTTCATCAACACCGGATAAAGCTTTCATGAAAGGACCGCCACTTAAAGCTGCAGAAAGAATTTCTACGGTTGCAGCATAGCCATAGCCTTTATAACCAGCAAGCTCTTCACCAATACCGCCAAGAGGAGCAAGGGCAGCTTTACCAGCTACAAGATCTTTCAAGATTTGGGCGCTGTCTGTTTTAGCTTCGCCATCATTACCAACTACCATACCAGCGGGAGTGTTTTTGCCAATGCGATTATAATATTCGATTTTGCCTCTTTGTACGATGGATGTTGCGCAGTCAAGAGAGAACGGGAATTCTTCATCAGTAGGAATAGCAAAGGTCAGGGGGTTGGTACCCATCATATTTTCTACGCCAAAGGTCGGAGCGATAGAAGGACGAGCATTGGTACCGGTAATACCAATCATACCTTCGTTAGAAGCCATTGTGGACCAATAACCAGCAATACCGTAGTGAGTAGAATTTTTAATGGTGCCACCTGCCATACCATAAACTTTTGCTTTTTCGATTAATTTTTTCATCATATGATAGCTAGCAACCATGCCCATGCCATCATGTGCGTCCATAACAACGGTGGTCGGAGTTTCTTTAACGATTTCCAAATTAGTTACAGGAAGCAATGTTCCTTTGACGATGCGGTCGATGTAGATGGGTTTGAAACGATTGCAACCGTGAGATTCAATACCACGTCTATCGGATTCCAGTAAAACATCTGCACAAATTGCTGCGTCCTCTTCAGGAACGCCATAGCCTTTAAATGCTTGGATTAAAAAATCGTTCATCAAATCCCAAGCTACATAGGGTCTTGTTTCTACCATGATAATATTCCTCCTTAAAATTGAAAAATATAAAATCAAGTTAAGCCCCCTCGACTTAACAGGTTTAACAAATTATTTTTCTACATTAAAACCAATGGCTCTCGGCTCATCCTTTTTAGGTTCTGCAAGACTGACAACTTCTTCGTGATTCTCCTCATGAGCTTTGAAACCAATGCGGTGGTCTTCTTCTGTTTGTTTATCAATGGCGTCTAGCTCAGCCTCTTGACCGGCAAGCAGCATTTGCATTCTATAAGCAGCAATGAGTGCAACAGCACCAATTGTTTTATCCCAGTTCGTATCACCAGTTACGTCCACAATTTTTTCGATGCCCTTGAGCAAGGTTTCGGAAGAGAAAAGCTCATCAAAAAAGTTTTCTTCTTCATCGGCCTTTTTCAAATCGATTCTTTCAAGCGCTTGAGCCGGAGTGATTTGCGGTTTTTGAGGAGCTTCTTCAATCTCTTCTTCACTTACAGGTCGCTCAGGAGCTGCCATAGCCATGTTTTGCATCATTGCGTTCATTGCTTGCAAGCCGCAAATAGCTTCCAAGTAAACAACCTTAGCCGCCTTCATATTATGCTTGCTGTCAGAATGATATTTCTCCAAGCCCAGCATATAAGAAAGGATTTCTCTTTCCAAAGGCAAAATTTCGTCGTCTTGGGCGCGACGAGGTTTATTAACGAAGTCACCCAGGGTACGGCGCTGTCCTTTTAAAATTGGGTCTGGAATTTTAAAGGTGATTTGCTCTTCCCCAGCCAAATGCAAATAAACAGCAGGAAGAATCTCCTCATAATCGGGAGTATATTCATCTCTAAATGTATTAGCTAGAGTATGACCGTAATTATGACGGATTTCTTTGTTAAAAATTTTTACCAATGCATCCGGTGCATATTTATCAACGTCAATGTCATCAATTTCTAAAATATAAGCAAGCTCTTCCCATTTGCGATAGTCGTCGCCTATGGAAGTGAGCACATCATCTAAACCGTCAAATTGAGCCATGGTAACCTCCTTGAATTAACACTTTAAAAGCGTTCTCTTCTCTTAAAATTATTATAACCAATTTTTGCAAAAAATGAAATTGCTTTTCCATAAAAGAATTTGTTTTCGAAAAATTTTTTTCTTATTTTTTCTTATTTATTGTCAAGCAAAAGCAACTAACTGTAAGCAATAAATTTCTGCGAAAAGTTTTGTTGTGAAAAAATTTTATAAAAACGTACTTTGGCAAAAATCTTAGCAAGACATTCAGAAGCAGAGCAGGTCATCATTGCATAAAGAATAAAGCAAAAATCTGTTACTACTCATTGCTAAAAATTTTTCGCGCGCCCTCTTGTAAGCATTCGCTAACTGTGATACTATTTAACTTGATGCTAACCAACAGAAATTCATCTTTTGTTTCAGGAGATTTTCATGACAGATTACATTGAACAAATGAAAAAATTTTATACGCAAAGTGATTTTTGCGCTATCAGCGGTCAAAAGCAAACGGATGGAACGATTTATTTTAAGGATCCAACTTATTACGGACGCAAAAGTGAAACCTTTTTAGCATCCAGTGTGGACAAGGTTTTTGCCGATGCAAAAAATTATCTCGAACCATCAAGCCTTTACGTACACGTTCCCTTTTGCAATTTAAGATGTAGCTACTGCGATTTCTTTCGCAATCGTTACGACGCTCAGCTTGTAGAAAGATATGTGGACGCCTTACGCAGAGAACTTTTTTATTTTCAGAGCAAGGGAATTTTTGAAAACAGACCCATTAAGGCAATTTTCTTTGGTGGCGGTACACCTACAGTATTAAAGCCGGAGCAAATTTATAATCTTTTACGAGAAATAAAAAACGCAGCCGAGCTCGAGGATAATTGCGAGATAACTATCGAAAGCAGCATCCTTGATATGAGTGACGAAAAATTCATCGCTTGCATTGAAGGTGGAGCAACTCGTTTTAGTTTTGGCGTGCAAACCTTTAAGGACGATTTGCGCAAGGCTTTAGGAAGAACTCATACTAAAGAAGATATTATTGCCAAACTCAAGCACATGGCTACGGGTAAGGCGAAAATTATCATCGATTTAATTTACGGCTTGCCTAATCAAAGCAAGGAAGACGTGCTAAAGGATATCGACACAGCTCTCGAGGCTAATGTCAGCGGCTTTGATTTATATAAGCTGCAAATTTTCCCCAAGTCACCCTTGGGCGAAGCCATAAAAAAAGGTTCCATCGCTCACAAAGAAAATACTGCTTTTTTGCTTGATACTTTTCTTGCAGCTTCAGAACACCTTGCAGAAAAAAATATCGAAGCAATTAGCTGCTGTCATTGGCGTTCCCGTAAGGATGAAATCAGCCTTTACAATACCTTGGTAAAATGTGGTACGGACCTTGTAAGTTTAGGTAGCTCTTGCGGAGGCAGGCTTGGTCCCTATGGTTACATGAAAACCTTGAAGCAGGACAGTTACATTGACAACGTACTCGCTGGTAAATTTGCTAGCATGGGCTTTGTTAAGGAAAACGAAAATTATAAATTGCTGAAGGGCATCAACGGTCAAATTGACCAAGGCTTCTTAGATTTTTCCGCTTCCTTCTACAAAGATTTCCCGGCAAGCGATACCTTTGCGCCACTTCTCGAGAAATGGCTTGGCTTTGGTCTTGTAAAAATTGACGGTAATATTTATCGATTGACTAACACAGGTCGCTTCTATTATCGCACCTTAACAAGAGTTTTGCTTAGTGCTGCTGATTTTTATTTCTATGGCAAGGGCTCTTTCCTCGACAAGATGAAGGGTAAAATGTTTAACAAAATGGAAAATTTAAAATAAAAATTTTGGAGGTATATCATGAAAGATGTCTTAATCGTTTACGAATCTAAAACAGGCAACACCGAAAAGGTTGCTCTCGCTATGGCTGAAGCTTTAGGCGATCGCTGTGAGGTAAAAAAATCTACTGACGAAATTGATTTGAATGCTTACAAATTAATTTACGTTGGCTATTGGGTTGATAAAGGCATGCCCTGCGCTCCCATGCAAAAATTCTTGGCTACCTTAGAAAACAAAATGGTTGTCCTCTTCCAAACTCTCGGCGCTGAACCCAAAAGCATGCATGGTACCTGTTCTCTCATTAACGCAGCTAAATTCATGCCCGCAAGCTCCTACGTTTTAGGTGCCTTCTCAGCTCGCGGTGCTATCGATCCGAAGCTCATCGAGATGATGCGTAAAATGCCTGCTGGACATCCCCATGCTCCCTCTCCAGAAACTGAAGCTCGTTGGGCTGCAGCAGCTAATCATCCGGACGCAGCAGAGCTTGCTGAAGCAAAAGAGGTTGCCGTTGAACGTCTTGCTTTCTTCGACAAATTCTACGCAAAATAATTTTCAATTTAAAATACAAAAAATCGTGTGAGCTTTCTCACACGATTTTTTTCGTTCTGCGTTGGATTTGCTTAGCCCAAGTCTTTTCTGTCTGATAACGCAAGAATTCAACTAACGGCTTAAGCTCTTGTTCGTTATCCCAAGCCTCGAGAGCATCAAAATAAAGTTTTCGATCTTCCTCAAAAATAATAATAGGAGGATGATTGTTGATGACAAGAAAATAATTCATTAACAAGCGACCTGTGCGACCGTTACCATCTGCGAAGGGATGAATATTTTTCTTTTGCCACAAATCAACGGCAATTTCATAGTTCGTCATACAATCACCTTGTAAACCAGCATATCCTCTCGCAACATCTTCGGCCTCCGTAAATTCGTCGGCAAATTTATATTGAGCAATGACTAGTAGTTTCATCAAGTTTTTTATTTTCTTCTCGACAAAAAGAAGGGATCGATAGTCTGCCCATCAGCTAGGACTTCAAAGTGAAGATGAGGTCCTGTGCTATAGCCTGTATTCCCGACAAAACCAATGACCTCGCCCTTGGCAACCCGTTGACCAGCTCTTACTGCAACAGCACTCATGTGCCCGTACTGAGTTTGATACCCATTCCCATGATCAATGCTTGCGAAAATTCCGTAGCCACCATTAACTCCTGCTTGCAAAACTGTTCCAGCCCCAGCCGCATAAATGGGCTCGCCGTAATCGAGCGCAATGTCAATGCCTCGATGATATTCGTAGCCGCTAGCAATAGGGTCCGTGCGACCACCATATGGACTCGAAATAACTCCACCATTCACGGGCCATTTATCAGGAAAGCTTGCCAAGGCCCCGCTGCGACCTTCCATCATGGAAAGAAGCTCGGCAACAGAAGTTTTCGTAGTTTCGATTTGTGCTTTAATATTTTTGTTTTGCTCCGTTAACATGACAATGGTAGATGCTTTGTCTAAAGTTTTACCACTGCCCTGCCCCGCTGTATAGCTTGAAGGAGATACAGAGCTAGCACTTGACGTGTCGCCTAACTTACTATTATCAATATCACGAATGAGTGCCCTGCGCAATTTCTTTTCCAAATTAGAAATTTCTTGCATGTCGCGGAGCATTTTTTCGTTATCCTCGGTTAATTGTTTAAGCTTAAGCGCATCGGCTTCTTTATTTTTACGATATTCTTCGTAGCCTGCCGCATCATTTTTATAAGTAGCTAATTGCTTGCTCTGAGAAAAACACAGCCCAGCTAAACCAACGAGAAGCACGGCCCCAACGATGAGGGCAAGCTTATAAGATTTTTCTTTAGTATTTTCTTGTTTATCTTCGTTCATCATTAATCCTTAAAAAGACCAAAGCGTTGACCTAAAGCAAGTAATCTGCGTCCAACAAAAGGAATGTTATCCAAGTCTTCTTTAGATAAACCACCTGTTGCCATAAGAGCAAGTGCATATGTAAGCACGCTAGCGATCATCGCAAAAAGAATTGACCAAGCACCCATCTTACCTGTTACCATAAGCACGCCATAAATAACCGCACCCATGATGGAAGAGGCAACAGCAGGACGAAGAATACTACCAAAGGACAGTTTGTAGCCCGTATATTTGTAAATAAAAATCATATTTAAAACAGCTGCAACAGCAAAATCTGCAACAGTTGCCATAGCCGCACCTTTAATACCAAGGTCAGGAAGAGCAGTCAAAACCCAGCTTAAAACAATTTTCGTAACGCAAGCGATAATCATATTAATGACCGGGATGCCTGTGTGACCAAGTCCTTGCAAAATACCGGTAGAAATTTGATGCATTCCTAAGAAGAGAATGCCCACGCTCATACTTTGAATCGCACTTGCTGCCAGGGGTGCGTTGTAAATGAGAGCTGCAACCTTTTCCGCCAAGAAGAAAAGCCCCATGAAGCAAGGAAAGGTAATAATTAAAGCAACGCGAAAAGCGATGCGGATTTTATCACGAATCGCATCGTATGCGTTAAGCGTTCTTGACTCAGAAATTGCCGGAACGAGACTGATGGTCATAGCCGCAGTAAAAATTGTGGCCAAATTTACGAGGGGCACAGCCATGCCCGTAAGATAACCGAAAAGCTCCGTAGCATGGCGAACCTCAAAGCCTGCGACTTCAAGTCGTTGGGGGACGATTAATAAGTCAAGGTTTGCACCAACTGGAAGCATCAAGCTAGACAAGGAAACAGGCAGAGCCAAAGCAAGCAAACGCTTGACGATATGCATAGCTGCTTCAACTGGTGCGCTGTCGTCCTGGGCTTCGATTTCTTTTTGCATACGTTTTTTAAGACGGGCGTAGAACCAACAAAGTACGAGCAAGGCACAAAATGCACCGACGCCTGCACCCATACTTGCACCACCAGCCGCATAAGCAAGACCGTATGGCAAGAACATGTCGGCGAAAATCAACATCGTGATTACGCGCATGATTTGTTCCACGACCTCGGACCAGGCTGTGGGCGTCATAATTTGCCAACCTTGAAGATAACCGCGGAAAGAAGCTAGAAAGGTTACAAAAAATACAGCCGGAGCAAGTGCGATGATAGAATAGTAAGCTCTTGCGTCACGAATAAAATGATTTTCCGTAAGAAAGCCTGCCCCAAAAAGCAAAGCGCTTGAAAAAATCAAACCACTGATAAAGAGCAGTCTCAAAGAAACATTGAATACTCTTTTAGCTCCACGGTAATCCTTGTTGGCAAGCTTTTCCGAAGTGATGATGGAAATCGCCACAGGAATGCCTGCACTAGAGACAGTTATTGCCATTAAGTAAATAGGAAAGCCCATCTGGTAGAGGCCAATGCCTTCGCCACCAAGAACGCGAGAAAGAAAAATCCAGTTCAAGGAACCGATTACTTTTACGACAATACTTGAAAGAGTAAGAATCAAAGTGCCTTTAAGAAAATTTTTATTTGTATTGGTGTTTTCTTTTTCCATAAAAAAGTTTCGCCTTTTCAAAAAATTTTTTCACTTGATATTATATTATCTAATATTTTGCAATTTATGACAAGCATTTTAAATAAAGTTCTTTCCTCAAAAGGATTTTTTGTTTTCACGTTGAAGTTATACAATTATGATATGTCAATACTTTGTCCTTGCGGCTAGAAACTTTTGCAGAAAAAGTTCTTAACGGATAATGATTATTGACTATTAAAGTTTAATATGTTATCATTATTATAGTAAATCCGCGCGACTGCGCACGAATATACTGTGAAATTATTCATCAACGGAGGAAAAAATTATGAAGAAATTTGTTTGTCAAGTTTGCGGTTATGTATGGGAAGGCGATGCAGCGCCTGAGAAATGCCCTCAATGTAAAGCTCCTGCTTCTAAATTCACTGAAATGGCAAGTGAAATGTCTTGGGCAGCTGAACATGTAGTTGGTATTGCATCCGATGTTCCGGAAGATATCAAAGAAGATCTCCGTGCTAATTTCAACGGCGAATGCTCCGAAGTTGGTATGTATCTGGCAATGGCTCGTGTAGCTTTCCGTGAAGGCTATCCCGAAATCGGCCTGTACTGGGAAAAAGCTGCTTATGAAGAAGCTGAACATGCTGCAAAATTTGCTGAACTGCTTGGCGAAGTTATCACCGACTCCACCGAAAAGAACCTGGCTATGCGTGTAGAAGCTGAAAACGGTGCAACCGCTGGCAAGACCGATCTTGCAAAACGTGCTAAAGCTCTTAACCTGGACGCTATCCATGATACCGTTCACGAAATGGCTCGCGACGAGGCAAGACATGGCAAAGCATTTGCAGGCCTCTTAAAGAGATATTTCGGTAAATAATTTTTCAAGACTGTAATTTTAAAGCAGGTCACCTGTTGAAGGCGGCCTGCCTTTTTTTGCTTTGGATTGTGATTAGTCTAGAAAAGTTTTCTTACCTTCGCACTCTCGATTTACTGCGAATAATTTTGCTTTCCTTCGTAATGTTGATTCTCTGCGAAATTTTTCATCTTCCTGCTATCGATTTATTGCGAAACTTTCCTATCTTCGAGCTATAAATTTGCCGCAAAATTTTCACTTGCCGTCTTGTAAAAGAAAAACAAATTTTTTATCGCTAGACAATTCTTCGTTAAAAGTAAAACCAAGTGCGGAAAAATTTTTCGCACCCTCAGGACTCATAATTTTATTAACAGCAAGGAAACGCACCATCTCTCCCCTAGCCATCTTCGCAAGTGTTCCCTTTTGCACTAGCTTGCCCTTGACATTTACAACAAATTCACAGGTAATAAATTCATCACCAAGCTGCAAATATTTTTCAATGCATTTAGCATATTCCTTCGACGCAAGATTTAGGATAACACGGTCCTCTTCCGTTAATTTTTTGTAGAGTGCGTCGCTCCAAAATCCGTAGAGGTCTTTTGCATTTTCAACCGCAAGTCTTGCCTGCATCTCTAATCTGTAAGGAGTCACACCGTCAAAGGGACGTAAAATTCCGTAAAAACCTGAGAGAATGCGTAAATGTTCTTCTAAGTAGTCTAAATCCGAGTCTTCCATAACACTTGGAGCCATGTGTTGATATTGCAATCCTTCGTACGAAATTACCGCAGGAGTCAAGTCGCCCTTGAGTTTCATTTTAGTAAATCGATCAAAATTTAATTCAGCTAATGCATCGTTGCACTGCCAAAGCTTTTGACAAGTAGCTAAATCGAAGCTTTGAATTTTTTTGAGCAGAACCCCTGTGCGTGGCAAGAAGTCTGGCAAATTTTACCACAACAAGCCATCATCCACATTCATTTTCTTTGCTGGAGAAATAATAATCTTCATCATTCATCACCATTTACATTCGCAAATCAATTAAAAAATTTCCATATAGTTAATATAATACTACTAATCAACCAGCTAATTCTACAAAATTTCTAAATAATTATCTTATACTAGACAAATTTAAGATAATTTGCCAAAAACACTATTCTTCTAAAGAATTAGTATACATTTATTTTTCAAAAAACTATAAATATTGTGTTTTTTTCTTGTCTTTTCTTCCTATTTATATTACAATAAAGATGTTATCTCATATTTATAAAGTCATCGGAATTTTTTATAAATATGTCGTAGAATATTTTTAATCTTTAATGGTCAAGGAGGATTATTAAATGAAAAAGAAATTAGCTTTATTAGTTTTGGCAGCTGTAACATCCATGGCAATCGCTGGTTGTGGCGGTGGCGGCGAAAAGAAGGCTGCAGCTCCGAAAGCTGACAACACCAAAAAACTCATCGTTTACACTTCCATGAAAGAATCCCTCATCAAAGGTATTGTTGAAGGCTTCAAAAAACAAAACCCTGGCGTGGAAGTCGACTATCAATCCGCAGGCGCTGGCAAATTAATGGCTAAAATCGCTGCAGAACGTCAATCCGGTAAAATTTTGGCTGACGTAATCTGGACCTCCGAAGTTCCTGACTTCTACAAAATGAAACAAGAAGGCATTCTTGAAGTATATAAATCCCCTGTTATGAAAGAAACCATCAACCCGTTCAAAGATTATGATGGCTCCTTCCATGCAGCTCGTCTTGGTACCTTAGGCGTTATTATTAACACCGATAAGATTAAAACTCCGCTTACCCAATGGTCCGACCTGATGAAACCTGAATACAAAGGCAAATTCGGTATCGCTAATCCGGCTCTCTCCGGCACCTCTTTCATGTCTGTTGCTATCCTCGAAAAGAAATACGGCTGGAAATTCTTCGAAGACATCAAAGCTAATGGCGGTCGTGTAGGCAAAGGCTCTGGCCAAGTTATCGACGATACTGCATCCGGCGAACTTTCCGCATCTCTCGCAGTAGACTATATCACCAAATCCAAAATTGAAAAAGGCGCTAAATTGCAAATGTGCTATCCTCCTGAATTACTCGTAATTCCTTCTCCGGTAGCTATTTTCAAAGGCACTGCTAAATTGGATCCGGCTAAGAAATTCGTTGACTACCTGCTGAGCAAGGAGGCACAACAATTGGTAGCTAACCAAGGTACCATCCCCGTACGTGAAGACGTTACCATGCCTAACAAATATTTCAAACTGCCTGCTCCTAAAGAAGCTATGGCTAAAGCTATTCCTATCGATTATCTTGAAACCGTAAAATCTAAAGAAGCAACCATTAAGAAATTCTCCGAAATTATGGCTGTTAAGAAATAATTTCGTTCTCTCAAGTTAGGTTAATACTCATTTAAACTAAAAGGCTTAGGCAGGGTGGGCGCAAGCCTGCTCTGCCTTTAGTAATTTTAGAATCCATGCATCATAAACTATAAGGAGAAATACATGGAAGATATTATTAAAGTTGAGGGTGTCTGCAAAGCATACGGCGAGCACAAGGTTCACGAAAAGCTTGACCTCACTATCAAAAAAGGTGAATGCTTTACCTTGCTCGGACCTTCAGGCTGCGGCAAGACTGTTTTGATTCGTCTTATCGCTGGTCATGAAACTCCTGACGAAGGTAAAATTATCATCGATGACACAGTCGTAGCTGATAGCTCAAGTGGTGAATACATTGTTCCTGAACGTCGTGGTTTAGGCATCGTATTCCAAGACTATGCTGTTTGGCCTCATATGACCGTTACAGAAAATGTAGCTTATCCTCTGAAAATGGAAAAGAGACCGAAGGACGAAATCAATACGCTTGTACAGCGCATGATTGAAATCGTTGGTATGAAGGGTCTCGAAAAACGTTTACCCTCTGAATTATCCGGTGGCCAACAACAACGCGTAGCTTTAGCTCGTGCATTAGTTGCTGACCCAAGCGTTATGCTGCTTGACGAACCATTGTCCAACCTCGACGCAAATTTGCGAGAGGAAATGCGTTTTGAAATCAAAGCCTTACAAAAACAATTTGGCATTACAGTTATGTACGTAACCCATGACCAAGAAGTTGCCCTAGCAATTTCCGATCGCATCGGTATCATGGACGCCCAAGGAAAGATTCGTCAAATCGGTACGCCTTATGAAATTTTTGAAAAGCCTTTAGATTTATTTGTTTTCAAATTCATGGGCATCGCCAATTTCTTAAAAGCAAATCAAGTTGCTGGTAAATGGTGCGTAGGCACTGGCTCTCAAGAAATCCCTTGGGATGGACCGACTGGTTCAGCAGCTTCTTGGGTTTGCGGCTTCCGTCCTTCCGACGTTGCCATCAATCGTGAGGGCAATGGGCTCAAGGGCATCGTTAAACGTGCAAACTTTTTAGGCAATACCATGGACTATTTAATCGAGATTGATGGTGAACAGCTTCGTACCGAAGTCGAAACTCATGAAGCAATTACTTCCAATCTTATGTTTAAAGAGGGCGATGAGCTTTTCATTACCTTCCGTGCACTCCACTGGTTTGATGCTGCACAACTCAAGGAGGTGGAAGAGTTCTAATGGCTAAAGGTACTATTAAAAAAGATTCTGGCTTTGGCGTAGCACAACTCATCCTTTTGATTTCCATCCTCGTGCTTGTTGTCTTCGTAGCATGGCCCGTACTCTTAATTTTATTTAACGCATTCTTTGTAGATGGAAGCTTCAACTATCGCGACTTTTACGCAGTACTTACGGAGCCTGAAACCTTCCAGGCTTTGAAGAACTCCCTTATCATCGCAAGCATGACCACCATTGGTTCTACAATTGTGGGTACCTTCTTCGCTTGGCTTGTTACTCGTACTGACCTTCCCTACAAAACTTTTATGAAGAGCTTGTTCCTTGTTCCTTTTATGTTGCCCTCCTTCATCGGCGCTTTGGCTTGGAAAATGCTTCTCTCTCCAAACAGCGGTTACATTAACAAATTCTTAATGGAGCTCTTCAATTTGCAAGAGCCTGTCTTCAACATTTACTCTTATATAGGCATCAGTGCTGTTGAAGTTATGTATCTGTTCCCCTTCGTATTCATTCAAGTTTGTGGTGCCCTTGAGCGCATGGACCCGACTCTTGAAGAATCCGCTCGTATTTCTGGTGCTGGCCTCTTTACTATCACCCGTAAAATTACCATTCCCCTTGTAATGCCTTCCATCATGAGTGGTGCACTCCTGATCATGCTCTACTCCATGGCTCACTTTGGTACCGTAGCAATGCTTGGTATCGAACAAGGTATTTATAACGTACCGACATTAATTTACGAAAAGATTCACCAATCAGGCGGCTCCTTCGCATCTATTCGTACTGGTACAGTACTTGCAACCGTACTCGTAGTTTCTGCAGCTTGCATTATTTGGGCTAACCAAAAAGTTTTAAGCCGCGGTCATTACCAAATCATCGGTGGCAAGAGTTTCCGTCCAATGGAACTCAAGCTACGCGGTCTGCGTTGGCCCTTATTGATTTTCTGCCTGGCTTACATTGGCTTCACCATCGTTCTGCCTACAGTAATCATCTTCTTAGTCGGTGGCGTTTCTACTTATGGTCTGCCTCTGACCTGGGAAAATATTTCCTTAGATAACTACAAATATATTCTCTTTGAATATGACGTTACCCGCGATGCAATTTTTAATTCCGTAACCCTTGGTTTAGCAGCAGCACTTATTACCATGTTTGCCGGTGTAATCATCTCTTACGTAATCGTAAAAATGAAAGTTCGTGGCAAAGGCATCCTGGAATTCTTAGGTATGCTGCCCTTCTCCGTTCCTGGTTCCGTTATCGCACTCGGCGTAATCCTTGCTTGGTCAGGTCAATTCGGTGTAAATCTGTACAATACTGTATGGATTATCCTCGTAGCCTACATTGCTCGTTATATGGCGTTCTCTCTTAAAGCAAACTCTGCTGCCCTTGAACAAGTTCACGATTCCCTTATGGAAGCTTCTCGTTCTTGTGGCGCAACCATGTGGCAATCCTTGAAGGATATCGTAATCCCGCTTGTTCGTCCTGGTATGATCAGTGCCTTCTTCTTGATCTTCCTCCCGGCTCTGCGTGAATTAACCGTATCCATCATGCTCTATGCTCCTACCACGAGAACTATCGGCGTAGCAATTTATACTTTAAATGAAGATGGTGAAACAGTTATGTCCACTGCTCTTGCAGGTATCGCTTTGATCCTCATTGTAGTTGGTCAAACCTTGATTAACCACTTCACTAAGAAAGCAGGTGAGTAACATGTCCTACATTAGATTAGTAAATGTAACTAAAAAATTTGGCGATGTTACCGCCGTAAATAATTTAAATGTTGAACTCGGCAAGGGCGAATGCTTCTCTATGCTCGGACCTTCTGGTTGTGGTAAGACTACTACCCTGCGCATGGTTGCTGGCTTCGAAGATTTATCAGACGGCGAGGTTTGGGTCGGCGACCGCCTGCTCTCTTGCCCGAGAAAAAATCATTACACTCCTCCTGAAGATCGTAATTTCGGTATGGTATTCCAAGCCTTTGCTGTTTGGCCTCACATGTCCGTATACGAAAATGTTGCTTTCCCATTGCGTTTACGCAAGCTGCCTGCCGCAGAAATTGACAAACGCACTAAGGATGCCCTACAAGCAACCAACTTAATTAAATCTGCAGACGATTCTCCTGCCGATTTATCCGGTGGCGGCAAGCAACGTGTTGCTCTTGCTCGTGCTCTAGCAATTAATCCCGATGTAATGCTGCTGGACGAACCACTTTCTTCCTTGGACCCCCATCTGCGTGAAGAAATGCGTTTCGAATTGCACGATTTACAAAAAAAATACGGCTTCAATATTATTTACGTAACCCATGACCAAAGTGAAGCAATGGCTCTCTCCGATAAGATTCTTGTAATGAAGCTAGGTGTTATGCAACAAATCGATACCCCGCTTAATATTTACAACAATCCTGCGAACAAATTCGTTTTCAGCTTCATTGGTGTTTCTAGCTTTACCGATGTTGTATGGAAGGGGCAACAAGCCTTCGTTAAAGGAGCTGACAAACCGCTTCCTGCTGGCATCGTCATTCCTGGAAAAATGAAGGGTGAAGAAGTATTTAATTTAGCTAGCCGTCCTTCCACTATTAAATTCACCACAGCAAGTGATGAATTGGCTGTGCCCGGTCAAGTTATTCGTAAAGCTTTCTTAGGCGAAATCATCGACTATCTCGTACGCGTTGGCGATCAAGACATTCGCGTGCAAACAGGTCGTCGTGATGCTGGTCCTGAGGCTGGCGAAGGTTGTTACATCAAATTCCTCCGTCCCTTCTGGTACAAAGCTAACGAAGAATAATTTATCCAAACATCAACAATCCCTGAGCCAAAAATTTGGTTCAGGGATTTCTTTTTGACAATCTGCTTTGCGAAATTTTTTCTTTCGAATTTCTCTTACAAACTTGCAAACTTATTTTAGAATTTTTTTCTTTAAGCGTTCTCTCGCAAATTCGCAATCTTTTTTAGAATTTTTTTCTTTAGACGTTCTATCGCAGATTTGCAAACTTACATTTCTTGCACGCTGTCAAGCATTGCCAATGCAAAAGCCCAAGAGCTCATACTCTTGGGCTAAAATTTTTTATGCAAATTATTTTTAGAACAATTCTTTCAGTACGATGGTTTGTTCACGGTTCGGGCCAACGGAAACGATACCCAGTTCAACGCCAGCAACTTCTGCAATGCGTTCAACATATTTGCGAGCTTTCTCAGGCAGCTCTTCGTATTTACGAATACCGGAGATATCTGTCATCCAACCTTCAAACTCTTCGTAAATAGGTTCACATTTAGCAAGAATGTTAAGGCTTGCGGGAATTTGTTTTAAAACCTCGTCGCCCATCTTGTAACCAACACACATTTTAATGGTAGGCATTTGATCAAGAATATCAAGACGAGTAATAGCCAAGGAATCGAGACTGTTTACACGAGCAGAATATTTCAGCATGAAAGCATCGAGCCAACCAATACGACGAGGACGACCAGTAACCGTACCATATTCGTGACCAGTTTCACGAATTTGTGTACCAGGACCATCGGTGTCAAAAAGTTCGGTGGTAAACGGTCCCTCACCTACGCGAGAAGTATAGGCTTTAACTACGCCTACACAATGGTCAATGAAACGAGGCCCAACACCTGCACCTACGCATGCATTACCTGCAGTCGGGTTGGAGCTAGTTACGTAAGGATAAGTACCATGGTCAATATCGAGGAAGGTTGCTTGCGCACCTTCGAAGAGAACCTTTTTATTGCCTGCGAAAAGCTCGTCCAAAATAACACCGGTATCGGTTACATGGCTGCGCAGCTCTTCAGCATAAGCAAGATATTCTTTCAGGACTGCATCGTAATCGAAGGGTTCTCCACCGTAAATTTTGGTGATAATCGCATTCTTTGCGTCCATATTGATTTTTAATTTTTCTGCAAAGGTGTCGGGCTCCATAAAGTCACACATTCTAATACCAACGCGTGCAACCTTATCCATATAGCAAGGACCGATACCGCCTTTAGTGGTACCAATTTTTTTATCACCGAGGGCAGCCTCTTGCAATTCGTCAAGACGTTGATGATAAGGAAGAACTACATGAGCACGGTCGGAAATGAGCAGGTTCTCGCAAGAGATGCCTTTTTCCTTCATGCCAGCAATTTCTTGCAAAACAACACCCGGGTTAATAACAACTCCGTTACCCAAAACATTAACCTTATCCTTGAAAAGAACGCCAGAAGGAAGAAGACGCAGTTTATAAGCAATATCATTAACCACAACGGTATGACCCGCATTAGAACCACCACTGTATCTTACAACAGCATCTGCTTGTTGAGCTAAATAGTCAACAATCTTACCTTTACCTTCATCGCCCCATTGAGCGCCTAAAACAATTACTGATGGCATTTAGAAAACCCTCACTTTCATAGGCGAATTTAAATCGCCCAAGCATAATTTATGAATTATAAACCAAATCTAGCAAAAATTAAATCAACATTTCTAAGCATGGGCTTAGGATCGAAGCAATGATCGATTTCTTCAGCAGTCAAATATTTTGCAATATCTGGGTCCGCATTAACGTTAGTTTTGAAATCGGCACCTTCAAGCCAACGAGCCATAGCATTACGTTGAACCCATTTGTAAGCATCCTCACGCAATACGCCTTTAGTTACAAGAGCAATCAAAAGGTTTTGGCTAAAAATCAAGCCGCCGGTTTTATTTAAATTGTTCATCATAGCATCAGGATAAACAAGAAGCTTGTCGATGATGTTAGTGAATTTTCTCAGCATATGGTCGAGAGCAATGGTTGCATCCGGAAGGATAACACGTTCTACAGAGGAGTGGGAGATATCGCGTTCATGCCAAAGAGTAACGTCTTCCAAGCCGGCAATTGCATAGCCGCGCAGGAGGCGAGCCATACCAGAAACTTTTTCGCAGGTAATAGGATTACGTTTATGAGGCATTGCGGAAGAACCCTTTTGTCCAGGAGCAAAATATTCTTCAGCTTCACGAATATCAGTTCTTTGGAGATTGCGAATTTCCGTAGCCATTTTATCTAAAGAAGAACCGATAACGGCAAGAGTAGTTAAGAAGGTTGCATGACGGTCACGTTGGATAACTTGAGTTGCCAGCTTAACGGGTTTAAGGCCGAGCTTTTCACAAACATAGCTTTCAACAAACGGATCGATGTTGGAATAAGTACCAACCGCACCAGACAATTTACCGACAGCCATATCCTCGCGAGCATTTTTTAAACGAGCAATATTGCGCTCGATTTCGTCCATCCACAGCAAGAATTTCATGCCAAAGGTCATGGGTTCAGCATGGATACCATGAGTACGACCAATCATAACCGTATATTTATGTTCAGCAGCACGACGTTTTAAAACGCCATGGAATTTTTCAAGGTGAGCTAATAACAGATCTGCAGATTGTACAGCCATATAGCACAGAGCTGTATCTTTAACGTCACTAGAAGTAAGGCCCTTATGAATATATTTGGATGCGTCACCAACATATTCTGCTACATTGGTTAAGAAAGCGATGATGTCATGGTTAGTAACAGCCTCGATTTCTTTAACGCGATCTAAACGGAAATCAGCCTTAGTTTGAATGTCCTTCAAAGCATCATCAGGAACGATACCTAATTTGTTCATTGCCTCACAAGCTAAAATCTCTACCTTAAGCATGGTGCGGAATTCATTTTCCAAGGTCCAGATATTACCCATTTCAGGATGAGTATAGCGATCAATCATTTTTGCAAGCCCCCTAAGCATATATAAAAATAGAAAAAATAATAACAACAATACTACACAAATATCATACCACTCAACATTTTCCTACGCAAGTTTTTTTCGCTTGTATACATAGAAAATCCTAATGCAAACCATAGAAAAACGACTCGCCTTAAAAAAGCGAGCCGTAATTTTTAAGCTTTCATTTTTGTCATGTTAAGAAATTTTGTAAATTGTTTTTGGAAGAACAAATTAACCGTATCCACTGCACCATTACGATGCTTAGCGATGATGAGCTCGGTTTGTTTATTCTCCGTATTAGGATCGTAATAGTCCTCACGATAGAGGAAGGCTACGATATCGGCGTCTTGTTCTAAGGAGCCGGATTCACGCAGGTCGCTGAGCATAGGACGTTTAACGGTACGTGACTCGACGCTACGCGACAATTGTGAAAGAGCAATAACAGGAACGTCTAGCTCACGAGCGAGAGCCTTTAAGGAACGAGATATCTCGCTGACCTCTTGTTGACGATCACCAGAATTATTTCTCTTACCACTGCCCTGCATTAATTGCAGATAGTCAACGACTATTAAGTCGAGACCATGTTCTACTTTTAATCTTCTTGCGCGGGAACGCATATCCATAGCCGTAATACCAGGAGTGTCATCAATATAAATTTTTGCTTTAGCGAGAGCATCACATGCGTCCCAAAGTCTCGTCCAATCATCTTGCGCCATCTCGCCTACGCGTAAACGTTGGCTATCGATTTGTCCTTCAGCACAAAGCATACGGTTGACCAATTGTTCCTTGCTCATTTCCAATGAGAAAATCGCAACAGATTTTTGTTCGCCGCCCATTTTTTTATGAGCCTTCAAAGCCACGTTGCTAGCAATATTTAAAGCTAATGCAGTCTTACCCATAGAAGGGCGAGCAGCTAAGATAATAAAGTCGGACGGATGCAAGCCGCTTGTCAAACGATCTAGGTCGATGAAATCTGTGGGAATACCTGTGATACCGCTTGAATTCTCGGCTAGTTTTTCAATTTGTTCAACAGCAGCATTAACAATATCATTAATCTGAGTGAAGTCAGTGCGTTTGCTTCTATTGGCAATGGAAAGAATTTTGCTCTCGGCCTCGTCTAAGAGAACATTAACGTCCTCACTAGCCTCGTAACCATTGGCGGCAATTTCTGTAGCAACGTGGACCATTTGACGTAACGTTGATTTGTCGGCAACAATTTCTGCGTGAAATTTTACGTTGGCTGCTGTCGGAACCATGTCGGCAAGAGCCGTTATATATGCACTGCCTCCAACATCTGCCAATTTATTGTCACGCTTCAAAATTTCCATTAAAGTTACGAAATCCACAGCCTCATTGCGATTATAAAGCTCGAGCATAGCATTATAAATAACGCGATGTGCCTCGCGATAAAAATCATCAGCCGTTAAAAGCTCACTTGCTTTAGCAATGGCTTCCCTATCAATAAGCATGGCTCCTAGGACGGATTTTTCCGCTTCAATACTTTGAGGCGGCAATCTTTCTTCTAACATTTTATTCAGCCTCGACAACTACCTTGAATTGGCTGGTAACTTCTGGGTGCAGCTTAGCAACAGCAACGTATTCTCCCAAAGATTTAACAGCAGTTTTGAGTTCAATTTTACGACGGTCAATGGAAAGACCAGTTTGTTTGATTAATGCTTCTGCAACATCCTTGGAAGCAACGGAACCAAACATTTTACCATTTTCACCTACGCGCACCTTCACGATAACGGTAACCTTTTCTACTTGAGCACCTAAAACGATTGCTTCATCTTTGGCTTGAGCCGCACGATGAGCTGCAGTTGCTTGGTCCTTTTTGGCTTGATTAACGTTAGCACTATTTGCTTCTTTAGCTAATTTACGAGGAATCAAGTAGTTGCGGCCATAACCTTCCGCAGTCTCAACAATTTCACCTTTTTTACCAACATTTTTTACATCAGCTAACAGAATTACTTTCATTATTTTCATTCTCCTTTGAATTTTCTTTTTCTTGAGCCTTAGCTTCCGCTTCGGCCTTGGCTTTAGCATCCCATTGCTCTTTGTTAGCAACAACGAGTATATCTTCAATCTCTTTCAAGGAAGGAGATTTAGCAAACTTTTTATTAGGGAACTGGGCACCTGCTTGATACTGATGTCCCCCACCACCTAATTGCTCTGCAACTACATGAATATTCACACTGCCGTCACTACGCGCACTTAAATTAACCGTGCCATCGCTATAGGCGATTAAACTTACGGCCGAAGATATTCCGTGAATTGCAATTAAAGAATCCGCAACCTGAGAGGCAATGATACCTAGCTCCTTACGTCTTGAGGGATCCGCATTTTCGTATTTGGCAACTGCAAATCTTGGCTCATGTAATTTAGCCGCCGCAAAAATTTTCGCCTTGAGCAAGCTAGAATCGAAATCGTCCTTAAAGAGCCAACGCACTAGTTCAAGATTCGCACCAGCTTCTTTAAGCAAAGCAGAAGCCTGGAAGGTACGCGTACCCGTTTGCACGATAAAATTCTTCGTATCAAGCACAATGCCAGAATAAAGCAATGTTGCTTCTGCAGTGGTAAAACGAAGTCTTTCGTCCATAAAAGTACTCATTTCGGTTACTAATTCGCAAGTACTCGAGGAATTAGGTTCCAAGTAAGTTAAAACATTACCACCGATGATATCGCTGCTACGACGATGATGATCGATGATGATGCGATTCTCGATTTTATTTAAGACAGCCTCACTTGCACTAAGCACGGACCTGTGATGGTCCACAATGATAAGCAAATTTTTGCCATCACCGATAAGTGGCAGAGCCTGCTCCTCTGTTACCATGAGAGAAAGGTAACGTGTATCATCTTCGTCAGAATTTTTATTTTCATCTGTAAGCACTTTGGTAATTGCTTCCATATCGTAATAGTCAGGACTAATAACGATATGGGTGCTCTTGCCTAAGAAGAGAGCAAATTTTGCCATGCCGATACTTGCGCCAATCGCATCAAAGTCTTCTCGTTTATGTCCCATGACAAAAACCTTGTCCGCTTGCAGAATGCGTTCGCGAATAGTATGAGTTGTCGTACGGACTCTGACGCGTTCTTGTTTTTGTTGAACTGGAGCAGCACCACCAAAGCTTTTTTGTTGATTCTCAACTAATACCAAAGCCTGGTCGCCACCACGGGAGATAACGTCGTTCAATTGTTGTTCAGCATTCTTCGCTAGTTCTTCGTAGGTTGTACCATCGCAAGCAAGACCAATCGACAAAGTCGGAGAGATTTTATTACCGTGACGAATCTTTTTTACTTCGTCAAGCACGGTAAATTTTTCTTCCATGAGATCTTGAACTGCTGCAACCGGAAAACCAACCAATGCTTGCTGGGAGTTTTGACGACAAACGAAACCATTTTTAGAGCCAACCCATTTATTAATGACACCATTAACGTCGCCGATAATATTAGCCTTGTTCAGTTCCGTCAAATCATTTAGAACAGATTCCATATTGTCGAAACGAACATAAGCAAGACAAAGCCTATTGTTTTCAAATTGATCGATGGTCAGCCTTGTCTCGGTGATATCGGTGAGATAAACCGCAAGGCCAACGGGCTTCACGTTCTTTTTACCTTTTTTAGAAGCAGGAGTTAGCGTCTCAACCTTGAAATATTTTACAGAATAAAAACGGTCCTCGATTTGCAGTTCAATCTTACCGTCCTTCATGGCATACATATCCAAGGAGATTTTATTTTGTTTAAGAGGAAGCACGTCTTTAATAAGGTCGCCATATTTTAAAGCATGACCCACCATCTTAGCAAATTTATCGTTGTACCATTGCAGCTCGCCTTTGCCAGAAAATACTGCCGTGCCCAGATCCATTTTATTTACAGCAAAATGATTGGCTCTTTCAATGTTACGAATAACATTAGCCAGAGTATCATTATAGTAACGAGCTTCGTTAATACGCTGAGCGTTAAGTAAATAATACGCAAGGCAGACGAGAACGATATAAGGGATGATGAGCCACTTGTTTATATAGCCAACAGCTACAGCAATAATAACGATGATAACTGAATAGAGCAAAAGTTTATTTTTGGAAAAAACTTCGTTTGTCCTGTTGTGTAGATTACCAGACATAAGCCTTACCTCTTTTTATTTTTCTTATTAACGTTATCTTCTTTAGTGATTTGTTTTTCTCTATATTTATAGCCCCTGATATTGCGGTAGTCAAAAATTGTATCAAAAGCACCTAAATAAACTGCAAACATGGAGAACATGGGTACGAAGAACAAAACTGCTACACCAAGGTCAGCCCACCAACGAGGTTTCTTTTTAGACTCCACATACCAATAGATTAAACTAATTGCTTGAAAGACAAGAACTAACGAGCAAACTGTTTGAATGTTGACGCAAGCCTTGTAGCCCCAGTGCTCTTGCATATTATTTTGGAAGAAATAAGTTACGCCTGCTAACGACAGAGCATAAGGAACAATTACCCAGCCAGGAACCTTTAATTGAGTAAAAGGCGGAAGTCCCTCAAAGGATTCACCCATACGAGCGAGAACTTTTTTTGCTGCCCAATAATTAACGAAAGCCATAATCGGAGCAAATGTTACGAAAGCACCGGGCATAATAATGCGTATCATCCCGATCATTTCCTTCATGCTAGTTGTGGATTGAGCGATTTGTTCTTCTGTAAAGCCGTGACTACGATAAAATTCCGCTGCCTTGCCAAGACTTTCATCAAAGGAAGTAAAGAGCATACTCAGAGGATCGATATCAAGAATTAAGAATGCTAAAACAAGGTTTAAGATGAGAGCAATGAGTGCACCAATGCTTCCGTAAAGCATTATGGTAAGCGGCTTCATCTTCCTGCGCATGCATTCGCCTAAAATTAAACCTAAAAGCCCAAAGATTACAACCAAGAAAAAAGCATTCACCGGGCTAGCTAGCATGGCAATGATAATGCCAGAGACGATTAACGTCATAATGCCGTACTTTAAGCCATGCTTGTAGCCGCAAACAATGACTGGCAAGGGCCAGATAAAATTGACGAACATACCAATAACAGGTACGTATAAAGCGATTAAAGCCATAATAATGGCAACAGCTGCAAGAATACCAGCCTGCACCATAGCAGAAGTTTTATTAATCACGAGTTTCCTCCTAAATTTAGAGATATTAAATCAGCATAATTATACTACAAATAGCTGACTTCCTCAAGAAAAACTAAAAGCTCAGCCCTTTTGAAAAAGAGCTGAGCAAATATTATTTGTCTTTGTAATCCGTAAGCTTGGAAATTTCTTCGACCTGCGTATGCGTACAGAAAACGTAAATGAAATCCCCTTGCATGAGTTTAACATCCGGCTCAGGAGTAATTGATTCCTCACCGCGTTTAATATCTACAATTAAAGTATGGGGCGGAAGTTCAATTTGTTTGAGCATTTTATTTTCGCAATAGGAACCGCTGTCGACGACAAACTCGGCCAGCGTTCTTTGATGCTTCACCGCCTCGCTTGGCTTTTGACTGTTTAAGCTACGAGCAAGCAGTTCTTCGTAAATCGGTTTAGATTGCCACAGCTCGGCTACAACGAAGGCAATCATAGAGGCAACTGCGAGGCTTAATAATTGTTGGTAAGAGGAAGTCATCTCCATAATGAGGACGGTTCCTGTAATAGGAGCACGTACACTAGAAGAAAAGAGTGCTGCCATAGCAATAACGACAATGGTCGGACCCTTAGCCGCTTCAATGATGCCAGCCGTCACAAGAAGATTACTGATAACACTGCCAGTTAAAGCACCGATAACAAGCATGGGCAAGAAGAAACCACCAGGAACTCCACAGCCGTAAGAAATAAAAGTAAAAATTAATTTGCCAATTAAAAAGATGACGAGCATCTTTAAAGGAGCCGGGGTTGTGGCAAGCTGGTTAATCAAATTATTGCCGCCGCCTAAAACCTCGGGCAAATAAAAACCTAGAACACCAGCGCAAAAAAGTGCGAAAGCAATTTTATGAAAGCTGCTCTTAAAAATTGGCAACGCATAAAACCTGTTGACGTTTAAAAGGCCCTTGTTAAAAATTACACCACATGTTCCTGCTACCATAGCAACAAGAACAACAATCAGCAAATCCTCTGTATGAAGAACCTGTAGGTCGGGCATGGTAAAAATCGGCGCACGACCAAAAAGAAATCTCGAGAGAATTGTTGCCGTGAAAGCAGCAGCCATACTCGGAAGCAAAACGACAATGGAAAAGCTGCGATGCAATTCCTCAAGAGCAAACATTACTCCGGCTAGGGGCGCGTTAAAAGCTGCCGCAAGACCTGCACTTGCACCGGACGTCATGAGATATCTTTCTTCCATACGCGTTCTCTTTAAGAAACGGCTAATGCCTTGAGCACTTACTGCACCTAGCTGAATAGACGGACCCTCACGACCTAAAGAAAGACCTGCACCAATACCGATGATACCAGCAACAAGCTTGACCCACATAATGGGGAACCAACGCATCTTGATGAGACCAACAATCGCACCCTTGACCTGGGGAATACCAGAGCCAGCTGCCAGTGGTTCGTGCTTCGTCAAACGGTCTAAAACAAAAGCTACGAGAATTAAAGCTGCAAACCACAGCACAATATATAACGGATTTTGGCTCAGCACATTTTTAAAAAAGCCTGCTCGCCAAACTTCTGTTTCGTGAAGCGCCCAACGAAAGAAAGAAATTACGAGGCCAGCAAAAATACCTGTAGCAATACCTTCGGCAAAAACTGTCAAACGAAAGTTGTGCCAATTACTAATATTTTTATAAATGCCTTTATTTGAATACTGATTGCTCATTTTATCCCTCATGACATCTTTATTGTAAAAACAAGTTATTTTATTATAACACAAATTTCCATTACCATAGTGTATACATGAGTAAATTGACGTGTTGACGCTAAAATTTGCTGATGATATAAAAAAAAATGTGCTATAATTATCATACAGAAAGGTGGATTATAAATGTTTACCATTCAAAAAGATTTTGTAAAAGAAATAGTTATAGAAAAATCCCGGTTTATTTGCACCTTGAAAAAGGTTGAATCAGAGGAAGAGGCTCAAGAATTTATCAAGGCCATAAAAAAACAATTTTGGGACGCGACTCATAATTGTTCTGCTTATATCGTTGATGAACTAGCTCAAAGATCCAGCGATGATGGTGAGCCCAGTGGCACAGCAGGTATTCCTATGCTCGAGGTCTTACGCAAAAACAATTTAGTAGGAACCGCCTGTGTCGTCACTCGTTATTTTGGCGGCATTAAGCTAGGAGCCGGCGGGCTTGTGCGAGCATATAGCGGCAGTGTAGCTGGAGCTTTAAAAGAATGCGGCCTAGCACAAAAGATTCTGATGAGCACGTATAGCTTTATGTACGATACGGGCAGTGTAGGACGAGTACTCAACACCCTGTACCAACAAAATATGTTCGAAGTCGTTGACGTGGACTATGGTATGCGTGCAAGAATTATCCTGCGAATGAAAGACGAACAAAAGAGTCAGGCCGAAGAATGGCTCACAGAAAATTTATTCGAAGAAATTATTTTAGAAAAAGAAGGCTCGGAATACGCCGAGATTCCTGTTTAATATTTTATATTTTGTGAGGGAAATTTATGTTGTTTCTCGCTGTCGGGGTACTTTTTGTTACCGTTATGTGCAGCTTCACTATTGCTGGTATCATCGGTTTTGGAGGCAACCTTATCAGTACACCCATTCTGAGTTTTATCATGCCGGTTAAGGATTTCATTCCGGCTTTTGCTGTCATAAGTTTTGGCAACAGCTTGTACCAATTCATCACCTATCGTAAGGCTTTAATTTGGTCCAAGCTTTTGCGTATCGTCGCAGTTGTTGTCTGTGGCTCTACCATTGGTCTCTGGGCTTACAACAATTTGCCAGAGGTTAAGTTAAAAATCGTCCTTGGACTCTTCGTCATGGCTATGGCAATCTACAATATTTCCAAGTCAAATGGCGGCGTCTTAGCAAAAGATGAAAAGGATCCCAATATTTTCGTAAGCATTTTTTACGAGCTAATTCTTTTTTGTGGAGGAATTATTCAAGGCGCCTTTATTTGTGGCGGTCCTCTTTTTGTAATTTATTACGCTCGTTATTTTGGTTACGACCGCAAAGCATATTTAGGCATGCAATGGACCATGGTTTTTTTTAATTCCTGGTTAATTTTAGGCAATAATATCATGCGGGGCTCCTACAATAGTCCCAAAATACTCATGCTTTGTGCAGCAGGTATCTGCGGTCTCTTCGGAGCATTTTACTGGCAAAGAAGATTAGCCGGTAAAATTTCCGACAAAGCTCTTTTTAAAGCTGTTAATATTGTGCTCTGTTTTTGTGCGGTACTCATACTCTATCAAGCTTATTCGAAAATGTAAAAGACACCTGGTCTCCAATTGCCTTCTTATAAAATATAGTTTTTGTCTCCTATATTTTATAAGAAGGCAAGGACTAGGTGTCCTGCTTTTTTATTTGAGTAATGTGTCCTTGACTGCGTTTAATTTTTCAGTCCAGTCATTTGTATAATCGGCTCCTCCTTGCGTACAATCCGGTTTGCCGCCGCCTCGCCCGTGAAAAATTTCGTTAGCCGTCTTCATGAAAACCCGTGCATCTGCATTGACGTCTTTGGCGACAGTAATTGCGTAGGCAAGGCGAGGCTCCTGCCCCGCACATAAAATCGAGACGGAGCCATTTAGCTCGGCTGCGGGGGCAAGCATTGCTTTTAGATCCTTACCGTCACATCCTTCCATGGGAAGAACCACAAGCCTTGCACCATTGGTCATAAGCGGAGCATTAGCATAAGCCTTGTTTAAATTTTCTTCCATGACAGCCATCATTTTTTGTTTTGCTGCCAATTTTATATTCGCAAGCTCTTCTTTAAGTTTATTTACAGCACCAGGAACCTCTACCGGTTTCACGGATAAATCTTTCGCAGTTTCGTAGAGAGCTGCAAATTTTTGATCCATATCAAGAAGTGCT
Source organism: Phascolarctobacterium sp. (assembly GCA_030523325.1). Lineage (GTDB taxonomy): Bacteria > Bacillota > Negativicutes > Acidaminococcales > Acidaminococcaceae > Phascolarctobacterium_A. Next base: position 116,135 of record JAUNIS010000003.1, read on the forward strand.
CTCTTGCCACACAAAAACTCTACGCGACAACCATTTTTATGTTTCTCGTGACGCAAAACCTTGACAATCCCAACCATGCCTGCAAAAGGCGGATGAGTTCCACAGCAAGTACATACGTCAGAATTTTCTACGGAAACGATGCGTAAGAGTCCTGTCAGCTTATCGTTAAACTTGCGCATTTTATCCTTTAGCTTCACGGCTTCACTTGCGTCCATGTAATCGACGTGAATGGGTCTGTTATCCCAAATAATTTCGTTTGTCAAAAGCTCGGCTGCCATTAGCTCTTCATCAGTCAATTCTTTATCTAGATCGATATTAACCATGTCCTCTTGCATGTGAAAGCCAACATTATTCGCCTTGAAAAGCTTGTAGCAGGCCCAAGACAAAATATGCTCACCGCAGTGTTGTTGCATGCGGTCAAGTCTTACGTTCCAATCAAGCTGGGCACAAACCTTTTGCCCTATGCCTAGCTCCTTATCGCAGTGATGATAAATATGTCCGTCCTTTTCCGAAACGTGACTTACAATTGCATCCGCCAATTTACCTCGATCAGCTAATTGCCCGCCTCCTTCTGGAAAGAAAACAGTTTGATCGAGCTCCACTAAAAATTTATCGTCCTTCTTTAGACAAGCAGTGACAGTGGCCTCACAGCTTTTTAACAAAGAATTATTTTCGTACAATTTAACAGTCATCTTTATTCCCCCAAGCATAACACTAGCAATTAAAAAGCACATATGCGCTACATAATATTTTACCATGAAGTGAACGCATATGTTATAATTAAAACAAGTATACTTTATATAAATTGAAGGAGTTTAAATGTTTAAAAATATTTTATTCGATTTAGATGGAACCATCGCCAATTCCTCAGAAGGAATTACGAAATGCGCACAATATGGTTTGGCCGCACTGGGCATTGATGAACCTGACTTAAAAAAATTATATGTGGTAATTGGTCCCCCCCTGCGCGTAACTTATATGAAGTATTGGGGATTAACTGCCGAGCAGGCTGAGCTTGGTGTTGCTAAATACCGCGAGCGTTATACTACGACAGGCATTTACGAACAATTTATTTTTCCTGGCATGGAAGACTTATTAAAGGACTTGGCGAGGACGGACAAAAACGTTGGACTTTGCACGGGCAAGCCAGAGGTTTATGCTCGCATTATCACGGACCATTTCCAGCTGACGCAATATTTCAAGGATATCTCTGGCTCCACACTCGACGGCAAAATGGATAACAAATCCACAGTTGTTGCCAAATCCTTATGCAATTTTAAGATTACGGATGATGATAAAGCCAATACGTACTTAATTGGTGACCGTAAGGAGGATGTGCTCGCAGCTCATGCCAATGGCATCAAGGCAGTCGGCGTACGTTTTGGCTTTGCACAAGCCGGAGAGCTCGAAGAAGCCGGAGCCGATATCATTGTCGACACCGTCGAAGATTTGCGCAAGCTTTTGCTTGAGTAAAAATTTTGTAATTCATTCGTAAGCTTGCGCAAAATTGTAAAACAAAATTTCTGCGAAAAGAGACAGACCTACGAGCGATTTTACGGATTACACAAAACGATAAAAAAGTATCAGATTCTAAGAAGACCGACGAAGGCGTACATCTAGGAGGTCTAGCAAAGAAGATGCTGCGTTGTAAACTTTTTTGAGGAGTTAAAATGAACATTTATTGTATAGGAGATCTTCACCTTTCTGGCGATCCTCCTAAAAAACCCATGGAAGTCTTTGGTGAGCATTGGTTGGGTCATAAAGAAAAAATAAAAGAGCATTGGCTCGAGACGGTTGAGGCGGATGATGTCGTTATTATCTGCGGCGACATTTCTTGGGCGATGAGCTTGGACGATGCTGCTGAAGATTTGGCTTGGATTAAAGCATTGCCTGGCCATAAGCTACTTTTACGCGGCAACCATGATTACTGGTGGACTAGCCTGAAAAAAATGCAAGAAAAATTTGGCAAGTCTTTTACATTTATCCAGAACAATTGCATCATGATTAATGGCGTAGCCATATGTGGAACAAGAGGTTGGCTTTTGCCTTCCGCCGAGCAATTTACCGAGGAAGATCGAAAGATTTATGAAAGAGAAGCCATTCGTCTAAAGATGAGTCTCGATTGCGCGCGAAAGGTAAAAGCACAAAAAATTATTTGTGCTCTTCACTACCCGCCGCTCTTTGCCCCTGACGAAAAAAATGCTTTCACGAGCCTCCTCGAAGAATATAAGGTTACGCATTGTGTTTATGGACATATCCACGGTCTTGACCACGTCCTCACCTTCGAAGGCGAGCGCAAAGGTGTCACTTACAAACTCACCAGCTGCGACACCCAAAACTTCTCCCTCTACAAAATTAACATCGACCAATAAAAAATCTCCTCACTATCTGGCGAGGAGATTTTTTTAATTTATAATTGATAATTAATAATTAAGGAATCGAGCTTCGCTCGATAAATTTAAACTTATTTAATACAAAGCAAAAGTTTGCAACTTCAATCTGCAGAACTAATACAATCAATTATCAATTTAATAGAAGAATTTGCGCAGCAAATTCATCCTCCATTGCTAATTGCTAATTGCTAATTTTACTTTACGCGTGCGCCTGACGGCATGTTCGGAGCATCTGCAAGAACTAGGTTGCCTTGTCCATCGGAAGCAGCCAAAAGCATACCGAAGGATTCAATGCCCATCAGTTTTGCAGGAGCAAGATTTGCAACAACAATAACATTTTTACCAATCATTGCTTCGGGTTCGTAGTATTGAGAAATACCGGAGACAATAGTGCGAACTTCTGGTCCGATTTCAACCTGCAGTTTCAAAAGCTTCTTGGATTTTTTAACTTTTTCTGCTGCAATTACCTTGCCTACGCGCAGATCCATCTTCTCGAAAACATCGAAGGTAATTTCTTCCTTGATGGGTTCCATTGCGAATTTTGGTTCTTCTTGAGCGGGAGCAGGAGCACTAACCTTGGGTTCATATTTTTTGCCGCCAATAATTGTGGAACCATCTTCAGCAATTTCGATACGGGGATAAAGTGGATCACCTTTAGCAACCTTGGTGCCATTAGCAAGTCCGCCCCATTTAGCTTCGGCCAAGAGGAATTGTTCGGGCACTGCCAAGCCTAATTGAGTATAAATTTTCGGACTTGCAGAAGGGATGAAGGGGCTAACGAGAATAGCAATGATACGCAGGGATTCTGCTAAGTTGTACATAACAGTTTCCAGGCGAGCCGCTTTCTCAGGATTTTTTGCAAGCACCCAGGGAGCTGTTTCGTCGATATATTTATTGGCACGGCTAATGAAAGCCCAAACACCTTTGATAGCGGTGTTAATTTCCATGCCGTCCATATCTTTAATAAAGTTTTCAACTGTGGCAGCGGCGAGAGTTTTGAGTTCGTCATCGACAGCTTCACTTACGCCTGCGTCATTAACGACGCCTTTGTGATATTTTTCGATCATACTAACTGTTCTATGGAGCAAGTTACCAAGATCATTAGCAAGATCTGCATTAGTACGAGTGATTAGTGCGTCACGAGAAAAGTTACCATCGGAACCAAGATTGATTTCGCGCAGCAGGAAATAACGAATGGCGTCAGCACCGAATTCGTCAATCAAAGCCAGGGGGTCGATAACATTGCCCTTGGATTTAGACATTTTGTCACCATCAACAACGAGCCAGCCATGACCATAAACCTTTTCAGGCATTTCTACTCCCATAGCATGGAGCATGATGGGCCAAATAATTGTATGGAAGCGAACAATTTCTTTGCCAACTAAATGCAAGGACGCAGGCCAGAATTTGTTGAACATAGCATCATCGCTGCCATACTTAATGCCGGTCAAATAGTTAAGAAGTGCGTCGAACCAAACATAAACAACATGCTTGCTATCGAAAGGAACGGGAACGCCCCAATCGAAGGTAGTACGAGTAATACAAAGATCTTCCAATCCTTGTTTTACGAAATTAATCATTTCGTTACGACGGCTTGCAGGTTGAATGAAGTCGGGATTTTCTTCGATGAAGCTCATCCACCATTCTTCGTATTTACTCATCTTGAAGAAATAGCTTTCCTCTTGCATTTTTTCTACAGGACGATGACAGTCAGGACAACAACCATTTTCGTCTAATTGACGTTCCAGCCAATAAGATTCACAAGGAACACAGTACAAGCCTTCATAATTTTTTTTGTAAATGTCGCCCTTATCATAAATTTTTTGCAGAGTATCTTGCACAACCTTATGATGACGTTCTTCGCTAGTGCGGATGAAATCATTATTAGAAATGTTCAATTGCTTCCACAAAAATTTAAAATTAGCAATAATTTTATCAACATATTCAATAGGAGTAACACCTTTTTCTTTTGCTTTGCGTTGAATTTTCAGACCGTGTTCGTCAGAACCGGTCAGGAAGAAAACATCTTCACCTTTGGTGCGATGAAAACGTGCTAAGCTATCGGCAACAGTTGTGCAGTAAGCGTGACCGATATGCAGATTATCGCTGGGATAGTAAATAGGAGTAGTGATATAGTAAGAATTTCTTGTCATTATGCTTCGTCTCCCTCTTGTAATAATTGATTATATAATTCCCGTTTGGGTATTTTCCTGTGTTTAGCAACTTGACTTAAGGCTGCTTTCTTATCCATGCCCGCAGCGATTAATTGTTTAACCTCGTCGAGCGGGTTAATTTCTTCGACAAATTCTGTTTGAGCTTCACCCTGAGCGATGACTAAACAAAATTCACCACGAGGCGGATTCTCTTTAAAATGCTCTAAGCAGCTCGAGATCGTGCCACGATAAAATTCCTCGTGCAGCTTTGTTAATTCTCTTGCGCAGGCAAGCTCTCTGTCTCCCCATGACTCGAGGAGATCTTTTAAAACCTCTTCAATGCGATGAGGTGCTTCGTATAAAATAATTGTGGCTGGAATATATTTCCAGGCTTCGATTTGCTCGCGTCTATTCTTCTTGCTCTTAGGTAAGAATCCTCCAAAGAAAAATGGATAAGCACTAATGCCTGAGGCGACGAGGGCACACAAAGCCGCGTTAGCCCCGGGCACGGGCACAACCTTGATGCCTGCATCAATCGCTTCCTTGGCTAAGGCTTCGCCTGGGTCAGCTATACCAGGAAAGCCTGCGTCACTAACAAGTGCTACGTTTTTCCCTGCTAAGAGCTGTTCTAAAAGATAAGCGCCTTGCTTTTCCTTGGAATGCTCGTCGTAACGAACTAGCCGTCCCTTAATCTCAAAATGATTCAAAAGTCCAAGTGTATGCCTTGTATCCTCGGCTGCGATTAAATCGGCCTCACTAAGCATGCGCAAAGCTCTTGGTGTCATATCTTCCAAATTACCAATAGGAGTTGCACACATGTAGAGCGTACCAGTTGAAGCTGTAAAATTGTTCGTCATGTTGGCCTCCAATCGGAATAGTTAAAAGTTATGAGTTATGCCAATCTATAAGCTGTATTCGAGCAAAGACTATAACATTATAATTTTATCACAAAGCTTAGAGATTGAAAAGAAAAACGCAGGGCAAAAGCACTGCGTTTTCTTAATTTTGTAGATATTTTATTAATTATTTTGCAAATTAAGTTTTTCTTTTTCTAGTTCAACCAATTCTTTGCGTAAAGCAAACCATTTCAGTTTGGCTTCTTTTTTCGCAACATCGTCCTCAGCAAATTCAATCATCATCTCGGCCTCTTCGACCTCGATTTCCTTCGCTTTGATTTCTAAAGCTTTTGCTTTGATGTCGTAAGCAGATGCAGCTTGCTCAGTTTCTTCGACAATCTCTGCGTCCTCAATATCCTCAGGCACAGGAGTTGAAGTTGATTTTTGCATGTCCTTGCCCCAATTCTTAATGGAATCAGCAGTGTTTCTAAACATCTCGCCACCCTTGGTCATGGTTACATCGGCTGCATTAACAATATCGTTCCATTCGGTTACGCCATAAGCCTTTGATACCTCGGCAAGAATTTCTTGATCGTATCTGTCGCGATATTTGTTCAAAAGATAACCAGCGAGCTCTGCGTTCTTACCCATTTCACGAGCAAGCTCCTTCAAGCTTTCACCAGTAATGCGATAACCAGTTGCCCCTTGGGGCGCGTCAATTTTATTTTCAATGGGAATCTCATACTTTTCCACAGAACGACGCACGGTTTCACTGGTAACTTTTAAAATTTGGTTAGCGATAAAAGAATAGGTGAATTCTTCTCTGTTGAATTCTTCCGGGCTATTGTTGATAACGAGAGTATCTGCGTCTTGACGATCTTTAGATTTGGTGTTGGTAGCTTGGCTCAAGATGAGACCACCAATTGCTACAGCTAAAATAGGAATAATCGGAAATGCCATAGGGGTTCGCCTCCTTAGTTAATTCAAGCGTAATACGAAAGATTTGCGATTCGGTCGTAAGAACGACAAAATCTAATGCGTAAAGCGTAATTGAAGTTGGATTTTGCTGAAGCAAAATCCTATGATTAAATAAATTTTTAATAATCGAAGTTAAGACGCCAACTCTACATGAATAAAGTTCAGAAACATATCAAACCTTGTCGTTAATTCCACAAGTCGATGAGTTAAGCTCGCTAATTAATTGTAGTCGCTTCACAAATCTTTTGATTAATCAAAGAAGATTTAACGATAAACAGAAGGTTTTTCGGTTCGGCAAGTATATTATTCCATATATTTTGTGATTAGTCAAGATGAATCGAAAATTTTCTTTCAAATATTTTTGAACTTCAAGCAAAATCATTCGCAACTCTTAACTAATCAGTTTTGATCAAAAGGATTTTGCTCCGCAAAATCCATCCGCAATTGCTCATTGCTCTTTGCTAATTGCTAATTTTTTAAATAGCCTTTTAGTATTATTCGCAGTGATCTCCGCCAGCTCGGCGAAGTCCATGTTTAAAATTTCGGCTGCATTTTTTGCAGTAAGCTCGATGTAGCCGGGATTGTTGCGTTTACCTCGGAAGGGTACGGGAGATAAGTAAGGGCTGTCGGTTTCAAAAAGCATTAAGTCTTTCGGAATATATTTCATGACCTCGCGTACCTTGTTGGCGTTCTTATAGGTACTGGTGCCACCGAACCCAAAATAGTAGCCGCGTTTAGCGAGCTCTTTCGCCATTTCTAAGGAGCCAGCGAAACAATGAAAGACTGCTTGCACACCTGTGACTTCCTTTTGAAAAATCTCAAGCATATCCCCGTGAGCATCTCTATCATGAATGATGATGGGCAAGTCGAATTGTTTTGCCAAATCAATTTGCTCCAAAAAAAATTTCTTTTGCACTTCCTTAGACTCATTTTCCTTCCAATAATAATCGAGACCAATCTCCCCGATAGCAACAACCTTCGGATGCACGGCCCATGCAGCTAATCGATCGAGATAATTGGCGCTAATCCCTTTTAAATTTTCCGGATGATAACCAACTGCTGCGTAAATAAAGTCATGCTTTTCAGCAAGCTCGATAGCAATAGCCGAGCTTTTATCATCACAACCAGGATCTATAATCCCATCTAAATCTAATTTTAATTGAGCGATGAGCTCCTCACGGTCTTCGTCAAACCAATCATCATCCAAATGAGCATGCGAATCCCACAAACCAGTTCTTGACATAATATTTCTCTCCTAGAAAACATTTAAAGCACGCAATCCACTTCGTCGGCAAGCTCGCTTCGCTCGTCTCGGTAGACGTACCCTCTTCAGTATGACTCCCTCTTCTATTTCCTCGTAGCTTACGTGCTCTAACCGTTTTGTGTAATAATTTATTTTTTAAGCAGCGTCGGACTGACTCGTCTCTTGCCCACTCTAATCGTTTTGTGTAATCCGTTAGTTTTTTAATGAAAAGATTTTTTGTGAACGAGTTCTATAATAAAAGCCGGCAAGAAAACTCGCCGACTTTTTTTATTATTTTTTTCGTCAAAATGGTTAGAGTGTACTAGATGCAAGGAGGAACGACGAAGGCGTACTTTATTAGTGTTGTACGTCGAGGAGTTCCGACACAGCAGATAGTGCGCTATGACCATTTTCTAAAAATAAAATTTATTTTTTCTTAGGAGGTTCGATCTTGTCGCAGCCCATATATTTGCGAAGTACTTCTGGAATTACAACAGAGCCATCAGCTTGTTGATAATTTTCGAGAATGGCTGCAACGGTACGACCAACTGCAACACCAGAACCATTTAGAGTATGAACCAGCTCGGGTTTAGCTTTAGCATCGCGACGGAAACGAATATTAGCACGACGAGCTTGATAATCTAAGAAGTTGGAGCAGGAAGAAATTTCGCGATAGCAATTAGCAGCAGGCAGCCATACTTCTAAGTCGTAAGTGGTTGCAGAGCTAAAGCCCAAATCACCAGAGCAAAGACGAACTACATGATAAGGTAAACCAAGCATTTGCAAAACCTCTTCCGCATCGTTGGTTAATTTGTCAAGCTCAGCCCAAGACTCTTCCGGTTTGGTAAATTTAACAAGCTCAACCTTATTGAATTGATGCATACGGATAAGGCCGCGAGTATCGCGACCAGCTGCACCAGCCTCAGCACGGAAGCAACCAGAATAAGCGGTGTACAATAAAGGAAGATCTTCGCCTTTAAGAATGTCGTCGCGATGATAATTGGTTACAGGAACCTCAGCAGTCGGGATGAGGTACATATCACTATTTTCCAGTTTAAACATGTCCTCGGCAAATTTAGGTAATTGACCAGTGCCTTGCATGGATGCACCATTAACGATAAAAGGAGGGAAGAACTCTGTGTAGCCATGTTTCTGAGTGTGCACGTCTAAGAAGAAATTAATTACGGCACGTTCGAGGCGAGAGCCCAAGCCTTTGTAGAAAACAAAACGAGTGCCAGAAACCTTTACACCACGTTCGAAGTCAAGGATGTCAAGATTTTCACCAATCTCCCAATGGGGTTTGGGTTCGAAATCAAACTTGGTAGGTTCAGCCCAGGTACGAATAACCGGGTTGCAGGAATCATCCTTACCGATGGGAACATCATCTGCGGGAATGTTCGGGATACTCAAAAGAATATTTTTTAATTTTACTTCGATATCCTTCAGTTCAGTATCGCAAGCAGTAATTTTGTCGCCCAAAGCACGAACTGCAGCCATTTGTTCAGATGCATCCTGGCCTGCCTTTTTCATCTTGCCGATTTCTTGAGAAGCACTATTGCGTTCTTTTTTCATTGCTTCAACTTCTTGAGTAATCTCGCGACGTCTAGCTTCCAGAGCCAAGAACTCAGTCAAGTCTAATTGACCAAAACGTTTTTCAACGGCAGCAATAACTTTTTCCGGATTCTCACGGACAAACTTCATATCTAACATAATCTATTCCTCCACATTATAGTTTTGAATAAACAAAATATCATTATTATTTTATGCTTTTCTTGAAAGCAAGTCAAATGATTTATCTTATTCTTGCAAAAAACTTTCTTCATTAATTATCTTTACAAATTTTTATTCAGCTTGGTAAATAGCAAAGCATAAATTTACGAGCAAGTTAATTTTTTTGCTTGCCGAATTTTTTAATTTTTTTCTAAAAAACACTTGCATTTTGTTTTAAAATAATGTATCATATTTGAGCAACATGTTTGCAACGTGTATTTGGTTGACTAGCTCAGTTGGTAGAGCAGCTGACTCTTAATCAGCGGGTCCGGGGTTCGAGCCCCCGGTCAATCACCACGTGGGCGCTTAGCTCAGCTGGGAGAGCGTCTGCCTTACAAGCAGAATGTCAGCGGTT
>JAUNIS010000022.1 GCA_030523325.1 Phascolarctobacterium sp.
TGGTGGGCGCTAACGGGATCGAACCGCTGACATTCTGCTTGTAAGGCAGACGCTCTCCCAGCTGAGCTAAGCGCCCGAATGGTGACCGGTGGGGGAATCGAACCCCCGATACCGCCGTGAAAGGGCGGTGTCTTAACCGCTTGACCAACCGGCCAGTTGGCTCCCCGAGTAGGACTCGAACCTACGACATACGGATTAACAGTCCGCCGTTCTACCGACTGAACTATCGAGGAATGTTCTTGTTGAGCAGTCGCTCAACATCGACGAGACTTATTATACTACGATGAGATTTTTTTGTCAACAACTTTTTTAATTATTTTTTAAAGTTTTTTTAACTCAAAATCTTACTGGCCGCATCTCGTCAGCGAGATATATTATGCCATAGAATAGATTCCATGTCAACTGTTTATTCAAATGAACTAGAAAATTATAATTCATTCTTTCAAAAAGCAAAAGTAATCTCACGCAAATAATAGAAATATTTGAGCGTGTAGTTATATTTTGGCGCCTCAAGAAGAAGTGCTCAAGGCTGAAGAAGGAAAATAATCCTAAGCCTCGAGCAAAAATTTCAGCAAACTGTATTCAATTAATACACGAATGCTTCTTGTATAAACTTAACTCATAAAAAATAGCCATAGGCAAAGCACTTAAATGTACAAACCTATGGCTATTTTTATTTTGGCAAATTTATAGCAAAGCCTTCACGTTTACGCTTTAATTTTTACTACGACCTTTTGTACCTCGCAGGGCTCGTTCAAAGCACAGTTAGGACGATGAATTTCCCAAGGATAGATAACAGCGAAATCCCCGGCTTTTAATTTCACGCTGTTGCGTTCAACACAAGAATAAAAAGCTACGTCTCGCTCAGTCATGAAATCTTCCGTGGGAATGCAAGCCAAATTATACGGCATAACGAAAATCTCTTCTTCACCGCGGGCAACTAATTGTACGTCAATATATTTTGTATGCTTTTCCGGACGACGAGCTTCCTTAGGCTCCGTCATATACGTGTTAACACCTGCGTAAATATCGCGGCCCTCGATTTCGTATTCACCATTTTCCACTCTAGAAAAATCGGTTTGCGCAATATAACGAAGCGCCTTGGCTAAATTTTCATCAACGTAGGGTAACATTCGGGGAATATCTGCGATGCTTGCGATAATCATAAGAAACCTCCTAAATATATTGTCTACTTTATTGATCGATGCGTAATGGTAGATAAACAATGATTAATTGCTAATTCTTTTACATTGATAATGTTTGAAAAACATACTTCTTTTTAATTCTACAACAAAATATATTTTCCTGCTTCTTTACAAAACATCTCCACATATAATAGAATAATATAGTATGTTTAAAACAAATTTCTAAGGTATTTAACGATACCATTTCCATCATAATTTTTCGCAGAAAAATTATTCCACAATTCCGAATTCCGAATTGCTTTACAGTACATACTTAAGATTAAAATTATCGTTAGTGAGGTAAAATTGAGCTACTTAAACGTAACCAACGTCTCCCATTCATTTGGCGGACGTCAAATTTTAGAAAATGTTTCTTTTAAATTGCTCCGCGGCGAGCACGTAGGCCTTGTCGGGGCCAACGGCGAAGGTAAGTCCACCTTCTTAAACATAGTAACCGGTCACACGCTACCTGACGACGGCAAGGTTGAATGGCCTGGTAAAGTTACCGTTGGTTATTTGGACCAACAATCCACCTTGGAAAAAGGTATGACCATTCGTGAAGTTTTGAACACTGCTTTTAAAGAAATGTTCGAGATGGAACAAGAAATGATGGACCTTTACGAAAAAATGGGCGACGCTTCTCCTGAAGAGATGGATAAAATGATGAATCAGGTTGGCGAAATCCAAAGTGAATTGGAGCATGCAGGCTTCTACTCTCTCGATAGCAAGATTGAAGAATTTGCTAACGGCTTAGGTCTTGGCAGCATCGGACTCGACAAGGATGTCAGCGAGTTATCCGGCGGTCAACGCAGCAAGGTTCTCTTAGCTAAACTTTTATTACAAAACTCCAAGATTCTTCTCTTAGACGAACCGACGAACTATCTCGACGTAGAACATATCGAATGGCTCACTAAGTTTTTGCAAAACTACGAGCATGCTTTCATTCTCATTAGCCATGACGTTCTCTTCTTGAATAAAGTTGTCAATGTCATCTATCATCTTGAAAATTGTGAGCTCACTCGTTACGCAGGGAACTACGACAAGTTCCAAGAAATGTATGCCATTTATAAAGCCCAAGAAGAAGCTGCCTATAATCGTCAACAGCAAGAGGTCGCTAAGCTCGAAGACTTTATAGCTCGCAATAAAGCTCGCGTAGCAACTACCAATATGGCAAAGTCTCGTCAACGCAAGCTTGATAAGATGGAGATGATCGAAAAACCTCGCGAAAAAATTAAACCCACCTTTAAGTTCCGCGAAGGTCGCACTCCCTCTCGCTTCCTTGTTGAGGCAAAGGATTTAGTTTTGGGTTACGACTCTCCACTCACCCGTCCCGTTACCTTTAATTTAGAACGCGGGCAAAAAATTGCTATTCGCGGAGTCAACGGACTTGGTAAGACTACGCTTTTAAAAACAATTCTCGGCATTATTCCTCCTATTACCGGCAAGGTTGAGCTGGGCGAATTCTTAATGCCAGGCTACTTCGAGCAAGAAGAACGCGAAAAAAATGAAAGAACTGCCCTAGAAGATGTTTGGAACGAATATCCAGGTCTAACTCAATACGAGGTTCGGGCAGCTCTTGCTGGTTGTGGTCTTACAAACGATCACATCACCTCCAAGGTTTTCGTGCTCTCGGGCGGCGAAGCTGCTAAGGTGCGTCTTTGCAAATTGATGCTCAAGGATGTCAACTGGCTTGTACTTGACGAACCCACCAACCATCTCGATGTTGATGCTAAGGAAGAACTCAAGCGCGCTATTAAAGAATTCAAAGGTTCTGTGCTTTTAGTATCCCACGAACCAGAATTTTATGAAGATTGGGTTGATTCCGTCTGGAACATCGAAGATTGGACAACGAAAATTATTTAACCAAAAATAAAATGACCTGCTGACAGAAATCAGCAGGTTTTTTTAATAGCGTTTCTTATAAAGTGTGAAGAGCTTAGTTGGTTCTTCGCTCATAAATTGATAACCTGGAGCGAGCTTTTCTGCACGCTCGCGAGCAGCAATTAAATCGTAGTAAACGTCCCATTTAGCTTTAACTAAATCGTGACCCACGAGACGTAAAAGGTAAGCTGGATGATAGATCGCTATACAATCGTAGCCTTGAGCAGTGCGGAACCACTGTCCCCTATCACGAGTGATACGCATATCCGCATTGCCAAGATAATGCAAGGCAACACCACCTAAAGCAACAATAACCTTAGGATGAACGATGGACAATTCTTTCTCTAGCCACAATTGAGCGCAAAAACTTGCTTCCGCAATATCTGGCGTGCGATTATTCTTGGGGCGACACTTAATGATATTTGTCGTTAAAACTCTGTCGCGTGTCATCTTCGCAGCCCAGAGAGCTCGATCAAGAAGTTGCCCGCTCGGGCCAATGAGAGGACAGCCATACTGATCCTCCACGCCTCCTGGTCCTTCGCCAACAAAAACGATGGGGCTTTCCGGATTCCCGTGCCAACCAACAGGCGCAAAGCAATCCTTACGAAAAGCACATGCATCGCATTGACTCAATTGTGTTTCTAATTCTACAAGCTTCATAAATATCCTTAGTGTCCAGTAAAAAGTCTGGGCTTTTTAACTTGATTCAAGAAGGGCAATTTTTCTAAAAGAGTTTTTCTTGCCGTAAAGAAATTTTGTTCTGCAGCTTGAATATTACCAACGGAGGGAGAAACCTTGCGAGAAACATTTTCCATGGCAAGCATATTACCGTCTTTGTCGAAAAGCACCTGTTCCACTGCCAAATAATGATACTGCATAGTTTGAGATTTACTGCCTTCTATATTAACGATTAATACGTAATCCGCTCCTGCATCCTTACTAGTTTGAATGATGTCGTAATTTCTAAAATCGTCCATATTAATTTTATCACTCATAACAATATAAGAAGGGAGTAAATCCTTGTACTCATCTTGAATCATGCGCTTTGTATCGGTAATATAAGCAATATCACTCATATGCTTTGCCGCGTTCATCCAAAGAGCTACTACAGGTTTGCCGGGAGTTGTTTTTACGTAGGGTTCGGCCTGAACATTACCAAGAGCTACTTGTCTGTCTCTCTCTTTAAATGCTTCATTAACAGAATAATCAAAATACATGGTGATGTCATGCTGTACACCGCTGATTCTCGGAGACAAGTGATATTTAATATTGGTACCAAATTGTTGGTAGTTGTCAAAAAAGGTTTGCAAGCCTCCAGGAATGGGATCATTTGTGTTAGTGACGCGTTTCAAATTTATGCGATCACCGTAACGCTCTGCAAAAACTTTATTGCCTATAGCAGGAGCCCCAAAAGTAATGACTTCAAATTTATCCTTTGGCATACCTGCACTAACCATGCGTTCACCTAAAAGTGTTGCGACTGCTCCACCTAAAGAATGACCCGTGATGAAAAGCTTAGCCTTAGGATCTTCGTTAATTTTTTTGAAGACGCCTTTCCACTGACCTTGCTCATCAAAAACAAAATTTTTCAAAATAACGTTGGTATAGCTATCAAAACCATAATGAACCAAAGGATAATTATTAATATTTTCTTTATTATCTTTGGCGTTAACAAAAACTGCATCCTCTGGTTCATAGGCAGCCTTACGAGTTTTTAAATCAATTTGAAAATCGCCCTTAGAGGCACTGCCACGCACAGTAAGTACGTAAACGTTTTGGTCCAGCTCATCAAAATAATTTTGAGCCATAGCAAAATTTGCTTCCACACCCTCAGATTTTAAAAGGTAAGGAGTAACATCCCAACCATAACTACGCATGTAATCGAATTCAAGCGAATGGAACGGCGAATAAACTCCTAAACAACTACCAGCGCAAGCGCTAATAAAATATGCGTCCACGTATTCTTGCCCCGCACGAGTCGTAGCCCGAGCCACAGAGCTTGTCAACAATAATACGCAAGAAAGAAGTAAATAAAAAAGTTTCATGAGATCTCCAAACGAGTAGATAATAGCGATAGAAAAAACAAAACAATGCGGAATACGAAATTATGCATTATATTATATGTTATGTTTTGCATATTTGCAAAATTTTTTAAAAATAATTGTTGACAAACCTATGGCTAACTCTTTAAAATATGCATAATCTCTTTGCACTGCAAATTTTGCAATCTACAGTACAATCTGATCAGGCGTTAAACCTTCTGGTTTTTGCAGCCGGGCCCTGAGGGCAGCAGACATACGTTCTGCGGGACAGAGATGCTCCGCAAGACGAAGAAGTCTGCGAACTGCAAAGACACAGGAGGTATTTTTTATGAAATTCGTCAATGAAAATGAAAAACTCGCCATGACCTGTTCCTTTTACAGTGTCATCGCCAACCTAGCTCTCTCTTTAGGAAAATTAGTCGCTGGCTTTCTAGCTAACTCGGCGGCAATGGTTTCTGACGGCGTCCATTCTGCGTCCGACGTGCTCTCTACATTCGTTGTTGTTGCTGGCGTGAAAATGTCTAACAAGGCAGAAGACTCCGAGCATCAATATGGTCACGAACGCATGGAATGTGTTGCGGCTGTCATTCTCGCCGGTATGCTTGTATCCGTCGCCTTCGGTATTGGGTATAGCGGCTACGACAAAGCCTTTCATAGTGAACCAAGCGAGTTGCAAGTTCCTGGCATAATGGCTCTTGTCGCAGCAATTATTTCCATCGTTGTTAAGGAAGGCATGTTTTGGTACACAAAGGGTGTTGCTGACAAAATAAATTCTGGTGCTTTAAGGGCCGATGCTTGGCATCATCGTTCTGACGCAATTTCTTCTGTTGGCGCTTTAATCGGCATCATCGGTGCACGCATGGGTTATCCCATCCTCGATCCTCTTGCCTCCATCGTGATTTGTTTGATGATACTCGAAGCTGCCTACGAGGTTTTCAAGGATGCCATGGATAAAATGGTTGACCATTCCATGGAAGAAACCGATGTAGAAAAAATTCTTCAGGTCATTGAATCCGTCAAAGGAGTCATTCATGCCGATGAAGTTCATACGCGTATGTTTGGTAGCCGCGCTTACGTTGACGTGGAAATTTCTGCTGACGATAACTTAAAGCTTTCCGAAGCCCACAACATAGCCGAAGCCGTTCACGAAGCAATCGAAATAAATTTCCCACAAGTAAAGCATTGCATGGTTCATGTTAATCCTGTGTCCGAGCTTGAGCATGATCATTCGAAGGAAATTCATAGGAAATGCTAATTTAAAAAATTATGAGTTTTACAAACAGCCTCGCGATTTGTAAAAGAATTTGCTTAGCCTTAAGAATCAATTGCCAAAAACGAAACAGCGTGATGAATCGATTTACATCGATTCATCACGCTGAATTTTTGTTTGAAAAGTTTAACCTATAGATTGCGAAAAGTTTTCAGTTCAGCAATTTTAATCTGCAAAACGTCGAAATATTATCGCTACAAAAACGCTATATATTTTGCCATAACAGTTTCAATAAAATCACAAAGGATTTCTACAGCAAAGACAGAGCAAGTGACTCGAAATTTTAAATTTTTACGCAAGCAGCAGCAACTGCGTTATGCCATCCTTCGAGCAATGCCAACCGTTTTTCTTCATTCATATCAGGAATAAATTCTTTCGCAATTTGATGATTAGTTCTGATTGCTTCTTTACTGTCCCAGTAACCAACTGCAAGACCAGCAAGATATGCTGCACCAATAGCCGTTGTCTCGATGCAACAAGGTCTTTGTACCTTGGTGTTCATAATATCAGCTTGGAATTGCATCATGAAACTATTAGCACAAGCGCCACCGTCTACACGCAGGCCGCTTAACTTAATACCAGAATCTTCTTCCATTGCTTGAAGAACATCATTAACCTGATAAGCAATAGCCTCCAAAGTAGCACGTACGATATGATTTGCATTAACTCCACGCGTTAAACCAACGATGCAACCACGAGCATATTGATTCCAATAGGGAGCACCTAATCCAACAAAAGCCGGAACCATATAGCAACCATTTGTATCAGGCACGGACGTCGCCATCGCTTCGGATTCAGCTGCATTTCTAACTAAGCCAAGTTGATCGCGAAGCCATTGCACAGCCGCACCTGCAATAAAGATGGAGCCCTCAAGAGCATATTCAACCTTACCGTCCACGCCCCAAGCAATTGTAGTTACGAGACCGTGTTTAGAATTAACAGGTTTCTCGCCAGTGTTCATTAACATGAAACCGCCTGTACCGTAAGTATTTTTAGCTTCGCCAGGAGCAAAGCAGGTTTGTCCGAAGAGAGCACATTGTTGGTCACCAGCTGCACCTGCAATAGGAACCTCATAACCAAAAGTTTTTGCTTCCGTCACACCGTAAACACAGCTGGATGGTTTAACCTCTGGCAACATACACGCAGGAATATTTAAAATTTTGAGAATTTCCTCGTCCCATTTTAATTCATGAATGTTGTAGAGCAAAGTACGAGATGCATTTGAGTAATCTGTTACATGAACTTGTCCACCCGTTAACTTCCAAATGATCCATGTATCGATGGTTCCAAAAAGCAATTCGCCTTGCTCAGCTTTTTCACGAGCACCTTCCACATTATCAAGAATCCAACGCAGCTTGGTGCCAGAGAAATATGCATCAAGCACGAGACCTGTTTTGGCATGGAACATTTCAGCTAAGCCTTGAGCTTTTAATTCGTCACAATATTCAGCAGTACGACGACATTGCCAAACGATTGCTTTGTAAACGGGACGTCCTGTAGATTTTTCCCACACAACAGTTGTCTCGCGTTGGTTAGTAATGCCAATACCAGCAACATCTTCAAAACCAACGTGAATTTTTTCCATGCACTCGAACATCAAACCCATTTGATTGGCCCAAATCTCGTTAGCATCATGTTCAACCCAACCAGGCTTGGGGAAAAATTGAGTAAATTCTTTTTGCGCTACGGAACAAATCTCGCCAGCGTGATCAAATAAAATCGCACGACAGCTAGTAGTACCTAAATCCAAAGACATAATGAATTTTTCTTTTGCCATTTTCACGTTCTCCTCCAAAAATATTTGCTACCTACATTATACTAAATAAAGTAAAAGACCCACAAGTACCAAAGGACTTGTGGGTCAAAATATTTTAGATTACAGGTTAGGCAAGAAGGTAACAAGAGTAGGACAATAGGTTACAATGAGAAGAGTAACAAGCAGAGAAATAATAAAAGGAATTACTTCACGAATAAACTCTTCAAGGGGAGTGTCCGTGATTGCACAAACCGTAAACATCATCGATCCAAATGGTGGAGTCAAGCCACCGATCATGATATTAACAATGCACATCAAACCAAAATGCAAGGGATCAACACCGAGCTTAACTACAACAGGAACCAAGAGAGGAGCAAGAATAATTAAAGCAGCGCCACCTTCTAGGAACATGCCTAAGAAAAGCAAGAGCGCATTGATGATTGCTAGCATGATATATTTATTTTGCGTGATGTTCAACATTAATGCGGTCAGGGCTTGAGGAATACGCTGCCAATTCAAATAATAACCAAAGAAGGATGCTGCCACGATAATAAATACTACTGCAGAAGTACCGTAAATGGTTTCCTTCATGACAGGCCACATATGTTTCCATTTTAATTCACGATAAATGCAAACACCAACGATGATGCAATAAACTACTGCGAATGCACCAGCTTCAGATGGAGTGAAGAGGCCAATACGCAGACCAGCGATAATACCGAAGGGGAACAAAAGAGCCCAAATTGATTCTTTTAATTGCTCAAGGATTTCGCCAATGCTTGCTTGCTTTTCACGAGAAGGCTTGTAGCCACGTTTCTTGGAAATAACATGAACTGTTCCCATAAGAGCAAGAGCCATCAAAATGCCAGGAACGTAACCGCCAATAAACATCTTCGTTACAGATACATTAGCAATCAATGCGTAAATGATTAAGTTAATACCAGGCGGGATAACAGGAGTTACGGCTGATGACGCAGCAGTAATTGCAGCTGAGAAGCCACGATCATAACCACGCTTTTCCATTTCAGGAACTAACATTTTTGATTGCATTGCCGCATCGGCGTTGGCTGAACCAGATACGCCGCCCATCAGCAAAGAAAGTAAGACGTTTACTTGAGCCATGCCACCAGTAAGGTGACCTGTGAGTACGTCAGTAAATTTCATCAGCTTATCTGAGATACCCGAATAATTCATGATGGAGCCTGCCATAACGAAGAAAGAAATGGCAAGTAGCGGGAAGGATTGAGTTGAAGTGATGAGCCTTTGGAACATCAGTTGCATGGGAGATGTAGTATCGATGAAGCCGAAATAAAATACGGTTGCACTAAATAATGCAAAGGCGATAGGAATACCCAAGAAATAGAGGACGAATACAATTAATATAGGCAGATACGCTTCCATTATTTAACTTCCTCCTCTTCTTTTTTGCCGCAAATATCTTGGTAAACAAAATATGCGGAATATAAAGTCATGCCAACAAAACAAATTAAAATAGAAAAACTAATATATGCGGATGATACGCCAAGCACCGGAGTCATTTTAGTTTTGGTCATCATAACATAAAGCACTGCCAGATAACCCATAAAGCCATTCAAAACCAAAAGCAAAATATCGGAAGCAATTGCTACAACCTTTTGCACAGATTTAGGAAAAGCTTTGACAACCATATCAACACCTACGTGCCCATGGTTTTTATAAACAGCAATAGCACCGATGAATACGGACCAAACGAAGCTACCAGTTGCAACCTCTTCAGTCCAAACAATGCCAGAGTTTAAGACATAGCGCATAATTACATTAATTACAACGAGGATAGTTGTAAAGGTAATGCAGGCAGCCGCAACAATCTCTTCTATATTTTTTAAGATAAACTTGCCCAAAATACAACCTCCTTAAATATACTAAAAGGCTGTACCGGAAGCTAGTTCCAGTACAGCCACTTTTAGATGATGATAGAATTAGCCAAGGAAATTATTTTTTCAGGCTTGCGCGAATCTTTGCAACCTCTTCATGCATCTTTTTGGAGATGCCTTTGGTTGCGCCTTGTTTTTCTTCCATGTCGATATAAACTTTTTCTACAGCCTTATTGAATGCAGCATGGTCAACGTCGTTGAATTTAACGCCCATTTCAAGAAGGTGCTTGTAAGTTCTGTCGTAATCTTTTTTGATGATTTCGGTCATTTCTTTGCCGCCGAACTTGAATTCTTCAGCAACAATTTTTTGTTCTTCTGGAGTCATCTTAGCCCAAGTCTTCGGGGAAATATAAACGCCGCAGGTACCTAAGAAGTGTTTAGTGGTTGCTACGTTTTTGCAAACCTCATAAGCTTTGGTGCCATCGTTAGAGAATTCGGAACCTTCGAGACCGTCCACAGTTTTAGCAGATACTGCAGATAAGGTTTCAGAGTAAGGCATACCAGTTGCGGTAGCACCCATTGCATTGATGGTATCGATGAAAAGCTTGGAGCCAGGAACACGCAGTTTCATGCCTTTCAAATCTTCAGGAGTTTTGATAACTTTGTTGACTTCCAGATTACGGAAACCGAAGATATAGTCAAGAGCAAGAATCTTAATGCCTTTTTCTTCAGCTTTTTTGATCATATCTTGAACCAGCGGGGTTTCGATCATCTTAATATATTCGTCATAGGACTCATACATCATAGGTCCAACTAAAGGTCTGAAATCAGGAACATAGTCGCCTACGTAGGAAGGATCTTCTACAGAAATAAAATCTGCACCTTGAGCTACCTGTTCAAGACCATCTTTATAGGTTGCAATTTGACCTTGACCAAAATGTTGAATGTCGATACGTCCTTTGGTTTTCTCACGAATACGGTCGGTTACTAATTGCATGGATTTCCAAAGTTGTTCAGAAGGTTGGAATACATGAGACAATTTGATTACCAACGGTTTGCTAGTGTCAGGTTTTGCTGCAGCTTGTTTTTTGTCTCCACCACCACAACCAGCAACTGCAACTGCAAGTGCACCAGTCAAGAGCATAGCTAATACTTTTTTCATAAGAAGTTCCTCCTAATCCTGTATGTAAATATTGTAATTTCATAGGCTAACACTAAGCCCATAACAGTAATTTAATCTTATCAAAGTATACTCAAATTGTCAATGAAAATAAGGTATAATGTATACAATTTAAATTGATAATTGATACTCGATAATGTATAATTAATGTGTAAATGTTTATAGAATCACGTTCAATCTAAACTTTTTCATAGGACTTGACGATTCAAATATCAATTTACTAATAAATTATTTTCTAATACAGGAGGAAAAATTATGACCATGATTTTCGCGCATCGTGGTTTTTCCGGTTACTATCCAGAAAACACCATGCTTGCTTTTCAAAAGGTTGCTGAAGAAACTCTTGCTGATGGCATCGAATTAGATATCCAACTTACCAAAGATGGTGAAATCGTTATCATGCATGACGAAACCTTAGACAGGACTTCTAATGGCACGGGTAACCTCAATGACCACACTCTTGAAGAATTAAAAACTCTTAGCGTTGGCGTAAATATGAAAGGATTCTTTCCTCGCCAAACCATCCCAACCTTGCGAGAATATTTTACTTGGCTCAAAACTACCAAGCTCATCACCAACATTGAACTTAAGACCAGCATCTATGAATACGATGGCATCGTAGAAAAGCTCATCGCCATGGTAAAAGAATTTGGTTTAGAAAAACAAATTTGGTATTCCTCTTTTAATCATTATACTATTCAAAAAGTTAAAGAGCTCATGCCCGATGCGATTTGTGGTCTTTTAACCGAAAGCTGGGTCATTAACTACGGCAAATATTGTGCGGGTCAAGGAGCTTATTCAGCTAATGTTATTTACACTTATTGCTTAAAACCAGGCATTGCTGATGAGTTACATGCTCACGGCATTAAATTGCAGGCTTGGACTGCTAATACAGAAGAAGTTATGCAAGCGCTCGTGGATAATCATGTGGACGTACTCATCACCAATTATCCTGACAAGGCTGCCAAAATTTTGGGACGTAAATAATATTTATTTAAACTATTACTCTTTAAGATATTGCTTATAAAATAAACTAACCATAAATCGTACTAATTTACTCAATGAACATACGGTGTGAAATGAATAAAATTTTACATGCTTTTAAAGCTGCTTTTCCTTTTACGCTGCCCATTTGTGCAGCGTTTTTATTTTTAGGATCGGCTTACGGCTTCTACGTTGTAAGCAAAGGTTTTCCTCCCATCGTCCCCATCTTGATTAGTATTTTTGTTTTCGCAGGTTCCATGCAATTCGTCATGGTCCCCATGATGGTAAGTCCCTTTGATCCTTTTGCGGCCTTTTATATGACACTGCTTGTTAATTCTCGTCATTTCTTCTATGGGTTAACAATGCTTGACCGTTATAAAAATATGGGCTTGAAAAAACTTTATATGATTTTCGCCCTCTGCGATGAAACTTTTGCCGTTAACGTTGGCACAAATATTCCAGAGGACGTCGACAAAGGATGGTTTTATACCTTCGTCAGTTTATTGAACCAAAGTTATTGGGTCATCGGTACAACCTTTGGCGCGTTTTTAGGAAGTCAAATCTCTATCAACACCAAGGGTCTTGACTTCGTACTCGTCTGTCTCTTTCTAGTAATTTTTGTTGGACAATGGCAAGGCACTGATAATCACAAGCCTGCCCTCACAGGTCTTGGACTTTCGTTGTTATCCTTGCTTGCATTTGGCCCTAAATATTTCATTCCCCCTGCGATGGTAATGATGATTGCCGTCTTCGTGTGGTCCTATTACAAAGGAGGTGGAAACAAATGCCAATGACTTGGTCTGAAATTATTCTTGCCATTGCCGTAGTTATGGCAGGCACCATGCTAACTCGTTTCCTTTCCTTCATAGTTTTTCGTGAACAAAATGCCTTGATGGATTATCTCAGCACATTGCTTCCAGCTGCTGCCATGGCTATGTTGGTCGTCTATTCATTTAAAGATGTTAATGTGTTCACTGGCTCACATGGTATTCCCGAGGCAATTGCCGGTTTGCTCTGCGTGCTGTTGCAAATCTTTTTCAAGAACGTGCTGCTTTCCATGGCAGCGGGAACGGTTTGTTACATGTATTTAGTACAATATTTATTCGTGTGACAAAAAAAACTGCAAGCTCACATAAAGCTTTGCTGAAAGAATTAAAATTTAAAATTTCA
Organism: Phascolarctobacterium sp.; assembly: GCA_030523325.1. Classification (GTDB taxonomy): domain Bacteria; phylum Bacillota; class Negativicutes; order Acidaminococcales; family Acidaminococcaceae; genus Phascolarctobacterium_A. The sequence continues at coordinate 13,321 of JAUNIS010000022.1, forward strand.
AAGGATACATGTTGTTCTTGGAAATAAAAAATTTTTAAAGAAAAAATTCTTGACGAGACAAGACACGATACAAAAAAATAAGGTCGTACGACATGCACGACCTTATTTCTTTTTTTATAATTAAGTTTTAATCAAGCAATTCACAGCTTATCGATTTTTTCTCTTGTGTTCGTCGATGTATTTGCCGCAAATTTTTACAGCGCAATATTCACCACACATCGAACAGGCCTCGTCCGCAGATTGGTTCTTGCGATTACGGAAATCTGTTGCACGAACAGGATCAATAGCGAGGCGTAATTGCTCAGGCCAATCCAAGAGCTTGCGAGCACGAGCCATAGCTAAATCCCATTCCCAAGCTTTCTTATTGCCCTTGGCGAGGTCCGCTGCATGAGCCGCAATGCGAGAAGCAATTACGCCCTCGCGTACGTCATTAATATCAGGCAAGCCTAAATGTTCTGCTGGAGTAACGTAGCACAAGAAATCGGCACCACTTACTGCTGCCAAGGTACCACCAATTGCGGAAGTAATATGATCGTAACCAGGTGCAACATCAGTAACAAGTGGTCCAAGTACGTAGAAGGGCGCACCTTGACAAAGACGTTTTTCTAATTGCATATTAGTTGCGATTTGGTTATAAGGAACGTGACCGGGTCCTTCAACCATAACTTGAACACCTTTATCCCAAGCTCTTTGGGTAAGCTCACCAAGATTTAACAGTTCTTGTATTTGAGCGCGGTCGGTTGCATCGGCAATGCAGCCAGGACGCAAGCCATCACCCAAAGAAATTGTTACGTCATACTTGGAACATATCTCAAGAATTTCATCAAAATATTCGTAGAGAGGGTTTTCTTGTTCGTTATGCAGCATCCAACCAGTGATAAAGCTGCCCCCGCGAGAGACAACATCCATCTCGCGACCTTGATCCAAAAGATGTTTTAAAACCTGACGAGTAATACCGCAATGCAAGGTTAAGAAATCGGCACCATCTTCTGCTTGCATACGAATAACATCCATAATATCATCCTTAGTCATTTCTACAACAAAGCCACGTTTCTTAATTGTCTCAACAGTTACCTGATACATAGGAACGGTGCCAACCATAATTGTAGAATTAGCAAGGATTGCTCGACGAGATTCGGTAATATTGTCGCCAGTGGAAAGATCCATAACAGCATCAGCACCAGCTTCAATAGCCGCCTTTAATTTTGCGATTTCGGGAGCTGGATCAGGAAAAGAGCTAGATGTACCGATATTAGCATTGACCTTGACAGTCAAGCCTTGACCAACGCCACGAGGAACGATATTTTTATGATTAATGTTACAAGGAATAACAATTGTTCCTTTCGCCACATTTTCGCGAATATATTCCGGAGTCAAGCCTTCTTGCTCGGCTACGATTTTCATTTGCTCGGTAATAATTCCTTGTCTAGCAAGTTGCATTTGTGTCATGATTTTTCTCCTCCTTGTCATCAAGAAAAATAAAAAAGCTCCCAAAATTTTGGGAGCGAAATAATTGAACTTTGCTTTCCTACGTCGGTACTAACCGAATCAGGTTCAAAGGGTCGAACAAAAAGTTCTCTCAGCATACGCTCCCCTAGCATAAATTTTCAGTTGGGAATATTTTATCACGAGGTAGACGATAAATCAATTAGCAATTAGCAAAGAGCAATGAGCAATTGTGGATGGATTTGCTACGCAAATCCTTTTGATTAAACTGAATCGTTAAATCGTTAGATTGTATTTACAAATGCAGTATTTATGGCGAATAGTTTTGGTTTGCGATTGAAGTTAGCGTGACCATTACCAAAATTGCTAATTACTCATTACTAATTGCTAATTGATAAAGTTTACGCACTACGAATTAATTATTTGCTTGGCATCATCACTTTCAGTTTCTCTACTTGTTTCGTAGTAAGTTTTACATAATTATTGCCAGCTGCGTAACAATCAAGCTCGTAAGGACCATAAACAAGAGAAACACTACCATCCCCATTAAGGCGGAAGTTTTCTTTAACCAAAGTGTTTTCATCCATAAAAGGAGCTTCGCCTTGGGAACCGTCTTCAAGCTCTACAGGCAAGTAACCGTTTTTAATACCCCAACGTAATTCGTCAGAATTAATTGAGGGAACAAAATCATAATATTTCATGCGATTACCAGTTTCTTTGTCGAAAACATAGTAACCAGTGTAATACATTCCATGTGCTCCGCCATGGAAATCGTAGGGCTCTAAGGTGAAGCAAAGATACTTTTCGTCATCAAGAATGACTTTATAATCCATACCGCCACCAACAAGCTCATGGTCTTGATTATGAATCTTGCGCAAGGATTTAAATTCACTATTAACAAATTTATTAATCTTTTGAGTTGCCTTAGAGCTTTCTAAGGTAAAGCGTGGATACTTGTAGTTGGTTTTATCCGTTTTAAATTGCATAGTAGTAACTTCAGTTGCAAAGCAAGTTGCAGATAATGCTAAACCAAGACACAGAGCAGTGATAATTTTTTTCATAATGATTCCTCCGTTGAAATTTTTTCATTTTTCTTCTATAATGATATACAATATTCCCCCAAAAGTAAATAAATTTTAAAAATAGTAGGACAAAATAAATGATTGGTACATTCGTAAACTTTTCTACAATTTTAACAGGCTCCCTTATCGGTGCATGTATCAGAAGATTTGCAGGCAAAGAAGGCGGCATTGATGAAAAGTATCAAAACGCTTTATTTAATGGTTTAGGACTGGCAACACTTGGTCTGGGTGCAAATGCTATTGTCAATAATATGGGCAAGGTTGGTTACCCGGTGCTTTTTATCGCAAGCATTGCCATCGGCACGGTTATCGGCACTTGGCTAGATATTGCCGGTGGCTTTAACAAGCTGCTTGCTAAATGTAAGGGAGGCTCTAAGCTAGCCGAAGGTCTTTCCACAGCAATTTTATTATTCTGTATTGGTACCTTGAGTATTCTCGGGCCCATCGAAAGTCGTCTTAACGACAACCATACGTATCTTTTTACCAACGCGACCTTGGACTTTGTCAGTTCCATTATTTTTGGTTCAACATATGGTATTGGTATTGCAATTGCTGCCTTCGTGCTTTTTTGTTGGCAGGGTACAATTTATGCATTTGCTGGTGTTATCGCTCCCTTTCTCAGTCCACACTTGATGGCTGAAATATCTGTCCTAGGAGGCATCTTCCTCCTGAGCTCCAGTCTTGGTATCTTGCAGCTCAAGGATTGTAAGACACTCAATATGTTACCGTCCTTAATTGTACCGCCAATTTTTTACGGAATTATGTCTTTCTTCAAATAAAAATCAATCCTGAAGTTCTCGAGCGAGCTTCAGGATTTTTCATGTATATTTGCGAATTATTTTTAATGATAAATTATTTAGTACGCGGACTTTAACTCTTTGATAAGTTTTTTCATGTCATCCACAGCGCTTTGCGGTTTCGTTACGCGAATAGCACTGCCAAAGCCTGCGAGCCAGCCGTAAAATTGAGGGCTGAGCATAACGTCGGCCCAAACCTCAACTTTATTTTTCCCGCGTTGGTACATAGCAACATCCTTCCCAAAGCGATCGATGAGAACACCTACGAGGCTCGTCTCCGCTTCCAAAGTAACAGTAACTCGCTTGCCTCCGTACATACCGAAGGCGGATTTAGAATATTCTGCAGCATTAAATGCAGCTTTCTCCGCCAATGCTTCTTGAATATTTTCAGTAATGCTCATATTCGTCATCTTATCTACGCGAAAATGTTTAACCTTTTGTGCTTCAGAATCAAAGGCTACGAGATAATAATTTTCATCGTCCCAAATCAAAGCCCAAGGGCTCACGTAATACATGGCTCCGTCGTGTTTATACACGGCTTCTTTTTTAGCGTTCCACTGAAAATATTTGAAACGGATTTGTTTATTGTTCTTGATAGCTTCGTGAATCTTATCGATGTTTAGGAGAATGCTTTTATTAATCGTTTTGACGCGACCATTAATATGCACTTGGCGTTTTAATGCTTCAGCTTGATACTTGCTGACAAAATAAGGCGAACTTAATTTTTCAATAATCTCGCTGGACTTACGTTCAGTAATAAATTTTGCAGCCTGCACGGAATCTACCAAAAATTTTAGTTCAGCCAAATCAAAGGGACGTGTAACTAATTTATAATAGTAGGTACGCCCAATATTTTCTTTGATAATTTCAAAGCCGTACTCCGTAAGATAGTTGAAATCTTGATAGAGAGTCTTACGGTCTGCGCCTAACTCTTTTTCTAGCAATAGCTCTTGAATTTGTTCCAAGCTAATGCTATGGTCATCGTCAGTATATTCATTAAAAACGTCGATGATGGCTAGCATCCTCAATTTTTGATTATAACTTTTATGCAAAACAATCACTCCTCACACAAATCGTTAATTGCCATCCAAATTTTCATACAACTTTAGCATAGCATATCTTATTTTTTTGTGCAAGGCAAAACTATGCCACGTCGAAAGACCCCATAGCTCAGTGTCAATCACTCATTGCTTGATTTTTCTTTTGCTTTTTTTCAAAAAATGTTTATCACAAATTTACTGAGCCTTCTTCAGTCCATATTCCCAAGGAGCAACGCATCTATCGTCAAGATAAATATCCGCGAAAATTTTGCGAGAATCACCGCCATAAAGCGCAATCACCTCTGGTAAATTTTCATTGACTGCATCGAACACAAGACCAAAGCCTTGACACCAACTAAGTGCTCTCGTCAAATCCTCGTCAGTTCTGCAGGTCCAGAGAATAAGCTTATCACCATTCATGTGATTTATTTTTAATTTACGAATAAGTTCTAAATTAGGGCGACCAATTTCCGGGAAAGCATCTTCACACAAGGTGCCATCAAAATCTACAGCAATAATCATCTTTATTTACCTCCAAACAGGGATTTAGTTACTCTATGCTTTTATTATCCTCTGTGTCAGTGGTAAATTTTCGGACAAAAAATTTTTCTGTTCCAAAAGTTAAGCGGGCCACCCCAAACAGGTGACCCGCTTTTTTTAACACTTTTAATCCTTAACCCTGCGGTTTCAGTGGTCCGTAAAAATAACTTGCCGTGGCACCGCCATCTGCGAGAAAAGTTGAACCGGAAATAAATGCTCCTCGTTTGCTCATCAAAAGCTCGGCAATATTGGCTACTTCATCAGCCGTACCAGGTCTACCCGCAGGACATTTCGCAAACATATTTTTATAGAAATCTCCTCGAGGTCCGTTAAATTCGTCAATAGCAAGAGGTGTTACGATAATTCCTGGAGCTATGTCATTAATTCTAGCACCACGAGTTCCCCATTTAACTGCCTCAGCCATGACACGTTTCTCGTTACAACGTTTTGCCATTTGATAAGCATGCAGCGTATCTTTAATTTTTCCTGGTTGCAGAAAATCTAAAGCTAAAAGTTCTTCCGTTGGAGTTGTTGCTAAAGCTTCGTCTTGCTCTGGAGTCAGGGCTGGCATTCTCCATCCGGATTGACTGGAAATCATAATGCCAGAGCCACCAGGTGCAATTACCTTGCCAACTTCTTCCATCATCACCGCTGAGCCATAAAGATCTACCTTTAAAATTACTTCGATGGGTGCTTGACTCGGAGAAACTCCAGCCGCAATAATCATATCCGTAATCGGCCCGTATTTTTCTCCCTCAGCAATCAAGTTTTTAATCGAAGCACGACTTGCTAAATCCATTTCCATTGGCACAACATCATAGCCAGCATTATTCATGATTTGTGCCATAGCTTTAGCATTTTCAATTTTCTTATCACCTACGATAATTTTCTTGCCGTAACCCATTCTGCGTGCAATCGCCATACCTATTTGACCTGCACCAGCCCAAAGCATTACTTCTTTTTCCATCTTATCCCGCCTGCTTTCTATTATATATTTTCTTGCGCCCATTTACTAACAACACTTCTTGAAACAGAAGCATCCGCTCCATGAACAGCAATCCCTTTGCCAAATGTTGCGCCTTGGCAAATTTTTTTTAAATCTCTTTCGGAATTTCCAAGTCCGCTGCCCTCATGAGTCATTAAAGCCATAACCTTCTTGCCAGAAAAACTCAATTTTTCCAATTGCGTAAATATTGCGCAAGGATAGGTTCCCCACCAACAGGGACCACAAACAAAAACATTTTCGTATTCCTCGATGCTCTCTAAATATCTACGAAGTTCTGGGCGAGCTTTCTTAACTAGTTCTTCCTTGGCTTCTATAGTACATGCCGTGTAATCTCGCGGGTATTCTCTAACAGTTTCAATTTCAAAAAGTTCTCCACCCACTGCGTCTTTGATAAATTCCGCACAAATCTCCGTATTTCCTTTGGGAAGATTTTCAATGCTACCATTAACATAATTTTCTCCTTTGCGAGAATAGTAGAAAATTAAATTCTTTGCCATATAAAAGCCTCCGTTCCTTTCGTTAAATACATTTTAAATCATTTTTTCTTCTTAATCAAATCTTATAATTAATCATATTGATTAGTCACACTAATCGTTTTATAATATATTTGTTCATCAAGGGAATTGGAGGATTAAAGAATGCTTTTTAAACAGCTAGAATATTTTGGAGCCGTAGTAGAACACGGCAATTTTTATATAGCTGCAGAACATATTCATATCTCCGAGTCAGCTATCTCTCAGCAAATTAAAAAACTAGAGGACGAACTTGGCGTAAAGCTTCTTGAACGTCATAACAGAACGTTCTCCCTTACTCTAGCAGGAGAACTTTTATACAAAAAAAGTCTTGTCATTCGTTCCGATGTCTCGCAAATGCTGCGCGAGGTAAAAAAATGTGGCTCAACTGATAGCAAGGCTTTGCATCTCGGCTACTATAAGGGTTACCATAGCACGGAATTTTCTGAAGCCGTATCAGAATTTGCTGAAAAATATCCTTCCATCAATATTAAAGTGGAAACCGGCAGTCACGACGAACTTTATCACGGTTTATTGGATGGACACTTAGATTTAATTCTCAACGACCAACGTCGTGCCTTTTCCAATGCCTTTCACAATCTCATTTTGTCCAAGAGCAAAACTTTTGTGGAAATTTCCACAAGAAACCCTTTAAGCAAATTGTCGAGCCTTGAGATTAGCGATATCAAAAACTTGCCTTGCATTTTAATTATCAGCACGGCAGGTCAAGATGAAGAACGCTCCTACTACGATGAATACGTTGGTCTCCACAGCCAATACATTTTTGTAGAATCCATTCAAGAAGCCAGACTAAAAATTATCGCCGAAGGAGGCTATATGCCAGTCGATGTTATCGGAGATAATGTATGGTTTGATACTGCAGTATCACGCATCCCGCTCTTACGTAATGGTGAGACTATCGAAAAAAATTATTGTGCTTTCTGGAAAAAAGAAAACTTGGGATTTTATATTGAAGAATTCGCCAATATTTTAAAGTCGAAATTTTAAATAAAAAGCAGCCAAACATTTAAGTGAGGCTGCTTAATTTTTTGTACCATTATTTTTCTAATTCAAGCTTTACATAAGCTTTAAGACTTCTATTTGTTGGCAGCTTATCGAACTTAATGACATAGACCTTATTGTCTTCGTCATTACTAATCATCGTTCCAGGTCCAAAAACAGAATGAATAACCCTATCCCCTACTTTAAAAGAACTGCTTATTTTTTCGTCCACTAAAAGTTTGTCAGAAAAAGCTATTCTGCTTTCCGCCTCCTTGATAAGCTCAGGGTTTATCTCGACAACATAAGAAAGCAAGCTTTTATCAATCTCTAAAACAAATCGAGACGGATAGCGATAAGAATTATCTATATTACGTCCGGCTGCTTCACTTAAGTACAGACCCTTTTCGGCTCTTGTCATAGCAACATAGGCGAGCCTGCGTTCTTCTTCCATTGCCTGACAAGTCTTTACGTGACTTGATGGAAAGATTCCTTCATTTAACTCACACAAGAACACGTAAGGAAACTCTAAGCCTTTAGCAGCATGGATAGTCATCAGCTTCACCTTGTCACCCTCTGTTTCTAGGTCCGTATTGGTATAAAGAGCAACGTGATTTAGATAATGCTCGAGAGTGCATTCCTCACCACAAGTAGTCTCATATTCATAGATGGACTGCTTAAGTTCCGCTAAGTTATCCAACCTTTCTTGACTGCCCAGAGTACGTAAATATTCTTCATAACCACTTTTGTCCAAAACCTTATTGAGAAGCTCCGAGATTGATTGTTCAAAACAAGTTCTAGAATAAAAATCTATAAGGCTAACGAACTCCTTGGCCTTGGTCCGTTTAAAAATTTCGTTATCAATATTTTTCCTCATCGCCTCGTAGAGGCTGCAATGATCTTTTTCTGCACACTCCTCCAAGAATTTTATTCTGCGCTCGCCAAGATTACGCTTGGGCAGATTCACTATTCTCCGAAAAGATAAATCATCTTGGAAAGCAATCATGCGAAGATAAGACAGAACATCTTTGATTTCCATACGGTCGAAAAATCTTACACCGCTATAAATTACATAGGGAATCTTCTCTTTGAGCAGAATATCTTCAATGCCTCTCGTCACATAATGGGCCCGGTATAAAACAGTTATTTCCTTGTAACGGACTCCAGCTTTATGAAGCTTTTGCATTTCTGCAATAAGCCAAGCACATTCCTTCTGAACGTTTTCGCTATGAAAATATAAAACTGGCTGTCCACTAGCTAGCTTGGGTACAAGTTCTTTAACAATTCTATCTGAATTCTTTATAAGAAGATTATTACTGACGGCTAAAATCTCAGGCGTAGAACGATAATTATCTAGCATCATAATCGTTTTGACATCAGGAAAGCTTTTGTCAAAGTCTTTTAGATAACTAATCCTTGCTCCGCGCCAGGTGTAAATGGTCTGGTCAGGATCACCGACTACAAAAAGATTATTATGGTAAGCACAGAGCACCTGCATTAGTTTATATTGCAATTCATCAATGTCTTGAAACTCGTCAATCATAATATATTCAAGACGCTCCTGCCATTTTAAACGAATATCTACATTCGTCTCAAAAATATAAAGTGTGAAGTTGATGAGGTCATTATAATCTAAGCCAAAACATTTCTTTTCTTGATAAAGATAACCAAAGAAAATGATATCATCTGTATTAGTTGCTTCCAAATATTTTTGCTCAAGAGCCTCGATGCTCATAGCAATCATATCCTTATAATATTCTGGATCTTTATAAAGTTTACGGATTTCTATCATATCCCTAGCTTTACTAAAAGTCATGTTATGCAGAGTCAGTCCTCGCTCTTCATAAATTATTTTTAGCATATCATCGATATCATTGTTATCTAAAACCATAAAGCTTTTGGGATACTGAACAGCATGGCTATCCTCCTGCAAAACAGAAACACAAAAACCATGAAAAGTATTCACATAACCTGTATCGTTATCGCCAGTTAATTTATGAATGCGTCTTTTCATTTCATTGGCTGCTTTATTAGTAAAGGTAACACACAAAATATTTTTCGGCATGATACCAAGTTCATTTACGAGATAAGCAAAGCGATGAGAAAGAGCGCGTGTTTTACCACTGCCAGCTCCAGCAATGACTCTTACATATCCTTCTGTTGTCGTTACAGCCTCTCTTTGCGCTGTATTTAATTTATTTAACAAATCCATTGCCAACTCCAAATTATTTTTCCGATTAATCTTTCAACAGGCAAACTTTAAAAAAAGCAGACGATAAATTTTCGCTAAAAAATTCCTATAGATTTTAGCACGTATGCAAGAAGTAAACAGCCTCCTATAATTGTACCATAGTATAAATAGATTTTTATAAGCGTCCATAAATGTTTTTTAAACGCACTGATTGTGAAAGTAACTGCAAAAAATTATTGCAACCGCTCTCGTAATATTTTTAGATTTTCAGTGTTAATTCGAGGATTTTTTTCTCTGTTGCGTTTGTGCTTTCCAAAAAGCTATTGCGTCATTGAACCAACCCTCTGCATTAGTCCCGGTCCCGAGTCCAAATCCATGGGGCAGCCCAGGATACGAATGAAATTCAGTTGGAATACTTAAACGTTCAAGCGCTTGCAATCTCGACTGCATGGTCCAAGCACTTGCGATGCTGTCACTTGTTCCAACGCATGCGTAGGTAGGAGCATCTGCAGGCGAATAAGAATTATAACCGGTATACTGCATGATTACAGCATCAGCCTGTGGAATATCTTTTCGTCCTGTCAAATGACGCAAATATTCTTCATTGCCAAGAGTCGCCGCCATACGTGCACCCGCACTACCACCCCAGAGAGAATAATGATTACGATCCACACCAAGTTCTTCAGCATGATCGTAAATAAATTTAATCGCTTGTGCTAAGTCTTCATATGCATGATGAGGTCTGTAAATCAAGGCAAAGCTATTATACCCAAGTTGCGAGGCTGCAAGAGCATGAGGAAAGCTATCATGCATTGCCCCGACATACATAAACCCTCCGCCTGCATTCATAATAGCAAAAGGCATCCCTTTTTCACCGCCAAAATAAAACAAACCCGTATCCTTTTTCGAAGAATCCTTAGCTATCTCAGACGCTGTGTAAATTGAAAAGAAAATTGTTTTTCCTTTATTCGCTCTGCCTTTTAAGTGGTTGATAATCTCCACGGTTTTGTCGGCCCTTATGTAGTTGTACCAAATATAAACGTCACTCGTACTAATTTCAGCTAATGTCATATTTCTGTCAATTGAACGGTCTACGGGAAAAAGCAAGTAACCAAAATTCCCAAAAGCTAGATCAGTAACCACATCATTAACTGTAGAACTCTGGGAATAAATTAATTTTTTTGACGCTGTATTATTTGCTTTTATTTTTTGTTCTTTCTCCATGACTTCTGTGCCTGTTTTTGTTTTATTGGAATAAGAGACATTGCTGGTCTCAAAAGATTTTGTATCGCTATCTGTCAACCGCCCACTTTTTTTCAAATATGAAAAACCGATGAGACAAAAACACAAAGCAAGTATAAACACAATCAAAAAACTTTTCTTTTTTATTTTCATCGTAAAATTTTTACCAGTTTTTCTTTTCCTTTTCGCTGTGATTATTTTGCTTGCGCTCTTCGACCATCTTCACGAACCACTCTACCATAGCTGGATCCTGATGGGAGAAGAAAGATGATGTAGCTTTATCCAAAGCAGCAATTGTATTCATCTCGTCGTCTGTCAATGTAAAATCAAACACGTTGATGTTCTCGAGCATTCTTTCATAATGAGTCGATTTAGGAATAACAACGATTCCACGTTGAAGATGCCAACGCAACATAACCTGTGCGGTAGTTTTTCCATACTTTTCAGCAATTTTCCGAATGGTTTCGTTATCGAAGGTACCCTTACGTCCTTCCCCGAATGGTGCCCATGCTTCAAGTTGGACTCCGTATTTATCGGCGTATTCTTTTAATTGCTTCTGTTGATTAAAGATATGAACTTCCATTTGCGTAAGCATTGGTTTGATTCTATTGAAGTTAACAAATTCTACCATGCGGTCTACATAAAAGTTGGATATGCCAATCGCACGAATCTTGCCTTCTTCGTAAAGTTCCTCAAGAGCTCTCCACGCACCGTATGCGTCACCAAAGGGTTGATGCAAGAGACAAAGGTCGAGATAGTCGGTCTGCAGTTTGCGCATAGACTCCATCACTGACATCTTGGCCTCTGCGTATCCGTAATGCTCAATCCAAACCTTGGTGGTCAGGAAAATTTCTTCCCTGGGAATCCCGGATTCACGAATAGCCTCGCCAACTTCTTCTTCATTAAAATAACTCTGTGCAGTATCAATACTACGATAACCAGCTTTCAACGCATTGAGAACGCATTCTTTACATTCGTCCTTTGTTACCTGATAAACACCATAGCCAAGAATTGGCATCTCCACGCCATTTGCCAATGTTACGTATTCCATAATAACCTCCTACTTTTAGCGACGACTCCGCTAAATTATTTTTTATACTTGCAGATGATATCAACAAATTGCTTTCCATTTCTCGAAAAAACGGAATTAATTATCTGCTCTTATGTCCTATCTATACTTTACATCTCCAAAAAAATTTTGTAAATCGGTAATTATTCAAAATTGCGTATGAGATGAGTTTATTTGTTATCTGTTAGAGTCTCTTTAAGTCTGCACGAACTAAAAAAACTCCCAGGTAAATCCTGAGAGTTTTTTTACTGGTGATCCCGGCCAGAGTCGAACTGGCGACCTACTGCTTAGGAGGCAGTTGCTCTATCCTACTGAGCTACGGAACCATATGCACTTGCAAGAAAAATAATAACACAAAGAGATAAGTTTTGCAAATTTTAAGAATAGCATGCGAACTATAGATTGTACTTTAAATATTTTTCGGCCGAATTTTTAATTTAATTTATAAGTATCAAATGTCATATCCATTACCTCGTCTAAATTTCATAAAAAAGCCAGACCTTGAAAGCATCAATGTCTGGCTGAGCAAAATCATTTTATTTAAAAATCGCTGCGAGTGATTCCATAAGCATGCCTACATCAATTGGCTTAGCGATATGTCCGTTCATACCAACTTCAATTGCATTACGTCGGTCTTCTTCAAAAGCGTTCGCCGTCATCGCTAAAATCGGAATACCAGCTTTTTCTAAGTCTGTCATCTTGCGAATTTGCCTCGTTGCTTCATAACCGTTCATCCGTGGCATCTGAATATCCATCAGAATTACATCATAATATCCAGGTGCAGCTTCTTTTAACATCCTCACGCAAACGTCGCCATCTTCCGCGCGATTAACTTCAAATCCCGCTTCTTGTAAAATTTCCGTCGCGATTTCTGCATTAAGATCATTATCCTCTGCCAAAAGAATACGCTTCCCGATAAATGATACATCCGCATATTCCTTGGCCATATTGGTAGCCCTTTTAGATTCCTCTTCCGAAGCAATCTTCAGCGGCAATATGACGGTAAACACAGAACCTTTACCAAGTTCGCTTTCCACCTCAATGGTCCCGCCCATCAAGTTCACAATACGTTTGGTAATAGCCATGCCAAGACCAGTACCCTGAATACCACTCTCTGTTGAATTTCTCTCCCTGGAGAATTCTTCAAACAATGTAGGCAGAAAATCTGGGCTCATGCCTATACCAGTATCCGCAATCACCGTCTTATAACAAGCATATCCTTCTTTCTCAGAAGGGAATTCTTCCATAAACAAAGTGACCTTGCCTCCCGCAGGCGTATATTTTACTGCGTTACTTAAAATATTTAAATAAATCTCACGCAATTTAGTCGGGTCGCAGAGTATACATTTATTTTCCATATGGTATTCAATTTTAAAATCTAATTCATGCTTCTCTACCTCTGGTTGGAAAACAGAATGGATGCTGTCAAAAAGCTGTTCCATGTTCCAAACTTTTTCATCCAGCACCGTCTTGCCACTTTCGATGCGGGACATTTCAAGAACATTATTGATTAAGGAAAGCATGTATTCATTTGATGTCTGTATCTTGGTTATATAGTTTGCTCTTTTCTTCGGGTCATCCCCATGTCGTTCCAAAAGATTGGTAAACCCTACAATCGCATTCATCGGCGTCCGTATATCGTGAGACATATTAAACAGGAATGTGGATTTCGCTCTGTTGGCAGCTTCTGCCTCCTCCCGAGCCTCAAGAAGAATTTTTTCAGTTTCAAAACGCAAATGCTCTGCGTCTGTAATATCACGAATGGCGATATACATTCTCTCTTTATTCGCCGCATCCGTGCCCATCGTAAAGCGCTGTTGAAAACGTCTTGTGCTATCTTTTAAAACAGCATCGTATTCGATGGTAAATTCTTTTGTATCTTTTAATAAATTTTTTAACTCAGAAATTTCGGTAGCTGCAAGGAAACGCTCTTTATCTGACGGCGCGACTATAGACGAGATAAAATCTGCATTGGCTGATGTATAGTCCGTTGCTTCTGTCACCTGTCGGATGCTTTCGGCAACTGTCTCTGTATTAAGAAAATATCTTGTTTGCTGCTCTGTTGATAAATCCACATCAATGAGGCAAATATAATCTTCAGTGACAACGCGCAGGACAGCATCGGTACGATTTTCCAATTGTCTTTCATACTCTAGCTGTTGCAGATTCTTGTGTTCCGAGTAAACAAGCACTGCGTTTATAATGCAACAACCTAATGTATAGCCAACAGTAAAGAAAGGAACATACGGAAAATATAATTGAATCCGAGAGAACGCAATTGGTGCGGCAACAAAAAGAATTGCCACGTAATATTTATATTTTTCTTTAATGTCATGATTAAAAAGATAATATATCGAAAAAATTCCGAGAGTAAAATAGGGAATATCTCTCACAAGAAAAGAAATTTCCCGAAGCTGTCCGGTTTGGTAAACACCCGCTGCATCAACATAAAAGATTGCAGGTTCTCCGTCAAGACCTATAAACAGCATAACTGCTATCACTAGAACAATGCACTTAGCCAAGCCTGTAAAAAATCTTGTCTGTCCTTTGGTGAAACCCATATAGTGCACAATGTAGTCGATCCAAAAATGGGCGCTGATTGCCGTGTTCAAATGAATCATAGCCGAAACTACATAAAGAAAAGTATTATTTTTTATATTGGAATCAGCTGCGAATCCCCAAGCCGCATCAACTAAACAGAACCAAATCAACCAACGGACCATATTGGCGTAAGTCTTGTCTACTTCTCTGCGAAGCGTTTGGTAAGTCTCTGTACGAAAATTGTCAATAAAAAGTACTGCAGCTAAGACAAGTGCCATTATAGAATACATGCCTAACATAGTTGCTCTCCCCATATTTTCTCAAAAAAGTTTATAAGAAACTCTTTAAATTTTTCGTTCTCTATTCTCGCACCTTTGCAAAAATATTTATCTCTTCATCTTTAGCAAACAAACAACTTAATGATTGGAACGTTTTTCATAACGTCCTTTTCTGATTGTTGTCTGTTGTCGCAATGGTGCTTTGTTTAATACTGGCTTACCCCTCCGCGTGCATCTTGAGAAATATTTATTTTTCTTCCTCTAACTTCACACACTAAACCATTTTCATTATAACACACTCACCCCTCATTTCAATCACTTTTGCGGTCCATATATAAGCATCAATTTGAAATTTTTTTGGAGCCCAAAAATAAAAAGACACGAGCGTAGCATTAAAATGCACAACTCGTGTCTCTTTATGACAAAGAAGAATAACCAAAATATTTTTTAAGCTTTTAACGCACTCAAGCCACCACCTGTGTAGTGATCAAGAAGATGCTCTGCGATTCCCGGAGGCATGCTCCATTCTACGCGCACGCCGGTAGAATTCCAAAGACGAGTCATCGCAGCCTTAAAAGCTTCTAAGCTATCTAATGGATTAACCGTTACAGTTCTAAAATCACGAATAGTCGTGCCAAACGGAACATCCATAGTAATAGGTTTTTTCAAATATTCTTCGATTTTAGTTTTAGCGTCTTGTGCAGACATTTGCACGCTAGCTTTTTTATTTTGCATATCGTAAACAATATATCCGTAATTGCAATTAAAATTCAATGTTACAGCAAAAGTGTTCATCGGAAATCACCTCCGTATTTACTATGTACAAATTATAACACTAGAATTATGACCTGGCAATAAAATTCAAAATTTAATCATTTAATTAAATTTCTCGCAGGAGACGACTTCTCTTTATCAATACAAAAGGAATGATAATAAGCCGGGGATTGCAAAATCAAAAGGTACAACATCTCGTGTCATTAACTTAATAACATGCCACTACACCGTCAGTTCTTGGTTCTGTTGCTCCCACAAGAACGCCCGCATCATCTCTAAAAATAATTTGCCCACGACCAAAATTAATCGAGTCTTTAACAAGAATCACCTCGTGTCCGTGTGCCTTTAAGTAATCAATAATTTCTGGAGCAACACTTGCCTCTATCTCTACCTTCTTGCCGCCTACCCATTGCCAGCGCGGAGCATCCAAAGCTTGTTGAGGATTCATAGCAAAATCAATTGTGTTCATCATCACTTGCACGTGACCTTGCGGTTGCATATAGCCACCCATAACACCAAAAGGACCTACACACTTTCCGTCCTTCGTCAAAAAGCCCGGGATAATTGTATGATAAGGTTTCTTGTGGGGAGCCAAACAATTATCGTGAGCTGGATCCATTTTAAAACATTGGCCGCGATTATTTAAAGCGATGCCGTAACCGGGAATGACTATGCCAGAGCCAAAGCCCATAAAATTACTCTGGATAAAAGAAACCATATTCCCCTCGTTATCTGCCGTACACAAATAAACCGTGCCGCCGCTAAAAGGATCACCTGGTTGTGGTTCTATCGCCATATCCTCGATTAAATTTCTACGAGCAGCTGCATATTCTTGACTAAGCATATCTTGCAATTTTGTTTTCATATAACGAGGATCCGCAACATAAGTCATCCCGTCAATAAAAGCTAGCTTCATAGCCTCGATTTGTTTGTGATAAGTTTCCGCAGTCTCTTTTTCAGAAAAGTCAAAACCTTGCAAGATATTCAGGGCCATCAGAGCAACGACTCCATGTCCGTTAGGAGGAAGCTCCCACACGTCATAGCCACGATAATTGGTGCTAATTGGTTCGACCCATTGAGCTTCATAATTTTCTAAGTCGGATTTTCTTAAATAGCCGCCTGTTGCACGAGAAAATTTATCGATAGCATCAGCAATCTCTCCGTGATAATAAGCTTCCGCATAAGTATCCGCGATTAAACGCAATGTTTTGGCGTGGTCGGGAAAGCGAACAATTTCTCCTGCCTTGGGAACCTTACCGTTTGGGGCAAAGGTTTCAAAGAAAGGCTCAAATTCTTTTGCCCCTGCAATTTGTTTGAAAATTTCGTAGCCTTTTTCCCAGAGACGTGCCATAGTCGGGCTCAAGGGGAATCCATCTTGCGCATAACGAATAGCAGGCTCAAATAATTTCGCAAACGGAAGCTTACCAAAACGTTTATGTAATTTCGCCCAGCCTGCTGGTGCTCCTGGAACCATCACTGGAATCCAACCTCGCTTGGGCACTTCCTTTTCATAACCGGCAGTAGTGACTGCCTCGCGAGTCAAAAGTTCTGGCGCATATCCTGATGCATTCATTCCGTATAACTTGCCATCCACCCAAGCAATGCAAAAAGCCTCGGAGCCAAGTCCGTTGCCCGTTGGTTCGACAACAGTCAAAGTAATTGCAGTCGTAATTGCTGCGTCAATTGCATTGCCTCCAGCTTGTAAGATTGCGAGACCTGCCTGAGCCGCCAAGGGCTGACCTGTACAAACCATACCATTTTTTGCATAAACCACACGGCGTTGTGACGGATAATCGTATTTGTTTGGATTGAAATTAAAGTTCATATGAAACTCCTTTTGTGAAGTTGATAAATAGTAATACTTAAATAAAAAATTAAGTATTCTTCGTGTCCACTAATCTTGACAAGTATCAAGGAGCAAGCCTGCGGCTAGTAAATTTAAAATTGATTCATCCTTCCTGTCTTGTACGGCAACAAATCTACGGAGATGTAGGCGATGCCGATAGATTTAAGATGAGTATGAATTTTTTCACGTAAATCCTTGTCGAAAATTTTTTCGTAATCTTCTTCAGTAAGTTCTAAGCGAGCAAGGTTGCCATGCAAACGAACTCTTACTTGCTCAAAGCCAAGAGCATGCAAATAACTTTCTGCTACTTCGACAAGTTTTAATTTCTCTCGAGTGATAGTTTCTCCGTATGGAATTCTTGAAGCTAGACATGCATATGATGGTTTGCTCCAGGTTGGTAAATCGTAATCCTTGCTTAGGACTCTAATTTCTGCTTTAGTTAACCTTGCTTCTCTTAAAGGACTTTTCACACCAAGTTCTGCAATGGCTCGCATCCCTGGGCGATAGTCACTTTCATCGTCTACATTCGAGCCTTCACAAACGTATGCCATTCCCTGCTCTTGTGCGTGAGCAATGATTTGCGAAAAAATATTTTTTTTGCAAAGATAACAGCGCTCAGGAGGATTTTCTTGAAACCCAGGAGTCGCGAGTTCGTCCACGTCTAAGACTAAATATCTGACGCCTAAGCTCTCCGCAAAAATTTTGGCATCGCTGAGCTCGCTGCCAGGAATCAAGGCACTGCTGACAGTTAGAGCAACGCATTTATCCTTAAGTACTTCACTCGCCACTTTTAACAAGAAGGTAGAGTCCACGCCACCACTAAAGGCGATTGCACAGCTTTCTAAACTCGCTAAATATTTTTTAAGATTTTCTAATTTTTTAGATAAATTTTCAGACATAATCATCCTCTATTAATCGTAAATATTGTAAAGCTTGTTCTTTGCATAAATGAATTGTATTATTACGTAACTGATTAGACCAAGCACAGAAAAAAGCACATAGCTTGGCACGTAACTGCCAGTTAGATCCGCCAGCATACCTGGTGCATTGGCAAAAATTAACCCGCCTAATTGGTGACATGTCTGCAATTTACGCAGATTTTCCGGAAAGTTCAAGGGAGAAGACACTTCCTTAGCCCACATAGCAATACCCAGCGTAGAGATAGGACAACCCAAGCCCATCAAAATAGAAATGGTCACAGGTAACCAAGAATAACCAAGCGGCAACAACAAACACAATAAAAAGCCTAAATTGACCAAAGTACAGAATACAAAGTTAGATTTATATGTATGTATCTTGTCTGTAATAAAACCATAGAAAAATTTACTCAGTGTCAACGTAACGCCGCCCATAGAAATAGCGACTGCCGCTTGCATACTTGTGTAACCAGTGGTTTTAATAAGTACGGCAAAATGTCCCCAGCCAGCCAAGGTCAAACTTCCGTTAAAGGTAACGGCTAACATTAAAAGCAAAAAATGCTTAGGAGAAATTTCTCTGAATCGATGAGCCGCCTTCTGTTTGGACTTGCCTCCTTCACTATCCTCGTTTTCTTCTTTCGGAACATCTCTAACGAAAATGTAAATTAACAAAGCGCTGAGCAAGGTTACTCCAGCATCCATACAAAAAGCTTCTCGTAAACTAAAACGATCGATAATATATGTTACTACCGTCGGCATTATAATAGCTGCTACGCCAGAACCACAGGAACTAATACTGAGCGGGACCGCACTTCTATCTCCAAACCACTTGGTCATTAAAAGTGTGAGCGGATACATGCTTGCAAAAGTATAAGTGCTACCTAAAAGTGCAACCGCAAAACAGTTAAAATAATAGTTGCTGGTAAAACCCATAATTACAAAGCTTAAGGCACAACCAACCATGGCTACGCTCATGCCAACTCTCAAACTAAAATATTTAAAATATTTTGTTACTAATAACATGCAGGAAAAAGCCGCAATAGTTCTAAGAGAAACCAAAAATGATGTCTGCGTGTTACTGAATCCATGAATATTAATAAAATAGGGCAGATAAACGGAAAAGGTTGCCGTTCCCATACCTACACTACAAAAAATCATTAATGTGCAAACTAAAATTAAAAGCCATTGGGCTCGTGTATATTTCATTTTCTGTAAACCCTCAATGCTAAAAATAATCACAGAATAATTTTACCACAAAGCAATGAATTTATCACAATTATTTAGAATACGTTGAAACTTTTCATGCTAGATAAAAAAGCTCCGGATTTCTCCAGAGCCTTAGTGGTTAAAAATACGTTAAAATAATCTAGCAAATTATACTTACAACATTCCCTTAGCGATGTTCATAAAAACAGTGATCGCAATTGCATTAGTTATATTAGAAAGGAAACCGCCAATCAGAGGAACTACGAAATAAGCAATTTTCGAATGATAATATTGTTCGCAAACAGAACCCATGGTAGCCATGGAAACCGGAACAGCACCTAAGCCAAAGCCTGTATGCCCTACAGAAATAATGGCCGCATCGTAATCCCTGCCGCAAAGATTGAAAGTAATGTAACGGACGAAAAGATACGCCAAAACTAATTGGAGCATTAAAATAGTAAGTAAAGGCAAGGCCAAACTGATAAGCTGCCAAAGCTTCATAGTAATAATGGACAATGTTACGAAAATTGCTAAGCTAATTTCACCTACATTGCTAACCGTTTTATACATGGTATCATTACCAAGATTATATTTGTCAGCGACAATTCTAAAAATAATACCCCCTAACATACACATAACGTGAATGGGAATATTCAAGCCTGGTAAAATCATTTGACGAATTTGCAAAAGCAATTGACCAAGACCGCAAGCCATAATTAAAAGAAACCAAGCATTAAGACATTCTGTGCCGTTAAAAAGATGCACAACCTTTTCCCCAAGGCTTTCCTCTTTTTCTTCCACGTAATTTTCGTCAAGCTTAAATTTTCTGATGATGGAGCGACCGATAGGCCCGCCAATTAAACAACCAGAAATTAAACCAAAGGTAGCGGATGCAACTGCAACCTCAACTGCACCAACGCCGCCCATTTCTGCAGCAATTGGTCCAAAGGAAGCCGCGTTTCCATGACCACCAGTTAGTGGAGTTGAGCCAGCCATCAAAGCAGTCAAAGGATTCATACCCATAGCAGTACCAACACCAAGTGCCAAAGCATTTTGTGCTATAGCAAGTACTGCTGCGAGAATGGTAAAGATGATAACTAGTTTGCCGCCTTTTTTCAATAAAGCTAGGGAAGCAGCCATACCCGAGGAAGCAAAAAACAAATTGTAGAAGAAATTGTTCATAATTGCTTGGTTTTCCCACTTGAACTGAACGGTTCCTGCTAGATAGAGCACACATGTCAACAAAGAAAACAAGGTGCCTCCGGCAACTGCACTAGGAATACAATATTTTTTTAACACGGGCACTTTATTACGAAGCCACTGACCGAAATAATAAACGAGAGCAACTATCCCCATCATTTCAAACATGCCAATTTTAATTGTAGGTACTGCCATAAACTTTTTCCTCTTCAATTTTATTTTTTATTACTTTATTCATCTTTAAAGAAAAACTTAGACGAAATTTATAAATTTATTTTCTGCTATACATAGGTTGCAATCTTTGCTCCATAGGTGTCTTTTCTTTAATGGAAGCAAGCTGAGCCATTTCGTAAAGCACGTTTTGAGCTGAGGTTACTTCTGCTCTATTACGTACGCGACGATAAGCACCGTTTGATTGCATCATATGAGCGCCAACATTATCACGCAAATACAGATCCAAAACATCTTTAATGCGTGCAATATGATCTTCACTTTCTACAGGGAAGAAAAGCTCAACACGGTCATTCAAATTACGAGGCATCCAATCGGCACTGGACAAATACAGGGCTGGGTCGCCACCATTATTGAACCAAAAGATACGGCTATGCTCTAATTGACGACCAACAATGCTACGAACAGTTATGTTTTCACTAATACCCGGGATACCAACTTTAACACCACAAATACCTCTGACAATGAGTTCAATTGTTACGCCGGCAATAGATGCTTCATAAAGCTTTTGAATAACGCCCGGGTCGATGAGAGAATTCATCTTGGCAATAATATGTGCCTCACGTCCTGCTTTGGCATTAGCAATTTCGTTATCCACGAGAGCATAAATTTTTTCACGCAGGCCAAGCGGTGCCATGGTTAATTTGTTCCATACAGGAGGGTCGCTATAGCCAGAAAGCAAATTGAAGAACGCAGATGCATCGGCACCGAATTCATCGTTACAGGTCATGAGACCCATATCGGTGTAAAGCTTTGCCGTACTATCGTTATAATTGCCCGTGCCAAGATGAAGATAACGACGAATGCCATTGTCTTCCTTGCGCACGATCAAAATAATTTTTGCATGGGTTTTCAAACCAACCAAACCATAAATTACATGGCAGCCAGCTTTTTCGAGACGTCTTGCCCAAACGATATTGTTTTCTTCATCAAAGCGAGCCTTTAGTTCTACTAATACTGTTACTTGCTTGCCGTTTTCTGCTGCACGAGCAAGAGCTGCGACGATAGGCGAGTTACCAGATACGCGATAAAGAGTTTGCTTGATTGCTAAAACATTGGGATCATCAGCTGCATCGCTGACAAATTTAACAACGGTATCGAAGCTTTCATAGGGATGATGCAACAAAATATCTTTACGGCGAATAGCTGCAAAAATATCCTCTCCCTCATCCAAAAGCTCTAAAGGTCTTTGAGGTACGAAAGGCTCATAAAGATAGGGCCACATACCAGGAAGCCCAGAGAATTTAAAGAAACAAGTCGGGTCGAGAGGCCCATTGATTTCATAAACCTCCGTGTCAGAAACATCCAGGTTTTCTTCCAAGAACTCTTTTATGCGAGAGTTATTGTTTTTGAAAATTTCCAAACGAACGACAGCACCACGTTTTCTCTTACGCAAAGATTTTTCCATTTCTTTGAGCAAATCGACTGCTTCATCTTCTTCAACTTCAAAGTCAGAGTCACGAGTTACTCGAAAGGTAACTACGTCTAAAATTTTGCAGCCCTTAAAAAGTTCTTGGCAATAATTTGCCATGACGTCTTCCAAGAAAATGAAAGTACGTTTAGCTTCTGCAGGAATTTCAATAATGCGATCTAAAACACTAGGAACTTGGACCAATCCCATGGTACGTTCACCATCGTTGTTAATTAATTCGATGGCTAAATTTTGAGTTTTGTTAGAAATAAAGGGGAAAGGTCTCGACGCATCGATCGCCATGGGAGTAAGTACCGGATAAACAGTTTCACGAAAATATATATCCAGCCAGTCCTTGCCCATTTCAGTTAACTCGCTAACGCGACGAAAATGCAGACCCACATCATCCATTTCTTGCATTAAGCTTGCTAAATATTTAGTTTGGGTTTTTATTTGCTCATGAGCAGCCTCACCAACGGCTAACAGTTGTTCTTTAGCCGTCATGCCAGCTAAATCACGCTTTTTATCGCCCTCGTCATAAGCATTTGCTAAACCAGCTACACGAACCATGAAAAATTCGTCCATATTGGAAGCCGATATAGCAATAAATTTTAATCTTTCTAAAAGCGGAGTCTCGTCAACCATTGATTCCTTGAGAACACGCAGATTAAACTTCAGCCAACTCAGCTCACGATTATAAAAATATTCAGGTTTTGCTAAAGGATTAGTTTTCATTATTTACCCACCCTCTCTAAGACTGGTGTTAAGCCATAAACATGTTCAAAGAATGCGGATTTATCTTCAAAGGTCCAAATCTCTAGAGCCATATCCACTTTACTTTCGGCTAATACGTGCATTTCTCCATTACGCACACTTACTTCGCAGGAACGAACCTTTTGTCCATAACTACGGTCGAGAGCATCTGCTAAACGAAGAATTGCTGCGAGCTTAGCGACAACTGGTATAAGTTCTTTACTTAAAGTTGGGGCATCTGGATTAGTATTACCCATCAAGGTATTCGCATGATAATAAGCAGTCAAGGCGATGATGAATTTATCTTCTTCCGAGAAACCAATGATATCCGTAGATTTAATTAATTGATAAGTATGCTTTGAATGGCTGCGCATGGAAACAAATTTGCCAATATCATGTAAAAGACAGGCAGCTCGAAGCAAGATGCGTTCTCTATCACCCATGCCATAATTTTTCGCAATTTTGTCGAAAATCATAATCGCTAAACGTTCAACCTGTTGCACATGCTTTTTATCATATATATAACGCTCACCAATGCAATGAATCAGGCTCAATTTTTCTTGTTCTAGGTCCTTGCGCATATTTTCATTAGTTTTTTGACCAATGAAAAGCAGCTCCATGCCTTCGATATAATTATCGTTGGTAATGATGAGTTCTTCCGCGGGAACAAGGGTCAGCAATTGCTCGTAAATGATGAATGTAGGCAGGACGATTTCCGCAGCAGCTTCTTCAATACCATAATTGGAAATAATTTGCGCCTCATTCATACGCACAATCTTGTTGAAATATTCAAGAAATACTGCTGCTTTAATGCGATGAATACGTTGATTTTCATCCAAATTGAGAATTTTTAAGACTAATTCTGTTTCCGTGCCGGTCAAAGTCAAATAACGAACCTTTTTCTCATGTAAAAGGCGACGCACGGGATCAATAGTAGAAGAAAGATATTCAGTAAGAGCTCTATTAAAGTGAATACTTGCTGCACGCATACGACCAAAGCTCTCTTTAATACGAATGATGCCGATATGGAAATTCTCTTGATATTTAATTTTATCGTCTTCGACTAACGTAACGCCCAATCCACCAGAAGAAATATCCATCATTAACATGGAATCACGAGGCTCAACAACCTTGTTTTTACGCAAAGTATTACGGACCGCATAATATTTAGTAAAAATTTCTTGAGGCATGTCCATAACATCGACCTTGAGTCCAGTACGATTAAATATTTGATCCAAAAGAAAAACTTGGTTGGAAGCCTCGCGTACGGCTGTTGTTGCCTGCAGGATGTATTCTTCCACGCCATACTCAAGCATGAGACGCTTAAACCCTTCTAAAATTTCGCAAATTTCATTTACCAAATTAAAAGGAATGATTTTATTTTTAAAGGTTGCCTCGCCTAAACGAATGCGTCTAGAAAGACGTTCGATAGTTTTGACTTTATCAAGGTTACGATATTCCACAATATGCATCTTGATAGATTCAGAACCTAAATGAATAGAGGCAAGGGTTGTATAACTTTTTCTTTTCATCTTACACCACACCTCCCATGATATCTATAGAAAATTAGAGCATAATAATCCTCACTGTAAATATTCTTTTTCTATAACCTTTTTCCTGCCTACCTATAATCTTTTCCATTAATAATTCTTTGCTAAAAATATGTTAAATTTATGTAAAATTTTAAAGGATTGCAGGAAAAAACTGCTAAAAGAACGAATGATGTAACGAAAAGTATAAATTTAGAAATGGTAATCGGAAATATATTTTTCTTTTTTTATAAATCTAAGGTTGTAAATTTTAACAAATTACATTTATAAAATCAATGTTCTGCAATGGAGAAATAAATGCAAAGAATAGCAATCATCGATATCGGTTCCAACTCAGCACGTTTAGTAATCTCCCACATCTTTAAAAATGGTTCTTACAAAATGTTCTATAACCAAAAAGAATCTCTGCGCCTAGGTCAAAAGGTCGACGCATCTAACAATCTGACGGAAGAGGCTATAACTTCCACGATTGAAACAATAAAAAATTTTGCTTATATGTGCAAGGTGTATCATGTAAGCAAAATTATCGCTGTAGCAACTGCTGCTATTCGTAATGCCAATAACGGCAAAAAATTAGTTGACAGGGTTGAACAGGCTACTGGCATTTCCTTGGAGATTATCAGCGGCAAGCGAGAGGCTTATCTTTCCTATTTAGGAGTAATAAACACTCTCGACGTAAAAAGCGGAATTATTTTCGACTTAGGCGGTGGCTCTACGGAATTGGTATTTTTCAAAAACTGTAAGCTTGTCGAGTCCATATCACTACCCATAGGCGCGGTTAATACTACTGTCAAGTATAACACCAGAGATACCATGCCTCCAGCAATTCAAGAGGTTGTAAAAACTTTCATTATAAGTAAATTGTCAGTTTATCCTTGGTTAAAGCAAAATAATTTGCCGTTAATTTCCGTAGGTGGTACGGGCCGTGCTGTAGCCAAAATTATTCAAAGAGCGAAAAAATATCCTGCGACTAAGCTTCATAATTACACCTATAGTCTTGACACTTTTAATTCTTTTTTTAATAAAATGCTTGTTACCAATCTTGAGCAAAGAACAAAAATTTCTGGCTTAGGCAAGGAACGTAGCGATATCATTTTAGCAGGTATCTGCATCATTAAAGTCCTCTTTGAAGAAACCGGCGCAAAAAAAATGATAACCTCTGGTTGTGGTCTGCGTGAAGGCTTATTCTACAATTATTACGCAGAAACTAGAAACCTTCCGAATATCATACCCGATATTCTTAAAGAAAGTACTGCAAATATGCTCGGGCTCTATGAGCCTGATGAGGCACATGCAAAACAAGTTACTAAGTATGCCCTTAGTATGTTCGACTCCTGGAAAACACTTCATGGTTTACGTAAAAGCTACCGAAAACTTTTAGAAACCGCAGCCATGCTCCACGATACTGGCATCTCGGTAAATTACTATAGTCATGCTAGACATTCCGCGTATCTTATTCAAAATGGTAAACTTTTTGGTTTGAGTCATAAAGAACAATTTATGGTTTCCGTAATTGCAGGCTGGCACCACGGCTATTCCAAAAACTATTTTCGTGATCGTTTTTACAAAAAATTACTCACCGAAAGTAATTGGAAGGTTATGAATAAATTAGCAGTACTGCTTGCTCTTGCAGAAAGTCTAGATTTCACCAATACCAAACAAATTCAAAAGATTGATGCATGCGTGCGAAAGAAAGAGGCTGTACTCGCCATTCATTCTCCTGGCATTCCTTCTATCGAGCTACACGAACTCGTCGACCACAAAGCTTGGTTCAAAAAGAATTTCAACACAAACCTTTGCATTGAAGTTCAAAATGAAATTCCTCCAGAATTTGAACAATAAAATTTTGTTTCTCTCAATAATAAAACTAACCCCATGGTTTTTAAGGAGCCATGGGGTTAGTTTTATATAATTTAAGATAAATGAATGTAATTTTAAATGAAGCCTAGAAACCCCTGCTTTTTTGATTTAAAGTGTAAAAGCATACAAAAAGTTCCTTTTAAATTTCGATTAAACGCAAAAAAGAAATGAATAATTCCACAATCCGTCGAGAATACGCGGAAGCAATGCTTAATGTTTCCGCAACCCAGCGATTAAACGCAGAAAGGGGCTTAAAAGATTTGATTTAAACAAGGCCGCAGGAGCAAAAACTTTCAAAACTTCATTACGACACAGAAAACAAAATATCTATGGA
>JAUNIS010000061.1 GCA_030523325.1 Phascolarctobacterium sp.
TCATGCACTTTCCTTTGTCGCCAAATGAAAGTGCCAAAGGAAAGCGCGAGCTTTTGGGAAAAGCTCGGGAAAACTCCAGCTTTTTGCCTCCTCGCAAAAAGCTTCGGCAAAAAAGAGTTACATATCCCAGGTTTTGTTCGAAGTAACAGTCAGTTCGTGGATTTTAATCTATAGTAGTGCGAGCTCGAAAAATGATGAATTATGATTTTGTTCGACGAGAAACTTGTCAAGATGAGTAGACACAAAGAATACTTAATTTTACATTCTGAAGATTGAAAATTGAAAAAAATTTAAGCCTGACTTTTTTGGTCAGGCTTTTTTAACGAACTAAAATTTTGTGTTTTGTATTGCTTTTCGAACAAAATTTATGTATAATGTGTTTAAGAGGATTATTAGTCCGGCTTTTCTTCTTCGGTTCTCGAAGAGGAAGTGATTACAATGTCTGTATACGAATCTTTGTCTTTAATGATAACTTTCGGATTACTCATTATTGCAATCATTAACTTATTAAAAAAGTAAGTTTTAATTTTTGTTAAAAATTTATTTTGAAAATAAGTAAAGAGCCGCAACGCGACTCTTTACTTATACGTAAACATTTTGAACTGTAAGTAGAGGGCCGGGTGCAAACCAGTAATCCTCTACCTTTATTTTACCACAAAGTAATAAATAGTCAAACAAAATTCGTAAATAAAATTTTTAGTTTGCCTCCACATCCACGTGCACTTTCCTTTGTCGCCAAATGAAAGTGCCAAAGGAAAGCGCGAGCTTTTTGAAAAAGCTCGAGAAAACTCCAGCTTTTTGCCTCCTCGCAAAAAGCTTCGGCAAAAAAGAGTTACATAATGCATGTTTTTGTTCGACGTAACATAGAGTTCGAGGATTTAAATCATAGGATTTTGCGTAGCAAAATCATCCGCAATTGCTCATTGCACTTTGCTAATTGCTAATTTAATCATAGGATTTTTGCTCCGCAAAATCCAACCTCAATTCCGAATTCCGAATTAATCTCGCGATTCCGCATTCCGAATTCCGAATTAAAAAAGTGCAGCCCTTGCGAGCTGCACTTTGAAGTCTAGTTTTAAAATTATTTACGGATACCGAGTTTAGCGATGATTGCACGATAACGTTCGATATCTTTTTTAGCCAGGTAGTCCAAAAGACCACGACGACGGCCAACCATTTTCAAAAGGCCACGACGAGAATGATGGTCTTTCTTGTGTTCTTTGAGATGCTCGGTCAAATATTTGATACGAGCGGTGAGTACAGCGATTTGTACTTCCGGGGAACCGGTGTCGCCTTCATGACGAGCGTTGTCAACGATTACTTGAGTTTTTTGTTCAGCAGATAACATTGTGTTTTCCTCCTAAAATTTAAATAATTGCCTTGAGCATAGTAGCCGTTGGAGTAGCGCGCCACCAAGCCTAGGTTGAGATACTTGGGTATTATAACATAAAAAGAGAGCCATTGCAAGGGGTAATTACTAATTATGAATTATGAATTATGATGGGACTGGTAGAATTCGAAGGGTCGCTTCCACACGTCACGTCAAATATAAAATTTACATTCTCCGAAACGTTTTTCCCATTCGCTAATAATAATATCGTTCTGAGCCTCTATCATCTTCAACAAATGAGCCAAAACTTTCGGAGGAATACGTTTGTCATAAGGATCTGCCAAAAGAGTTTTGCCTGATTTCGTCACCCAAACTTTTGTGGCATCAGCACATGGTATTCCGTTGGATATATGTACGTGGACTGGTTCGATAGGAATGCCTTCATTGGACCAAAAGAATATTCTGTAAGAACCGAAGCTAAGCAACTGTGGCATCAGAAGCAAAACCTCCTATCTGAGAAAACTCCATAATTAAATGAGCGTTTTTTTCAATTCTCATAATGATTTCTTTTTGTTCAGTTTCTGTATAGCCAATAACATTGCGTACTTCGTATTGAGGCAAGATGCAAACTAAACTGTGGAAGCCATCTTTTTCATCTGGTGTTTCGGCATAAACAAGAACGGTGCCGTCGGATTTCATTTCCGAGTGGGTATATTCGGTACCATCGTTCATGGTCATATAAGGATAAATCATAATTTCAGCCTCCCTTCAGTTTAAATTATAGCATAGTTTAAAATTTATGAAAACAGATGTTTTTGTCCTTTTCCAGCTGCTTTTTCAGTTCCTCCGCGCTGGCGAACTTTATTTCCCCGCGGATACGCTTTACGAAAGCAACAGTAATCTCTTGCTCGTAAATATCTTCGTGAAAATCGAAAATATTTACCTCCAAGCGTTTGTTTTGGACATCGCCGAAGGTCGGGTTATCGCCAATATTCGCCATGCCTTGATAAATCTTACCGCCCACTTCGACATTTACTGCATAAACGCCAACAGCTGGGATGGCCAGGTGCATATCCACCAGCTCCAGGTTGGCGGTTGGGAAATCAATGGTTCGTCCCCGCGCCTGCCCGTGAGCAACCTTACCTGTGAGGGTGTAGTTCCTCTGTAAAAGCTTCGCCGCCTCAGCCACCTCGCCGCTGGTGATTTGCTTGCGAATCAAGGTGCTGCTCACAGTAGATGTCTCTTCCGTTACGAGTGAGCGGGTAATAAGCTTGAAGCCTCGCGCATCAGCTGACCTTGCTAAGCTTTCTTTGTTGCCCGACCCCTTATAGCCGTAGGTAAAATTCTCACCGATAACAAGACAGGAAAAACCAACCTGACTGAGCTTTTCGACAAATTCCTCCGGAGTCAGAGAGCACAACTCCTCATCAAAGGGCACTTCGATTAAAACATCCACGCCTAAATGCGCCAAAGCAATTTGACGCTCTTTAAGAGAGAGCAAAGCAGGTGGAGCCAACCGCGGGTTGATAAAAGAAGCAGGATGGTTCTGAAAAGTAAAAACCGCAAGCATCGCGTCTTGTTTTTGTGCCTCGGCCCGAGCCGCCTCTATAATATCAAGGTGTCCCTTGTGCAGCCCATCAAAGGTACCCAAAGCGATAACGCAAGGCTTGGAAAACTTATGCAGTTGTGAGAGTTTAGATATTATTTCCATCAGTCTTCCTCTGGTTTTGGATAATGTTCTAAAATTTTTTCGGCTTTAAGCATACCTTCACTAGCAAGGCCAATGCCAAGAAATTCTTTATTGGGACCGATGATTGCGTAACGTCCGTCATTTAGATTGCGGATAGTCGTACGCACTCCATTAGTCACACGAAAAGCTTGCTTAGGAGTCAGGATGACTTTAGCAAGCTCGCTTGCCGCGGCAACTGGCTTACTCATACAAGCTTCAGGATTTTCTACTATCTCAGCTAATGTATAAGCCTCGTTAATAAAAAAACCTGCTACCTGAGTTCTTAAAAGAAAGCTCATGGTCCCACAAGTTCCTAGGGCACTGCAAATATCTTCACCCAAAACGCGAATATACGTACCCTTGGAGCACTTGATGCGCAGGGTAAATGTTTTGTCCGTAAAGTTGAGGAGGTCCAGAGCAAAAATTTCAATCTCTCTTGCTTCGCGCTCAACCTCGATGCCTTTACGTGCCAAATGATAAAGCTTTTGCCCATCCACCTTTAAAGCGGAATACATGGGAGGCACCTGCATTTGCTTGCCCAAAAATTTTTGGAGAACGTCCTTGAGCAATGCTTCGTCCATAGAGGGAACGGGCATGGTCTTGATAATCGTACCCGCATCATCACCCGTGTCCGTTTGCACGCCCAAAGTAAATTCCGCAATGTATTCCTTTTCACCTTCTACAGCAAATTCTAAAAGACGAGTTGCCGTACCAGCAAAAACAGGAAGAACTCCTGACGCATCAGGGTCAAGAGTTCCCCCGTGTCCTATTTTTTTAGTTTTTAATGCCCGACGTAAATAAGCTACCACATCAAAGCTTGTCATGTCCGGTGGCTTAAGTACGTTAAAAATGCCATCCATTATAAAACCTTGCCCAATGCATCTAATACTTGTTTGATTGCTTCCTCGATGGATGCGTAAATGGTGCAGCCGGATGCACGTTTGTGTCCGCCACCTCCAAAACCCAGCGCTATTTCGGAAACATCGACCGTTTTGTTAGAACGCAGGCTCACGCGGATTACGGAGCTTTCCACCGCTTTCACCATAAAAGCTACGTCCACGCCTTCGATATAACGCGCATAATTTACAAAATTATCCGTGTGCACGCTTTTGTCATAAAGGTCATTGGTAATGGCGATGTATGCCACCCTGCCGCCGTAAGCAAATGTAAGAGTGGGCAATACCTTGGTCAAAAGCTCCATGGTAGAGCGTTTTTGCGTGTCAATCGCTTCTGCGATGTCGTCGGGTTGCACGCCGCATTCTAAAAGTTTGGCTGCCATACGCATGGTCTTGGGACGGGTGCAGGAAAATTTAAAGGAACCACAGTCCATGATAATGGCAGTGTAAAAGAGAGTCGCAACTTTTTCGTCCGTTGCCCAGCCCATGCTCTCGAAAAGATCGCACATTATTTCACCGGTTGCCGCAGCAATGGTATCCAGGTAGAGATAATCTGCAAATTTCGTGTTGGAAACATGGTGGTCAATATTGAGGATGGTTTTGGCCTTGACGCACTCCCCTACCACACCGATTCTGTCCTTCGAGCTAGCATCGAGAACGACTAAAAGGTCGACATCGTAGGTTGTGCCAACTTCAGGACGTTCCACCATCTCGATATCCGGCATGAATTTATAAAAGTCGTTAACCACATCGTCAACGAAAACCCTTACGTCTTTGCCCTGTTGTTTTAAAAAACGAGCAAGGCCCACGCTTGAACCAAGTGCGTCGCCGTCGGGATTAACATGGAAGCACAGGATTAAGCTCTGCGCTTCCATGAACATTGAACCAACTTCCTTAAGTGTTAATTCCTTACTCATCTAATGCCTCCACAGGATTAACAGGTTTTTCTTCTTTGTTAATCTTGTCAAGAATACTTTGAATGTGAGCGCTGTATTCAGCAGATTTGTCTCTTTCGAGAATCAGTGTAGGAGCAAAACGCAAGCGAATGCGTTTTGCGATTTCACTACGCATGAAGCCCAGGGCTTTTTTTAGAGCCTTCCAGGTTTCTTCCTGAGTATTTTCAGGACCATAAAGGCTAATAAAAATTTTAGCATAGCTCATGTCGTCGGTTAATTCTACACCTGTAACAGTAACGAATTGAATGCGAGGATCCTTGACATCGTGCAAAAGCATGTTGCTGATTTCGTGTTGAATGGCTTCTTGAACCTTTTCTACTCTTAATCTTGCCATGTAAATCTCCTCAATTAATCGACTGCAACTTCTTGCATATCGTATACTTCAAAAATGTCGCCTTCCTTGATATCGCGGAATTTTTCCAAAGTGATGCCACATTCGAAGCCTTGAGCAACTTCTTTAACATCGTCTTTGAAACGACGCAGAGAGTCGATGACATCTTCATGAATTTCAATATTGTCGCGAATTACACGTACCTTGGAATGGTTGGTAACCTTACCTTCGACTACATAGCAACCAGCAATAAGCATTTTATTAATGGTAATAACTTGACGAATCTCAACGCGACCTTGAGCAACCTCTTCGAATTTAGGAGCAAGCATACCCTTGATAGCAGCCTCTACATCGTTAATTGCATCGTAAATTACGCGGTAAGTGCGCAGGTCAACCTTTTCTGCTTCAGCAGCCTTACGTGCGTTGGCGTCAGGACGAACGTTAAAACCAATGATAAGCGCATTAGCTGCGGATGCAAGCATAACGTCGGACTCTGTGATTGCACCAACACCTGCATGCACAACGACAACCTTAACCTCTTCATTCTTGATTTTTTCAAGAGATGCCTTCAGCGCTTCGATAGTGCCTTGAACGTCAGCTTTAACAACAATATTCAATTCCTTGATTACGCCTTCTTTAATACGTTGGAAAAGATCGTCCAACGATACCTTGCTAGTAGCCTTAATTTCCTCTTCTTTCTTTTTAGCGATACGTTTTTCAGCAACGCTACGAGCAATACGTTCATCGGTACAATCGATGATATCGCCTGCTTGAGGAACATCGTTAAGACCAAGTACCTCAACTGGGGTAGAAGGACCAGCCTTTTTAACTTTTTCGCCTCGGTCATTAACCATGGCACGAACCTTACCATAAGTCATACCTGCGATAATGGTATCGCCAATATGCAGCGTACCACGTTGTACAAGTACGGTTGCTACAGGACCACGACCTTTATCAAGCTGAGCTTCGACAATGGTACCGTGAGCAGGCAGGTTGGGATTAGCCTTGAGCTCACCCATCTCGGCAACGAGCAGGATCATTTCCAAAAGCTCGGGGATACCTTCTTTGGTATGAGCAGAAACTGGAACCATAATGGTGTCACCGCCCCAGTCTTCAGGGATGAGTTCATGTTCGGCTAATTGTTGTTTTACATGGTCCGGGTTTGCACCCTCACGGTCGATTTTGTTAATGGCAACGATGATGGGAACCTTGGCAGCCTTGGCATGGTTAATTGCTTCAATAGTTTGAGGCATTACACCATCATCGGCTGCAACAACTAGGATAGCAACGTCAGTTACTTGAGCACCACGAGCACGCATAGCTGTGAAAGCTTCATGACCCGGAGTGTCCAAGAAAACAATTTGCTTGCCTTGATAATTAACCTTATATGCACCAATGTGTTGGGTAATACCGCCGGCTTCACGAGCAGTAACATTGGTTTTACGAATAGCGTCGAGAAGAGAAGTCTTGCCATGGTCAACGTGACCCATTACTGTTACAACAGGCGGACGAAGAACACGTAATTCTTCAGGATCGTCAACCTCAGGAATCTCGGTGGGATCTTCTTCAGGAGCTGCTTCGGTAACATCAACACCAAAATCGGAGCCGATGAGTTGAGCAGTTTCGAAATCGATATCTTGGTTAATGGTAACCATCATGCCAAGCATGAAGAGAGCCTTGATAACCTCGGCAACCTCACGTTTGATGAGTTTAGCAAATTCTTGAACGTTGATGGATTCACCAACCTCGACATGGGTAGGTCTAATAATTTCCACGGGAGCTGCTGGAGCCTTTTGCACGGCCTTCTTGCCGTTTTTATTCACTGGCATTTGATGACCAGCGCTACGGTTAGGACGGCTTTCTTTAGTAGCATAGCTACCCTTAACGGGACTCTTTTCCTTGCGACCTAATTCCTTTTTGCTATTGTTACGTTGTTGTTCACGTTCCATACGTTCACCGCGATTCGGACGACCAGCTTTAGGATCTTGAATCTCGGGACGTTCCGGGCGTTCTACGCGACGTTGATCATTTCTACCTTGATTGCCAGGTTGTTGACCGCGAGGCCCCACGAAAGTTCCTCCTTGAGATTTCTCACCTCTGTTTTGGAAGCCTTGTCCTTGGGGTCTGTCTCCTCTGTTTTGGAAGCCTTGTC
>JAUNIS010000062.1 GCA_030523325.1 Phascolarctobacterium sp.
GAATAAATTCAAGCAGAAATTAGCATTGGGGATGGATTTTGCAGAGTAAAACCCTTTGGTTAAACGGGAAGTCTTTATTGTTTGCATTTAAATTGCAAAAACGAAGCAGTTTAAATGCAGATGAAAATTTTCCGGCTCTAAAAAACCGGTTTGGTTGGTGGCTTCCTATTCAGTAATAGTGAACCTCCAAGCACAGTGCCATTCTTCAGGGTGCTTATCTGGTGGACAGCCGATACATTCGGTCTTGATACGGTCGTCAATGCCTTCAGCAAATCTTGCATACTCTACAAGGCCCGCGCTCTTGCAAGGATAGTCTTCTAGACCTTTGCGTGTACGTGCACTTTGTACACGGCATTCATTCATCTCAAAAACAAGCGCAGCCCCTTCCCAATGGGTGGTTTGCACGTTGAGTCGTCCGTAGATACGGAAATTCAGAGCTTTTTCCAATCCCTCCAGACCAGGATGGGCACCAAGACCCAGCATTTTTTTAACAGACCATGCCTCAAACAGAGAGAACCTACTCCAGGTGGAATCATTGCACCTCTTCGCATCGTTCATCCCGTGAGCGAATTCAACAGTCTGAAACCATACACCGTCCTGAGCTAGCCAGTTCTTGGCAATGGCATCAAGCAGGTGCAACTGCTTGTCTTTAGGCATCTTAGCGAGTGCATTAGGGATGCCGTTATTCTGCTCAAAACCGAGTTCCTGTGCCATTCTCTGTACGGAAATCTTCTTTGTCTTATCCCAAGCATAATCCATGACCTTGAGTGCTTTCTCGAATCCTAGCTGGTGTTCTACCTCGCGAAACCAGAGTGTATGATGTACCATCATGCGATGAAGCATATCAATAATAAATTCAGCAAGCTGCTCTTGGTTCATGTCTTCAGGTTTCATAAGATTCCCTCCTGATACTTTTCTAGTAGAATATGGCGAAAAACCCTACGTCTAAAAAATTTGCGGGCAGGATTGTTATATGCTATATTCTTGGTTAATACTTCTTAGAACTGTTACTCTTAACAGTATACCATAAAATTAATTTTCAGACATCTGAAATACCCGCAGCGGAAGTTGACAGAGGGAACGGGTCCGTTAAAATTGATAATTTATAGTTGGTAGTTGTGGATTATTCGGTCAGCGCATAGGTAAGTGAAGTAATAGTAAATCTATAGTGTAATGGTTAGTGTTGAAAAATTTTTGTATTCATAATATTTTTTGCAAAAATTATCATTGAGTGTTATAATCATAATATCGACGGAGATAGAAACTATCTCCGTTTTCTTTTTGCTTAATATATGGAAATTTGCTATAATAACTATTATAGGTGAGATCTTTTATAGATTTATTTTTTATTAGGGGGATTTGGAATTGAAAATAGAATTTACAAAAATGCATGGCTGCGGCAATGACTACGTATATGTCGATTGCACAAAAAAAGAATTACCTGCAATGGGCAAAATTTCTGCTTATGTTTCGAGAAGACGTTTTTCAATTGGCTCTGATGGTTTGATTTGCATTTGCAAGTCAGACGTTGCAGATTTTAAAATGCGTATGTTCAACCAAGACGAAAGCGAGGGCAAGATGTGTGGCAATGGTATTCGTTGCGTAGCTAAATATGTTTATGATAAAGGTCTGACCGATAAAACTACTATTGCGATTGAAACACTTGCAGGCATCAAGCAAATTGATGTCATCGTTGAGGAGGGAAAAGTTGTGGAAGCAAAAGTTGATATGGGCAAACCTATTTTTAAATGTCCTGAGGTTCCGATGATTTCTGACCATTATATTTTCGTCGACCAAGGCCTCGTTTTGAGCGATAACTATGGCGAAGAAAAGGTTGTATTTAACGGTACAGCGATTTCTATGGGAAATCCCCATTTTGTAACCTTCGTTCAAGATGTTGATGCTCTGGATCTTGAAACATTAGGTCCTCAATTCGAACATCATAAACTCTTCCCGGAAGGTGTTAACACTGAATTCGTGCAGGTTATCGATAAAAATACCGTCAAATTCCGCGTTTGGGAACGTGGTTCTGGCGAAACCTTTGCTTGTGGTACTGGTGCATGCGCAGTAGCTGTTGCATCCATCATGCTCGGCAATGCAGGAAAAAAAGGTCAACCCTTAACCGTAATTTGTAAAGGTGGTACTTTGCAAATTACTCATGAAAAGAACGATCATGTAATTATGCAAGGTCCCGCAGAACTAGTTTGCGACGGAACCATCGAAATTCCTGACGAAATCGTTAAGTAATTATGCTAAAAGATGCGTAATTTAAATGTTCAATGTTAGTTTACGGATTTAAAGTTATTAGATTTTGTTTAAAATAAGTTGTCGGAAGACCCAACTAGATATGACTAAATCCTAGGGCGCTATGTATTTCTTTGTGTTTATGCGGTTGGGTATAAGATAAATTTCGTAAATTCAGCATTTGGCATTCATAATTTAGCATTAAAATATAAAATTTGAGGGGTAAAGTAAAATGGCGTTAGTAAACAAAAACTATGCAAATTTAAAAGAATCCTATTTGTTCGCTGATATTGCTCACAAGGTAGCAGATTTTCAAAAGGCTAATCCGGACAAAAAGGTTATCAAATTGGGTATCGGCGATGTTACTTTGCCTCTTAGCAAAGTAGTTTGCGATGCAATGGCAAAAGCTGTTGCAGAAATGTCCGTAAAAGAAACCTTCCGTGGCTATGGCCCGGAACAAGGCTACGATTTTCTGCACGAAGCATTAGTAAAGTATTATGCTTCCTTTGGTGTTGAACTTGCATCTAACGAAATTTTTATTTCTGACGGTGCAAAGTCCGACTGCGGTAATATTACAGATATTTTCGATAACAGCAATACCATTCTTATTCCGGATCCAGTATATCCTGTATACCTTGATACCAATGTTATGTGTGGTCGCAACATCATTTATATGGATGGTACCCCGGAAAATAATTTCTTACCTATGCCGGATGAAAACATTCATGCTGATGTAGTATATCTTTGCTCTCCGAACAATCCGACTGGTGCAGCTTATAACAGGGAGCAACTTGGTAAGTGGGTTGCTTGGGCTAAAAAGAATAATGCAGTCATTCTCTATGATGCTGCCTACGAAGCATTCATTACGGATCCGTCCGTGCCGCGTTCCATCTTCGCTATTGAGGGCGCTAAGGAATGTGCTATCGAATTGTGTTCTTTGTCTAAGACTGCAGGCTTCACTGGTACCCGCTGTGGTTATACAGTAGTTCCTCACGCACTTGTGCGTAAGAGTGCAGATGGCAAGGAGATGTCACTGAATAAAATGTGGCTCCGCCGTCAAACCACCAAGTTTAACGGTGTTCCTTATATCATTCAACGTGGCGCAGAAGCTGTCTTCAGTCCCGAAGGTGTTGCTCAATGTCGTGCCAATATTGAATACTATCAAAAGAACGCACGCATTATTATGGCAGGCTTAGATAAATTGGGCATTAAATATTTTGGTGGTGTTCATTCTCCGTATATTTGGATGCAATGTCCTAATGGAATGAAGTCATGGGATTTCTTCGATTACTTGTTAAATGAATTAGGTGTTGTCGGTACTCCAGGTTCTGGCTTTGGTAAAAACGGTGAAAATTATTTCCGACTGACATCCTTCAACACTAACGAGAATACTCAAGAAGCTGTTGACCGTATTGTCGCTGGTTTAAGCAAATAATTTTCTAAACAAAAAATAAAATTCCCGCTCAGAAAATTTTCTGAGGCGGGAATTTTTTATGCGTTGAGTATTTGTAAAACAATGTTAGTAAAAATATTTGCTCCGTGAGGGAGTTGGGCGTGATCAAAATGCATATGGCGGTCGTGAAGGCATGGCTCTAGGTCGCAGCCAAGTCCGAGGAAGCCTGTTTGTATAGAAGGACGAAGCTTCCTATAGAAATTGAAATCTTCGCCGACAGTTGTGGTAACTTCATGAACTAGAGCACTTGGCCCCATTTCTTTAACGATGGCTTTTTCTATTATTGCTAAAACATCGGGTGCTGATTCTGTGCCAGGACAATCGCCGACCTCCGTGATTTTTACCTGCGTTCCATAAGCAAGCGCAGTGGCCTGAACTGTTTTAATAAATTTCTCCTTGAGTAATTCCATAGAAGAATTTAAAGTGGTGCGTAGGTCGAAGGAAATTTCTGCGTGATCACAAATTGCGTTGATAGAACCGGTGCCAGTATTAAAGCGAGTAGCTTTTGCAGACCAGCCTTCTAAAGGATTTAAGTGAAAAGCATTGACAGCGTTTACAATGGCGCAGCCTGCATCCAAGGCATTGATTCCGAGATGGGGCATAGAACCATGAGCTGTGAGACCGGTTAGTTCTACGGTCATAAGTGTGCAAGCCATCCAATTAACCTTGGCAGCAACTTGACCCGAGCTTAAAAGATTATGAGGCATTAGATGCATGCCGAAAAGATAGTCGATGTCGTCTAAAAGACCGGTTTCAAGCAACGCTTTGGCACCCAAACCGATTTCTTCTGCAGGTTGGAGCACAAGCTTGACTTTGCCTTTTTTGATGCCTGCATTTTTAATTTGTTCGGCTGCGGTAAGTAACATAGACATATGACCGTCGTGACCGCAGGCATGTACGTAGATTTGTTTGCCATCTTCTGTGAAAATAAGTGCGTCTAAATCTGTACGTAAGCCTACTACAGGTCCATTTGCTCCGCTGTCTAGGATTGCAATAACGCCTGTTTTAGCTGGAGTAAGTCCGTCAATTACTTCGTAGCCGAGCTCTCGCAGAGCATCTGCCATATATTTTGATGTTTTACTTTCCTTGAAAGCAGGCTCAGCGAGATTATGCAGAGCCTGCCAATGGGATTCAATTAGCATATTATTTTTCTTTCCAACCGAGTTGTACGGAGCCAGGGAAGTTCTTCTTGATAAATTCAGCATTTTCCTTGGATTGGTATACTTCTTGGAAGGTCTTCAGACGGGGGTCATTCAAAGTGCCCTTGCGAACTGCAACGATATTTACATAGAAGGAATCAGCAGTTTCACGAATCAAAGGATCGGTGGCAGGGTTAAGACCAGCATTCATTGCATAGGTAGTGTTGATAGCTGCAGCAGTAACGTCATCCAAAGATCTAGGAATAGCAGCTGCTTCTAATTCAATAATTTTATAGTTATGGGGATTTTCAGTAATATCTTGCACGGTGGTGCTGATATTTTTGATATCCTTAACCTTTAACAAGCCTGCATGAGCCATCATCAGGATTGCTCTAGAACCGTTAGTAGGATCGTTGGGGATAGCAATGGTTGCACCGTCGGGAATTTTATCTCCGGGTTTTAATTTTTTAGAATAAATGTTGATGGGGAAGAGGGCAGTGTTAAAAGCTTTCACAAGATCGAATTTAGGCTCTTTCTTGAGAGTTGCATTCAAGAACGGTTCATGTTGGAAGCAGTTAGCCCAAATATCGCCTTGCGCAAGAGCTGTGTTAGGAGTTACAAAATCGCTGAATTCTACGGATTCAATTTTCAAACCTTTTTTTGCTGCTAATTTAACAACATTATCCATGATTTGAGCATGGGGACCAGGATTAACACCAACCTTTACAGGTTTAGAAGTGTCAATTTTTGTTTCTTTTTTACTGTCACCACCGCAACCAGCTGCCAAAATGGCCAAACCTAAGGTTGCAGCCAAGGCTAATTTCATATACTTTTTCATAATATTCATTCCTTTCCTATATAAAAATGAAGCGGATGAGACTATGGTATATTTTTTTTCAATTAATGTCAATGAAAAAATAAAAAACATAGAAAAGACATTAACTCTCCTTATAATATGATAAACAAATTTGCTACGCGTAAGGTTAATAGTTAAAGAAAAGTTCTTGCAGGACGGAAAGAAACAGATTATAATTAAAAAATATAGAATATAAATCCATATATTCTTACTTGGTTTGCAAATAATGATGGTTTTCCATCTACTAATTGATTTTGAATAATCGGAGGACTCATTAATGAAAAAATTTTTAACTATGGCAATGACTGGTATGCTAGTTGCTGCAACTGCAGTTTGTTTTGCGGCTAATGGTAAAATTCTTGATGCGGAAGAATCTATTGCAGAACAATACGCACAAGGAGGTTTTTACAAAAAAGTATCTCCCTTCATGACTGCTGAACTGCAAAAGAGTATGACAGAAACTGAATATGTCAATATGCAAACTCAAATGGCAAGCGCACTTGGAAAATTCACCATCTTCAAGATGCGTGATTTCACACGCTTTGATGATTGCGACGTTTTGACTTATCAATTAGTTACAGAAAAGGTTCCTGTAGCTCAGTTCAAATTTATTTTTATGGTTAATGGTGATAAACCTTTATTGAATGACGCATTTATTGAAGTGCCGACTCCCAAAGAAAACAAAGACGCAGCTCCGAAAAAATAGTTTTACAAAATAAAAATAATCTTGGCTCCGAATTTATTCGGGGCCATTTTTATATGCTGTATGTGAAGCAAATTCTTACGATTAAAAACAATTATCAATGGTTAATGTAGGAAGGTTGTAGTATGAATTTAAGTATGGACTATTGAGGAACGTAATACTACGATTAACATAATAATTCGTAACGGATAATCGTAGATGAAATTTGTTCAAGAAATTTTTTGATTAACATGAGTAAGTTATAAGTTGTGAATGGTTTTTGTTTTACGAAATCATTAATCGTAAAAAAGGTTAAAGTATCAAATATGACTATTAAATTTAAAATTTTTTTATTGGAAATATTTTAATTTTTCAAAGGGATATGTTGTGGAGAAATTATTAATTGATTCAAATATGTAGTGTAAATGACGGGAAATAACATTTAAAATCTGCAATTTGAAGTAGTTGTGCGAGAGTTTGATGCTATTGACAAGGAGATTTTGTTGTATTAAAATACAATTACGCTCGATTTTGATGAGTTCGATACGAAATTTGAAAAAATATTTAAATAAAATTTCAAAATAGTGTTGACAAGTCAAATTGAAAGTAGTATTATATACAAGTCGTC
The DNA here is from genome assembly GCA_030523325.1 of Phascolarctobacterium sp. Classification (GTDB taxonomy): domain Bacteria; phylum Bacillota; class Negativicutes; order Acidaminococcales; family Acidaminococcaceae; genus Phascolarctobacterium_A. The sequence goes on from JAUNIS010000062.1 coordinate 7,003, forward strand.
GCCACTTGGCGGC
>JAUNIS010000063.1 GCA_030523325.1 Phascolarctobacterium sp.
TGTAAGCAATGGTTCCTTAACCATGAACATCCAATACGACGATGGCACCGAAGCTGGTTCCTTAGTAATCTCTGGTCTTGCCTCTACTCAAGATCTTGCAGCAATGGCTTCTACCGTAGCTGATGGCATCGAAACCTCCCAAACCGTAACTGGTTCCTTCGATTCCGATAGCAAGGTCCTCACCGTTGCAGTTGAAGACGTAAATGGTCAAGGCAATGTAGCAGCAATCGATCTTAACGACATGGCAACTGAAGGCTATGTTGATGAAAAAGTTAACGCAGTTGCAAGCGATTTAGCAAATACTCAAGAAGATGTTGCAGCTCTCCAAAAAGCTGATGTTGAAATCAGAAACGAAATCAAAACCACCGATTCCGCAATCAGAAACGACATGCAAGCAGCTGACAACCAACTGAGAAGCGAAATGCAAGCAGCAGACCAACAATTGAACGAAAAAATTGACCAAGTAAACGCAAATACTAATGCTAAAATCGATAGACTGAGCACTCGCGTAGACAAAGGCTTAGCTGGTGCAGCAGCTCTCGCAGCTCTCCATCCTCTTGATTATGATGAAGACGCAAAACTCTCCTTCGCAACTGGCGTAGGTCACTACAGTGGTAAAACCGCAGTTGCACTCGGCGCTTTCTACCGCCCCAACGAAAAAGTAATGGTAAATGTTGGCGCAACCGTAGGCGATGGCCGTGAAATGGTAAACGCAGGCGTAAGCTTCACTCTTGATCGTACCAACCGCGTAACCAAATCTAAAGCAGCTCTCGTAAAAGAAAACGAAGAACTTCGCGATCGTCTCTCCCGCCTGGAAGCATTCGTAGGCAAAATGCTTGGTTATGAAGCAGAAGCAAAATAATAAAAATACTAGAGATAAAAAATAAAAACAAAATGGCTTAGGCACAAAGAAAAATAAAAAACATGCCAGGCTCAATAAGTAATAGGACTTACTTAAGCTAATATGAGAGGCCAGTCGCTACTCACAAAGCGCGCGTGCCGATCTTCTTAGAACCATACATATCACAACAACAAACAAAAAAGCAGGCTTCGGCCTGCTTTTTTGTTTTCCAACTTTATTTTTCCCTCTAAACACCTCATTTTAATTCATCGAGACGAAGTCCCGATTCCTTCATTGCGCATTGCGAATTGAAAACCAAGTCTTTAGGCTTCGAGGTTCTTCACATTTTTTTCACAACTGGCAAAAAAATAATAAAATTTAAAAATATTTTTTAAAAATTTTAATACATAAAATTTTTGTGTAGTTTAATTTTTGAGCGAGGAAGAGGATTGTTATCGAGGAAATATGTGAAGAGATATGGTGCATAGAAAAGTTAATTTCCGTATAGAAAACGGGAGAGATTTACCTGTAAATTTTCGTTAAGCATATTTTCTGGCTCAATCAATTAAAAAAATATTCCTTGTTAAACGATTGTTTAATTCGCCGCTAATTTTATTTAAAAAATTATGAGCTAATTGTGACAGAAAAATGTGAAATAACTTATACGAAATGTTAACATTTGTGACTAAGTCACCAAAAATTAGGTGTTGACAGATTTCACTCCTTTCATTATAGTAGACACGTGATTAAAAAAATTGTGAAATATTTGTGACGAAATGTGAAAAGTAACTTAAATTTAAGTCACAATTAATTCACATATTCTTTAGTTTGTTGTGTTGTTGATCTTCGAGATAAATTGTTGTTGTTATCTTAAGAGGAAAATTGGGAGACACTCCCGGTAGTTGTTTATGGAGGAATTTAACGTGAACCACATTTACAAAATCGTTTGGAACAAAGTTAGAAATTGCTATATGGTAGTTAGCGAGTACGCAAAATCTCAAACCAAGGGTTGCACCGTTGCAAAACTGTTTGGCAGCAAAAGATTAGCAAAGGTTGCTGCAGCTGCATTAATGATTGGCGGCTTGGGATTGAATGGTTTAGCAAGCGCTGAAGTTCAAAGTGGTGTATACTACACAGATAGTTCTGTTATTAAGTCTAGTGTATCTAATGCGGATCTTATCTTCGGCAGTGAACTTTCCGCAATCGGTTCTGACAATGCTACTGCTGAATCCGCTTTAATTATTGGCGGCGGCAATAACAAGATTGCTACCGAACCAGCTGGCACCTTAGTAGGTACTGGTAACTATGCAACTATCATCAATGGTTTAAACAATACAGTTAATCAAACCTATGGTACTGTAATCGGTTCTTCCGGTGTAAACATGTATTTTGCTGAAGGCTATGCGACTTCTAGATCCGTTGCCCTTGCAGCTCGCAATGTTACTGTAAGTGGAAGATTCGATGCAGCAATCACCGCCAACAACTCCACTGTTAGCGGCGACTATGCAACCTTGATTGGTTCGAACAACTCTTCCGTGAACGGCTCCGGCTCCGTATTGATGGGTGGCAACAATTCTACCGTTGATGCTGCTTACTCCTTTGGCTATGGTGCAAATGCAAGCACTGACGTAAACTACTCTATCGTAATGGGCTACAACGCAAAAGTAAGTTCCGATAACGAAGACAGCCAAGGCTTTGTTGCCATCGGACAAAACGCAGTAGCAAACGACGACAATTTTGATGCTAGTACTGAAACCGGTAATGCAGGCGTAACCGCTATTGGTTTGAATGCACAAGCAACCAACAGAGGTGCAACCGCATTAGGTTACGAGACAAATGCTACTGGCTACACTTCCACAGCAGTAGGTGCTAGTGCTAGCTCAGCAGGTTTTGGTGCTGTAGCAGTTGGTCCTGGTGCAGATGCGAAAGCGTTCGAATCCATCGCTATTGGTTATCAAGCAACCGCAACTGTTCCTGATACATTGCTCGAGACCGGTTATCTGGGCAGTTCCATCGCCATCGGCACTCTGTCCTACGCAGGTGGCTTAACTTCCATTGCAATGGGCGATGGAGCTAGTGCAGAAGGCATTTCCGCTCTTGCTCTTGGTTCAGCTTCTCAAGCAACTGGCTCTTACGCAATTGCAACTGGTCAAAACTCTCAAGCAAGTGGCAATTATGCAATTGCAAATGGTGGTTGGGCTAATGCAAGCGGTGTTGCTTCTACCGCAGTAGGTTCTACCTCTCAAGCAACCGATAAATTTGCATCCGCATTTGGCTATGGTTCAAAAGCAACAGCTGAAGGTGCTGTAGCAGCAGGTGCTGGTGCACAAGCAACAGATAGACTCGCATCCGCTTTCGGCTATACCGCAAAAGCAACAGCTGCTGGTTCTACTGCAGTAGGTTATGGTGCACAAGCAACCGTAAATAACGGTGTCGCTTTAGGCGATGCTTCCGTAGCAAATACTGCACAAGGTGTTGCAGGCTACGATCCTATTACTAAAGCAGCTTCCACTGACGAATCCGCTACCTGGAAATCTACCTTATCTGCAGTTTCCGTAGGTAATGTAGATAATTGGTACACTCGTCAAATCACTTCCGTTGCAGCAGGCACTGCAGATACCGACGCTGTAAACGTTGCTCAATTAAAACAAGTTGCAGATGCAGTAGGCAACATTACTAATTATGTTGCAGGCGATAATATCACCTTCACTACTAATGAAGCAGGCGACACCGTAATTAATTCTCAAGGCACCACTTACGTAGCAGGCGACAACATCACCATCACCACTAATGAAGCTGGTGAAAGCGTAATCAATGCCAATATTACAGATAAAGATACTACTTATACCCAAGGTCAAGGCATTACTATTGACGAGAACAATCAAATCAGTGCTAACCTTGTTCAAGGCAGCGGTATTGAACTGACGAATAACGAAGATGGTTCTATTACCATTAGCGCAGTTAATTCTTCCACTCCGGCTCAATCCAGCACAGTTGCTGCAGGCATGGCAGGCGATGATAGTTTTGAAGACCAACATACCATCGTAATTAAGTATGGTGATAAAACTGGTACGGGTACTGTAGCTGACAACGATGACACAACCACAGCAACCATCGGCAACATCGCACTTTCTAGTGAAGTAGGCGATATCTCCAGTTCCAATTATGTAAACTACTTCGGTGACAGTTACAACCTGGTTAACGCTGTAGAAGATACCATGGATGAAGCATTGAAGCATACTACTGTTGAACAAGGCGATGAAAATATTATCGTTAGTCAGGGCCTTAATGCTGATGGTGGTATGGAATATACAGTTTCCTTAAACAGAGACATCGAGGTTGACAGTGTAACTATCGGCGGCGATACTGTAATTAACAATAATGGTATCACCACTAACGTTATCAATGCTGGCAACACCACCATCAACGATAATGGTATTACCACCAACGAAGTTAAGGTTGGCAGTGTAACCATCGACGAAAACGGCATCGATGCTGGCAAAACTAAGATTACCAATGTTGCAGCTGGTACTGAAGATACTGATGCTGTAAACTTTGGTCAATTGAAAGAATTGAACCAAAACGTTCAAAACGTTGATAACCGTATTAACAAACTGGATTCTCGCGTAAATAAAGTTGGTGCAGGTGCTGCAGCTCTCGCAGCTCTCCATCCGTTGGACTTTGATCCCGACGACAAGCTCACCTTCGCAGCAGGCTATGGTCACTACAAGGGTGAAAGCGCAGCTGCAATTGGTGCCTTCTATCGTCCGGATGAAAAGGTTATGATTAGTGTCGCTGGTACTGTAGGTAATGGCGAAGACATGATTAACGCAGGCGTAAGCTTCTCCCTGGACCGCACTCCGCGCGTAACTACTACCAAGACTGCAATGGCTCGCGATATCCTGGATCTGAAGGGTCAAGTTGCTCAATTAACCGCTCTCGTTCAACAACTTACCGGTAATGCAGGCATGGCTCGTGACATGTTCCCGGATGTTCCCGAAAATCATTGGGCTTATGAATATGTTAAAGGCCTCGTTGAAGCAGGTGTACTCGTTGCTTATCCTGATGGTCTCTTCAATGGCGATCGTTCTTGCACTCGTTATGAATTCGCAGCAATGCTCTATCGTGCAATGCAAAGAGGCACCGTTCTTCCTGAAAAGGTTGCAACTGAATTTGCTCCAGAAATTGGTCGCTTCCGTGTTGACCGTATCCATGGCGCTGATGACAGCAATAACAAGATCGAACGTATCCGCGTAAATGGTGACCACAAATACGGTAGAGATAATTATGGTAGCAAGAATCCGCAACCTGTAACCAGCCGCGGACCTCAATATCCTGCTTCCGAAAGAATTTCTAAATAATAGAACAGGAGTGCTATGATGGATTACAAAAAATTTGTTTCTAGTGGGTTAGTGATTAGCACTTGCATGTTCAGTGCAGTGGCAATGGCAGAGCTTCCGGCTTGCAGATATTTCGAAAGAGGCGTGCTTTTCCAGGCTCGTGCTAAGGTTACCGAAGCGATTGAAAATTATAGCAAAGCTATCGAACTCGACGCAAGCTATGCACCCAGCTATTACAACCGTGGTGTTTGCTTGACAACCTTTGGAGAAAGCGAAAAGGCTTTGGCAGATTTCAATAAAGCTATCGAGCTCAATGACAAATATGTTTCCGCTTATACAAGAAGAGGCGAATATTATTTGGCTAAAGGTGACAAGGAAAAGGCTATAGCCGATTGCAACAAGGCTCTCAGCTATGCACCGACTAATAAAGCTGCATTAGCTCTCAAGGCTAAATGCGAAAAATAAAAAAATAAAAAATATATAGATAGAGTTAAAAACTCACATAATACAGCTTTAGACCCTAAATGAGCGGGCAAGAGTCGTTCAATCATGTTAAGTGAATGAACGATAAAGGCTTGTCTCCTTTTGGACCTCTATAGATATCACAACAACCTCAGAAAGGAGTGGCGAGAGCCAATCCTTTTTGAGTGTGTAGGCTTTACGCAAACGGGCGTGAAGTGTAATGTTGATGATAGAAAGAAGGAGATGAATTCAATTAGCAATTAGCAAAGAGCAATGAGCAATTGTGGATGGATTTTTGCGGAGCAAAAATCCTTGGATTAAAAATTGGTTTGTGGAAATCCTACGGTTGAAGATTTGATCGTTAGAAGGAGATGAATTCAATTAGCAATTAGCAAAGAGCAATGAGCAATTGTGGATGGATTTTTGCGGAGCAAAAATCCTTGGATTAAAAATTGGTTTGTGGAAATCCTACGGTTGAAGATTTGATCGTTAGAAGGAGATGAATTCAATTAGCAATTAGCAAAGAGCAATGAGCAATTGTGGTTGGTATCAGCTCGTTTAGCTAATGATTGGGAGAGGAGGCTCTATTATGACCAAAACAATTACTATTAATCATGGTGACAAGCCAACTGAAGCGCAGCTTTTGTGACTAAAAAGTGAAAATTTTTACCAAAAGTGTGAGAAAGTCACTTGAATTTACGGGTGAATGTGATAAAATTGTGAACAAGAAGAAAAAGTCACTTGTTGACGTTGAATTTAACAATGAATTTGATTTGCAAGCGAGGTAAAAAAATGCAAGAGATCTCCCTTAAAGAAAATTTGAAGATTCAGGCTAAACTCTACAAGCTTTTAGCAAAGACCATGTTAAAAATGGCTGTCTTGAATGCGAAGATGAGCATTGCAAAATAATTAATTTATTATCAAAAAAGGAGCAGCAAAACTGCTCCTTTTTTTTGTTTGGTGTGTCGGGAATGGCACATTTCTTGCTGGTGAAAGTCCAGTCACGGGTA
>JAUNIS010000064.1 GCA_030523325.1 Phascolarctobacterium sp.
TCATGCACTTTCCTTTGTCGCCAAATGAAAGTGCCAAAGGAAAGCGCGAGCTTTTTGGAAAAGCTCGGGAAAACTCCAGCTTTTTGCCTCCTCGCAAAAAGCTTCGGCAAAAAAGAGTTACATATCCCTGGATTTGTTCGGAGTAACATAGAGTTTGAAGTTTAAATTTTAGGATGAAGGGCGATTCATAAGTTCATAGTGCTGAAGTGCTGAGTGCATAGTGAATGAATCGAGCTTCGCTCGATGAATTAAATCTATTAAAATACGTTGAACTTTTACAGGTTTAATCAAAAGATTTGCGTAAGCAAATCATCCATAATTCCGAATTACGCATTCCGAATTCCGAATTAAAATACCACCGGTTTGAGTGAACGAGACACTGCAAGATTACACCAACTTTACATAATTCTCAATCTATATTTGACAAATGTCTTGTCGGGGGGGACAAATGTGATATAATCACATATATTATTATGTTTCTTGCAGTTTGTGCAGGCAGCATTTTCTTGGACTATACTTTATGTATTTTATATACTGAGGAGATGAAAAGATGTTTGAGTTCAACGGTAAAAGTAAAATCAGTAAAACTTTAGCTAAGTCTGTAATACTGACAGTGCTGTTAGGTGGCTTGGGGGTTAGCAGTGTTGGTTTTGCAGGCGATTTGAATAACAATAATGCAGATACTAGCAGTACTCCTCCTACAAACGCTATTGTTGTTGGCATTGATGGTGGAACTGCTGTCAACACAGCAAGTGCTGATTATACATTTATCGGTGGCGGCCTTAACAATACGGCTAGCGGCGAGTATTCCATCGTTGGTGGCGGCTTTACCAATACGGTTTCTGGTCAGTATTCCTTCATTGGTGGCGGTACTAACAATACGGTTGTAGGCAACTCAGCTTCCGTTGTTGGCGGTGCTCTAAACGAGGCTTCTTACGATTGGTCCGTTGTTGCAGGCGGCCATTACAATAAGGCTCTGGCTGTTGGCTCCTTTGTTGGCGCTGGCTATTATAACACTGCTAGCGGCGAGTATTCTTCCGTTGTTGGCGGCTACACCAACACGGCAAGTGGCAAGAGATCCTCCGTTGTGGGCGGCGAAAGCAACACGGCAGGCGGCAACTATTCCTTTATTGGTGGTGGCCTCAGTAACTACGTTTATGGCAACAGAACTTTCATTGGCGGCGGTAATAACAATAAGGCTTATGGTCAGTATTCCATCGTTGTGGGCGGTAGTAATAATACGGCTGGCCCTACTAATGCGAAGGTAAGTGCCTATACTTTTGCCTCTGTTGTTGGTGGCGATAGCAACACGGCAAGCGGCGACTACTCTTTCATTGGTGGCGGCTATACCAATAAGGCAATCGGCAACTATTCCTTTGTAGGTGGCGGCTATACCAATGAGGCTAGAGGCATTCAATCTTTCGTAGGTGGCGGCAATACCAACATTGCTAGCGGTAACTATTCCTTCGTAGGTGGTGGCTTCAACAACACGGCAAGCGGCCCCCAATCTTTCGTAGGCGGCGGCAATAACAACATTGCTAGCGGCAATTACTCTATTGTTGCCGGTGGTCAAAAAAACACGACTCCTGGTAAACACTCAACCGTTGCTGGTGGTTTAGGCAATGATGCTTTTGGCGAGTACTCATCCATTGTTGGCGGCGAAGGCAACACGACCAATGGTTTGTATTCCTTGGTTAGCGGAGGTTACAAAAACACGGCTGACGGCGAATACTCCTTTGTTGGCTCTGGCGCAAACAATATTGCAAGCGGCACTTACTCCAGTGTAATCGGCTCTAAAGACGTAGTGGCAACAGGTGCTTATGCTTTTATCGCAGGCTCTGACCCGGTGCTGGCTAGCGGTGCTAACAGCACTATCATCGGTTCCACGGGCACTGGTTCTGCTGATGATTACAGTGACTATACCACTGTTGCTGGCGGTGCTTACAGTACGATTATCGGCTCTAGCGATTCCAAAGCCGTGGGAACTCATGCAACTGTTATCGGCAGCAGCAATTCTACGGCTACAGGCGACTATGCTTTAGTATTGGGCGGCGTAGAAGCAACGGCTACAAATAATTACGACGTGGCTATTGGCTACAAGGCTGTGACTAGTACGGCTCATACTGATGCTACTGCTAAGAGCATTACTCTTGGCGGCATAACTTATACATTTGCCGGTCAAGCTCAAGCTGACATCGGTACTGTTAGTGTAGGTAGCGCAGGCAACGAAAAACAAATCCATAACTTAGCAGCAGGCCAGGTATCAGCAACCTCTACGGACGCTGTCAACGGCAGTCAGCTTTACGCAGTGGCCCAGGCTATCGGCAGCGGTAACGCTGTGGGATATGACGACACCACTAAGTCCCAGGTTACTTTGGGCGTAGTAGATGCCGATAACCCCGATAATAATGTTACTACGAAGCTGACGAACTTGACGGCAGGCGAGCTGAGCGCAACCTCTACGGACGCTGTCAATGGCAGTCAATTATATACAACAAATCAAAATGTGGAAACGCTGCAGAGTTACTTTACTAATGGTATTGCTAACCAAGCTGCTGCTGATGGCAATGGCCGTAATATCGTGGACACTTATGCTACTAAGGATGAAGTGGGCACTATTACGGGTAATGTTACTAATTTGACTAACCAGGTGGGTACAACTGATGAAGGAAATTATGTTGCTGCCGCAAATACTGTAGGTGAAAATATCAACGCTTTGGATACACAAATAGGCAAGGTAGAAGAAGATGGCAACTACATTACTTCTGCAGGCACCGTAGCAGATAATTTGACCATTTTGGACACCCAGGTTGGTCAAAACACTACGGATATCCTGACTGTGCAACAACAAATAGCTAGCATTCCTACGGATATCGCACGTGCAATTGCTTATGACGACGACACTAAGTCCCAGGTTACTTTGGGCGGCGCAGGCGCAACTACTCCAGTAAAACTTACGAATGTAGCAGCAGGCGAAGTAAGTGAAAATTCTACCGACGCAGTTAACGGCAGCCAGCTTTTTGCAACTAATCAACAAGTTGCACAAAACACAGAAGCTATCAATCAGATAGCCGGTGGCATCAACAGTGGCTTCGCTAATCTTGAAAAACGTATCAGTCGTGCGGGAGCTAACGCAGCAGCTTTGGCTGCACTGCATCCTATTGATGATGGCAGTGACAGCAAGCTCAACGTTGCCATAGGTACTGGTCATTATAATGATGCTAACGCAGCAGCTCTTGGTTTGTTCTACAAACCTACCGACAGAATTATGTTTAATATGGGCGCCTCTACAGGTGGCGGCGAACACATGGTTAACATGGGCGTATCTTTTGCTCTGGACAAATATATTTCTAAGAATATTGGCAGCAAGGAAACCATGGCAACACGCATCAATGCTTTGGAAAAGGACAATGCAGCCCTCAAGCAAAATCTGACAGCTAAGGATCAGAAAATTGCTGATGTGGAGAAGGACAATGCTGAGTTAAAGGCTCGTTTCGACAAGCTTGAGCAAATGTATTTGGAACTTGCCAAGAAGGTGGGCTAAGAGAAAAGAACCGTCCCCGACTGACACAAACGGAGAATGATTCTTAAAAAGTGCCAACGAGAACCGTCCCCGAATGACAACTTTATTTATTATCCTCTTGCAATGTTTTCAGGATAATGCTATAATAATTACAATATCAAATTTCCATTGTGAAAGAGTAGGTAGTCATACCTGCTCTTTCTGTTATGTAGGGGATATTTACAATTTAATATTTTTTTAAAACTTAATATGGAGGTGAAAAAATGCAAGCTCAAGAAATCGAAGCAGTCATCGCCGATATGGTGAAACCACTTCTTGAAGGTACGGACTTAACTCTTATCGATGTTGAATACGTACGGGAAAAGGATTGGTATCTGCGTATCTTCCTCGATAAGCCAGGCGGAGTCGAAATAGACGACTGTCAGTTTATTAGCGAGAAACTTACGAGCGTGCTAGACGAAAAGGACCCCATTCCCGACAAATACTATCTCGAAGTATCTAGTCCGGGTATTGACCGTCCGCTAAAAAAAGATCAAGATTTCGTAAATTCCTATGGAAAAAAGGTTGATATTACTTTTTTTGCACCTTGGGAAGGCATGAAAAATCTTGTAGGCGTTTTAGTATCCCACGATGCTGAAGCCATCGAAGTAAAAAAGATAATTAAAGGCAAGGAATTCAAAAATCCCGACCGTATCGAAAGAAAATTAATCGCAATTATCAGACCACATATAGACTTTTAATTTAGGAGGCGTATCAAGTGAAATCCGATCCGAAAGCAGAAGCGCAATCTGAGTTCATTACCGCAGTTAAAGAAATTGCTAGCGACAAAGGTTTTGACCCTGAACTCTTATTCCAAGCTGTTGAAGAAGCATTAAAGACCGCATATAATAAAAATTTTGGCAGTGATGCCGGCGAAGCAACTGTTGAACTGAACCGTGAAACTGGTGCAATCAACGTTTATGCAACTAAAATCATTGTCGATGGTGTTCCTAAGGACAAAAGCGAAATTACTTTGGAGGAAGCACAAGTCATCGATCCTCGTTACATGGTTGGAGATATCGTTAGAATAGAAGTAACTCCGAAGAATTTTGGTCGCATTGCAGCTCAAAACGCAAAACAAGTTGTTGTTCAGCGTATTCGCGAGGCTGAACGTGGACATGTTTTCGATGATTATTCTCGTCGTAATCAAGAAATCGTAACCGGTACTATTCAACGTATGGAAAACAAGAATATTTATATCGAGTTAACCAATAAGGTTGAAGCAGTGCTTACTCAAAGCGAACAAATTCCCAATGAAATTTACCAATTCCATGAAAGAATAAAAACCTTGATTATCGAGGTTAAAAAGGAAAGCAAGGGTGCTCAGGTCATTGTATCCCGTATTCATCCTGGTCTTTTAAAACGTCTTTTCGAATTAGAGGTTCCCGAAATTAAAGATGGCGTTGTCGAAATAAAATCCGTAGCACGTGAGCCTGGCATGCGTTCTAAGATTAGCGTCTACACTACTGATGAAAACGTTGACCCTGTAGGTGCGTGTGTTGGCCCGAAGGGTGTACGCGTTCAAACTATTGTTAACGAGCTGCGCGGTGAAAAAATCGATATTGTTAAATTCGATGATGACCCAGCCGTTTATGTTGCTAATGCTCTGAGTCCCGCTAAGGTTATCAGCGCGCAAGCTAATGAAGAAGAAAAGATTTGTCGTGTTGTGGTTCCAGATTCCCAACTGTCCTTGGCTATCGGCAAGGAAGGTCAAAACGCTCGTCTAGCTGCTAAACTGACTAGCTGGAAGATCGATATCAAAAGCGAAAGCCAAGCTGCTGAAGAGTACGCAGAATAAGAAAATGATGAAGGTAAAGAAAATTCCCCAACGTAAATGTTTGGGGTGTAACGAAATGAAAGATAAAAAGGCTCTTGTCAGAGTTGTTCGTTCTCCTGAAGGTGAGATCAGTCTTGATACCACCGGTAAGAAAAATGGTCGTGGTGCTTACGTATGCCCCTGTGAAGAGTGCATTACGAAAGCAGTGAAGACCAAGAGTCTCGAACGTGCTCTGGAAAAGCCTATTTCCGACGAAATTTACAAACAGCTCCTGGAGGATTTTAAAAATGGCAAGCAATAAGGCGAGCTTCGCTTTAGGTTTAGCTCAAAAGGCTGGCAAGGCGATGAGCGGAGATGTTGCAGTGCGTGGTGCTTTAAAAAGTGGTAAGACGCAGCTGCTCATCATTGCGACCGATGCAGCCGAGGCCACCAAAAAGGAACTCTATTTCCTGGCTCAAGAAGCCAAGGTGGAAACCATCGAGCTACTGACCAGAGCAGAACTTGGTTTTGCCATGGGTAAGGCTCCAAGAGCAGCTGTAGCAATTATGGATATAAATTTTGCCAAGATGCTAAGACAATAAAATCCCGTTATCTAGTTTGGAGGTGGATTAATGGGTACAAAGAGAATTTACGAAGTTGCAAAAGAATACGGCAAGGAAGCACATGAAGTGCTGGAATTGTTGAAGAAACATAATATTGAAAAGACCAATTTTAGTGGTGTTGATGAACAAACCATGAAGGTTATCAAAGAAGCTTATGACAAGAAGCCAGCTCCTGCTCCTCAAAAAGTAGAAGCGCCTAAGACTGCTCCTCAAACTCAAAAGCCACAAAATAATCAACAAGGTCAAAAACCTCAAGGTCAAAGCGTGCAAAATCGTAATGACCGTCCGCAAAACAATCAACAAGGACAAGGTTTCCAAAATCGTAATGACCGTCCACAAAACAATCAACAAGGTC
>JAUNIS010000004.1:0-6507 GCA_030523325.1 Phascolarctobacterium sp.
TCCCTGGGGTCAGGTTTACTTATTAATGGGGGTCAATATTAATTATAAATCTACAGCCGGATTATCATTATCTGCTCTCAAAACATCGTTATCGTCCTCATTGCGAGACAGATCTTCTAAAGTGAAGCGTTGATTCTTGATGTAATAACTCGGAGTCTTGAAGATTAAGAGACCATTACTATCTTGATAATTAGAAGCAAAGGTATGGAGATACATGCTGTTATCTGCATGATTCTTGCCGCTTGCTGCAGAATTAATCAAGCTATTAGTAATTGCATTAACTGCATTAGTCTTAGGATCGTAGTTATAGCCAAGCAAATCCTTGCCATTAAGATCGAATTGCGCACCCGTTCCAGAGAAGGTGTCAACGTATACGGAATTGCTCGGGTCCGTATTATCAAGCTTGGAGCCATAAATAACAGTTGTGAAACCTAAACCATTAGCTTGAATCTTATCGGTAGTATGGAGTCTATCGATATCAAGTGTACCAGTGGTATTAATGGTTGCATTAGAAACATTGAGAGCATGGAATCTTAAGTCGTCTTCCATGTCCATATCAATGTTGGAGTTCATGGTGCCACCATTTACACCGGTAATCGCCAAGTTCAAAGTGCCTTCGGAATCGTCTCTTCTCGTAATCTTACCTAAGTCACCGTTTTCTGCCTCAACTACCAAGAAATCACTAACAGTTGTATCTGTAAGTTTAACGCTAGAATCGGAATTGGTATTTTCGTTAATTACGACAACTCTATTGCCATCAATTTTGCCAAGTTCGATTTCTTGTGCTTCACTTGCAGTACCGCCTTCGCCAACAGCTACAGTAATTGTACCACCATTACCAATGCCTGCTGCCAGGAGATCGACTTCGGTGAGATCCACATTACCATAAGTTGTTGTTACAGAGATGGAGCCGTTAATTGTGCTTGCATCATCTTGACGAGCAGTCAAGGAACCATTGCCAGAAATGTCACCATTTTCGGAAGCAACAGTGATAACACCGTCTTGAGCTGTAACATCACCATTAATCTTAATATCACCATCAGCAATCATAGAGGTATTATTAGCAGAATTAATAGTTGCATTCATATCTAGCTCATCACCAGCATAGATGTAAGCATCCCTACCAACATCAATAGTTCCATTGATATTCGCATTGCCATTATCTGCGATAATGCTTGCGTCATTGGTTGCGTTGATCGCTGCATCAACATTAGCGTCATTGCCTGCTTTAATGCTTGCATCATTACCTGCATCAATTGAGCCGTTAATTGTTGCATCATTGCCTGCGTCGATGCTTGCATCATTGCCTGCATAAATTGAGCCGTTAATTGTTGCATCATTGCCTGCCGCAATGCTTGCATCATTGCCTGCATAAACATTGACATCAGAAACATTTGCGTCATTACCTGCAGTAATGCTTGCATTATTTTCTGCGTTAACATCGGTATCGCTAATATTTGCATTATTGCCTGCACTCAAGTTTGCATCGTTGCCTGCGTTAACACCGGAGTTATCAACATTAAGATTGTTGCCTGCATCTAGATTGATGTCGTTGCCTGCTGTGAGGTCGGTATTCTTAATATTAACATTTTCGTTAGAATGAATGTTAATATCTTCGCCTGCTTCAATATCACCAAAGTTAATGCCAACAGTCAGAGATGCTTCACTAGAAATATTTACACTACCTGCGGTCCTAATGTCTTGGCCGTTGTAAATGTAGCCTTCATCAGCATGCAGGTTAATATCGCTAACAGCAAGCAAGCCAGAATAAGTTTGATGATATTCGGTATCATCGTTGAAATATTCTTCGCCTTTAATTTCGTAAGCATCTTTACCATCTAATTTAGCAAAATTATCATAGTTAGTAACGTTAGAATGTTCACTTACGATGCTGATGCCTTCAGAACCAAGAGCAACGATATCGCCGCGGTTAACTACATCGCCTTGACGATAAGCTTCGATATCTTTTTGAACGCCCTTAACTGTTTGCGTACCCTCGGATGTTGTAATAGTAATATCAACTAATTGAACAGCATTGCCCAAGCTATCGGTTACAGAAATATTATTGTCGTAAACTAAGTTGCCGTCATCGGTAATGAAGCCAAGGATTGTTACGATGCTTGCTTGTTCTGTGTTGGAAAGCTGCTTAATATCGAAGGTATCATCAATAACCTTAGGTTCAGTGGAGCCGTCCGGATAGTAATACTTATTAGCAACGATAATATTGCCTGCTTGGAACTGTTCGTCGCTTATAACAACGGAACCTTTGTTGCCGTTAGTATCAACATAGTTAATAGATGGATCGTGAGCTTCATTAGCACCTGCGTAAAGGTTAACACTACCACCATTACCATTTTCACCTATAGCAATGATGTCACCGCCTAGCATGTTTACAACAGTACCATTATTTGCAGTAAGATTTACATCGCCTTCGATAGAAATCAGCTTAGCATTATTAACTAAGTCGCCATCGGTTGCAATGAGGTTAATATTATTTCCTGCATAAATTGTATCACCAAAGCTATCCATACCTTTAGCAGCTGCAATAGTAACATCGCCAAGAGCAACTAAAAGCTTCTTGGAATTAAATACTTCGCCTTCAGGAGATGTGAGAGAAATATTACCGGTTGCAACGTTGTAAGATTGACCGTCATAACCAAGATATGTTTCGCTAATGCCAGAGGAATTGGTGCTCTTATTGAAGTCGTCGTAGTTATATACGTTGCCATGAGCAGAGCTTAAGTTAATACTACCATCTTCACCTGTAATACCATTACTATCGATAGCAATGATATCGCCGTAGTTGACAACGGAACCATTTCTAAACACTGCAACATCGTCACTGAATTCCAAAGTCTCGGAATTGCCATCGCTTGTTGTGTAATTAACGATAGTCTTAACAGCTGTAAGATCTTCAGGTGCAGCTGTATCCGTGGTAATTAATTGCCAATCAGGATTATCAGCCGTGCCAGCGTTGTAATATCTTGTAACAACATAGGACTCAACGTTTTCAATCTTCGAAATGTTTTTAGAGGTGCTACCGATGTAATAAAGATTATTATCAGTTTCAGCACCGGCATTCATGTTAACATTGCCGCCAAGAGTTACAAGGTCGCCACCTTGCTTGTTAATCAAATTACCATTATCACTGATAAGGTTAATGTCACCGCTAATAGATTCAATTACGGAGCTGGTAATAACATCGCCATCCGTTGCACGCAGAGTAATATCATTTTGTGCGTAAATATTGTTTGCAAAATTGCTAAGACCAGTTTTTGCTGTAACAGAAATGCTGCCTTCAGTAGAGATTAAATCTTTAGAAGTATTAACGAGACCATTTTCCGCAGAGATAACGAGATTCTTGACAGGAATCAAGTAATTACCTTTTGCAAGAGAACCACCTAATGCTTGATAATAGCTGTTGCCTTCTGCATCAACATATGCATCACTCGTGCCATCACTCTTAAGTATGGTTGTAAAGTCATCGTTATTGTAAACATCACCAGTATGTGCTTTCAGGGTAATCGTTGATTCATCGCCCAAAGCAAGAATATCGCCATTATTGATTACCGTACCAGGATTTATGGTATAAGACTGACCATCTATAGTGAATGTACTTGGGGAATATTCTTGAGCGGTATCTAATTTAGAACCTGCGATTAAACTTACGTTACCATTCAAAGCAACAATATCGCCGCCATGCTCGTTACCATCATAACCTATGGATTGGTTAAACACATTGCCACATTCAGCTTCTAAGAGAACATTACCTTCAGCAGATTGCAATACGGCAGAGTTAACGATACTGCCACTATGAGAAATCATAGTAATATCATCGTCAGCAATAATATTATAAGAAATGTTAGCAAGACCATCATTTGCTTCTATGAGAATATGTGCATCATCTTCTGGGTCGATAGTGGTTGCAATTAAATCCTTACTATTATAAACGCCGCCTTGCTTAGCGATAAGCTCGATACTACCAATAGAAACCGCTATGCCCTCATATTTAGTATCACCGTTAACAGCACTTAAATCGTCAAAGTTATAAACATCGGCAGAATCGGACACAAGCTTAACCAAGCTATTATAAGCAAACAAATCACCTTGGTTATAGACGGAACCATCTTTAATAGAATCATTAATAGAATCTGTATCACTTTCAACGATTCTATAGCCAGTAAACTGTTCAATAACACTAGTAGAATCTGCAATCTCTTCTTTAGTCAATTTAACGGCAGAAATATATTTACCAGTATTTCCACCTGCTAGCAAAGTAATATCGCCTTTAATTGCAATAATATCGCCAGCATCAGAATTGAAGATAGTTCCTCCCCAAGAGATGATATCAACATCGCCATCACCTGTCATCATCTTGCCGACATTTAGAACATTATCATCAGCGATAATATTAATGTAACCTCCTGTTTTCACTGTCATATTGCCGCTATTGGCAAGGTCATCACCAGCTGTAATTTTAATATTGGCACTGTCGCCTGTGGTAGTGAAGTTACCAGAATTTACAACATCATCACTTTCAGATACTACCAAGATATCATCTTTAGCAGTCATATCGCCTTTATTAACAATAAAAGAGTCAACATTAAGATTTTCATTTGATGTTCTAAGGGTAATCTTGCCGGCATTCTCTCCATTACTGGAACCTGTAGCTACGATTTTGCCTGAATTTTCTATATAGCCACTAGCAGTTATTTCGACATAATTACCTACATCAATATTGCCGTCATTAATAATATTAGCAGCTGCATTTTCTATTTTAGCTGTCAAAGTAACATTTTCGCCTGCTTTAATATCACCTTTGTTAACAATATTGCCGTTGGCGGTAAGAGTAACATTACCGCCTGCTGTAAGATTGCCCTCTAAACGATCTGCGTAAGAACTTATGTCAGAACTTGCAATTTTATCAAAAGCATCATCTTTAACTGTCTGACGATCGTCATTGATAATGCCGCCTTCGTAGTTTGTAACAGTAATATCCTTAGTTGCTGCCATAGCATGGATAACAACATCATTGGCTTGGCCAGAAGCATAATTGGTAATTTGGATGTAGCCATGGACTTCACAATTTTGATCATACAGATTAGCTACGTTGACGTCAAGCTGTGCATCGCCTCCATTACCAAGAGTAATAACATTAGTGAGGCTATCGTCCTCATTATCGTTCAATAAGCTTACTTTCTCTAAATAATTCCATTTGCTACCAAGATCAAGCTTGTTAGTGGAAATCGCGATAAGCTCTCCTGTTGCAATAGTGCCGCTAGTACTAGGGTTTTCTGCAGAATTATCATATACCTCGTATATGTCATGTCCTGCAACTAAGCAAACTATTGGTGCGCTGATATCTTCTTTGATAACAATATCCTGACCAGCTTTAATATAAGCAGTGCCGTCATCTGCATCTGATGTATCTGTATCAGCAAGAATGTCCGCATTAATATAAACAGTACCTTGTTTTGCTTGTAGAGCTATATTTTCATTAGCAGAGAGTAAGTCGTTGATATTGATATCATTAGCTGCACTTAATACTGCATCGTTATAGGAAGTTACCTTCTTATTAATATCTAAGTAAGTACCAGCATTCAGATATGTATCGTTGCCTGTAATAATTTCTTCATTATTAGTCAGCTTTGTAACAGCAGTAATTCTTGCGTCATGATTTGCAGTAATTACTCCTTGAGTAATGATTTCGGTGCCTGCGTTAATAATTACATCGTGATGAGCATCGATTTTATCAAGAACATTCAAGAATGTTCCTGCAGTTAATTTTACATCGTTACCTGCAGCGATTGCTCCATTGGTATTCATGGACTCGCCTGCTTTAAGATTTACATCGGTAACGGTCGTAATAGCTGCAGCATCAACAGTAGTCTTAGCGTCCATGCTTACATTATTACCGCTGATTTCTTTTTGAGTTTCAATGCTAGAGCCTGTGGAAGCAATTGTTACATCGCCATTGGTCTTAACAATATCAGTAATGATAATCTTATCGCCTGCTGTAATAGTTACATCATCATTTGCTGTAATTTTCCCTTTAACATCGATGTAAGTACCTGCGTTAAGATTTACATCCTCAGTCGCAGTAATATCGTTTACATCAATGTAGGTGCCTGCGTCCAAGCTTACGTTCTTGCCATTGACATCTTTAAGAGTTGTGATGCTAGAATCTGTAGATTCAATTTCAACATCACCAGTTGCAGTAATTGTTTCTTGAACAAGGACTTCGTTTATAGCAGTCAAGCTTGCGTCATTACCAGCAGTAATTACATCATATGTGGTAATGGTTGTGCCTGCATCTATTATTACGTCACGAGTTGCATCGATTTTGGCTTCCACATTCACGGCATTTTCTGCTTCAAGAATTGCATCTTGACCTGCAGTGATTACGTCATTATTCGTAATGTTTGTGCCGGCTTTCAAGTATGCATCCTTATCAGCTGTAACTTTGTTTACATCAACAGAAGTGCCTGCGTCCATGACAACGTTTTG
>JAUNIS010000004.1:6607-112399 GCA_030523325.1 Phascolarctobacterium sp.
TGATGCTAGCAGCTGCAGATTCAATTTCAACATCACCAGTTGCAGTAATTGCTTTTTGAACGAGAATTTCCTTTTCAGCTTCGAGGATTGCATCGTTACCTGCAGTAATTTCTGCGTTGGTAGTAATCTTATCACCTGCGGTCAACATTGCATCGTTGTCTGCACCAATCTCGCTATAAACATAAATATTGTCGTCCGCCTTAAGAGTTACATCATTGCCCGCTTGAACTACATCATTAACAGTCAAATCGGTGCCTGCAACCATCACTACATCATTAGTAGCCGTAAGTTTGCTCTCAGTCGTAACACTTTCTTGAGAGCGAATCTTAATAGTAGCCGCGGTCAGAGCATCACCTTCGTCAATAGTTAATGCTTTAACTGTGTCTAAGGAAATGGTGTCATTTGCATTAATATCGCCAGCAAGTTTGAGCTCGCCGTTAACATAAACGCCAACATTTTCAAGGTTCAAATAGTTACCATCAGTATCTTTCTTAGAAGATGTAACAGTAAGCTTCAAAACGCCTTCAGCCGGTTGGTCTTTATCGTTACTAGATGTAATACCTTCAACATAAACGTTTTGAGCCGCACGAACGATAACAGCATTATTGCTATTGAGGATATGAATTGCTTCGGATTGTTTTGTTACTTCGTTGCCATCCGCATCAGTCTCGGTGTAAGAAGTAAGAATCGGGAAGCCTTCATCGTCATATTTAACTTTGCCATCTGCGTCCTTAACAGCTTGACCAACATTACCAGATTCGGATACTAAGGTAATAGAATGAGATTCTTCAGAATCGGACTCTTCGATACGTAAGTAGTAAGGAATATCCGCATCGTTAGTTAATTGATAGATGCTCTTATCCGCAGCAATTTCAATATTACCTTGGGTAGAAATATTCTTCAACCACAAAGCATTATCTGCATCGCTATAATATGCACCAATATCTCTGATATAAATTCCATCTGGTGCAATTGCACTTAAACCAAGAGATTTGTTACCGCCATTGAGCACAACTAACAAGGAGTTATCCAGCTCGCCAATGCTTCCTTCAGCCGCAGCAATATAAAGGCTCTTACCATAAATATTAGCAGCGTCTCCAACCGCAGGTTCATGAGTAATCTTGCCAAGACTTGTTACAGAAACATCTCCTTCAGCTGCCAACAAGCCAATATTGATATCCTTGGTAACATTCTTTTCTTCCGTTGCAGCGGGATTTACACGACCTTCGAGATAGATATCGCCAGCAACATTCTTATCAGTATTTTCGAAATTAGCAACGATAATTTTACCTATAGCCGTGTCATTACCTTGTTCATCCTTGCCAGGTGCATTAAGTTGAACGCCAATAGGCAGCTTCTTATTAATGGTAATGATACCGGTGTTGGAATTCCAAACAACGTTAGATGCATCAGTTTGCGAGAGCAGCTTCAGGTCTTCCATACCAGTCATGCCTGACTTCTCGTCTGTTACATTGGCATTACCAAGAGTATCAATGGTCATTTCAATAGTATTAGCATCTAAAACGCCAGCACTATCTTTGACGTTCAAGGTGATATTGTTACCGCGAACGTTAGGAGCCTTGCTGCTTGTTGTGGGTAAATCACCGCTTTCGGGATTAATGATAGAGTTTTGAATGCTGTAAAGAAGCGCTTCCTTGCTCCAAGTTTCGTAGGTGCCAGCATCCTGTGTTAATTGGCTGATTTGAGTATTTAACTGGGTGATTTCAGAATTAATTTCTGCGACCTTAGTAGCTGCACCACTATATTCTGCATATTTCTCAGGATCGCTTTCACAAAGAGCTTGTTGTTTTTGATATTTAGTGAGCTCAGTATTTTTATCGTTAAGGGAACGTCTTAAAGCGATGACTTCCTCAGTGTCTTGCAAAGCCAGGGTCTTTTCAGCTTGCAGAGCCGTGCTTTGAGCTTGAGCTTCAGCACTTGCTTTGTCATCATCAATGAGACCAGCTTGTAACCATTTTTTAATGAGGGTATTTTCAGAAGCGGAAGCTAAATCGTTATAAGGCAATGCATCAACTACAGAACCATCTGCAACATTAATGGTTACGTCACCATCTTTTGCGTAAATGGTACCGATACGCATATTACCACCAGCAATATCATCAACACCGATTTGGGTAAGTGTGATATCCTTTTGAGCCGTTGCATTAATGCTAGCAGTTAAAGGATCGGCATTATACGATTCCTGGGCTGCTCTAACTCTTACATCGATAGAACCGTTTTGAGAAACAAGGTCAATGCGGTCGGCAACAATAATACCATCTTCGGTAGTAAGAATATTACCTGTGTTACCAAGGTTGGTAATGCTTGCCTTATTGGTAGTTGCAGCCATGGTCTCGCCATCAGCAGTAATATTTACAGAACCAATCTTACTAATGATAAGATTACCAGCTGCTTGTTTATTGCTGTGAGCCGTAATAGAAATATCTTGCTCGGTATCGTTAGGAGTGGTAGTCGTCTTACCATCTGCCGTTACGGAAGCTATATTCTTAACCTCCAGCTTCATAGCATCGCCAAGAGTTAAGTCGATGTTCTCAATATTTTCCTTAGCTAAAAGGTTAACTCTTTCACCGTAAATGCTGCCGCCAGTTTGACTAATGCTTGCGTTATTAGCTGTAATATTTACTGTGCCCTTTTCTGCATAACCAGTCAGGTTACCAGCATTATCTTTGTTTTCATAAAGAGTAACGTTACCAAGATTACCAGTCAAAGTAATATCATTTTGAGCAGAAGTTACACGTACTTCACTAGCGCCATCTGCATGACCGATGAAATTGATGCCAATCTTTTGGTCGGCCTTAACAGAATAAGTATAAGTATCAATAGTACCGCTAGTAGAAACCTTCCAAGTATCTTCAGTATAATGGTGACAATTCAGATAGCCTTGACTCCATTCTCTATGCTTGATAATTTCGGTAGTACTTGTACCATCTTTATGTTGCCAAATAATATCGTAGACATCGCTATTATTATTGAAAGTATAGCCGTCTACCGTGCCGATAAAATCGCCTCTGCTCTTAGGATCAGTAGAAGAACCAGAACTAACTAAGTTTTCAGCTGTAGATTCGTTTTCAGCCAAATATTTAGTATATTCGCTCTTAGATGAAGATGCGCCCCACCACTTGTTATACCAGGTTGCACGATAAATTTGGTAGCTAGAAGTTTTAGAACCACCAGTCCAGTTATAACGAAGGCCTTCTTTAGGAGCATAGCTAGAGCTGGTAATACCCAAAGCTTCCATTTGAGCCGCAGTAAGTTCAACATATTCTTTGTCCGACAAGTACTTAGAAACAGCATTAACAGTTCCGTCATCGTTGCGGGTATATTCGGTAACGATGCTTACGTTCTTGCCATCGATACTCCTTTGATTAGTATCGGTGATTCTAACTGTACCGGTGACATCATTGGTAATTAAATCGCCAACTACAAGCTCTTTATTAACATTTACATTTACAGTAATATCGGAGGCGCCGTCTAGGCAATTAATTTGACCATTACCCGTGCTAGAAATATTACCAGTTAGATATACTTGTCCCCCTTTAGATTCTACGTTCGGCAATAAAATCTTATCCGTAGAAGGATTGTAGTAAACAGCAACACGATAATCAAAAATATTGCTGCCGTCGGATCTCTTTACAGAGCTTCCTGCTACGAGCAAATAGTTGGGATTACCAATGACTGCTTCATCGGAGATAGCCCTACCTCCATTATTATCAGCTATTTGTTGCATGCGCTGAGCAACTGTAATAGTACCAGTAGCGCTAGAATCGAAATCGCTCTTATTTAATGCTGTATCTGTAGAAATATCTACGTAATATTTTTCATAGCCAGATTGAACTGTACCGTTAACGTTGATATCAGCAGCACTAATAATGACACTACCACCTGCAACAGTTGCGCTATTAGAAACATAAACACTATTGGAAATATTATTGAGGCCGTCATTGAGACCCGTGGTCTTAGATTCGTATTGATCGTGAGGATTACCGCCAATATTAACAATATTATCGACGTAGCCTTGGCTCACAGAACCGGAATCAGCAATAAGCTGAACAGTTTTACCAGTTACAACAGCATTATTATCCGTTGCACTCTTGCCTTCGATTGTAATATCGTGGTAAGCGCTTCTAATATAAACACTGCCATCATTAGCATTAACAGTACCATTGATAATAATATCTGCTTTAACAGGCATTGAATCATTAATAGTTTTAGTCTCTCCATCGGACTTATCTACATAAGTATAAAGATAATTCAAGCCTTGTGTATTATTATAATTGCCCTTGATGGTAATTTGTCCAGCACCACCCACTGCTGAGTAAGCTTTAGTAACAGTCTTAGAGTTATCGGTATTAACAGTCTTAATTGCTTCAGCAAGTTTTGCGTTAATATCTTCAATAGCGGTGCTTGTACCAGGATCCATCACCTTGTCATTGTAGATAATTTGTCCACCTTTATCACCTACAATAACGTCGTTAATATTCATAGCTAAGCTTGTATTATTGTTAATGGTAATGGTCGGACTTCCTTTCGCAACAACCTTGCCTGCTTGAGAAGATGAATAGAAATTATCCGTAGTAACGTTAACATTACCACCATGGGAACTCAGATTCGGGACTTCTACATAGCTTACGACAATAGTCTTAAGACTGCCGTCAGAATTAATAACGCCAGCATCGGTCAAACGTTGCTTCAAAGTATTGTATTCAGCCTCAAAGCCTTTATAAGCAGCACTATCAGGATTATCTGCATAGTTACCCATCAACGTATCAAGTTCATTCATTCTTGCGAGAATGGATAGACCGTAATCACGTGAACCAATCTTGAATTCATTAACATTAACAAAGGAACTAATTACAGAATTATCAATACCATAGACGCTGTCATTAACATCACCAGTTAAAGTGATAAGTTCGTCGATTGTGCGATAGTAATCCGGATCGCCGGCTTTCTTTTCGGCAACATAGACAACATATTTATCCATGGAGCCACCATTCTTTTGCACATAATTATAAATAGCGTCATATTGCTCTTGGCTAGTCAGAACGACAATGTCCGTTCTACTTGTATCGGCAAGACCGATGGTAATATTTTGAACATTAGCTGCGCCAGCTACAACAAGACCTTCAACCTGAACTGTATTGGTTGCAGTCTTGCCAGCGATAGTCTTATCTCCGTCAGTAGAAGCAACGTAATTGCTTCCGCCCTTAGAACCCCAAGAAGTATAAGCTTCACTGAAAATATCCGTTACTTCTTTACCTGCATCGGCATAGAGATTAACGTTTCTTACTGCAGCTACACTGCCACTTGTATTAACCTTAACGGTATTTGTTTGGTTAAAGGTATTGGTAACACTCGGATGACCGCCGAAAGGAATACCTGTCTTGTTATAAGCTTCTGCATTGGATTCAAGATTCAAGAGCCCGTTCTCGCCTGCGCTACCCTTACCTGCATACATATTAACATCATGATAGCTTGTGATGATACCACTAACATCAATAGTATTATTGCGAGTAATATTATTCTTATTTTTAGCGAGAACAACTACACCTACTGCACCAATTGCTTCGGTTATAGTATTATTAACGATTTCATGTCTATCGTTAGCACCAAGAACGATATCGGCATTTTCACTCTTCGTTAAGAGGCTAGCTGTATCAGCCAGCTTAATAGTATTATTGCTTGTGAGATTTATAACGTTGTAAGCGCAAGCATCAGTTATACCACCAACGGACAAGACATAAATATTATCCTTAAGATTGGTAGCTGTATCGGCATAATATTCTTGATTACCCTTGGAGGTAATTGCTGTTGTTCCGTTAAGATTAGTATTAGCAGTTGTGGTAATGTTATTTGTCAAATAGCCACAGGTTGCATCTAAACCACCATAGCCGGAACCTTTAACAGCTTTATCAGTATTATGATTATAGGCAACGTTATTCACGGAGCCAATAGAAACATCGCCGCCTCATTAATCTTAGCACTGTTAATGTTAACAGTTGCAGTATTATTTACCGTATTAGTATTAGATACGCCGCTACCACCTGCAATTTTTGCACGCAATGCATCAGCTTGCATTTCGGAATCGGAATATGTTGACACATCTATATCAATATCACCTGTGGTAGTAATATTGCCACTAACATTAATAGTTGTACTAATGTTACTCTTATGGTCTACACTTGCAGCGAACGGGGAAATATCGATAGCACTACCACCATTACCATCTGCTTTATTAACAGAATAGTCCGCGTTATATGCTTCGAGAGACAAAGTCTCGGAAACGTAATCGCCAGGATTAAAGTTAAGAATAGTCTTAGAATTGTTCGTGGTATTAGCATAGTTCGAGCCAGAGCCAATAACTGCACCAACGGTAACAACGGATGTCTCGGCATGTTCTGTACCAACAACATGTGCGTCAAGTTCGAGGGCAGAAGCATTATTGACTAATTCTTCATGCTCGGTGGTAACCTTAACTTTGTTAATGGTTCCATCTGTTTGCTCGGTACTTTCGTCTAAGTCAACCCATTTAAGATTTTGATAAGTATTGTGACCAACAGTAAGCTCAGCCGTATTAGCTACAATAGCTTCAGCCGTATTAACGCCAATGCCTGCTACTGCACCACCAGTACCGCCCACAACAATTGCTTCAGCACTATGAGTGGTAATATTAAATTTTTGTTTTTCGGTATCAAAGGAGCCAATTGCTTTTGCAATAGCATTTAAGTCAACGTTATCGGCAATAAAGGTTTGACCATCCCCAAGACTTGTAGTTGCCTTACCATAATTAGAAGCAGTTGCTTTCGCACGAGTTACACTTAAAAGACTGCCTGCATATGTATTAACCTTTGCGTAAGTTGTTGCTTGGTTAAGAGCTTCTATCTCAATATCAGCACCTTTAAATGTATTTTCACCAATAATATTAATGCTTGTGCTCTTAGAACCATCTTCCTTGCCTTCAACAGCTTCACTAATCGCACCATTGCCATTAGCCAAACCAGCTTGTACGATAAAGGTTTCTGCTTTAACCTTGTTGCTATTAATTGCGTTAATATTTACGTCACCAAGCACAGACTTAGAAGTTGTGTATTCATAAGTTTTGGATGAATCATCAGCCGTGCTAATTTCCTTGCCATTAACCTCGGTTACACGTTTAGATTCAGTTGTATAAGTCTTGCTTTCTTTGACAACATTAACGTTTTCAATAGTAGAGCCGCCGCTAATTTCAACGCCGGTATTCGCATAATCATAGCTGCGAGTAAAGAGCGCACCGATAGTAATACCTAAAGTTTCTACACCAGTAGTATAGTTGTCGATGACCATGTTGTCTTTAGCAATAATGTTCAACACGCTATCAGCTTCGCTTGCATTTGCTAATTCTTTACCAGCACTGATGATTGCACCATTAGAGATGGTAATCTTATTGTCGCCTGTATTTTCAATCTTGGAGACAATAACATTAACGGAAACACCTGCAGCATTGCCATGAGTTGCTCTTTGTTTTAAGGTACCTGCGTTTTCTGATTCAATGTTAATTTGATTTGCATTTAATGCACCGCCAGAAATATTAACACCAGTATTTTCTTTAACCTCGGTGCTTGCTACAGCAACACTGATATCAGCGATAGCCAGGGCAGCTTGAACATTGTCAAGGTCAGTATTAGTCGTAGTCTTAGCATTAACGTTAATATCATCAGTTGCTTTAATAACTGCGCCAGAAATATCCGTCTTAACGCCAGAGCCTGCTTCACCACCTAAGCCCATAGTCGTAGCAGAAGAAACAGTTACAACATCTTTAGTAAAGGTACCCTCGGACAGGATTTGGGTATTCTTGTCGGCTTGAGCTAAAGATTCATTAACATTGTCAACGATGGTTTTAGCGTTGAATCTATATTCGGAATTAGAATCGTCAACCACATCTTGGATGGCTGTACCAACATTATTGATCATAACATTAGTCGCGATTGCACCCGCTCCGACAGTTGCACCCACAGCGGTTTGTTTAATGGTGCGTGTATCTTCAGCTTTTAAGCTTACACTTTGGGCATTAACAAGACCACTTGTTACGTTATTGATAACGGATGTATCAACAGTGTTAACACCAACACCAACACCAACGGCACCCAAGCCACCAGTTGCTGTAATATTTTGGAAATTATCTTCAATTTCATTTTGGGCGTAAGAAGTCAGGGTACCAATCTTTTCATTATTCGTACCAAGATTGGAACCTTCGATATTAGTTTTAACCTTATTATTGAAATTATTTACGCCAACAGTTGCACCGATTGATCCGCCAATACTAATTGCCAGCGCATCACCAGAAACCTCTTGCTTAATGCTGTTCTTGTTGTGAGCTTTCAGTTCTACATCAGCGCCTTTATTATCCTTAGAAGCAAGGCCAATGACATCGCTATTAACAAGCTCGGCTATGGTCTCACTGTTTTCTTTGACAACTGATACAGCTGCGGAGATGGAGCCAGAGCCAATGCCACCACTTAAAGTAATAGAGTTAGTATAAGTCTTGATATCTTTAGCAGAATCTGCGTTAATGGAAAGCTTGTCATTAACTGTTGAATCTACATTTTTAATGCGAGCTTCTGTTTTGCCGATAAATGTATCAACGGATACAACACCCGTGATAGCTGCAGCACCAGTACCGGATGCACCAGCACTAACGCCGGACTCGGACAAAGTTACAACAATATCGCTATCAGCATCAACAGTAATATCATTGCCTGCAAGAGATTGTTTATTTTCTCGAGCTGTTTCGGTGCCAACAATTTCCGCAACAGTCTTGCGATCGAATTCGTTATTATCAACGGATGCACCTACACCAACACCAGCTGATCCACCAACACCAACGCTTAAGGTACCAATATGACTAGAAACATCGAGATAATCCTTAGCTTTAACTAAAACATTAGCATTAGTTACGGCTGCCAAATTCTTGTTAATGTCGGAGTCAGAAATTCTTGCAACTGTTTCGCCTTTAATCGTATTCACACCAACAGTTGCGTTAGCTGCAATACCTGCCATGCCAGCTGCCCCAACACCGCCTGTGATAGAAATATCAACAAGCTTATGCTTAGCATCGGCATTAACAACTAGGCCTTTGTTAGAATTAATACCAGTTGTATCGTTGCCATCTGCATCGATAGTGCTTTCTTCAACGAGAGCTTGAGTATTGCCTGTAATTTTATTTACTACAACAGTAGCGCCACCGCTTACACCTGTACCACTTGATGCGCTAACGCCCAGAGCACCGCCGTAATTTCTTAGCGTTTCTTCACTTGTTGCCAGAACGCCTACAGAACCTGCATAAATATTTGCTTTGGTAATTTTAGCAATAGTATCATTAGCGATCGTATTTACTGCAACATTACCAGTCAGTTCTCCACTAAGACTACCACTTGTTGCAGCAACATTAATACCGATAGCAACATCCGTAATTTTATTTGTAGAGCTTGCACTAATAGTCTCGGTGTTAACATTATGTTCACCGCCACTTACATAGGCAAGAGTATCAGCATCGCTTGTAACCTTAGAGACAGTAGCGAGAGCTCCCAGAGGCAAACCACCAGCAGTTGCGCTAACGGATAAACCATCAGCACTTGTAATAACAGAAGTATCTGACTTAGCAGTAATACTTAAGATGCCTGCTTTATCGTCTTCTTTGTCATTGTTAGAGTCTTTGTTAATATTTACATCGGTCATGCTTGCGTTCGTAAGAGTGTAAATATTATCTACAGCAACAGAACCTTGTACGCCTGCTTGAATACCAACAGAGCCAGAGGCAGCTACCGCTCCACCAAGAGCCAAGGAGAACAGCTTAGCATTATTTTCTGCACTTGCTTTCACAGCTGCATCAGCTGTTGTAAGAATCTCAGCGTTATTAATTTGAGCAAAAACTCTTTGACGTTTGTCTTCAGAGCCAACATTATTATTTACAACACTACCACCAACTGAAATACTAAGATTACCACCTGCGGCTACACTAACAGTACCAGCAACTGCTTTCAAAGTGGAATCGTCCTTAGCTTTAACGTCAAGCTTGCTAACCTTATAAGTAGTTACATTACCGTCGTCATCAATTTCACCAAAACCAATGCT
Source organism: Phascolarctobacterium sp. (assembly GCA_030523325.1). Classification (GTDB taxonomy): domain Bacteria; phylum Bacillota; class Negativicutes; order Acidaminococcales; family Acidaminococcaceae; genus Phascolarctobacterium_A. The sequence goes on from JAUNIS010000004.1 coordinate 16,736, forward strand.
TGCGTTATGAACGTCATCTATATCAACTGCAGATCGATCAATAACTGCTTCAGTATCATTTGTGCCATTATTACCTGCAAAGGCACCGGTTGCTGCTACATTCAAAGCCTTGGAGCCAGTTGTATCAACACCAGCGTTGGCAGCTGCTGCAACAGCATAATTTTTTGTTGTATTCTCGGCATCTAAGGTGAGTTCAAGAGCCTTATTGTAGCCATCAATTTTTGCACCAAGCACATAAGCACCTGTTGTATTAGCAAAACTATTTTGAGCCCAGGTCATGCCGAGAGCTGCGTTAGCAAGTGAGACACCTGCCTCGCCAGCAACGGAAACAGTCTTGGTCTTAGTATCAGCTGTAATATTAACCTTGTCAGCTTTAACAACAGAATCGGTTACAGTATCATTGCCTTTAAGAGCTTCGATGCTTGCATAAGTATCGTTGTCAATGCGAGAAATTACAACTGAACCAGCTGCTGCAAGACCGCTAGACTCGGAGTTAGTTTTTGCACTTACACCAACAGCCGTGCCAACAACAAGAGTGTCAGACTTAGCTTCGATATTGAGAGCACTAGTATCGTCGTTACCAGTTACGTTAATGGTAGAGCCTTTAACCTTGGCAGCGAAATCGTTATCTACATTATTATATACAACGCTTCCTGCTGCAGCTCCCCCAGCCCCCTTACCGGTTTGTACGGTTACGGTTACAGCACTACCAACGATGGTATTGCCCGAATGATCTGTATCGTAAGAAGTAGTATTATATTTAGTGCCGTTATTTTTTGTTTCACCGTCTTCTGTAGTAGTAGCAGATACAGGTGCACCCTCGCTATCCGTCTCCAGAGCTGTATCATTGCCAAGATTAGAGATAGCTTCCTTGCCTTCAACATCAAAGGCGGTCTTGCCGTCCTGATCTTCAATGCTCTTAACTTCTTCAATATAAGTATTTTCAGTTTCGTCAGCAGTAAGCTTACCGTCTTCGGCTTTAATATCAGCAGTCTTAACTGTGATAGTAGAGCCACTGATTTCAGAATTAATATTATTATTTACGTTATTGACAACAACTGCACCATTAGCTGCAACATAACTGCTATCACCAGTTGCAAGACCAAGGGAAATAGCTGTACCGACTTGAGTCAGCTTGCTTGCTGCTAAATTGGTGAGAGAATCAGCAGTAATATTGCTTGCATTAGCAATGCTTGCCTTAACATTATTGGTAACCTTTTGCACGGTTACAGACGCACCGATAGAAGCGTTGCTCTTCGCATAATCTGCAGTAACGCCACCAGCGATTTGCAGGTCCTTGTCATAAGCCACGTTACTTACGGACGCATTTTTAATGCTTGCGTTGTTAATTTCGGCATTGATCGTACTATTTATAAGGTTAACGGAACCGGCTGCAGTAATATCAAAGCCTTTAGATTGCTCGGTAGCGCCTGTATTAATACCAAGACCAACGCCAGCAGCTACTTGAGCACCAGAATTAACTGCCTTGTTAGTCAGCTGACCACCAGCAATTTCCGTTCCCTTAATAGTTGCGGATGTATTTTTCGTTAAATCGTTAACAGCAACAGCACCTGCAAGTGTTGCAGAAAAGCTTACATCACTATTAGAGCTGCCTGCTTTTGTGCGAGCCATAGCACCGCTATAAGCACCAACATAACTGGAATCTTCTGCCAAAACATTAACTGCGTTATTAGGATCGGCAAGATTCAGTTTAACATTGCCAAGCTCAGCTTCAGTTTTATTAGTAATGGAGTTGTAGGATACGGAGCCAGCAATTGCAAGTCGTACGGAAGAATCCTTGCGTTGATTGTTATCCGTGTCAGCATCATTTAAAGCACCGTTGCCACCCTCGTTAGCTGCAGCATCGCCACCCTTAGCTTGACTAGGCGGATCACTCTTTTCGTCCTTTCGTCCTTCACCATCAATTTGGATATCGTTAATGTCAACCTTTTTATCCGAGCCATCAGCTGCTTTAACCTTAACGATTGCACCATTCTTTTCAGCGGATGCATCCGTATCACTTTTAGCTTCGTCGTTGGATTTTTCTGTAGCAGTAACGCCAGCAATCGTTAAGTTGTTGAGTACTCCACTAGTTGTTGCGTTGAGATCGAGATCTTGTACGTCCCAAGTAATTGCCTCTGCACCAGTATTGTCAAGGTCGAGAACCTTCGCAAAAGTATTGGCGTGGAAAGAGATTACGCCCACACTTGCGCCCACGGCCGAATTGGAAGAAGACAAATCGCCGGCAATAACGGTAAGATTATCATTGTTCTTCGCATCAAGAGTAATCTTTTCAGCCGTAATATTAGCGTGTTCATCCACGGATACATTAGCCGTGCCCGAGCCACCTGCATAAGCAACCATGCCTGTGAGACCAAAGGTACTGCTATTAGCACCACCAAGAGAACCAACAGCATTCGTAACCTTATTGTTAGCTTCAACAGAAAGCTCTTTAGCTGCAATTTCTGCACCAGAGTGAACAAGTACGTTACTTTCTGTGGTAGTATTTTGTACAGCTACAGTGCCGCCCAAGCCTACCTCGGAACCACTATTAGTATTTGCGTCAGGAAGAATACCTTTCCACATGCCCGCAAAATTAACATTGCCGCCGAGACTTTCAGCAGTAAGATTTACATTGCCATAAGAAGTGGTTGCACTTTCGCCTTCACCAGTAACTGTCTGGGCCTTAACTATTGCACTCTTTGCAATATCAACTGTAGCGATATTAGTGGAATTTTGAATAGCAACCGTGCCATTGACCATAGCAGTAGCTTCCTTGCCCTTGCTAACGGTAGATACGGATGTCAAAATATTCATGTAATTATTGACGTCTTTGAGCTCGGTGATACCAGTTTTAATACTGGTATAGCCGTTATAAACATTGGCCACTCCATTAGCTAAGGTATTGAAATCGTTTGTTAATTTTTGTAGTTTTGCCTCAGCTGCGTCCGTGTCTTTGCCAATAGCAACAATCTTTTCAAGCTTAATCTCTTTACCCTTCTCGATAGCCTTTGAAAATTTTTCTTTTTCAGCTTCAATGAGAGCGGCCAGGGTAGTAAAGTTTTCTTCGAGATCAGCAAATTTATTTATCAGCTCTTCAATTTCACTTTCGCTCTTGCCTTGACTTTGAGCAGTAGCAACCGCATCATTAACAACTTTACTCCAGGTTTCGCCAGTAGTCAGAGTTGAAATACCTTCAGTAATATGATCCCAACCACTTGTAACCTTGCCTACCATGATGGACAGGCGTTTGTAATCGTTATCCACCTTAGCATTAATGTTAATATCGGCTTGGCGAGTTACGTCTTTGTCGTTTTCATCTTTTTCAGTAACTGTGCCAGAGGCAAGAATTTGTGCTCCCTCAGCTACAATTACCTTGGCATTGTTGTTAAAATTATCAACGGTTACGGCTGCATTAACCCCAAGCTTGGTATCCCCGCTTGTATTAATGAAGACATTGGTGGTTTTTACTTGGTTATCTAAAACAGTAACAGAAGCATCAACCTTGACGTCGCCATCGTAAGAGCTAATGACGGAATTTTTCGCAAGGTTAACATTAGTATTGCCGCTGATATTAGCAACGGTTACAGCTGCACCTAAATCGTAGTATTGATTCCAGCTTTTAGAACTAGCTGGATTGTCATTGGTGTCTTGAGCTTGGTTTTGGCCTTCGACTTCATCACCAGCTGCGTCCTTATTCTTATCAGCTACGGAATCAAGAAGTCCCTTAACCTTTTCGGTCTGGGTCTTGGTTACATCGGTTTCAATAGCATCGCCTGCTGGATCGCTATCACCAGATTCCTCAGCCTTCTCTTTGGACGGAGCCTTTTCTCCGTCAGCAGCTTTCTCTTGTTGTACTCCTTCAATAGCATTAGATGTGTTAATGACGATGCCCTTGTCCAGAGTATGGTCAACTTGATTTTGAACATTCTTACCCACGGTACCAAAGGTTTCTGTAGCACTAATTTCTACTCCGTTACCAGTTATTTGGGCATAGTTATCCACTTGAGATTTGTTGTTACTATTAATAATGTTAATGGAAGTACTTACGGCTTGGGTATCATCGGATTTAACACCAACAGTGCTATCAAGATTGATGTTTGAATCTGCAAAAATGTCCACAGCACCAGCTGCTTTAACAAGCTCAGCTGCAGCAGTCTCACCGTTTTGGGGAGCAGAGCCAATAGTAACGTTTGCATTCGTATTTTGGTTAATTAAACCGAGTGCAACATTAATATAGGCAGGTGTGCTTGTATATTGTTTAGTCTCTTCGCCAGCGTCATTCTTCTTAGAAACGGAGAGAGGTGTAATACTTAAATTAGCCTTAGCACTATTTGCCGCTTCAGCTTTGAGTTCTACATCACCAGAACTATCAAGGGTACCTTGAATGTTGACACTGGCATTACTATCGATTTGTTCCCAGATCATACCGCCGTTCATCCAGGTATAACCGTTTTGCCCAGCCTTATCGTTTGCTTCATCTTGACTTGCATCGCCTTGACCGTCAGTGTCCCCAGTATCTTCGCTAGTTTTACCTTCGTCCTTCTTTTCTGCGTCTTCTACAGCAGTAGCCTTGGGAACAAGATTCATGGCTATTTTGACATCGGCAGTACTATTTGCAGATACACTGATGTCACCAGCTTTGGCATCGGCAAGCTCGTCACCACTAAAGCCTGCTACGGAATTATATTGGCTAGTCGGTTTAACAGTCGTCAGCTTACCGGTATTGGCTACTGTTACATCGGCTTTGGCACTAACAAGACCAAGAGCAACGTTTAATTCATTAGCAAGATCTTTAACACTGGATGCCAGGGAGCTTTCGGTAATGGCATCGCCCAATTTTTCTGGCAGCATGTTCTTGAGACCAATCATCTTCTTATTGTTAAAGAGCAAGTTACCAAGTCCATTGCCACCATCCGCACTATATGTACTTTCGGCTTCGGCATTAACTTCAATTGCGTTACCAATCACTTTGCCGGCAACATTAATTTTAGCAATGGTATTCGCCATTTGTTGCGACAGGTTGATGTCGGCTTTGAGTTTTTCTTCATCACTTGCGTCAGCAGCCGGTGCCTTAGGAGGAGTTTGTTCGAGGCTTGCAGATGCGGTAATGCTTACATTACCAGGAGCTTTTATAATTGCGCCCTCGCCTACGTTAACCTCTGCCTTAACAGTATCCTTAGCGATAGAGGTATAGCATGCCCAAATGTCTTGGTAGGTAATGTTTTTCTCGTCATATTTTTCGCCTAATTCTTCACGCAGCAATACGACAAGATCATCCTTGCGGTCAAGACCAAGGGCTTTAGCAACAGAATCAGTAATAGTAACCTTGCTAGTGTCAACGCCATTACCAAACCAAGCAGCAAATTTCTTCACACCGCTGGATTCCTCGTCTTGATAGTTCAGCTGGCTTGTAGAAGCAGCAAGAGTAATGCTGCCGTCACCCGTCAGCTCATCTGCATCACTTGCATTGCTTGCGTCCGTAAGAATAAGGTTGCCCTTGCTATCTGCCTCGAGAGTCATGGTAGTCGATTCGTCGATGCTTGCAGATTCAAATGCACCTTCCGTATTAACTACATTATTAAACACTACGCCCGTACGTAAAATGGGTGCAACAGTGCTGCCTTTTTCTTTAGATACATCAATGCTTGCAGCCATGAGCTTCATAGCTGTTTGCGCGTTAATTTGACCATGAACTGCGATGGAGCCTGCACCGTTTAAAGCAATGTCAACTGCTTTTGCTGCTTTCGAGCTATCTTCCACAGCCATAATCTTGCCTGCAGCGATGGATGCACCTTGGTATTCCAAGAACTTGTCCAGGTTTTCTTCATAGTCATTTTTATCAACTTCGTCCGGTTTCTTGAAGAGGTTCAAGGTTGACGCAGTATAAACATTAACATTTGTTTCCTTGCCGTCATCACCAGTTTTCGTTTCTTCGCTCTTAGTTACTTCATAAACAGCCTTCTTGAAGAAGTCCTCGGTGGGAGTCATAACCGTGAGGGAGCCTGCGTTAATTGCACCGGAGGCAGTAATAACCATACCCTTGGGGCTCAGGAAGAAAAGATTGCCACCGATTTGGTTATTACGAATAGCATTAACCGTACCGGCAACACTGATTTGATTTTGCACAGCATTAATCAAGGTGTTAAGATTTGCTCCGTCAGATGTTTTAAAATACAGATTAGCAATTTCTCCTGCTTGCACGTTGAATTTTTCAAAGCGGTTCAAACCTACAGTACCACTGGCACGCTCTGCTAAAATCTCGGCCGTGCCGTTTTGCATTAAGTTATCAGTAGTATCGCTGCGAACGATTTCCCCAGCAGCCTCTACGTCTTGACTCACTGCCCAAGGCAGAACGAATGCACCGATAGCTACTACGGATCTTAGCAGTTTATCTTTGAGGCTGGCATGAGTTGTCTTTGCTTCTTTACGGCTTGCCTCTATGGATTTACGTAATTTTTTTAATTGTTTGCTCATGGTCTTTTCCTTTCAAAAAAGATTGTTTATCAGTATAATCCCCGTTGGGGAATGGTTTCGTTAATAACGTTTTGCCTGTCCATAGTGCGCATGGATAAGTAAATCTTAGCTGGCATGGGTCCTTCTTTATTCCATTTCAATTTAAAGTGGGATGGAAATGAATAGACATGTGTCTCGAAAAAACCACCACTTAGCTCAACGTGAAAATTTCTGTTCCACGAACACAGTGGTATGGCAAGCACCCTCTCGTCAGCTATACGATAGCTCTGCAAAAGTTCTATGAACCTTCGATATTTTTCCGACTGAAAAAGCCTTCGATGCTGAGTAGGCAACAGTTCCTTCGGTCCCATTTCTATGCCGAAGGTATCGCCAATGCTTCCGTCTGCAAGCACGTCTATGCCAAGCACATAATTCATAATACCAAGCTTGTCTATCTCTCGAAGTATCTCTTCGCATTGCTCAAGCAAGGTCCTGCAACCTAAGATACGCAAGCCTTCGATTATATCATCCAGCTTTTCATTCACCGGCATGAGGTTCAAGCGTACGGGCCTACCCTCTCGCGAGTTCATGAAACCAAGCTGGTTCATGGTTAAAAGGTGTTTTATTTTTCTAAGTTTTTCAATTGTTCCCCCTGCCCTGTCACTCATTCCTTGTAAATCAAGGAGTTTGGGTAATAAGGTGAAGGCTGCATCCTCTTTAACAGTTAAGAAGATGGCTAAATCGTTAGGATGACCTTGTGATGTGTCGCCTTCTAAATAGGCAACTGCATCATTCAGGGCCTTGGGAAAATGTTCCGCAACTAATTTACCGTATGCTTCGATAAAATCACCAGCCGCGGCTAAAGGATGACCATCAATGAGCCGATGCTCGAGGAAGAAGCCTGCCGGGTAGGAAACCGATAGGTCGATTCCAGGCGGCCCGAGTAGTGGTGACTCCGCATAGAAATCAAGTGTGGCTTCGTTTAAATCGTAGAGCCGAGCTGTGCTCACGACTGGTTCGTAATCACTGCCGAACAAGGAGGCAGCTTGACATTCTTCAGCAAGGTGCTTGAGCCAGCAAACACAAGCCAAACCATTATGCAATTTCATGAAACTAACCTCCTTGTTAGCAAAACTATTAATTAACTAAGTTCTTTCAAGAACCTCTAGTAAAACGACAATTTTTTAATTAGCCAATTAAAATTGACCGGTTAAGATAAAATGAATGCGCATTCTATTGGCATCCTCACTCATACCGTCGAAGCTTCTCTTCAGCGGGAAGGCGAAGGCTAGATTTGCATATATGTTTTTAGCGAAGCTACTCTTCACACCAAAGCCCAAGCTGTAAAGGCTGCGATCCACATTTTCAGACTGAGTATTTTCTCCAAAAAGATGACCGTAGTCTGCGAATACATATGCTTTAGTCTTGTAATCCTTGCTGATTGGCATTTGATATTCAACGTTCAAGGTAAAGCCGCTATCAGCTGCCATAAAGTTTTCGTAATAACCTCTTACCGTATTCATACCGCCAATATAAAAGGCTCTGGAGCTAGGAATGTTATCCTTGAAGCCCTTTTGCAGGCTTGCGCGGGAAGTCAATTGTTGTCCGTGTTGGTAAACCTTTTGATAAAGAGCATCGCCCTTATAAACATTGTAGCTATCCGTAGTAGTATAATTGCTGCGAATATCGTAATCCACATTGCCGTGAATGAGACTATGTCTTTGGTAAATGAGATGGCTCTTGCCATAATTAACAAGGGAGAAGCCCAAGGAAATCTCGTTAGTGGAATCGCCCACGATCTTTGTTCTGTAGCCAGAGAATGCAAAGTCCGAGGTTGATTTTTGGTGACTGTATTCTAAGAAGGCTTCACTACGAGTCTTGGCAGTGGTAACCCAGGGTTGGCTAATACCAATATTGTAAGTGGACGCATGACCGAAGGTTCTATATTCATCCTTATGACGAATACTATGAACGGAGTTTGCACTGTAGCCTACATTAACCTTAGTGCCCATTCTATTAACCGGTGTAGAATACGCAAAGGAACCGCTCTTAGTACCTTCACTGCCTACATAACCAAGACTTAAGTTGTCACGGTTACCCGTTAAGCTACGCAGGTTGTAAAATAAACCGCCACGCCAAATACCAGTGTTACGATTACCTGCAAGGTCCGTGAAAACGGTAACAACGCTATTTTGTGGTTCGGTAAGCTTGAGCTCGTAATCCGTCGTGCCAAACTCCTTGCCCTTATTCATGACAATTCTCAGCTGAGCATCATTAGTCGCATTAAAACGCAGGATATCTTTGTTCAGCTTATCAAGTGTAGGTACCTCACCTCTTGCAACCGCGATACGATTCTTTACATAGCTGGCACGAGTATGCTTATTACCTGTAACTAAAGCTTCCCCGTTAGTGCCCTCGATTAATTTCACAGCCACAACACCTTGCTCAATTTTTTGTTGAGGAAGAAAAGCTCTACAAGTAAAATTACCTTTAATTGCATAGAGCGTGTTAATTTTATCGACAATGGCATAAAGATCGTTCACAGAAACGTCCTTGCCAACATATGAAGTTTTAATGGAGTCAAGTTCTTCCGCAGTCAAAACCCTGGATTCGTCAATGTTCAAGCCTGCTAGTTTAAAGGTTTTAACCGTGGACTCGCTTGTCTCAGTTTGAGATGCTTGCCTTTCGATTTGACTTGCAGCAGCTTTCTTACCCTCTTCGATATCTTGCTCAACCCTTGCCTTGTCAAAATAATCCTTCAATTGGTTGATGTTAGCACCAGGATTGGTTTGCACAATAGCGCCTTGAATTTCTTGAGCTGAAGGAGCCGCAAAAGCAAGCGAACTCAAAGACATGACTGCGAGTGTAAGTCCAGTAATTTTAACTTTATTATTCATAAAAATTCCTCCGTTGAAAAACCAGAATTCTTGTAACAAATTTCCATGGGAAGACACACTCCACCCACATTATAATTTATCACTTTATTATAGCATTTTATTTGTCAACAGTCCACAATGAGCCCCCCCCCCGAGTTTTCATTTTTTTCACAATTAAAAAGCAAAATTTAATTAAAAATTTTTTTCTGAATTTGAGTTGACAATCTCAAAAATAAAAAAACGTGTCGGTAAAAACCAACACGTTAATTTGTAGTTTGGTGGAGACGAGGAGAATCGAACTCCTGACCCCCTGCTTGCAAGGCAGGTGCTCTCCCAGCTGAGCTACGCCCCCAAAGGTTTGAAGTTTTTAAAAAGTTGGTGGGCCCAGTAGGGGTCGAACCTACGACCAGCCGGTTATGAGCCGGCAGCTCTACCACTGAGCTATAGGCCCATTCTTTCCAACAAGGTATATTTTAAAGCATCAGCCTATTCTTTGTCAACCCTTAGTCCAGAAAATCTTTTAATTTTTTGCTACGAGAAGGATGACGTAATTTACGTAATGCTTTTGCCTCGATTTGACGAATACGTTCACGAGTTACCCCGAAATGCTTACCAACCTCTTCGAGGGTACGAGAACGACCGTCCATTAAGCCAAAGCGTAGCTCCAAGACCTTACGTTCACGTTCTGTAAGACCGCCAAGAACTTCCATAAGCTGTTCGCGAAGCAAAGTAAAGGAGGCAGCATCAGCCGGAGCAGGCGCGTCATGATCTTCGATAAAGTCTCCCAAATGGGAATCTTCCTCTTCGCCGATTGGTGTCTCAAGAGAAACAGGTTCTTGAGCAATCTTTTGAATTTCGCGTACACGATCTACAGAGATATCCATCTCTTCGGCAATCTCCTCGGGTAAGGGTTCGCGACCTTTTTCTTGCAAGAGCTGACGAGATACACGGATAAGCTTATTAATGGTCTCGACCATATGTACCGGAATACGAATGGTACGAGCTTGGTCGGCAATAGCACGAGTGATGGCTTGACGAATCCACCAGGTTGCGTAGGTAGAGAACTTAAAGCCCTTATTATAGTCGAACTTTTCTACAGCTTTAATGAGACCCAGATTGCCTTCTTGAATGAGATCCAAGAAAAGCATGCCACGACCAACGTATCTTTTGGCGATGCTGACTACGAGACGAAGATTAGCTTCGGACAAGCAGCTCTTAGATGCCTCGCCTTGATTGACAATCTCGTTAAGGAGCTTCTTGTAGGACTCAGTAACGAAGGCGAGCTTTTCAGTATCGCCCATACCTGCTTCGCCCATCATCTTCGCATAATCAAGGAGAACAACAAGCTCTGCTAGATGATGATGTTCTTCTTCATCTACAGGGATGTCGCATTCAACTTGTTCGCAACCAACTATCATGCAAGCTTGCTCACTCATTAAGCGTTGCAAATGTTTGCGTTCTTCATTGGTGAACTCGCAAATAAATTGCGGATATTCTTCGGCTGTAATAGGATTGCCTGCTGCCAGGCGAGCTTTGACCTCTTCAATTACAGAATAAACATTACGAATTTTGGTGATGGACCATTCAGAAGCAAGATATTCTTCGACCTTAGCCATTACATCTTCTGGACCTGCGTCATTTGCGATGACATCGCTAAGCTCGGGTTTGTAGCCATCAAGGATTGCCTGTGCCTTACGTCCCTTGTCCATACGTTTAGCAAGCTTTACCTCATCCTCACCGACGAGTAGAGGCACGCGACCAATTTCCTTTAAGTACATACGTACTGGGTCATCTATGCTGACGCCTTCTAAGATAACTGTATCTTTAAATTCTGTAGGAGGAATCTCTTCTGCTAAGCTTTCGTCCTCTTCTAGAGACAGTAATAAAGCATCGTTTTCGTCTTCTTCTAGAGACAGTAATAAAGCATCGCTTTCGTCTTCTGATACAGAAATCCCATTGATTTTGGCAAGTTCATAAAATTTTTCCACATTGTCTAAATCTATTTTGCTTAAAATATCTTCGAGGGTAAGAACACCATTTTTATTTTTGCCTTTTTCGATAAGTTCCTTAAATTTATCCTCAGTATTTTTCATTTCTTCCTTGTCCATGGCGTCTCCCTCCTTCCACATAATAGTTTCTTCAGTAGAGTTTTTTGATTTCATCTTTGATTCGTTGAATCTCCCTTAATGCACTTACAAGACGTTCATCGCCTGCTTTTTCGTATTGTTCGACTAAGCTGCGATGCTCATCATATTCTCTCTCCAACCTTTTGCGGGTAAGCTGCTTTATACAGTCTCTAATAATCGTTTCCCCTTCCTCACCAACGACTGGTTTTGTCATAATACCCGCCAGCAAGGATTGTGCCTCGTCATCCAAGGACTCGTTCAGAGCTGCTAGAGAAAATTTATTTATATTATAGAGTTCTATGAGTTTTGCGAAAATCCTGCTAACAGTCTCACTTATACCCGCTTTTTGAATTTCATCTTGATAAATATTAATACAATCTGGATTATGGAGTAGCTGTCCTAACAGCATTTCTTCGGCAGCGCTACTTGCATTCGTTACCTTACGCTCAGGGACTGGACGTGCTTCGCTCAATTTCTTGGGTGACTTTTGACGAGCGGCCTTATAATATTCTTCCCTAATTAATACTTCATCTATTGTTAGGAGTAATGCGACGCGCTTAATATACTCAGCGACCTCTATTTCGTTCTTACATTCTAGTAGGAATGGTATGATATTCGACACCGCCTCAACTTTTCCTGCTAAAGTGGTGATATTATTTTGCTTGATAGTCTCGTCGATTTGAAATTCCAGACCGTTTTGCGCCTTGACGATAACATCTAAAAAGGCATCCTTGCCGTGAGCTCGGACGAATTCGTCCGGGTCCTTGCCCTCGGGCACACCTGCTACGCGTACCTTGAGCCCTAACTGCCTGGCAATTGATACAGCCCGCACGCTTGCTCTTCTTCCCGCTTGATCACTGTCATAACAAAAGACGATGTCTTCAGCCATGCGAGCGATGAGTCTTCCTTGTTCCGCGGCAAAGGCTGTGCCCATGCTTGCAACAACATTGCTAATTCTTGCTGCATGGAGGCTAATTGCATCCATATAACCTTCGACGATAATTACTTGATTGGTTTTGCGTATAGAACCAACTGCGACATCAAGACCAAAAAGGATACGTCTTTTATTGAACCAAGCTGTCTCGCCTGTGTTTAAATATTTGGGCAGGCTATCATCTAAAACTCTTCCGCCAAAGCCTACGATTTTACCTCTTGCATCCTTGATGGGTATCATAACTCTATTGCGAAATTTATCGTAGGTAGAATTGTTTTTTCCCTCGAGCTCAAGACCTGCTTCTACGAGCAACTTATCATTAACGCCTCGTTTAACCAAAGAATTGCGCAAGGAATCGTAATTATTTAAGGCATAGCCTATGGTAAAGCTGGCGATAATCTCGTCAGTTATTCCTCGTCCGTGCAAATAATTTAAGGCTTGTGTTCCGTGTTTAGTCTTAACTAAGCAAGCATTATAAAACCTAGCAGCTAAATCGTTAGCAGCATAGATGCGTTTATTCTTTTCCTCCCGCTTAATCTCTTCGGGAGTTTTTTGTTTTTCAGGCACACTTATGCCATATTTTGCAGCTATAATTTTAAGTGCCTCGAAGAAGGTGCAGTTCTCTGATTTTTGGACAAATTTAATGACATCCCCGCCTTCGTGACAACCAAAGCAATAGAACATATTGTTCTGGGGTGTGACGCAGAAGGAAGGTGTTTTCTCGCCGTGAAAGGGGCAGCAACCCCAAAAGCGACTGCCTTTTTTACTGAGGGTTACATAGCCGGAGACTATATCTACAATATCCGCATTAGCGCGCACTTGCTCTTTAAAGTTTTCTAATTCTCCGTCCATATGCCCCATCCTTTCCAAAAAATTCGTTAAATTAATTATTCCATATGTTTAGAAAAAATCCTGCTTGAAAAAAATTTTTCTTGCTTTAAAATATCAATAAGTCTATAATAGTAATGTTAGATATAAGGAGGAATTATGAAAAAAATCTTCTTAATGATCGTTTTGGTGCTCTCTGTTTTGGCGAATACGTGCTTCGCTTTTGAGCCCGTCATTACTTCTGATACTCGCACCTTTAACCCTTTAACTGGTGTTTATGAATTAACAGGTAACGTGCACGTGGAGTTGCAAAGCCATGACCAGCCCATCATTATCAAAGGCGGCCATGCTAAAGTCAATATTTACGCGATGGAAGTGCACGCTGATAAAAATATTTCTTTGACTTTTGGTGAATTGAATTTTCTTACGGACCAGGTTGATGTTTATCACAAGGATCGCACTGCCTACGTTATAGGCAATTGCAAGTTCCACGACAAGCGCATCAACGTTACCTCCGACAAGGGGTCCTACTGTTGGAGGACAAAGCTTGCCATCTTCTCGGGCAATGTGAGGCTTGATGGTGCAGCTGTTCCAGGAGACTTGCAATACAATGTCTTAACTGGCGAAATTGTAAAGTAAATACTAAGGGGCTGTCGATTACGACAGCCCCTTTTTTTGTTCGAGAAGAGTTATGAGTTGAAAAGAACTCATAGTGTTGAGTGAATAAGCAAGCCTCAGACTTGAATCATCCGATTGAAAATTCAAACTGAGAATTACAGTTCAGTTTAAGCAAAATCCTTTTGATTGCTAATTGATTAAATGTTTCGCACTTATTCTAAGTAAGCTTTCTTAACAATTGCTGTGTAATAAACATGCCAATCCTCATCCTTATACCAAGCATCCTTAACATCTTGACTCTTAAGAGTTGCATCCATTACACGACTATCTGCGATTTCACATTCAAGGTGCAGGCCACAGCCTTTAATAATGAAGCTGTCAATTGTTTGCGCATCCTCGATAGCAAAATTACAAGCAGCTAGCTTATCCATGTCGCGACCAGATTTTGTTCCACAAATCCCAATGGCTTTTTTGAAATCACCTTTGAGCGGCACACTTAACGTAAACACAGGATTTGCATCAATAAGTTCTTTCGTATAACGAGACAGGCGAACCATAACCGTAAAACAAGTTTGATTCCATTGACGACCCAAGGCACCCCAGCCAATAGTCATGGTATTCTTCCTATCCCCTGCCTTGGTATTTAAAAATACGCCTCCTGGCAGCGCCTTTAAGATTTTTTCGCTGTAATCCAAAACATTAATCTCTTGCATGTTAAACATACCTCCTTAGTGATATCTTTAGTATTGAATTTTTATAACTACCGAGCTTTCTTCCTAACCCTCGTTTTATTCACAGTGAGTTCAAAGCTCATATCTATCAGCATCTTGATTTTTTCATCTTCTGCTGAGCCGTCGAGCCTTGCCGTAATCCATTTTTCTTTATTCATATGGTAGGCCCGGTGAAAACCTTTTTCGTGCAGCATGGAATCAATTAAAAAAGGATCGCACTTGACATTGATGACGTAAATATACTCCTCGCCTATAAGCCCTAGCCTATCCTTACGCACGTATAAAACAACACCATACCATTTTTGATTACCCTCATGCCTTAGCACCGCATTATCATCCGCCCAAGGATAATCTGGAATTGTACCATACGTATCCTCACAATAGGCGAATACTTCATCTCTAGTCATGCGTCCACTCCTCGTAAAAAAGTGGCCCACCAAATAGCAAGCCACTTACTTTTTCTCATTAATTTGACAGTTCAGCAATTATACGAGTGCATAGTGCTGATTGCTGAGCACTATGCACTCAGAACTTTATTCATGGTGCCGTTCTTTATTTTTACGCACATACTCCATAATGATTCCCGCAGTTTCTTCAATAGCACGGTTGGAGACGTTGATGATTTGGCAATGAACGCGACGCATAATTCCCTTCGCGTAATTGAGTTCTTCTTCGATGCGAGCAACATCTGCATAGCCGGAGTCTTCCGAAAGACCCATGGTTTTAAGACGAGTTGCACGAATCTCGTTTAATTTGTACGGATCGATTAAAAGGCCAATAATTTTGTACGGGGGCACCTTGAAAAGTTCTGCAGGTGGTTGCAGCTCAGGCACGAGAGGAACATTGGCAACCTTAATTTTTTTGTGAGCCAAATACATGGACAAAGGAGTTTTAGACGTACGAGATACACCGATGATAACAACATCTGCCTTTAAAAGACCAAGAGGATTTTTACCATCGTCGTATTTTACGGCAAATTCAACTGCCTCCACGCGTTTAAAATATTCGTGGTCAAGTGAGTGAATAAGACCAGCTTGGTTGCGAGGTAAAAGACCAGTAGTTTTTTCGATGGATTTAATCATAGGACCCAGGACATCAACCACTTGCACGTCGTGAGCAAGAGCTCTATCAGCCATATGGTCACGTAATTCAGGAGAAACTATGGTGTAGCAAATAACAGCCTTGTGATCCGCAGCCTCTTGCACCAGGTGATCGATTTGTTCCTTATCTTTAATATAAGGAACACGAATTACGTCAAAGTTTTGTTCTACAAATTGACTTGTGGTAGCCTTAACGACGGATTCCGCAGTCTCGCCGATGGAATCAGACACAGCGTAAATAATAGGATTATTTCTCTCCAAGATGATAGTTACCTCCTTTACCTTCGGCAATATCTACCAAGAGTCGGGTAAAATTAGTTTTGGTAATGCGTCCGATTAATTCATAGCTACGACGACCATCATCAACATTTTTAACAATGGGGAGAGAGTCGATCTCGTTGTCGATTAAACGACGACCAGCAATTGCTGCAGGCTCGTCAGGATAAGCCACGATTAATTTAGACAACGGAGTCATACACATAACTACAGGCACATCGTGTAAATTATTATTGTTGTTAATTGCTGCCTTCAAGAGGTCCTTACGAGAAACAATGCCATTTAAAAGACCAGTTTCATCGAGAATAAATACGGAGCCAACATCTTCCAGGAACATGGTAACAGCTGCCTCATAGGCAGATTTATCATGACCTATTGCTACGGGCACGGATTGTAAGGCTTCACATTTAATGTTACTGAGTTCTTCCATTAACATACCAAGAGTATTTTTTCCAGTGTAGAAATAACCAACCTTGGGACGAGCATCAAGAATACCACCCATAACGAGAATGGCCAGGTCACTACGAAGTGCTGCACGGGTTACACTGAGCTTAGAAGCAATTGCTTCACCAGTGATGGGACCTTCTAAACGAACAATTTCTGCAATCTGTTTCTGTCTGTTGCTTAAAGCCAAAGAATTCACGCCCTTTCTAAAATCTATACTTTAATAGTATACACTATATAATGTTTTTTTGCTATACTAAGTCATAAATAAATTACACTTTTTAGAAAAAATTTTTCTTATAGATAAGATTTATAAGTAAATTTACAAAAAAGACCCGAAGGTTAATCCTTCGAGCCTCATTGCTTGCACTGCTCTATTATATTCACTGGAACAAGTGCCGTCAAGCCATTGGAACAAGAAAATTCGTCTGCCTTAACATTAAATACATCTGCTAAAAGCTTTGGCTTAATAATTTCCTTGGGACTGCCTTTTGTCACGAGTTCACCTGCTTTAATTACCACCACATGGTCCGCATATTGAATGGCGTGATTTAATTCGTGGACCACCATGACGATGGTAATGCCAAGCTCTGCGTTAAGCTTCACAAGTAATTGCATAACCTCCAGCTGATGGCAAATATCAAGATAAGTTGTTGGCTCATCTAAGAAAAGCACCTCGGGTCGTTGAGCAAGTGCCATAGCAATCCATGCTCTTTGCCTTTCGCCGCCGGACAGCGTCGCTAAAAAACGTTTTTGCATGGTAAGTAAATTCGTCTGCTCAAGGGCCCACAGTACTTCCTTTTCATCCTCACTCGTCATACCTCCTAAGAAAGAATGATAAGGAAAGCGTCCCATGTTTACAAGATCGCGCACGGTTAAATCTGCGGGAGCTTGTGGTGACTGAGTTAAAATTGCTAGTGCTCTGGCAAATTCTTTACGAGAAAAGTTTTGTACGTCCTTGCCCTTAAAATTCACCGAGCCCTTGTATGGTAAATTGCGGCTAATAGCTTTTAGTGTTGTAGATTTACCACAACCATTGGGTCCGATTATTGCCGTAATCTTCCCCTCGGGAATGGTAAAGGAAATATTATGGATGATTTCCTTTTGATTAATCCCTACGACGAGATTATTTACTTCGATAATATTAACCATCAGATTTCCCTCCTTAACAAGAAAAGAAAGAAGGGTGCACCTAAGAAAGCCATAATGATACCCACGGGTAGTTCGATGGGCGCAAAAATTACGCGAGCAAAGGTATCGCTTAATGTTATAGTTGCAATGCCAAGGAGCGCGGCCCCAGGCATAAGAAAACGATAATCACTGCCAAGTAAGAGCCGGGCCGCGTGAGGGACAACAAGTCCGACGAAGCCTAGTAAACCAACTACGGATACAGCACTTGCCGCAAGCAGTGCAGCAATGCCCGTCATAACAATACGTGTTACTTCGACATTGACACCCAGTCCCCGAGCCATTTCATCACCAAGCTGCAAGACGTTCAAATATCTAGCTCCGGCCAAAGCAAGAAGAAAACCAATGCATGCATAAGGAAGAATAATCCCTACATGAGTCCAACTGCGAGCCGACAAGCCACCCACCATCCACATTAATGCTCCATGCACACGGTCGGAATAAAAAATCATCAGTCCCGAGATTCCTGCGGATAAAAAGGCAGAGACCGCTACGCCAGCTAAAATAATACGCACGGGCTTGATACCATTTTTCCAGGCCAAGCAGTAAATACATACGGCTGCAAGCATTGCTCCTACAAAGGCAACGGGTGTGATGAGATATTCCAAGGACGGAAACAAAATCATAATGGCAACACCACTAAGCCCCGCCCCCGAGGAAATCCCGATAATGTGTGGATCCGCCAAAGGATTGCGCATGACCGCTTGTAAAATGGCACCTGCAAGTGACAGGTTCACGCCTACTAGCGCCCCGACGATGGTGCGGGGCATTCGAATATTCCAGATAATCTGACTCTGAGCATTATCCTGGGGATGCAGTAAAATATTAATTATTTGATTTAAACTAATGATGCTCGAGCCTTTTGTTAAGCTGAGGAAAAAACCAAGTCCAGCTAACAAGCCAAAACAAGTCAGAACGATAACCCGCCAAACCCTGCGGTCCAGGCCGAAATAAGCAGCGCTATCTTCTGAGTGAGAGTTATTTTGCATCTTTCAAAGCCTCGGGATAAATTAAATTAGCCATATATTTTACGGCTTCGGGATATTTTAAGCCCGGGTTTAAGAGGAAGAGGTCCTCAGGTAAGACATGAACGCGATTATTTTTCACAGCGTCCAAAGAATTCCAAGCTGGGTTATCCTTGAAATCCTTTTTTAAACGATTTTCAATTTCTTCCTTCTTACCCATAGTGGTAACAAAAATATGCTCGGGATTTCCCTCAAGCAAAGCCTCCATGCTATATGGAGTCTTATCTCCCTTAGCAATCTTTGCAGCAATATTTTCCAGACCTAGAATATCACTTACGCAACCCGCAATACTTGATGCACCTTGCACAGTCACATTACGAGCCGTGGCGAACATAATGACAACGCGATGCTTTTCTTTGGGCAGCTTCGCTTTAACATTTTCGATGTCCTTGTCTAATTTGTTGCAGACCTCATTGGCCTTATCCTTCTTATTGTAGATAGTACCGAGAATTTGCATGGTATTTTTGACATCGTTATAAGTCTTAGGATTAAGCTGCAAAACCTTAATGTTATTGCTCTCAAGGAGAGAAACAATTTTGGCGTGTTGGTTTGTAGCTGCGAAAACTAAGTCTGGCTTAAGACCAACTAAAGCTTCCGTGTTAACGTTGTACACGAGACCAACCTCGGGAACATTTTTCATGGACTCGGGTATGGTACCTACCTTAGAAGCCGTACGACCAACTATCTCCCCACCAATGGCGTCAATCATAGGTAAAAGTGATGCACTCAAAGGAACCATGCGCTTGGGCTGTTTTGAAAATGTCACAGTTTTATTGGTAGCATCAGTGATCGTCGCAAAGACTTTAGTATTATTTTCTTGTTTTTTATCAGACCCGCACCCGCTTACAAAAAGTAAAGCGAAACACATACCCAGTGCGGCATATTTTTTCCAATTCATAAGGCACCTTCTTGAATAAATTTGTTAAAAATAAACTTATAATAATTTTATTATATTACATCGCATTTTGTACGTCAACGAAGAACAAAGAAAGTATAACTTGAGAGAAGTACATAAAATTGATATAATTAGTTTATCACCTATAGAAAGAGAGTTTTACCATGGATTATTCAAAATTAATTGCTCGCATTAACGAGCTTGCTCATAAAAAGAAAAATGAAGGCTTGACGGAAGCAGAGCTTGCTGAACAAAAAGAATTGTACAAAATTTATCTTGCTGGTATTCGTAAACAATTAAAGGCCGAGCTTGATAATATTGAAGTTGTTGACGAACTACCCCAAAGCTAATTAAGATGGAAGACGAACAATTTCTTCATAAAACCTGTCATATTATTGACCCCAAGGATTTTCTTTATTTAACACAAGACATGATTGCCTACGAGGACGATTTCTTTTTAATTATTGATAAGCCTCCTGGCATGCTCATCCATCCTACGACTTATGAAGATGGCAATACGGTTTATGACCTTGTAGAGCGTTATTACAAGGCGAGAGGCTTAAGCTTCGGCTTGCATCCCATTAACCGTTTGGATCGTAATACCTCGGGTCTTTGCGTTTTTGCAAAAGAACCCATCATCCAATTCTGGATGAGCAAGAGACCCGTTACGAAAGAATATCTTGCCATTGTGCAGGGAGTTCCTCCCTGCGATAAAGGAATAATTGAAGCGCCCATCGCACGAACACCCGAGAGCATTATAACCCGCTGCGTAAATTTTGCAACGGGTAAGTACGCGAAGACTGCCTACGAGGTAATTAGCACGAAGAAAGATATTTCTCTTGTGAGACTCAGACTTTTTACAGGCAGAACTCATCAGATTCGTGTACACATGGCTTATATCGGTTGCCCTTTATATAATGATAATCTTTACGGAACCCCAGGTCCCCAGGCTCGTCACGCATTGCATGCCTATCGTCTTTCCTTTAAGCATCCTGTCAGCGATAATGATTTAGAAATTACCCGAGCTTTAGCAAAAGATTTACAAAAAGTATATGATAATTATTAATAGTATGCTATAATTAAAGTACCTAGTTATATAATTCAAGGAGGATCAAAATGGCATTTATTACTTCCACTGAAATGTTCAAAAAAGCCTATGAAGGCAAGTACGCTATTGGCGCTTTCAACGTAAACAATATGGAAATTATCCAAGGTATCGTTGAAGCAGCTCAACAAGAAAAATCTCCTATGATTTTGCAAGTATCTGCAGGCGCTCGCAAATATGCTAATCATCATTATCTGATGAAATTAATCGAAGCAGCTATGCTCGATACCGGTCTTGATATTTGCGTTCACCTTGATCACGGTGCAGATTTCGAGATTTGCAAATCCTGTATCGATGGCGGCTTCACTTCCGTTATGATTGACGGTTCTTCCCGTTCCTTCGAAGACAATATCGCTGTAACAAAACAAGTTGTTGATTATGCTCATGCTCACGGCGTTGTTGTTGAAGGCGAACTGGGTACTCTTGCAGGCGTTGAAGATGATGTCAAGGTTTCTGCAGAAGATTCTTCTTATACTCGTCCTGAAGAAGTTGAAGAATTCGTTACAAGAACAGGTGTTGACTCCCTGGCAATTGCTATTGGCACTTCTCATGGTGCTTACAAATTTACCGCTGCTCAATGCACTCGCAATGAACATGGTATCCTCGTTCCCCCTCCTCTGCGTTTCGATATCCTCGAAGAAATCGAGAAACGTCTGCCTAACTTCCCCATTGTTTTGCATGGTTCTTCTTCCGTTCCGCAAGACAAGGTTGCTCTCATTAATAAATATGGTGGCAAGATGCCGGATGCAATTGGTATTCCTGAAGACCAATTGCGTAAGGCTGCATCCATGGCTGTTTGCAAGATCAATATCGACTCCGATATCCGTCTTTCCATGACCGCTGCTATCCGCGAACATTTTGCTGAATATCCTGGTCACTTCGATCCTCGCGAATATTTGAAACCGGCTCGTGCAGCAATTAAAGAAATGGTTGCTCACAAAATGCGTGAGGTTCTCGGTTCTTCTGGCAAGCTGTAAGAAGTAAAATAAACTATTAAAAGCCTATGACCTTCTGGTCATAGGCTTTTTCTCATGCTTCGCTAAGCTCGTATAATTTTTTATAGACTCCGTTTAACATCATAAGCTCATCATGTTTACCTTGTTCTACAACCTTGCCGTCTTTAAGAACAACTATTTTATCGGCGTTGATAATCGTAGACAGACGATGTGCGATAATAATGGTCGTGCGTTTCTTGGCAAGCTCATCCAATGCTCCCTGGATTTGTTTTTCTGTTTTCGTATCTAGAGACGAGGTCGCCTCGTCCAAAACGAGTACGGGAGGATTTTTTAAAAATGCCCTGGCGATGGCAATGCGTTGTTTTTGACCACCAGATAATTTTACACCCCGTTCGCCGATAGGAGTTGCGTAACCATTTGGCAATGCTTCGATAAAATTATTAGCAGCAGCAAGCCTTGCTGCACTAGCAATTTCTTCTTCGGACGCAGAAAATTTTGCGTAGGCAATATTAAAGGACACGCTCTCACTAAAAAGAAAAACATCCTGCTGTACGAGGCCGATATTTTTACGCAGGCTACTTTGCGTATAGTTGCGAATATCTCTGCCGTCTAAATAGATTGTCCCAGCCTCGGGCTCGTAAAAACGCAGCAGCATATTTGCGATGGTTGTCTTACCCGCACCGGTCTCACCTACAAAGGCAACCTTTTCGCCCGGCTTAATGGTTAAATTTAAATTTTGGACGATGGGCTTGCCTTCTAGATAGCTAAAGGTCACATTTTTAAATTCAATCTCCCCTTGGATATCATTTGCCTCGACAGCACCTGGCATGTCCTCGATTTCCAGGGGCTCGTGCACCAACTCATGATAACGCTGATAGCCAGCCATCGCCCGCTGGTACATTTCTGTAAAAACAGTCAGTCTAAGTAAGGGACGCATGAACAGATTAACGTAAAGAAAGAAGGCAACGAGGTCGCTCAATTGCATTTGGTCGTGAGCAATAAAATAACCACCGATCCCCATCAGTAGGATATTAATAAAATTGGTGAAAAAGTTTATCGAACCATGGAAATAAGAAAGAATGTTAAAGCTTTTTCTTCTTGTCTCTAGGACGGCATTGGACGCTACCATAAAGCGGTCCAACTCTTCAGGCTCCGTAGCAAATGCTTTCATCACACGAATACCAGAGAGCGCTTCCTCGGTATGAGAAGCTAACTCACCACTTTTTTGCCGTGATGCGCGGAAGGCAGCCTTCATTTTACGATTAATATAAACAGTATGGACAGATTTAAAAATCAACAAAAAGGCGATGACCGCTGCCAGACGCCAATTCATATAAAACATGATGATAATGGTACCCGTCATGGTAATGGAACAAATCAAAATATCGCTTGGTCCTTTAAAGCTAAGCTCACTTACTTCGGCGATATCACTCATGATGCGATTTAACAATTGTCCGGTTTTATTATTATCGTAAAAACGGAAGCTTAAATATTGCATATGGCTAAATAATTTACGACGCATATCATTTTGAATGAGTGCACTCATAAAATGTCCGTAATAAGTCATACCGTACATCACTGCGAAATTCACTAAATATAAGGCGAGCATCATTTCTAGCCAGAAAAATAATTCGTCCGTATTTTTAGCGGGCAATTCCACGTTCATGATTCTTCTTACGAGAGCAGGAAAAATCAAGTCCATCCCAGCCTCCAAGCAGGAAGCCAAGAGCACGCTTATCAAGATTGTTTTATATGGTTTATAAAACTGACAAAACTCTTTAAACATAATTTATTTTATCCTTCATCTATTCCAGATATGCAATCTATAGGAGCCGATAATTTTTCCCTCAGGAGTCAGTGCAGGGGCCTCTACTCCAGCTAAATGCTTTTGGTCCTTGCTGATGGCGATGGTTTGGCAAGGTCCTGCTGTAGGATGAAATTCTATTTCCTTGCCAGATTCTAAATTTAAAAGTAATGCACCATGTGCTTTGTAATTATGAGTACGCACGTTTCTGCCTACCGCACAGGCCGCAAGCTTATCGGCAAAGTCAATCTCTTCCACTGTTCCCTTGGCCATGAATTGATACTTAAAGGTACCATCGGTATTAAAAACAAAGAGAGAATTGTTGCTGGGATGTTCTACAGGAGTTGGCAGTTGCCAATTCTCACGATTGAATGTATTGATGGTTGTAAAAATTACCCCATAGGGGGTGACGAAGCCGTCACGACCGGATGCGTTAATCCAAGAGTGATCGATCTCCGTGGGCTTCGATAAATATTTCCACCACAAAGTCTCTCCCTTTTCATTAAAGAGAAAACCCCTGCCGTCACTGGCACAGCCTGCTAAATATTTACCATCAGTAGAAAAATTGGGACTGCCACGCATAACAGTATTGTTAAAAGGTGGAATGGTCGGCAAGAAAACATTGTTCAATGGCTCACCCGTCTTTTTATTCACGAAGTACATGGTATCCTTATATTTCATCGTATCATGAAATTCGTAGGCGGATGTTGATAAAACTACACGATTATTCGCATCGTTAACATCGCACCAGTTAATCCAGGAGTCGATATTTTCCTCTGCGGGAAATCTCCAAATAATTTTCCCCGCTTTATCTGTTGCGAGCATACGACCGCAATAACCACGAGAACCATCCTTACGCATAACAAAACGATAAGCGTTGGCATAAACATTGTCATCGCTGTCGATAGCGATGTGAACGATAGCAGGCAATGAACGAGCAGATGGATCCGTGCCCACGTAATCGGCGCCCTTATGCTTCCACACGATATCACCATTATGAGTGTTAATGCAATAAAGATTTGCTTCGGGACTGCTCTCGCCCACGCAGGCAAAGCTGCCGGATTTCATCAAGGCTACGCTCACTAATTTACCAATGCCCAAGGTCCGTTTCCAAACCTCTTTGCCATTATTATTAATGAGGAAAAGCTCGCCTCGTTCCGTACCCACGAGCCAAGCTTCTTCAGCCTCAACATATTTGACGATGGCTTTCGTAAAACCCATCCTGTCGTAATTATCCGTGGGTATGTCACCTAAATAAAAACTCAGCTCGCCACTTTTTTTACTAATATTAAATTCTTCCCAAGGCGTTCTCGAACCGGTCAACCAATAAAGAGCAAGCCAGCTGAGAAGCAAAATAAAGATGGCCAGATAGCCTTTAAGCTTTGTCATAGGTAAAGTTTAGTCCAATCATACACATAACGGAAAAAGCCAAAATACAAGCCCTGTTCCGATAATAAATAAATAAATTTACTGCCGACGATAGCAACGACAAAGGCCGTAAAGCAGATGCAGGCAAATAATTCACGACGAGGCCACAAGCCGCGATTTTTACTGGCAGTCGCGAGAAAAAAGCCTCGACTCACAACGGAAAGCGCCAAGGTCTGGGCTCTGCGCAAGCACCTCGCTAATAAAGGCTTAGCGATATATGGTAAATGTCTGAGCACGGCCGTTCTGCCGCTTTGCGAATTACTTCTCAGCTGCAATGCCGTGATTACTTCACCCGTTTCACTGGCAAGCACCGGTAAAAAACGAATGGCAGTTACTAACATAAATGCAACCTGGGGAGATAATTTCCAGGCGAGGAGTGCATTTAAAAGCTGTCGAGGATCACTATTCCAGCAAATTAAAAGTCCTAAGGTCATCATGCTGGCACTTCGCAAGCCTTGTACAGCTCCATAAAGAATGCCCTCGCGATAAATATAAAGTCCGTCCGTGATTTGTCCCAATAGACCAGCTGTCGGAGAGATGAGGACGAACAAAGGCGTACGAGGTGTCTGAGCATAAAATAAGGCCTGACTGAACATGGATCCCCATAAGCTTAGAATCAACAGGACAGCAAGAGCCTGCCATTTATAAATGCTCGTCTTCGCCACTACATGACTTATTAGAGTCAAGGAAAACAAAATAAATAAGGTGCGAGGATTATCAACCGTAATCATTAAAATTGAGAAGAGAAAAAGACAAGATAGCTTGGTGCTACCGGAGAGAGTGCGAACAAAGTTATCTTCATCGCTGCCCTCCCACAGTTGACGGACTGACATATTTTTTCACCTCCTCAATCGTTGAACAGGCTTTGAGTCCCAGCCTTGCACTGACGTCTAATAGCTTTGAGCCAACGAGACCACTTTGCACGAGCAGGTCGCTATTGGCAAGAATTTTTTCTGTCCTATCAAGGGCAAGAACCTCGCCGTTATTTAAAAGTAAAACTCTATCTGCTATTTCACTGGCTAGTTCTACATCATGAGTACAGATAAAGACACTACCCCCATTATTTTTATAATTGCGCAATAATTTTTTAATGGAGTGTAAGCTTGCCTCGTCCTGCCCCGTTGTCGGTTCATCCAAGAGCAGGAGACGGGGGCTTTT
This sequence comes from Phascolarctobacterium sp., assembly GCA_030523325.1. Taxonomy (GTDB): domain Bacteria; phylum Bacillota; class Negativicutes; order Acidaminococcales; family Acidaminococcaceae; genus Phascolarctobacterium_A. Next base: position 42,684 of record JAUNIS010000004.1, read on the forward strand.
TGCAAGCATTGCCCCGAGCACAACACGCAAGCGTTGACCCTTGGACAAGGCCAGGGGAAAATCGTTTGCGTATTCCTTGAGATGGAGCAACTGTAAAAATTCTTGTAGATTCGCTTCAGAAAAAGCTTTGTTCTTCCAGGCGAGCTCTTCTCGCACCGTGTCGGCAAGGAGCATTAGGTCAGGCTCTTGCCTAAGATACCCAACCTTGCCCAATGCTTTGGCAATATGCGAGCCTTCTAGCTCTAGCCTTCCCTTCTGCACTTTTGTTAAGCCTCCAAAAAGGTTGAGTAACGTACTCTTGCCTGCTCCGTTAAAACCCATCAGAGCAAGTATTTCTCCCTCGTTAATTGTAAAATTTAAATTTTTCAAGGTTGGCTCAGTGGCTGCAGGATAAATAAAAGTTAAATCCTTGACGACGGCCAGAGGCTGACCTACACATGCAGTAGCTTCGTTTTGTTCAAAAGGATGCAATACGCATTCGTTTTGAATACTTCTTGCAACAGCTTCCGTCTCGCTAGAAAGCTTTGTTAAATTTAAAGCACGACAAAGTTTGACATTTTCAGGCTCCCTTAGTCCTAAAAATGTTTTGCCTGTCAAAAACTGCCAGGCGTCTTCCATGGCTCCGTCGTAAATAATCCGACCTTCACTCATAATCGCGAGACGTTTGAAATATGTGTGCAATTCATTGACGCGATGCTCTACCATGAGAATGCTAATCCCTTCACGCTCGTTCAACTGGCGTAAAAGTTCCATGAAGGAAACGACGCCCTGAGGATTCATCTGGCTCACGGGTTCGTCGAGAATTAACAGGCTGGGCTTCGTAATGAGCACGGCGGCTAGGGCCAAGCGTTGACGCTGTCCGCCACTTAATTTATGAATGCTATACTCTTCAAAGCCTGCTAAACCTACAAGAGCAAGTGTTTGCTTGACCTGGTCTTTAATATAAGCCTCGTCATAGCCTTGGTTTTCCAGAGCAAAGCCAACCTCATCACCCACGGTCATGGCAAAAAGCTGATCGTCTGGACTTTGGTAAACCGTGCCCACGAGCACACCAATTTTTTCGGGACTGAGGCTAGAAATTTTGACATCGTCGAGAAAAATTTCCCCAAGCTTCTCGCCCACCTCTCCGTCATTGGTGAGACCGGAGATGGATTTGATGAGCGTACTCTTGCCGCAGCCACTACGCCCTGCTAAAAGCAGCATCTCGCCGCTAGCAAGCTCTAAATTAATTGCGTGTAAAGTGAATTCTTTTCTGCTTTGGTAACGATAGGAAAAATTATTGATTTTTAACATACTTTATTCCCCCATTACCTGTTTTAATTTATTGCCGGTTTTAAAGCCGAGCAAGGCACCTATAGAGCTGTATAACAGCCCATTGACGAGCATATACAAGGAGATGTACCAATCCGCATAAAACAAGCGGTAGAAGAACATCATTTGTTCTAAGTTAACAAAGGTGGTCAGCGCATCGCAAAGTCCCAAGGCCAAAGCTACCAAAAGCATATAATTTTTGCTTAAGGTTTTTTTCTTAAAGAAGCCAACCGAATAGAGCACGACCTCGAGGGCAACGACACTCACACTTAAAGAGAGCATTCCCAGGGGCGTAAAATGGCCGAACATGACGCCATTAAGCATAAACTTCACGAAAAAGAGCAGACTGACAACACCTGGTTTTCTATATAAGACTAGTAAGGAGACAATGAGCAAATATTGGAAGATACCACTTAGTAGCCCAGTCACAAGGCCGCTGAAGGGTCCAAGGAGAGCGTGAATAAAATCGCCGATAATCGTAGTCGGCAAGGTTATGCCGCCAAAGGCAATGGTCGCAAAGAGTGCTACCGTAATCGCTCCCTTCGCCCCGATCTGATAAATTGTATCTTTAATTTTATAGGCGCAAACGAATACTATTAGGAGGCAGAGGAAACTAAAAGCCACAGCAAGAAGTCCCAAACTATGTCTCTTGGAAATAGTCAGAGGATTCTCCTGAATTTTCTTTTGACCGTTACCTTCTACCGTAACTCTGAGCGTGTAATCGCCTTCGAGAATCGTAAAATAATCGACGTAAATGGGAAGAATGAAGGTTTGACTTTTTTTCCCGTCCAGACTAATTAAGGCAGTGGACTCGTTGTCCTTGCTCATCTCCCCTGCCCAACCGTTTTCGCTTTCGGAATTTGTTTTGCCAGCCGTAATTAAACCGGGCACATTTTCTCCCGTCTGTTTGTTGATTAATTCTGCTTTAAATTTTAAAACGCGTATGTCACGTTGAGGGTTACGCATATCGAGGAGCAGGTGACAAGCAGGATGATTAAAGACGGCACTCCAATTCGTCGCACCGCCCCCCGTCATCCTGTTGCGAAAGCTTTCAAGACTTGTATCCCGCACATATAAAACGCCTGCTTCTTCCTTGTCGTTCTTGAGTCCTTGATTATCTACGGGAATGGTCACGCTTTGAATATACCAATTAAATCTTTTATTGTCGATTTTTCTTTTTGCTTTTTTCTTGCTGCTAGCACTGGCTTGCTGCTGAATTTTTTCTTTTTGCACCAAAGCCTTTTGTTTTTCGTCCGGCTCTACATACGTAAAATTGATGGTGCGTTTTTCGGAATAAGTAGGACCCGTAATCTCTACGAGAGCTTCTCTCGAGCCAAAAGTTTTACCGTTCGCCTCCACGTACAAAAGATCAAAGCTGTGAGCAAAATTTTTATTTAAAAGAAATTTTGCCGCAGCGACATTGCCTGTAGCTTGAAAGTTGGTGCCGCTCATACATGCGAAGCCTTCAGGGAAGGTTACCTTCACGCTGACAGGCTCGTCCTCTGGCAAATCAAAACTGGTCAGATTCAGATAGAAAGGCATGGTGCTGCCTTCATAAACAACTTGCTCGCCTTTTTTATCAAGAGAATAAGGATACACTGCTTCCAGCTTCACTCCAGCAAAGCAAATCTGCACATATGAAATTAACAGCAGGAGCAGTGTCATAATTTTCATGCTAAACTTCCTTTAAATAATTTTTGCTAAAATTTTTGCGTCCTTCTCGCGTGCAAGATCATTAACATTGGTAGAAATTTCCCAATTGTTATTGAGTGGGTTTCGCGTGATGCAAACATCCGCATGATATGCTCGGTTTAATAAATCGGTTGTATAAACGTCTTCTGGCTTACCATCGGCAAGGAGTTTGCCTTCACCCAGCAAAAAAATTCTACTGCAGTACTTGGCTGCTAAATCGAGCTCGTGGACAACCATTAAAACAGTTTTACCCGCTTCACCGAGATTGCGGGCGAAACGAAAAATTTCTTCCTTATAAACCATGTCGAGACCAGTTGTGGGTTCATCTAAAAATAAAATGGGAGTCTGTTGAGCGAGAACCTTAGCCAGGAGCACACGTTGCTTTTGACCGCCGGACATTTCTGTCATGGGTCTGTCGGCCAAATCCCTCGTCCCGGTATACTCCATGCAGTCTAAAGCCAGCTCTTTATCCTTGTCCCCTTCCGATTCGTACCATTTCATGTATGGATAACGACCTGCGAGGACAATGTCCTGCCCCGTATAACCAAAGCCAACCTCCACGTGTTGTTGAAGATAAGCAACCTTTTGAGCAATTTCTTTGTCTTTGTATTCCTTGAGACTCTTACCAAAATAATATGTGTCTCCTCCGATAGCAGGCAGCAGCCCACGCATGGTTTTTAGAAGCGTCGATTTACCAGCACCATTCGCCCCGATGATGCCGATGATCTCGCCCTGAGTAATCGATGCATTAATATTTTGAATGACGGTTTTACCTTCGTAACCAATATTAAGTTCTTTAAGTTCAATAACGGTATCACTCATACAATTTTACTCCCTGCAATCTTCCGGTCGTAGTCCCAGACTCACGGCAACCTCAGGCCATTTAATTTGTCTCGTTTTCAAGGCTAAAATATCTTTTAAGGGCATGTCGATATGTCTTGCGATAAAGCTTGCTCTTTTCACCTGGTGCACTCCATAACCTTTGTGCATCCATTCGATAACTATTTTCCGGTCCAGTCCCATAAATTTTTCCATGCGGTCTGCCTGGTGTTCAATATTTGCTTCCCACAAATCTTGAGCAGACAAACCCAATTGATAATTTATTTTCGCCCAACCGTATAATTTACGCATTTCGATAATTTTTTCAAGAGGTACCTTCGCAGCGTAAGCATGTAACATACAATTCTTAAGTTCTAAATACGAATTGCCTGCGTCCATATACGCAGCAATTGCTTCAGCTCTATAACCAAAATCAAATTCTAGCCTTGCGATTGCCGTCTCACGATCATTCATAGGAGTCTTTTTAATTTGTTCAGCCATAGTGTACCTCCAGCATAAATATCTGAATTATATTATACTATTTTCATAAAAACATTTGCAAGAATTTATGCTAATAAATATGATTTATCAAAAGTAATAGACGACGATTGCTCGCCGTCTATTTGTAAGAAATGATGATTGTAAAAATTAGAATTTATAGGTGTAGGACAGAAGGAAGCTTGTGGGAGTCTTGTAATAAGCACCGCCGTTAGACATAGTATTGGACATATTATCTCTACGGTTCAGTACGTTATCAACAATTAAAGAGAATTCACTGTTTTTATCAGGTGCATAGTTTGCAGTCCATGTTGTCAGGAAATACGGATCAATCTTATAAGATTTAGAAGAAGACGGACTAGAATATCTGTCAAATACATAACTTGCGGTCAAAGCAGTTTTGAATTTACCAATGGTATAATCAACGCCGCCTTTTAATTGGTATTTACCAAATTTTCTTTGCCAATCTTTTTTAGCTGCATACTTGTTGTTTTTATTTTCTGGATTTTGGATAGTGAAGCCGATATCATAGTTAATCTTGTCACTAGCTTTAACTGCAAGAGATGCTTCAACACCTTTGTTACGGAAGTCTTCGTTAGAATAAGTATAAGTACCATTAGACCAGTTTGCAGCGATATTATCTTTTACTCGATTAGTAAATGCTGCAAATTTCCAAGTATGATTACCAGCTACTTCCTTATAACCAATTTCATAGTTGACACCCTTCATCGGCTTCAGGTCAGGATTCGGATCTCCGGCAGAAGGTCCACTAGGATACATAGCTGAGAATGTCGGCATAATAAAGGATTGTGTTACACCTGCATAAACACTTTTATTTTCTGTTAATTTATGGAGGTATTGCAAGCCACCACTAAAGTTATGATATTTTTGATCCTTGCTTGCTGAAGTTGTCCATGTTTCACGACCGCTTATGATCACAGTATTCTTATCGTCAAATTTTTGATCTAATTGAGCGAATACTGCTGCAATATTACGATTCCATTTATCACCTTTCTTACCACTGGAAACGGGATTATCAAGGCTTTCATGTTTAAAGTTAGCACCAGCAGTAACTGTTGACTTGCTACTAACCTTAAATGTTTTTTGAACATCGGCACCTAAAGTGGTAACCTCTCTAACAGTCGGAGAAGCAATTGTTTCTTTTCCTGCAGAAGTCCAGTTCTTGCCTTCGTATTTAATTTTATTTTTTGTCCACCAAGCATGAGCTGTTACAGTATCATCTTTATAGTTGATTTGAGCTAAATCTTGGCGAGTATAGGTATCTCTATATTGAGCTTTGTATTCACCAGTTTTAGTCTTGGTATCACGGTCGTAGGTAACATCGGATTCAAAATGAGTAAATTCAACGTCTAAATTTTTGTTGATGCTATAAGCAACATCGAAATTTTCTTTAATGTTCTTATTCAGATTATATTCATAAGCACCAGAAGCCATTGCTGCAGTACTACCACTAATGCTGTTGACATTGCCCCATTTTTTCAAATCGTAAGCGACTCTCAATTTATCATTGCCAACATTAACATTATATTTTTGTTGCCCGCGGTTACCATAGCCGACAGTAACACTATTATTAGCGCCTTTTTTCGTAATAATATTAACAACACCTGCCATTGCTTCAGAGCCATAAAGAATAGCACCGCCACCTTTAACAACTTCGATTCTCTCGATTTGTTCAGTAGGGATTGCGTCGATAACATATTTATTATTCAGGTTAATAGGGTTACCATTAACCATAACTAATGTGCCACCGCCAAAGCCACGGATATTAATATCGCTGGTCATAGACGTAAAGGGTGCGCCGCCAGGGAAATATTGATTCATTTCAACGCCATTGACCTTAGAAAGAGCTTCAAAGGCATTGGTTGCACCACTCATTTTAATTTTTTCTTGAGTAAGAATTTCAGTACTTGCAGGAACATCAACGTCTAGCTTTTCAGTACGAGTTGCAGTAACAACGATTTGATCCAGGTCAAAAGCTTCAACAGACTCATCAGCTGCGAAAGCAGTGCCGGACATCATGAGAGAACCAAGAACAAGTCCGGTTAAAATTTTTGCGGATAATTTTTTCATAATTTCTCACTCCAAAACGAATAAAATTTTTATCGTTTGTTTATTACATAGAAAGCGAGCGATGTGAATCGCCCGCTATATTCATTATTTTTAAAAATATCTTAGAAACTAATTTGATAAGTTAAAGTCCAGTTAAACGGCAGATCTCTGTAGTCGTAGGTGGAAACATAATCATGACGATCAAGGAGATTGTACATGTTCAATACAAATTTATGATTATCTGCAGGCGCATAGCTCATGGATGCATTTAATTTAATTCTATCGGTAAGTCTGTGAGGAGATTTCTTTCCTAAGGTAGCTCCACCCCAATCATAGTAACTGTTTTCTCTATCAAGATAATAACTGCAGTTAATATTGGATTTAAATTTACCAACTTTATAATCTACACCGCCGTTAAGAATAATTCTAGCAGACTCTTGAGTCTTAACTCCCTCATCTTTGGAAATAGGATCTTGGAATGTAGCATTCAAATTATAGCTAAATTTATCACTAACCTTCTTAGCATACTCGATTTCAACACCCTTGTTTTCAAATTTACCAATGTTTACTTGAATTTTATTCTTGTCGCTAGGAAGCCAATCGAAGTTCTTCCAAGCAAATTTATTTTTGTAATCCATATAGAAAGCTGCAACCTTGAAAGCGGAAGAATCGGTGATTCTCTTGTAACCAGTTTCGTAGTTCCAACCTTCTTCAGGTTTTACACTATTCTTTCTTACAATATCTGCACTGGTTCCGCCAGCTGACGTGTGGGAATTAACTGCGGGCATTTCGAAAGCTTTGCCGATATTAGTGTACCAACTGCTATTGTCATTAATCTTGTAAACAGTTTGTAATTGCGGAGTAAGAGCATGATTGCTACCATCCCAATCTGATTCTTCATAACGTTGACCACGTACACCGATAATAGCATTAAATTTATCACTGAATACTTTGGTATAGGAAATGTAAGCACCATAGCTTGTTCTAGAGTTATCAGCACTATTTGCATAAAGTTGGTCGTACTTTTCACGTTTCAAATTCACACCGGCAATAAGACTGTCTTTGCCAAAATCCCATTTTTTCTGAGAATCAAGGAACAGATTCGAAGCTTCATAGTTAGAAGAATCGGTACGGGAAATCTTGCCAGCAGTAGAAATATTTTCAGATTCACATTTTTTAACATTATAAGCCAAAACTGTTCTAGTTTGATTTTCTTTGTCGGTATAAATCAAACTTGCGAGATTCTTAGTGTCTTTATATCTATATGCATTGCCAGTTTGTTTACCAGTAGAAAAAAGTCTATTAGTATACATAGGATCCATCTGGTTATAAATATAATTGAATTTTAAATTTTTGCTAAGGTCTAAACTGATAAAAGCATTATCCTTAGTATATTTGCTTACATCTCTGTATTGCGGAGTAGTATATTTGGGACGAATTTGAGCTCTATCATAACGATGAATATAATCCTTGCCTATAGTAGCAACATATCCTTCACCTTCAACAGTTACGCTTGCTTTCTTCAAATAGTTACCAGCGGTACCAGAAAGAGTAGTTTTTTGTTTACCGTTACCAGACTTAGTGATGACATTGATTACGCCGCCCATAGCTTCAGAACCATAGAGAACTGATTGAGCACCACGTACAACCTCGATACGTTCAACAGCTTCTACAGGAATACCTGACAATGAAGCATAGTTAAAAATATTAATTGGTGCACCATTTAACAAAACCAAAGCACCCTTATCAAAACCGCGGAGGTACACACGACTTTGGGAAGAACCAAAATCGTCACCGTTGCCATTGTAAGAAGTATCAGTAATACCAGCGGTCATGCGTAATGCTTCAGTAATAGTTGTTGCACCCTTCATTTCGATATCTTCTGCAGTAATAACCGTCAATGCTGCAGCAGTTGTTAAATCTTTTGTTTCTGTTCTTTGAGCAGTAACAACGATTTGGTCGAGGTCAAAGGAATCAACGGATTCTTCGGCCGCGAAGGCAGTACCTGTCATCAGTACGGAACCGAGGACAAGACCAGCCAAAAGTTTAGAGGATAATTTTTTCATACGAACACATCTCCTAGGATTAAATTTATTACGAGCCATCACACACCCAATCTTTCATGGCCATGCACATAGCTAATAAAACTAATTATAAAAATAATTTTATTAAGAATATTTCTTATTTTTTAAAAAACACTAATCGTATTATACTCCTATAATTTTATATTTGCAACAAGTATTATGATTAATATGTATTTTCTTTATAAAATTATAAGTTTGTCTTATCGATATTTTTGCAAAATTACTTCTTGCAAGTTTTTAATTTAATCCCAGGTGATGCTTGAAAAATAATATTACCTTGCAGAAATTTTTTAAACGCCCATATTTTTGACAATATGGATTAAATTATCACGTGACAATTTTTGCAAAGAAAAATAATTAGCTCCCATGGCCTTAGCGATTTTTTTGGCAACGCCTAGCTTAATAAAATCGGCTTCCGTATCTATGACCACGGATGTGATGCCCGCTTTATTAATCTTTTCTGCAATTTTAACTGCAGATTCAACTGGATCCTTCTCGCCTTCTTGGGTAGCATTGGCTCTACCATCAGTAACAAGAATAAGAATCGGTTCGAGTTCAGCGTCGTATTTCGTTTGTTGTAACAAAATTTGTAAAGATAAGGCTAAGCCATCTGCTAGCGGAGTCTTGCCGCCCGTAGGCAGTTTGGCTAAACATTTTTGCGCCAGGTCCACAGACCGTGAGATTGGTAGTAAAACCTCTGCCTGTTTTCTTCTAAAGGCGAGCATACCTACACGATCACGCTTTTGATATGCTTCCTGCAGCATGTAAAAAATTGCCCCCTTAACCGCACGCATACGCTCGCGGGCTCCCATAGAGCCCGATGCATCGACGGCAAACAAGAAAGTATTGCCAATTCTTTTCTCTCGTACCTTTTGCCTTAAATCTTCTTTTTTGATGTTCAAGGCACAACCGTTGGCCTCACGCATGCGTTGATAAGGAGCAGCCGCACGAATAGTTGCGTCAAAGGCTAAGTCGGTTACCTCACTGACAAGCAGCTCTGCACGCACATAGCGACCTTGTTTAAGGTCCGTCCGTGTCACAGAACGTTTCCCACTGCCTCTGCGAGGCTTTTGGTCCTTGCCCATATCGATAAGCATCTTCGGTAATTTAAAATTGCGGTCGATATCGAAAATTTGTTCCTCGGGAGCTAGTTGATTATTTTGAGGAGGAATTTCCTCTTGCTCATCATCCTCGTCAGACTCATCTTCCTCATCATCGTCCTTGCAATCCTCGTTGTCATCCTGTTCAAGCTGTGGAGGTGGAGGAGGAAGATTTTCTTCAGCATCGTTTTGCTCTTCGTCATTCTCCTCTGTCTCATTATCTTGACTTTCTTCGTTTTCGTCTTGTTCTTCTTCACCTTGCTCTGGCTCGGGAGGCTTGCGCATGCGATGGGGCAACACATAAATTGCAGCCTCTTCCACATCCTTCGGTAAAACATAAGAACGTCCAGCTAAGGCAGCGATTGCTTTAGCGGCTTCGAGTAAATATATTTCTGCTCTATGACCGGCACAATAGGCCGCTGTACACATGGTGGCCGCGAGCATGAGCATGGCGTCGGACAATTCTACGCTAGGCAAGAGAGATTGAGCCCGAGAAATTTTATTTTGCAGTTCGTCAATTTCTTCGGTAAATTTTTTTCGAAAAGCATGACCATCCCTACCATATTCTAAAACTCGCTTCATGATTAAGATGCGTTCAGACTCTTCATCTAAGGATTGCATGTCCACATACATCCCAAAGCGATCCAAAATATGTCCGGGCAGTGTTCCCTCGTCCGGATTCATGGTGGCGAGCACGGTCGTACGTACATCGTGCCTAAAGGAAATGCCATCACGTTCCACTTGGTTAAAGCCTGCACTATTGCTGTCTAAAACGGCCGTGAGCAGCTCGGGTCTAAGCAGATTCGCTTCATCAATATAGAGAATGTTATCGGTTGCTCTTGCAAGAAGCCCGGGAGAAAACCTGCGCTCACCCATACTTACAGCGTATTCGATATCGATACTGCCAAAGAGCATGTCTTCGGTAACATTCAAGGGCAGTGTGATAAATTTTCTCTCGCACAGAAAATCTTGTATGCTGCGAGCCAGAACAGATTTAGCAGTCCCCTTGCGTCCCCCGATAAGCAGTCCCCCAGCCTTACGATTGACCAAAGCGATGAGCAGAGCTTGCTTGCAATCCTCATGCCCTACAACGGCAGGCAGAGGATAGATTGGATAATTCAACATTCTTATTTCCTCACAGTGCTTCGTCAATAAAGCTTTCTACTTTTTGCCAATCTAATTCGCCTTCTTCGAAGGGACGTCGACGCATACGGTGAGGAAGAACTAATTTGGCAGCTTGCTTTAAATCGCTGACTTCGACTTCCTTGCGTCCATTGTATGCGGCTACTGTCAAGGCAGTTTTAATGACCGTGATATCGGCTCTGTGCCCGTCAACGCCAAGCTCAATGGCAATCTTTGCGACTACCGCGAGCAGCTTGTCAGAAATAATTACTTCGGGAAGCAGCTTTTGGGCAGCAGTAATTTTCACGGCTAGTGCGTCCTGCTCAGACTGAAATTGTTGGATAAATTTATCTGCGTCCAGCTCATAAGCCAAACGACGCTTGATGACTTCCACACGCAGGTTGGGTTCGTGTTCACCCGTTACGACTACGGACAAACCAAAACGATCTAAAAGTTGGGGACGAATATCGCCCTCTTCTGGATTCATAGTGCCAACTAAAACAAAACGAGCCGGATGAGAATAACTTACGCCTTCACGTTCTACGGTATTCACACCCATAGCGGCCGCATCCAGTAGCACGTCAACTACATGGTCGTCAAGAAGATTTATTTCGTCCACGTATAAAATGTTACGATTAGCAAGAGCAAGGATACCTGGTTCGAATTTTTTTTCGCCATGCTTAATAGCGTGTTCGATATCAAGAGTACCTACCACGCGATCCTCCGTAGCACTGACAGGAAGTTCGACGACACGCATTTTGGCAGTAGTTACCGGTAAAACACCTTCAGCACGAAATTTTTCTGCACATTCGTCGCATAAATTATTTGTATCGTAAGGATTGCAATGAAACCTGCACCCGGTGACGATGTTCATGGCTGGCAATAGCTCTGCCAACGCACGTACAGCAGTGGATTTAGCCGTACCCTTTTCACCTTTTATTAAAACACCGCCTAAGGCAGGATTAATAACATTTAAAATTAAAGAAAGCTTCATGGCTTCCTGACCAACGATTCCAGTAAATGGATAGACAGCTGTTCTTTTCATGGGAATACTCCTTTTTGTGCTTTCACAAGATACAATTTTAGATATGTGCTTATTATAGACCATATATCAAATATACAGTCAAGAAAAAACCACTGATTTTTCTGCTGACTGCTAAAGTTAAATTTATAGTCTAACCTTTTTCAATCGTCAGTAGAATTTCTCAGTGGCTTAAATTTTACAGATTAAGTTCATTATTTACTTTTTTGATGGTTATTCTCTGCATGGCACATTCCGCCTTACTTAAGGTATTCCCACCATAATGACGTGCGAAACAACCACCGCCACAAATCGATAAATCTTTGCAAGCAAGACATTCCTGCATTGTTTCTCTGATGGTTTCAGAAATTTTTTTCTGAAGCTCCGGATTTAAACCGTCCTCTACATTGCCAAGATAAAAATTTTCATCATTAACCAAGGACGAGCAAGCGTAAATTTTTCCAGAAGCGTCAACAAAGGCGGCCTCTCCATTCATCGCATAGCAATGACCGAAAGCTTGTGCATTTCCATTTAGTAAATTACAAATACGTTTTTCCTGCGTAATACTTAATTTTATGCCCGAAAGCTGTGCGTACATAGCTGCTCGCTCGTACACTCTTACCATAGCCGCAGCCATTTCATCTTCTGTGGGAGGCAGCAAGTTACTCCCTCTACCCTGTCCGCGCAAAATATCAAAGCCCAGCACACGCACGTTGCCCAAATAGTAAGCAAAGTCGACAATTCCCTCTAGCTCAGCAACATTTTGATTCGTTACGACGCAAGTGATACCAATACCAATGCCTTCATTTTTTAAAATATTAATGCCCTTAACAATGTCCTTAGTCGCACCCTGACCATTCGCTAAAAAACGCAGCTTGTCGTTAACATCTGGTTTTCCGTCAAGGCTGACACCTATGCCAACCTTATGTTTAAATAAATATTGAGCAATTTCTTTAGTCATGAGTGACGCGTTCGTCTGAATTTGTAAAATTGCCGGAATTTTTTTTGCTTCCACGAATTCGCTAACATTTTTGATGACAGGAAAATTTAAGAGTGGTTCACCGCCACTAAATTGAATGATAAATTTTTCACCACTCTGGGCTGTTAATTTAACAGCAGCCAAAGCAGTTTCTTGACTCATCATACCCTTGTCATGCTCGGAAGCATAACAATATTTACAAGCAAAATTACATTTACCTGTTAAACTCAAAACAAGATTTTTTATCTTAGTCATTTTCATCAGCTCGGTCTTCTAACTCGCCTTCCATTTCTAACATTAGCTGCATCAGCTTTTCTTTCGTCTCGGGCTTTGCGTTCCACAGACCTCTCTGCTCAGCTTCGAGTAAAACCTCTGTCATCCGTTCAAGAGCCCAAGGATTTACATCCTTAAGCCATTCCTGAACTTTGGGGTCAAAGGTATATTTCTCTGCATATTTTTCGTACATCCAATCTTCCATGACAGCACTCGTCGCATCCCATTGGAAGCTGTGAGCAATCATATTCGCCATGTCAGCAGCACCCTTGTAGCCATGCTTCATCATGCCCTCGATAAATTTGGGGTTAATGCTTTCCGACCTAAAGATCCTTTTCGCTTCTTCTTGTACGGAATGCATGACTACCTTCTTGCGGTCCGTACTATCGCCACAGTAGGATTTAGGCGCAGAGCCCTTGATGGAACGAACTGCCGCAATCATCCCGCCATGATATGCGTTGTAGTCGTCACTAGAGAGCATGTTGGTCTCGTGATTATCTTCGTTCTTAATTGTTACATCAAGAATGCTCATGCGTTTTCTAAATTGTTTGGGCAAAAATTTTCCCCTGGTCGTTCCGCCATATGCATGAGCTCCCCAACGCACAAAAACATCGGCGATATCATCAATGCTTTCCCAATTCTTAGCCTCGAGGAGAGCAGCTACGCCAGCACCATAGCAACCTTCTTGATCACCAAAGACTCTATAGGCAGCTTGACGCCATGCGTCCTCGTGAGTTAAGCCTTCTTCCTCGATAAGCTCACGAGTATCCTCTTCGACATGTTTTTTTATAAAATTCAGTTCGTAAGGTTCGTCGAGACTAGCAGCCAAAAGTACAGCCTTGTCTAAAAGCTGTGCGGCAGACGGCATTGCATCTCTAAACATACCGGAAATACGACCCGTCACATCAATGCGGGGTCGTTTTAATTCTGTAAGAGAAATAGGTTCAAGTCCAACTACACGCATGCTACCTGTTTGCCAGATTGGTTTGATACCCATGAGGTAGAGAAATTCGGCGATACATTGTCCGTGACTGCGCATATTGGAGCCTGCCCACAATACCATGCCCACAGCCTCGGGATAATAGCCTTCTTCGGCAATAAAACGTTCAACAACCTGGTCGCCCAAAATTTTACCAATCTCCCAGGCAGCAGGAGTAGGCAATGTCCTTGGGTCCACGCCATAAAAATTGCGACCGGTAGGAAGTAAATCAGCTCCCCCGGCTGCAGGTGAACCACTGGGCCCGGGCTCTATATACTCCCCGTTAAAACCAAGCATAACGTTAGTTAATTCTTGACTCGTCAAAACTAAATTCGGATGAATCTTATCACAAATATAATCAACTACCTTCCGAATAGTTTTTTGTTCAGTTTCTCCAGCAGCGGAAATAAAATCGAGTTTTAGCACATCCTTCTTGGCTTCGCTGGTGAAATCTTTTTCGATGAGAATTTTATTAATTGTACGCACCTGCTCAGCAATTCTATCGATGAGCATGCCGTAGGTAATGTTCAAGGGTTGGTAAATTAAATTGCTCTGTTCAAGGAGCTCGTAATAACCAAAACCATAAGTACGAGCGAGAGCCTCTGTAAGACTAGGAATCTCTCCATTATCGAGTCTCGTCAAGAGGCGTAAATATTCGACTAGTTCTTCCCCCTGGGGCGCTTGACCGAGAATATGCAAACCCATATGCACTTCCATATTTTTTAAATCGCTGAGATAATTATGCAAGCTGGCAACGTATTCGGAAAACGGTTTGTTCGCGTCATAAGGTACTTCGTCCGTTAAATTGGCCTGGGCAACCTTTTCCTTGACAAGCTCTTCCAGGGCAGCAAGGTTTTCTGGCTGATTGGCAGCAAAATGCAAGTACTCGTCCATAATTTTTTCTAGTTCAGCAAGCTCGTCATACGTACCAGAAGTCGTTTGTGGAGCAGGTAAATATTCCACGAGACAAGCTGCTCCTCTGCGCTTTGCCTGCACACCTTCCCCCGTAATCGTAATATGGTAAGGATAAATATTCGGTAAATCACCTAGTGAAAGATCTGGATAACAGGTGCAGTCCAGACCTGCGTTCTTACCAGGCAACCATTCCAAACTGCCATGGGTACCGATATGGGCGACAGCGTCCGCTTGCCAAATGTCACGAATCCAGCGATAAAAAGCAAGATATTGATGCGTAGGAGCCGTAAATGGATCGTGATAAATTTTTGCAGGGTCCTCACCAAAACCACGAGGCGGTTGGACGGTTACAAAAACATTGCCGTTCATCGTACCGGGAACGAGAATATCCCCGTCGTATTCCATGACAGTTCCAGGCGCCTCTTCCCAATCTTTAATCATCTGCGCTTGAATCTTTTGCTCGAAGCTAGAAAAAAATTCTTTGTATTGTGCACCGGTAATTTTTTCTGCTGCTTCTATTTGTCTATCTGTCAAAAGCGCACGGTCATTAGTCGCATTATGAGTAAGCTCGTTGATAAAATCTTTTGTATCATTGGGAATATGCTCAACCCTGTAGCCTCGCTCCTGCATTTCCTTGAGCATCCGTCGTACCGATTCAATAGTATCTAAACCGACAGCACTGCCAATATTCGAATTGCGAGGAGGATAATTGTGGAAAATGATAGCGATTTTTTTAGCAGCATTTTCCTTGCGACGCAAGTTAGCCCACTTCTGAGCCTTGCTGACCATCCGCACAACACGTTCCTGGATGGGCATGTAACGAATGTCACCATTTTCCAGAACAAGTTTATTAGCAACAGGAATACCATGCACACAGCCATCGAATTCGGGCAAGGATACGCTGATAGAAATTTCCATGGGATTCATGCCTTCAAAGGTATTTTTCCATTCTTCAAAGGAAGCGATGGTTGTATATGCTTGTAGGAAAGGAACATTCCATTGCTTTAAAAAATCTATGGTTAAGGATTTACTATTTGTCAGAGAAAATTTCAAAATATTTACAAAACAATCGATGCGAGGGACACCGTAGCTAGTAAAATATTTTGTAAATAAATTGTTCAAGGAAAGCTGACCAAGACTTTCGTCGGGCAAGCCGTTGCTAAAAACAGCAATTGCATTCATCCCCTGACGTTCGATTTCTTCAATTAAAGCCTTTTGATAATTTAAATCCTCCCAAACCCATTCGTCCCTGTAGAATAAAAAACCAATGGTGGGAACGCCTTCCCTACAAAAATCTTTTTTATATTCCTCGACATCTTGATAAACCTTTTGCGCCCGTGGATGATAAATACCATCCCAAAAAGTTGGGTCTGGTTTAGGAACTGCTTCCTTATTGCCTTCAAAAATTGCATTAGCATATTCCCAGGTATGAAGATAATTCATCTCCCCGCCAAAGGCTGCATAGTTTTTAAAAGCGAGAATATCTTCATCCGCAACATTTTGCGACATTTCCCCTTCTTTTGAACCTGCAGCGTCAATATAAAAAGGAATGTTATTTTTTTCTAAGCAGGTGAGCATTTTTCTTAAGAAGGGCGTGTCTAAGCCGGTTCCCATCCACTTAACTAATAGAAAATCGGCTGCTTCGATGGTATTTTGCCAATACGCACTCCATTCCGTATCGTCGCCAATCCATTTGCAGGCACACTCTTGATGAAGCTTGCCTTCCTTCTGTAATTTTTCTAAAGTTTGATTCATAATCCCTAGACGACGGATTACGTTTGTTAAATACAAAATTTTTTTCATGGAGCTTCTCCTTAGAAAAATTGTTTACGCATTTTACGTAAAAGGTAGAGAAAATACGGAGTGCCTAAGAGTGCAGTCATAATGCCCACGCGAACTTCTGCGGGAGCAATTAAAATGCGACCCAGAGAATCACATAAAACTAAAAACATAGCTCCGCCTAAGGCTGATGCAGGCAAAAGATAACGATGGTCGGGACCGATAAGCATACGCATCATATGTGGGATAACGAGCCCGACAAAGCCCACATTACCAGATACACAGACAGAAGTTGCCGTAGTAAGTGCGGAAATAAATAACAAGCCCATACGAAAAGCAGTTACATGCATGCCCACGGCTTTGGCCTCAGTTTCGCCTAAGACGAGAATATTTAAATGACGAGCCAAAAGATTCATGATAACTATGCCAAAACAAATGGGACCAATTGCCATATAGACATGTTCCCAGCGACGATAGTCGAGTCCACCAACCATCCAGAATAAATATTGCTGCAGCTTTTGTTCGTTCATAAAAGTTAAAATACCACTTGTTAAAGCGCCAAGCAGCATGCCTACGGCTACGCCCGAGAGCAACAAGGTCATGACGGGAATCTTACCATTTTTCATGGCGAGAAAGACAGTAAGACAAACGGCACAGATACTTCCACAAAATGCAAAGGCTGGCATGGAATACATACTCGTCGTAGCAGTCCCGAGCGCGATGGATAAAACTGCTCCCGTAGCCGCGCCAGAAGAAATACCTATTAACCCCGGGTCGGCCAATGGGTTAGAGAAAATCCCCTGCATGACCGCACCACAAGTACCGAGAGCAGCACCTACCAACACGCCTACCAACATGCGAGGCAGTCTGATAAACCAGATGATGGCTTCCTGTTCTTTTGTAAAATCCTGAGGAGTAAAGCCAGGCAACCCGAACCCATTAAAAACGACAGCGACCGTATTCTTCAAAGGAATGGGAACCTGTCCGAAGGTCAGGGAAGAAAGTGCTACGAAAATTAATAATCCTAATAAAATAAATATTGCTATTTTCCTATTCTTGTGTAAAAAATCCACCAAGGTCCACCTCGAAAACAAATTATTTACCAATGCTCTTACGAATGATATTTTGAATATATGAATTCCAAATCTTTTCAAAAATTACGGCTGCACCTTGAATTCCCACCAAGGGTTTGGTTGTAAAATTTACTTCGTCAACGACGGGTGTTGCAAAACCGATGGAAATAAAATCGGCTTTTCTTTTTTGAAAACGAGTAAGCTCACTCGCCGATGCAAAAAGCAGAACGTGCTCCATATTTTTAAAAAGATAATCTATCCGCTCTTCATCCTCAACGGCAAAAAGAATTTCGTCAGGCATTGTCGTAAAAGCTGTATGCTTAAGTTTTTCCTGACAAATCACCGTAAGCTTGCCTACGTCCACCCACTCGCTGCGCAAGGCTTCGGCTAGACAAAGTGCCTGGGTACCCGGAGCAGAAATAAGACATTTATCGAACCAGAGCTCGGGCCAGGTTACGCGAGTGTCATTACTTTTGGCAAGCAAATATTCCTGCATGGACTTCGCTTCTTCCTCGACCAAGGATAAATTGGGAACAGGCAAGCACGCATGAATACGCTCTAACCATTGCATGGTTCCCTGCACACCGTAAGGAACACCAGCGAGAACGTATTCCGTGCCAAATTTATTTTTTAAAAATTCGGCAAGTTCTAAACCTATTTCTTCATTACAAACTATATTTAATGTAGCTTTTGATAAATTTTTTAAGTCGTAAACAGAACCAGTGCCAGGGAGACAATTAATTTTATAACCGGCTTTGGTGAGGATTCTACAAATCTCTTCTCTATCCGCCTTGCCATTATAATAATAATCCGAAAGACCGAGAATGTTCACGGCAAAAGGCTCCTGCGGGTAATTTTCGGTCGCAAAGTGGTTGATAAATATTTTGGCACATTTTAGGTAGCCTTCCCTAAAGCCACCAATCAGTCCTCCGCAATCCATAGTGACCACAGGAAAAGGAATTTGCATTTTTTTTGCGATTCCCTGCAGGTCATCACCAATAAGACTCATAGAACAAGATGCTTCTATGAAAAGCACCTCTGGTTTATGACCATCCGCGAAGACACGCTTGAGTTCGGCAGTTAAATCTTTTTCTGAGCCGTAGACGATAGCATTATTATCGGGCTGACTGTTATGAAAACGTTCGTGCAGAAGATGATCGTTATGCTCAAGAAAGCGCATAGCGTAAAAATAACACCAGAGCGGTCCGTTAATGACTATTTCGCAGCCGGGCATAGAGCTGGCAAAGGCTGCTGCTCCCGTCAATGCGCAGGAGCCTGTTCGATTACATACATTACCCCAGGGTTCAGACATAGGTCAGCCCTCCCACAACTTTTTTGCTGCACAACAAACGATAAATGGCCTGCATTAATTCTAACTCGCCCACAAAACCTGCTTTGTTCAGCATGGGAATAAAAATTGCCTTAGCAGTTAAATTTTTCAAATCATGTGTTGTCAAGACAATGTCGACGGAATTGATAATTTTCTCATCGTCCATATTTGTATAGACGGTCAAGGTCGTTAATTCTTTAAGACGTGCAAGCATCACCTGCAGATTTTTTTCTTCGTAAACGTCTAATAAAATGATGCCTTTGACATCTAGTTCTAAGTTTTGTGCTGTTTCTAAAATATTTGCAGGATCAAAATAACCTAAGAGACGACCGATGATGATATAGCAGGACTTGCCTCGCGTAACTGCAGTAATTTTTTCTTTGTGAGCAGCAAAGTTTGCAAGTTCTTGCTTTAAAATAATTTCGGCCTGCTCTTCGAGTCCATAAATTTCTCCGACCTTACGAATCCAAGCCATGGTCCCGCTCACACCAATCGGAAAAACGTCATCAATATATTTCATGCCAAAACGTTCTTGCATGAGCTCGCAGATATGAAATATATCACGATGGTTCTGCCCACGAGCCGTCAAAGCAAGACATGCTTCCGCTCTGGCGATATTTTTCATCTCGCGAATAGGCGTATAACCTGGGAAGCCTCCTAACACTTTGATGCCCATACTATTTAAAATGCGTGTCACTTCCTTAGAAAAATTAATCCAAGGTCCCCCACTGTCGCCGACCAGGATAGCAGTCTTATCCTCCCTTGGGACCTTTTGCACGAAGCGGTCGATCAATGACAACGTTGTCTCGTAATAACCCTTAAAATATTCTCCATCTAAAAAGCCATAACAGTCCACGGTTAAAATAGGAATATCATGTTCGGCTTCTTTTTCTTTGGCCATACCCTCCACATCGTCACCAATTACCCCGGCGACGCAAGAGTTCGCAATGACGATGCATTCGGGTCGATAAGTTTTAACGACAAAGTCAATGCAAGCGCCAAGTCTTTCGATTCCTCCGAAGATGGAATGCTTTTCTTCTAACATGGAGCTCACAACAGGAACAGAATTATTCGCTTCTAAATTTCCTGCCGCAACAGTTCTATACTCACTGCCAATATCCATGGTTCGAGCGACATGTGCGCAAGCCCTGGGGCTGTGAAAAATTACGACCGCTCCTTCACTATGAGCAACCGCACGCCAAACACCTGGCATAGAACAGCTACAAGATTTTTTTGCAGTAAAAAACCGCTTGGTTTTAATTGCCATATTTTGCCACCAGCTCTTCTAGTTCTTCAAAGGTCATTGGAGTAGGAATACTCATCTCTTCATTGCTCAGCATCCGCTTTGCTAAATTGCGATAAACCTCTGCCTGCGGGTCTTGTGGAGCATATTGCAAAACAGTTTGCCTATTATTTTCTGCTTTATTGACGATGATATTACGAGGAATAAAAGCAACCAATTGCGTATTCAATCTCTTGGCAAATTCTTCTAAAAGTTTTTCTTCGTTGGGAGTATTGCGACTATTGCCGATGATACCGCCCAACCTTACTCCTCCTCGCAGAGCAAAACGTTTGACGCCCTTGGCAATATTATTAGCAGCATAAAGACTCATCAATTCTCCACTGGAGACGATATAAATATCCGAAGCATAGCCTTCGCGAATGGGTACGGCAAAGCCACCGCAAACAACATCGCCTAAAACGTCGTAGAGAATAACATCCTCGTCGCCGATTACTTCGAGACTCTTTAATTTTTCTAAAGCGACGATAATACCACGACCTGCACAGCCAACGCCTGGCTCAGGACCACCTGCCTCGACACATTTGATGTTGTTATAACCAAAATGCACAATGTCTTCGGCAGCAATTTCTTCTTGCTCGCGCACGACGTCTAATACAGTTTTATTGCAAATGCGTCCGAGTAAAAGACGCGTAGAATCATTTTTAGGATCGCAACCAATCTGACAAATTTTTAAACCGCTTTCACTCATAGCCGCACTAATATTGGAACATGTAGTGGACTTACCAATCCCACCCTTGCCGTAGATAGCTATTTTTTTCATTTATAGTTCCTCCTTGTTATCAGAAGTAAAATATATGCACTCATAACGTACTTATGATATAATGTACTAAATAAACATATTTATATTTTAAACCATATAACTAATATACTGTCAACAAAAAGGTGAAATAAATGCCCAATAATACTAACAAGGATTTTTTTACAGCCGGTGAGCTTGCCAATATTTATGGTATTTCTAAACAAGCTTTGCTTTATTATGACAAGGTCAAGCTTTTGTCACCGGATATGATTGCCGAAAACGGTTATCGTCATTACTATATCCA
Source organism: Phascolarctobacterium sp. (assembly GCA_030523325.1). GTDB lineage: Bacteria > Bacillota > Negativicutes > Acidaminococcales > Acidaminococcaceae > Phascolarctobacterium_A. The sequence continues at coordinate 64,075 of JAUNIS010000004.1, forward strand.
ACAATATTTAGACCTTGAATTAATCGTTAATTTACGCTCCTTAGAATTTTCTATCGCCGACATCAAGGAATACCTTGATAATCGAGGCAAGGATAAGCTTATCCAAATGTTAAACAACAGAAAAAAAGAATGCGAAAAAATTATCAAAACCAATCAGCAGATATGTGACGCCATTACAACAATTTTAAACGACACGGAAGATAATCTTGATGTCCCACTGGAACGCATCACTCTCAACTGGCGCCAAGAAAATCTTCTCCGCATTACACCTCTGCTGGAGTCAGATTCCGCAGTCGATAGAATCGTCAAATTTGCAAAACATACCCAGGTCACTTTTCACAATGACCATTTGTTAAAGAAACGCTGTGGTTGGATTATCGATACCGAAAATTTTAATGCAGATGATAAATTTTACACTTCCAAAGCATTCTTCTCCCTTATCCCTAGTTCCCCCGGTCACAAAAAAGTTTTAAAGCAAGTTCTTCCCAAAGGTTTATATCTGGAAATGTATTTTCAAGGCTCCTATTTTCAGAATGCCAAACGCATCAGGGGTAAAATTAACCAATTTTTGGAAACAAACGAGCTCTATGCGGTAAGTGATATTTTTGTAATGCCCATAGACAACCATTGGTTTACTAAAAATCCAAGTGAATACATAACAAAAATTTTTATGCAGGTAAAAGAAAAATAGCAAAATAAAAAGTCACAAGCCGTTTTGAGCCTGTGACTTTTTCATTAGATGCAAAAATTATTTTTTGTGACAGCCGGTAGAAGTACCATCCATGATTCTCTTATACATAGCGTGAATTTCTTCGGAGGATTTACCTGCTTCCTTAGCTTTTTTAACATGAATCATAGCAGTACGATATTTTGCATGAGCTTCGTCGGTAGGAATGGAGTCGATATCCATTGGATCAAAAGCCATGATTTTTTTGTAGAGCGCATGAATTTCGTCAGATGATTTGCCTGCTTTTTTAGCTGCCTCTACGTGTTTCATAGCAGATTCATAACGAGCTTTTGCATGGGGTTCGGTAGGGATTTGTACTTCAGGATGTTTACAAGTCATGATTATCACCTCATTGAAAAATTATAAAGATTGAAGTTTTCCATCTACGTCAAAGTATACACCATATTCCAAGTAGATGGTCAAGTTAAAATTTTCTTAATTTTTGAAAAGCTGAGGATAAACGATTTTAGCATGAGCTTCGATTGCATCTATCACATAATGACTGCCAACGTAACGATATTTGTCATTTGTATAGTAAATGGCATTATTTTTAACGGCTTTTACATTCACGAAGGCAGGATCATTCTTGATTTCGTTATACAAGCCTTCGGGTTCGGCTTGAGAATTAGGTTTCCAAGTGGGTACTAAGAATACATCGGGATTGATGCGAACGATTTGTTCCTTGCTCATAATAGTACTTCCTGTCGCTCCATTTTTTACGAGAGCAGCGCCATTGATAAGTCCTGCATTGTGCATGATATCGTCTAAAAGTCCGCCCCGTCGTCCCATCGCCCCGCTAAAACTAAATGCAACACATACTTTCTTCTCGTTTTCTTTTAACTGCGAGAGTTTTTTTTGCAGAGCAAGAAGACGTTTATCCATGTTCTCTACGATAATTTTTGCTTTGGCATCTGCTCCGAGAGCATGAGCAAGCTTGGTGACCTTCGTCTTACAGTCCTCGTAAGTTTTGGGGCTAGAAGCAACATAAACCTTGAGGCCCATACTTTCAAGGCCAGAGACCATATCGTTTCGTCCTGTGTTAGTAGCAATGACCAAATCGGGGCGAAGAGAAAAAATCGCTTCCTGACTATCAAGTGCTTTCTTGCCAACCTTATCCACTTGCTCTTTAGTAAGATAAGAAATATTCGGGTCCCCGCTCCACTTACTATAGGAGAGAATGTGTTCCTGAGGAACAAGGGCGGTAACAATCTCATCCGTCGGGTAACTAAGCGAGACAATGCGAGTAGGAATTTTTTCAAAAGTAAGCGTTCTTCCTGCTTCATCTACGGCAGTATAAAGCACCTGCTTAGACTGCGCACTTTCCTTCTTAGCACTGCCACATCCTTGCAGACAAATCATGCCTATTAACCCAAGCATTAAAAAAATATGCTGTTTTTTACTAAAATATTTTGCTCTCATCATCATTTAAAGAAAGCTGCCCGCTCTCACTGAGAAGGCAGCTTAACAATTATTTTTTTGCTGGTTCAGTAGCCTCAGGATGTGCTGCCGCATAACAGATCTCGTACACTGCTTCTGCAACGGAGCCTTGAGGAATCGGTTTAAAAACCGCCTTGTTTTCTTTATGCTCTAGCAGATTTTTTTTGTTAGAATATACGTCCATACTCGCAACATAATAAGTTTTTTCTGCCATATTGAAAACCATCGTCATATTAGAGATTTGCACTTTTTCTTTTTTAGACAGCTTATCCTTATAGATGTTGTTAATTTTCTTTTGGAGATTTTTATCCCTAGGCGCGTAAACGGTACGGGTAACAACTTGAATGAGGTTTTCGTCTGCCTTACCATTGGCATCGGCAACGTATTTGATGGATTCCATATCATAAGCGTTAATGCCTATTTCGTTTTCTACGATAATGCTCCAACGTGCTTCCTCTTTTTCTTCTGCAGATAGTTCGGGCTGCATGGAAATGCTCCAGTCGAGTCCTTGTTTAGTAGTCGTATCTTTTTCCGCAGCCAAGCAAGTAAAACTCATGCAACAAAGTAAAGCCGTACAAGCTAAAACAGCTAATTTTTTCATGGGAATCAGTCCTTTCGTAAATTATTATCGATAATAATTACTAATTTATCTACGTTATTAGTATAAAACTTTGTTTCCTTCTAGTCAAGAAAACTTCATTACCCCTTCACTTCAGGGCAAAGTTTTCCTACGGCATCCGCCCTGCAACGAGTACAATGCTGCAGCTGACGCAGATATTTTTGACACGCCTTTCTAAGAGCAAGCATCGTTTGAGCATCCGGTTCATGTATAGCGCCAAAAACTGATTCCTTGGCTGGAAGCATGGGAATGATATTATGCACTTCACAGCCGAGTTCACCAACCGCTTGAGCAATCTTAGGTATCTCTTCAAGATTTATGCCCGGTATATCAACAGTATTAATTTTCACGCAGGCCCCTGCTGCAACAAGCTTTCTAATGCCTTCTTGTTGCTTCTGCCAAAGTAATTCGGCAGCGGGAACACCTTGATACGTAACGTTTTCGTATTCAATGAAGGAATATATTTTTGCTCCAACTTCTGGATGCACAGCATTAACCGTGACAGTAACGAATTCTACATCAGCGTTAATTAATGCGTCTATATACTTTGGCAGCAAAAGACCATTAGTCGAGATACAGAACTGAACTTCTTTATCATATGCTCGAATTAAGTTTAAAGTTTCTACAACCTTTGTCCAATTGACTAAGGTGTCGCCTGGCCTGGCAATGCCAACAACTGTGAGCTTAGGCACGGTTGCTTTGGCTTTTTGATACCAACGAAATACTTCCTCGGGCTCCATTACCTTTATAGTCACACCGGGTCTTGTTTCGTTGGCACAAGAAAACTTTCTCACACAGTAATTGCATTGCATGTTGCAAAGAGGTGCAACCGGTAAATGTATTCTTGCGTACTCCGTGCAGCAGCTGCTAAAGCATGGATGAGTTTCAATCTTCATCGCTACACTCCTTACGCATCTTCGGGAAAAGTGAGTCTTTTTTATAAGTCATTTGTAAACTTGCGTTAATAACCTTTTCAAGAAAATGCGCTGTGCCCCTTACACCCAGGAAACCTGTGCGCGTAATGCTTACTTCGTCCGTCACGGGATAAGTTAATCTTACAAGTGGCACTTGATATTCTCGCGACAAATCTGCTAAAAACGAAGAACCACATAACAATGCTGGAAGAGAATTATTTAGAGCATTTTTAATTTCATCCACATCCGTCGTATCATTTGTTTTTGCAAAACTTAAATACATACCAAGTTCTTCGGTAACGAATTTTTTCAAACCGGAAAATCTTGCCTTATCAACAATTAGAAAGGCTGGTAATTGATAAATATTTTGTAAATAATCTACGCTTAAGCGAGCAATTGCTTCACCTTGGGCATTTAGTTCAGCAATTTCCTCGGTAAAATCCACATTTAACTTTTCGGCAAGCAAATTTAAGAAATTTTCCATCCCGTGGATGCCATAGGGATAATCGCAGACAAGGTAATCCGTCCCGAATTTTCTTTGTAAAACTTGAGCTAAAGCCTCGCCATAGCCAAAATAAATATTTAAATGAGCCCTGCTGATATGCTCGACATCTTCTATACAAGACATACAGGTATTAAAGTTAATTTTTACTTTTTTATTTAAAGCTTCCTCAAGAGCTAAGATATCCCCCATCGCCTCTGGATCATCAGTAAAAATTCCTAAGATATTGATGCTCGGTCCAGAAGATTTTTCGTGAGGCTTGACTAAATCAGCTAAAGCAAGTAAAGCCGTTTCCGTTCCCTCTTCCATCGTTCCGCCATAACCAGGAGCATTGACGTGAATAACCTTTTTGCTAACTTGACTATCTTCAATAATACTTGCGACGTCATCGCCAATCATATTGGGAATGCAACCGCTAATCACAAAAATTATTTTGACCTGCGCGTATAATTCGTCGGCATTAACAAGTCCCTTCGTAAGTATATCTGCTCCACCACGAATGACGTTATTTTCGTAGGCGATGGTGCTTGCTTGACGAATATCTCCCATATTACTGGGATAGCGAAAATTTAAAGAGCCGTAATTACAGCCCGCTACAGAATGTTGAAGGATAATAGCATCCTTGATGCCAGCAAAAACTCTGGTAGCACCAAATAATGCACAAGAAGTTAATGGTTTCATTTTCTGCGTTTCCTCCACATTCTCGCATACATTTCCCTTGAAGCATGAGTATTGTGGTCTTCTGCCTCCAAGGGAAAGAAAACTTTATCGAAGGTAAGACGATTCAAAAGCAAATGCTTGCCGGTAAGAGTCGGATTGTCGATAATAGCTGCAAAGCCTTCCATATTTTTCACGAAGCCTGCATAGGAGAAGACTGAGCTATCTAAATACAAAGGCAGGATGGGTCTGCCAAATTTACTTTTGTCAGAGTCACCTCCTGTAATGACGAAATCACAAGCTTCGGCAACTGCTTGCATTTCAGCGCCGGATGGGTTAAGTAAAATATCAGCAGAGGAGCCCATATATTTTTTAGCCTCCTCAAGCTTTGCGTAAAGGAGTTGCATAAATTTATCGTCGAGCCCGCATTCTTTTTGAAAGCCTGGATTTAAAGTGATGCAAATTTTGTGCAAGGGAAAACCATAATCAATTTCCAGAGCTTTCATTAAGTCTGGTAAGCCTGCGAGCATTCCCGTGAATAAGCAAAATTTTTTTGTTTGAAATTTTATGCGTAAGCTTTGGTATTTCTCTGAGACAAGTTTTTCTTCTCCAGCTAAAACTTTTTGCACTTTATCCTCAATGCCCAGAGCCTTGCCGATTTGTAAATAAAAATCCGTGATGCCGTCAAAACCATGCCACTCCATCATATCCATAATATGAAGATAAGGTGTGCCAAATTTTGCTTCCATCTTCACGGCCCATTTTTTACGACGAACGATATTTAAGGCGGCCTTTGGAGCCAATTTTATATGCTCCATATCACAAGCTGGTAAAAGCACGTTCACTTTTATTCCGCATTTAGCCAACGTTTCTTTTATCGCTACAAGCTTATCATCACCGCCAAAGCCCCAGATAAAGCTTTCGATATTGACGGAGAGGGGCTCGACTTTTTGCGGCTCCATGACAAGTTCAACTAAAGCTTCCATTACCTCAACATAACCGCAACCCTTATATTCCGCACCTGAAGGTTTTCCCTTGCTACCACAGCTTTAGGTAGCCTTTTCCTGTAAACGCTTAGTCGCATTAGTTTTATCCATATGCGAAAAAACTTGTGATTTCACAGCGATAATTTTGGCATTTAACTGCTGTTGCATTTCAAAGGCAATTCCTTCTAAATCGTCGTTGATGACGTCGGATACCACGGAAGGAAGAATAAAAATTACGTCGGGTTTCTGCTCCTCGTCTATTTTACATAAAAGTGCTTTCAATTTATCTTCGCTACCGAAGATGACATCTTCGTTCGTCATGTTAACGCATTCAAGTTCAGGAAAAGATGTGTTACGACTGCGTGCGCTATTACGATAATGAAAGCCGCAGCCAATGGGACTTACGATAACCGGAACAGCATTTTTTTTCGTGGATAGCAGCCAAGTTGCCAGAAATTTTTCCATTCACACTAAAGCGATGCACGCCTGACATTGGCTTCATGCCAAGTAACATATTGTCGGAAATGAAATCAGCCATCTTTAATCTCTTAATATCAAAACAAAAAATTATTGAGAATTATTTCTATTTTAATCTTTTTATCACAATAATGCAAACAAATAAGGCTAGAGCATTACGCTCCAGCCAGTAGAGGTTAATCTGTTTTTTCTTCCAACTCCCCTTCCATCTCTAGAAAAAGTTTTTCAAGTTCTTTTTTAGTTTCTGGTTCAGCGTTCCATAGTTTTCTTTGCTCTGCCTCCAAAAGAACTTCGGTGATGCGATGCAATGCCCAAGGATTTACCTCTTGCATCCATTTTTTAATTTCTGGATCAAGAGCATACTTTTGAGCATATTTTTCGTACATCCAATCTTCCATGACAGCGCTCGTTGCATCCCACTGATAGGATACCGCTACATATGTTGCTAGTTCACCTGCTCCAGCATAACCATGCTTTTTCATGCCATTGATATATTTAGGATTTATTGCCTCGCCTCTGAACCAACGCTTTAGTTCTTCGGTTAAACTTCTCAGTTGTACCTTGCTTCTATCAGAGCTATCACTAACATAGTTACGAGGCATAGAACCTTTATAAGCACGGACTGCTGCAACAAAACCACCACGATAATTATTGTAATCATCACCTGAAAGCATAGATGATTCTCTATGGTCTACATTTTGAATAGTAACATCTAACTGAGACATACGTCTCTTGAACTGTGTTGGCAAGTACTTACCTTCACTTCCTTCACCGTATGCGTGAGCACCCCAACGAGTATAAACGGCAGCAATATCTTCAACCGTTTCCCAATTTTTAGCCTCTAATACATAACCAGTACCGGCACCATGTGCTCCAGGGGGGTCACCGAATATTCTAAAAGATGCTTGACGCCAGGCAGTTTTTTTATCCATGCCCTCTTTTTCAAGTTCTTCGGTTTCTTCAAGAACATGCTTCCGCACAAAATTCATATCTAGTGGTTCATCAAGTTCGGATACAAGCTTGACTGCTTCGTCAAGCCATGTTACAGATGCTGGCATACTGTCTCTAAACAAACCGCTAATACGACCGGTAACATCAACACGAGGTCTCCGCAACTCGTCTAAAGGAATCACTTCCAGACCAATAACCCGGAGGCTACCAGGCTGCCATACAGGTCTTATGCCCATAAGATAAAGAAATTCTGCAACACATTGACCGTGATTACGTAAATTACTTGTAGCCCAAAGAATAATACCGCAAGCTTCGGGATAATGTCCTTCTTCTCTAATAAAACGTTCAATGACATCGTCCCCCATCTGCCTGCCGATTTCCCAAGCCACTTTTGTAGGCAGCGTTCTTGGGTCAACGCTATAAAAATTCCTGCCAGTCGGGAGTAAATCCGCACCACCGCTCGTAGGAGCACCGCTTGGACATGGATCAATATAAGCGCCGTCCAGTGCATTCATTGAATTATCTAATTCCAGAGTTGTTTGTAAAATATTAGGAGCTATCTGTTCACAGACATAAACTAAAACTTCTTCAAAGTTCTTTTTGTCTTCTTCCTTAAGAAGTTTAGTCCATGTAAATCGGTAAACATCTTTGATGAATTTCTTATCGTAATGATGCTCTTGTAAAAGTTGAATTACATCTAGAGATTCTTTACGAATTTCATCTACGAGCATACCATAGGTCTTGCTCTTGTCAGGTAGCATATTAGCAGAATGTTCAAGTAACTCGTAATACTCATAACCATGCATATTGGCAAGAGTTTTAGTCAAAGAAGGAACTTTTCCATTATCTAATTTGGTAAGAGCCAACATATATTCGGTAAGTTCATCTCCTTCAGGAGGAACACCTAACACATGCAAGCCTATACTCATTTGCATATTCTTTATATCTGTCATATAAATATGCAGCTTGCCCATATAATCGTCAAAGTCTGTACATTCGGTTTCTGGCACATCTTCGTCTAAATTACATTCATGAGCTTTATCCCGAATCATATTTTGAATTCCATCTAAATTAGCCTGAGCGTTATCATCGTTTTTAAAATGAATATATTCATCAAGTAATTTTTCTAATTCCTCTAGTTCCTCGTATGTACCAGAAACACTCATAGGAGCTGATAGATAAGATATCAAACATGCTGCACTTCTTCTTTTTGCTTGTATACCTTCACCTACACAAGTAATCCAGTATGGATAAACGTTGGGCATATCACCTGTGCAAACATCGGGATAACAAGCGTTACTCATAGCGTTACCTTTGCCTGGTAACCATTCCAGATTGCCGTGGGTTCCGATATGCATCATCGCATCTGCTTGCCAAACATCTCTCAGCCAATAATAGAAACCTACGTAATGGTGAGTAGGCGCACAATCAGGATCGTGATAAATTTTACCAGGATCGTCGCCAAAACCACGAGGAGGTTGAACAGTAATAAAAATATTACCATTTAACATTCCTGGAACGATGAGAACATCCTCGTACCTAAACACTTCGCCAGGAGCTTCTCCCCAGTCCCGCAGGAGCTGGTCCTGAGTTTTTTGGGGCAAGGAATAAAAAAGTTTTTTGTAATCCTCTTCTGTTAATTTTCCATCTGCACTTTCTAAGAGAGTTTCTGAAATAAAACGACGGTCATTAGTTGCGTGCGCGGTAACTTCTTCAATAAAACTTTGAGCATCCTTGGGGATATGGTCGACACTATATCCCTGTTTTTTCATTCTCGCCAGTAAAAGACGTACACTTTCAAGAGAATCTAAGCAAGCAGCACTACCGATATTAGAATTGGTAGGTGGATAGTTATGGAAAACTATTGCAATCTTTTTCTCTGCATTCTCCTTTCTTTGCAGCTGAGCCCATTTCCACGCTTTACGAGCTAACATATCAATTCTATCGGGTAATACTTTACGATAATGAGTCCCATCTTCCGCGGTCTCTTGTGTGGATGTCGGAACAGCATGGAGTGTACCATCGAATTCAGGCATTGCTACAGCATAAGCAACTTCATTCGCGGTTAAACCTACAGTACTATTATCCCAAAAATTATAATCCTGGTACATATTTACCAACTGCAGTACAGGAACACCCAATGATTGCAAATCTTCGATTTTTAAAAAGCCTGTCGTGGTCAAAGAGAATACGAAAGGGTTCAAAAGAACGTCAACAACTGGTAAACCATCAAGATAAAAAAATTTTTTGAAGGTTTCTCTTAAATATACTCCCTGCCCCATCGGGTTTTTCATATTTGTAGTAAAAACCGGAATAATATTCATTCCATGTTTTTCCATAGTGCGAATGATTGCATTTTGAAAAGTTAATCTTCCCCACAGCCAATCCTCTCTATAGAAAGCAAATCCGAGTGTAGGTTTGGATGGATCGCAATGAGTCTCGTAATATTCTTTTGTCGAAGCAAAGTGTTTCTTATAATCTGGATGGTAAATGCCATGCCAAGGAAGTTCTACCGGAGCAGGAACATCTACGTCCATTCCTTGAAATGTCCTCATTAGCCAAAGACAAAGCGACTTATAATTTACTAAACCACCACCGGAAAAATATTTATAAATACTTTCCTTTTCTTCTTTGGTAATACCGTAATCAAGAACATCATTGCCCGGGTCAGCAATTTTAAATAAATGTTTTTGTTTATTTTTAATCAAAAAAGCCGATGCTCGCTTGAGAAAATCACAAGAAAGACCCGTCCCCATCCACGTACAGAGAAAAAAATCCGTGTCAGAAATCATTTTTTCCCAGCGATTACTCCATATTTCCATATCGTTTGTCTGCACAACATCAAACAAAGCATTGGGATATGTTTTCTCAATAAGTTTTACAGCCTGTAGCATACCAACACGGTCAGACTCCATATTGGTGATAATCAATATTTTTTTCATAGTATGCTCCCTTTTTAATCGTATGCTTCGGGATAAACTGCCCTTGCTAGCAAATCAACACCTATAGCGGAATAATGTGACACGCAGTACAAGGATTTTGCGGAGATAAGTCTAACGTTTTTATTTTTTACCGCTTTAATCGTCTTCAGAGCAGGATCGTTAATAATCTCTTGCGTAGTTTTTGATTTAGCCATACCGGGATGGTCCCAAGCAACGGATATAATAACATCAGGATTCTTTTCAACTATAACCTCTTTGGATATGGTTTGATTTCCTTTTTGAGGAATATCCTTCATGCAGTTTTCGACTTCTATATAGGCACACATATCATCGTAGAGCGACCCTTTCCCACCAAAAGCACCATGATTAGTGATAGCAAGAACACTACGCTTATTTTTTTTAGCGAATGACTCCACTCTATTTTTAGCAGCAAGTAAAATTTTTTCATATTCGGCGACTATTGCTTCGCCCTTTTCTTTTTCTCCCACAACAAACGCTACCTCACGAATAGTTTTCTTTATATCCTCTAAGTTATAGGGAGTTTTATAGACATAAACATTTAGTCCTAAATCACGTAATGTCTGTAAAGTATTGAGATTCCACCAGTCAGCGATAATAATAAGGTCCGGTTTCATGGCTAAAATACTTTCAGCATTATAATCCTTAATTTTATTTTTGACACTCTTGCTGCGCTCTGCTATATGAGAAATTCCCGGGTCATCAGCAATATAACTCAAGGCCGTGATCCTATCAGGAGAAACAAGGTCCATAATTAATTCATCAGTTCCTAAATTTAAAGATACTATTCTCTTGGGTTTTAGCGGCAGGGTCACCTTCTTGCCAACGGCGTCCGTAAGAATATGAGTTGCGTTTTCTTTGCTTTTGTCAGGAGAAAAAACATTACTACAACCAACAAGAGAAAACATCACAATAAAAAGAATTAAAAGTTTGAAGATTCTTCGCATATTATTTTCCAATCTGTGAGAGTGATTAGATAGTTAAGCTTCAAAAATTTACTTTTTGGACGGCAAAGCTTTTAGATAATACTTTTTTATTGACTTCATCAAAATCAATATAGAGAATCGCTTCATCACCTTCATAAGTAAAAAGAACATCGCCGACAACAACAGCGCTTTGTGCGTCCAAACAGTTCATCCCGTTATTACCGGTTTGGTTGCAAATCAGTACAGGAATATCGTAGGCTAGAGTAGATAAACGAATCCAAGCGTGCTCTGGTGGTCCTCCACAACCACGAGGAGGCCAAGCACAGATGACAATTAACAATTCAGCACCGTTTTTTCTTTCTATAACACCATGAATTCCATAGTAAGAATCCGCGCAAACCAATAAACCAGTATTTATTCCATCTATCAGAAATGGTTCTAAATTATCACCAGGCTCGGCCCAATTTTCGGTAATCCATTTGACGACTTTAATTTTGCCGTGACGAGCTATTATTCGTCCATTTTCATCGATTACGGTACAAGAATTTCTATCAAATCGACCATCGTTTTCAGCACAGCCAAGAAATAATTTTACGTTCAATTCTTGACACGCTTTTTGAAAAGGTAAGAATATACCATTTTCTTCACTAGCAATGGTATAAGGATTTTTAGAAATTTTCATCAAATAACCTTGCAGAGCCATTTCGGGAGTAATAATCCAGCGAGCACCAGCTTCCTTGGCCATTTTCATCCCGCAAAGAATTTTTTTCGTATTTTTTTCCTGTGGTCCCCCACAAAAATCAAAATGCAAGAGAGCTATTTTCATCTTAACACCTCAAAATAAATCACCATTTGCAACCATTCTAAACCATATAGTCGTATGATGGTCAAGGATATTTTGAGAATAATCCGTCACAGGCAAACAAATAACGAGTTGCAACATCTAAGATGAAACAACTCGTTTTTCGTTTTGTTAATATTGATTAGATTTAGAAGGTATATTCTACACCAGCAAGGAAGTTGCGACCAGGTTGAGAGTACCAACCAGCTCCACCAGGATGACGCATATCGTAGCAAGTATCCGTATACATTCTGTTAAAGAGATTATTAGCATTGAAGAAAATATTCATGCCCTTAACAGGTTTGTAGTTAACACCAAGATTCATAGTCCAAACAGTCTTAAAGGAATCCAGAACGTCTTTTTCATAACTCTTATTGCCAGGACGGTCAACGATACCCTTTATGGTTGCGAAGGCATTGAATTTAGTCTGTTCATAATTAATTCTAATATCGTAAGTATGTTTAGGAATATAACCATTGCGGTTTTCGTTGGACCAAGCGCTTGTAGCAGGAATATGAATGCGAGTGTAAGCCAAGGATGCACTCAATTGCTTATCAAATTGTTTGGTGATTTGCATATCCCAACCGGTAATTCTTTCTTCCCCAGCATTATAATATTTCCAGGTAGCACTATTAAAACCAATCAAATTATCAGAATTTGTTCTAAATACGTGGCAAGAGAATGTTGTTTTATTGTCAATGCGGGTATTCATACCAACTTCGTAAGTTTCGCCTTCTTCAGGTTTTAGTTTTTCACTACCGTAGAACGGATTATATAATTCATATAAATATGGCGCACGGAAGAATTCCTTATAGGATACATATACATTAGTTGCCTCAGAAGTTTTGTAACCGATTACAGCAGAAGCGGAAGTTTTATTGCCATATTCAGAATGCTTAGAGAAACGAATACCCGGGGTAAAAGTCAAGGGACCAAATTCCATAGTGTCCTGAATATAAAATGCTTTATTATCAACTGTCCCTGTCAGGCTAGGAGTATATTGGTCATGATATTCGTTCATAGCGTCTTTGTAGTAATCAAAGCCGCCAACAATAGTATGAGGACCATTTTTATAAGTTAATTGATCGGAAATGCCCCAAGTTTTTTCACGCATGGTCCAAGTTTTGATCGGATTATTAGTGTTATCGTCTAAATCTGCAGTTCTAGAAAAGAAATTAAAAGTATTAGTTAATTTGTCATTGAAGTGATAAACAAAGTTTACAGCGTATTTTTGATTATCTTTTTTACCGTTAATAGCCACGGGATCTGAACTATCTTTGTCCGGACGAATATAGTCATTTTTATATCTGCTGTAACTTACACTTACATCAGCTTTGTCTCCAAACTTTTGACCAATTTTCGCGCCATAAGTTTTGGAGTCAATACGATTTACAACATTATTACCGTAGCCGTCTTTATAATCACGCATATCATCTTTTTGACCGTTGATAGTCCAATAGAAACCACTCTTAGTCATACCTTGATTATAAATACTATAGGTTCTCTTATTATAACTACCAAAAACTGCAGAAACCTTTGTACTTACACCAGGAGTAGGTTTACGCGTAATAATGTTGATTACACCACCAACTGCGTCAGAACCATACAAGGTGGATGCGGAACCCTTAAGCACTTCGATACGTTCGATATTGTCCATATTAGATACTTCAGACGGTTGGAAAACGCTAGAAACAGACCCATTTGTGTTGGCACGTTGACCATCGACTAAAACGAGTACATGGCTAGTACCATTAATATACAAATAATCTGAAGAATAATTTGCACCTGTTGCAGAATAGTTTTGAATTGTAACACCGGGAACATTTCTCAAAGCTTCGGTTACAGTTTGGTAATGCTTTTCTTCGATTTCTTTTCTAGAAACAACATTTACACTCGCATTAGAATCTGCAAGAGTTTGTTCTATTCTGCCTGCAGTAACGACAATTTGATCAAGTTCAAATGTTGGTTCAACCTCTTCTGCAAGAGCGACAGAAGCTGAGAGGATACCAGTGCCAAGCAAAATTGCTGCTAACACCTTTTGACTAAGAGACTTTTTCATATTTATCTTCCTTTCAAAACACAGTTCAAATAAATATTCATCCAGCTTGCAGGTCATAAATATTTGCTTGAACAAAAATAACAAAACATCTACACGAAACAGTATTTATTCTTATAACAATTTGTTATATAATTAGTATATAATACTAAATTATCTATATTCTAAACTATATACCCATTTCACTGTCAAGCATTTTGAGGATATTATTATGATAGAAAAGACTTCAACAACGCATTTTAGCGCAGGTGAATTTGCCAGATTGTTCAACGTATCTAAACAAACTTTATTTTATTATGAAAGACATGGTGTTTTAGTTCCTGAAATTAGAGAAGAAAACGGTTATAGATATTATTCTTTGTCACAATATTATATTTTTGATATCATTATCAACTTAAGAAAACTCGGACTTCCTCTCAAAGACATTGCCTATTATGTTAAAAACAGAAATCTCGATGACTTGATGCATATTTTTAATGACAAAAAAACAGAATACGAAAAACAATTAAGTCTAATTCAAACAAATATCGAAACCATTAACACGCGAGTCGCTCGCCTACAAGCCGTCAAAGAGCTTCAGTGTGACCTGATTTTTGTTGAAAGGCAGCCCGAGGAACATCTTGCAATAACACCCTTCATACGTCAGGAAACTTTGAAGAAAAGTGTTTTACAAGTAGCTAAGCATAATTATCCTTTCATTACAGATGAAAGTTTCAAGGATAGCCTCATTGGTTACATCGTAACTAACGATAGTATAAAGAAAAAAGCTTATAAAGATATTAAATATCTTTGCACTAAGATTTCGTCCCACGATAACAGCGAAAATGTTATAGTTAAAGAAAGTTGTACATATCTCACTATATCTGCATTACATTGCTTTCACACAGAATATTCAGAGCAGATTGCCAAATTAGTAGATTATGCGAAAGTAAATAATTTACAATTGACGGGTAATTTGTATATTGAACAATTAAGAAACTATTGGTCGACGAATTCTCCTAACGATTACGTAACTAAATTCAGCATAAAAATCGCAATAAAAAAATAAATGCATCTCATCCTCTGAGATGCATTTATTTTTACATTTTCACAATTTCATATTCTTTAGAAAGAACTTGCCCATTTTCTATGTCCATTTCGAAAAGCAAAACAGCCTCGTCACCTTGGTGAGTAAGTTTGACCTCTCCGTCTTCAATAACTACGGACTGACCGACAGTCATATCCATATAAGGATTGGAGCCGGTTTGATTACATAACAGGAAAGGCATGCCGCTTTTCAGAGCATTTTCCTTCCATTTGGGCAGAGGATCACCAGTTTCTTTGGTGGGCGGCCAGGCAGCAATTACTAAGGTTAGTTGTGCACCTTTTTGCTTCATGGCCTCCATATGTTCATAAAACCATGCATCCGCACATACTAAAGCGCCCACAGTTATGTCACCGCATTTTATCGGCACCTCGTCCTTGCCAGGACTCGCCCAGGCCTCGCTGCCTATACCATGATTAAAAATCTTACGATGGTTGCCAATAATTTCCCCGCTCGGTCCAAAAACTAAGCAAGAATTAAAATTTTTCTTCTCTTTCGCGTCGAATTCACCTGCTCCAAGGAATAAATATAAATTATACTCCTTGACGAGCTTTCTAATATTTGCAAGCTTCTCGGAGGGCTGGATGTCTACACTATCTTTTTTACTCTTATCGTTACGATAAAAATAATAACCCTGGACACTTGTTTCAGGAGTAATTACCCACTTCGCTCCTCGCTCGGCAGCAAGCTTAATCGCCTGCTCAAGCTTTGTTAAATTTTTTTCTTCAGGACCCATACTGGTATTCAAATGACAAAAAGCTATTTTCATAGGTTTTACCTCGGAAAATTTTTCTGGATAAATTGCTTTGGCTAAATCAACAACTGCGTCCGCTGTATATTGGGACAAAGACAACAACCTGGCTGCTGGAATAGTTACGATGGATTTGTTCTTGCCTGCGTTCGTTGATTTATACGATGGATTTGTGACAAGCTCCTGAGCAAGGACGTTGACATCGTGCTCACCGTCATAATTCCATTCTGCCAAAACGAATGTATCAGGATTCAAACGTACGATTTCTTCCTGACTCAAGATGCATTGATAATCGTATTTTAGTTCCTGCACAGCGTCACGCACTCCTGCGTACTTGCAGACATTACTAAAGGACGAGTCGGGAATATACATCGTACTGTGGGTACCGCAAAGCATGACTCTGCGCTGTTTTTCGTAAGGAATAGTGCTCACCCGTTTTTTTACATAAGCAAGCTTTTTGTTCATTCCATCGATTAACCGCTGAGCATTTTCTTCTTCACCAACTAATTTGCCAAAATTTGCAATGGTTTTCTGGATACCTATAATATCACTCGGAGTTTTATACAAGTAAATATTTATGCCCATATCCCTAAAGTTTTGCAGCATCTCTACGGATATAAAATCAGGAGCGACAATTAAATCTGGTTTTAGTGCAAGCAAGCTCTCTAAGTTGGAGCCTTTAAACCTACCTTGTACCTGCTTCGCCTGTTCAGACACATTAGAAATCGCCGGACTATCTACCAAGCCAGAGAGTGCGACGATACGTTTAGGATCAACCATTTCCAAAAGAATTTCATCGGTAGAAATACTCATGGAGATAATACGCTGGGGTTTTCTCTTGAAATTTAATTTTACACCCGTATCGTCAGTAATTGTATAACTGCTCTCCTTGGGTGCAGACTGTTCGTTCTTTTGAGCACAACCCAACGAGAACACAAGGCAACACAGGGATAAAAGCAGAACAATTACTTTTACAATATGAAGTTGTTGCTTAGAAAAACATTTCTTCATAATATATTCCTTACATGGTAGATAGACCGAGACGAAAATGCCTCGGTCTGTTTATTATAATATGAAACTTTAAAGAATCACAACTGTTTAGAAAGAATATTCCATGCCAACGAGGAAGTTTCTGCCAGGCATATTATAATATCCATAATAAGGAGCTGCAGTATATTCTGAGTAGTTCTTATCCAACAGATTATTAACCTTCAAGAACACTTTAGTATTCTTAATGGGTTTATAATTCAGGCTAAGATTTACTAACCAATAATTATCATCTTCAAATTCTGCGGAGCCTGCAACACCTTTTCTGTTTAATGCTCCTCTTACATCTAAATCTGCTGCAAATTTTTCTACTGCATAACCTACACCGATATTCACAGTATGTTTAGGCAAATATCCTCTTACATTGTAGGATTTTGAACCGTTGCTTTCTTGTTCTGTTTGGGTATAGGTGTAGCCTAGCTTAAAGGTAAGGTCTTTAATGCGTTTATTGAATTGCACATCAAAGCCTTGAGCCTCTTCTTTTTCACAGTTAGTATAAGCCCATGCATTATAATCATAAGCAACAGCATCATGGGATTTACGTTTGAACAGATGGATAGCAGTTTCAGTATCTTTGTCAAACTTATGATTCCAACCAAACTCCCAAGTATAACCTTTTTCAGGATTTAATTTGCTATATGTGTAAGGGCCAAAATATTCATAGTAACCAGGAGCGATGAAGAAACGGCTGTAAGAAACATACATACTATTGTTTTCGTCAGCTTTATAACCAAGATTGTATCTAGGTGTAGTAGAATTACCTGCTATAGAATGATCATCAAAACGAACGCCGGCGGTCAAATCCCACTTATCAGTAATTTGGAAGGTATCTTGCAAAAGCAATGCTTTGGTAATAACCTTTTTATTTAATACCGTACCGCTTGTAGAATAATTTACTTTGTCATTATTATATTCTAAACCAGCAACAAAAGTATTTTTATCTCCTATTTTAGTTGTGAATTGATCCCTAAATGACCAACCTGTAACTTCGTTTTCGTAATCTACAGCATTGGAACCCCACATGCTTGTAGTCCAATCCTTAACACTCTTATAAGAAAAATCATATTTTGTTCTTTTAAAAGTAATATTATTGGTGGTATTTTCATTAAACTTTTGGTTAGAACTAATTGTCCATTGTTCGCTTTTGTTTTTACCATCTACTACCCCACTGCCGTAGAAAGAGTCTCTGTATGTAAAATCGTTAGACGATTTATCAAAAGACAAGGTTAAATCAGTGCCTTCACTAAATTCATCTCTAATTTGGAAACCATAAGTCTCGCCTCTAAGAGATCTTTCCACCTTATTGCCATCGCCATCATCAAAGTCACCTAAATTATGTTTTTTAGCATTAACGCGATAACTGATTTTTTTATCTCTGCCTTGATGATAAATTTTATATTCTTCTTCACCGAAGTTACCTACAGCCAAACTCAAGGTTGTACGTTTATCCTGAACCTTTTTAGTAATAATATTGATAACGCCGCCTTTAGCATCCGCACCATAAAGTGCAGAACCAGCTCCTTTCATAACCTCAATGCGCTCGATATTTTCAACAGGTATTAAGTTAGCAGCTAAAAATGCGTTAATGTTTGTAGTATTGACACGTACACCATCAACTAAAACGACGGTCTTCTCAGTGCCGTTAATTCTAATAGTATTACTGCCTTCATAACCTACACGACCATAATCGGTAATGACAACACCGGGAACTTGCCTTAAGGCATCCGTAACTTGAGTATAATGTTTATTTTCGATTTCTGTTGCAGTAACTACATTAACATTAGCATGTGCGTCAAAAACAGTAACCGGTTTAAGAGTAGAGGTTACAACAATTTGGTCCAGGTCAAAGCTAGCGACATTTTCTTCAGCCGCAAAAGCAAAAGAGCTAGCAAAAACACTGCTTGTTAAGAGAGTCAATAAAATTGCACTTTTTTTCATCATAAACATCCTTTCACAAAAAACTTATAAATTAATCCGCACCCAGTCTTTCATGGTCGTGCAAATTTAAAACATCTTAAGAAAAATATTTAATAATTCTTCAAGATTTAGTAGCATTAATTCTTATTTGAAAAAAATTCTATACTATATACTTCGTATATAGTCAACCGAGTATTTTTAAATGAAGATATGAAATTTTAACAGTTAAACTGCTATTTCTAACCATAAAATTCTTCTTTATACGCATAATTTGCCAAAGATATTGACAAAAAAACAAATTTTTAAAGTACAACTATATACCTAAAACACTTTTCTAACTAAAAAGTCTCTGCCAAAAAACAGCAGAGACTTTCGATAATTATTTTTCTAACAAAGCACTTTGAACCTTCAAATAACCGGCTAGTTCAACCATGGTATCATAAAAAAGTTCGTGCACTACGTACTCGGGCTCAAGACAAGCTATCAAGCGTCCAAGCCCTTCTTCTTTAAAATTTTTGTGTTGGTCGATTTGGGTAATGTGATGCATCATAAAGGCAGGAGTTTTCTCAACCTTACCGTCCCAAGATTTTGCTTTCAGGTATGCACCTGACAAGGAGCAGCTTAAATGCATACCCTTAATATAATTTTTGTACATACCGAGCTGCTTGGCAACACTACAAATATAATCTACACCTTCAGCTTCATTCGTAAGATTTATATTTGTATTCATTAAATGCCCTGTGTCAAGCATAATCCCAACATTATTTTTCTTAATGCCAGAGAACAATCTATCGACCATGCTCGGGTCAGTAAGCTTAAGGCCGGGCCACCAAAGATTTTCAAAGAGCACGGTCACGTCATCAGGAATGGAATCAGCAATGGCATTCACGATTTCGATGGTGGCGTCGATAACCTCTGCGTCCGTATATTTAAAGTTCCAAGTAAAAATTTCGTCGAAATCACAATGTGCGACATGCCAAACGAAATATTTAGGCTTAACGAGTAGCGAGGCTTCAACATTTTTACGCATGACAGCGAGCCATTCTCCGTTATCTCTTGCACCGTAGTAATAATCTAAAACATCTTGCTCACTGCCAAAATTATGCAAAAGCGCAGCCTTGTCCCCACGCCAAAAGTCTAACCAATAGGGCCAAAACTTGAGGTGAGTGCCTACAGCTTGTTTGCTGTAATCCGTAGGATAGCCTTCAGTTCCGTACACATATAATTCTAATCCGTCCATTTTATTAGCCTGCAGGTAGCCATCGACTCCCCCGGGATACGACTGCATTTCTTTTTCGTACCAATGAACAGGACAATAATTAAAAAGCTGTTTCATAATACTTCTCTCCCATGTATATTTTCATAGTAAACTATATTGCACAAATACAGTCAATACGGAAAAAGAAAATTTTCAAAAAAATAAAAACCCTCTCAGTAAGAGCTATCAAATATACACTTTACTATTCTTCAACAACGGATAGATGACTATTAGGTCCTTGTGCAAATTCCTCTCCATAGGCCGCACGGGCAACTTCCTGGACACCAAATACTACATCTTGGGAAGACGCATAAATATAGGCATCCCTAGGATTAAAAAATTGTTTCTTTTGAACTGCTGCAATTGATTGCAGGGCCGGATCCTCAAAATATTCCCTATTAAATTTATCAAGGTCGAAACCATTAAATCTGTGGCTGGGCAGTAGAAAAACATCAGGATTCATTTTTACTAGCATTTCCTTAGTAAGTGGCTGCCCATTCTTTAAACCAACATCTGCAATACCATTAATAACATTGGCATGCTTACAGATATCGTCATAAGTACAACCTGTACCACCATAGGATTGCATAATGGATACTAAAGCTACTTTTTTCTTTTTCTTCAAAGGAATTCTACCGAGCTGTTCCTTTAGTTGAGCTAACTTAGCATCCATTTTGCCAATCAACTCAATTCCTTTTGCCTCCTCTTGTAAGGTTTTGGCAATTAATTCAATATTCCTTTTTATCTCAGCAATATTACGTGGGCCCTTGCAAACAACTACTTTTACACCTATGGCACGCAATGCATCAGCTTCGTTACTTCTACCCCAATCGTAAATAAAAACGACATCAGGTTTTAAAGCCATGACTTCTTCAGACGCAATCTTTAAAACGGTTCTAGGAATCTTTTTGGCGATAGGTGTAATGTTTGAACTGTTTTCATCATGATGCATGGCACTTACTGCAACCATTTTTTCAGGAGGTAATATTCCTAGAACTATACCGTCTAGACCCATAGAAAATGTAAGAATTCTTTCAGGCTTTTTCTCAAAAGCAGTTACATACCCTGTATCATCCTTAATCGTGAAACTACTTGTATTTAAATTTTCGCTACCGTTCTTGCTACAAGCAGTTAAAACAATGGCAAAAACACATAGCAGAAGAGAAATTATTTTTTTTAACATGTTCAACTCCCTTATAGTTTTTTATATAGAATACTTTGCACCAATAGAAAAGATAGTCTAAATCAATTTTGTTTCTTGGAAAAAAATGCACTATGAAATTATATTCTTCTATCAATAGCCCTTGAGAAAATACTCTTCTTCTTCGGGGAAAACATTTCCATAAGCAATGTTAGCTAATTTTTTTATTGCCCAAACACAATTTTGATTTGAAGCATATATATGTTTGTTTTTCAGATATAGCAATCCACCATTTTTTACTGCCCTCGTATTTTTCAAAGCCGGATCAGTTATAAATTCGTCTTTGTAATCGGGATCATTTTTATGTTTTTTCTCATAACCTTCAGAAAGAATGTAAAAATCAGGATCGGCCTTTATCCAAATTTCTTTACTAATTTCTTGCCCGTTCATAATACCTACATCAGCTGCAGCGTTGCGCAATCCTGCTTTAATTAGTATATCATCAAACGTACAGCCTTTGCCACCATAGTTAGTATTCATTTTTGATACCAATAGAGCACTTTTACTGTATAACTTATCCTGGGTTATTTTAATTTTTATTTCATTCAAAACCTGTGTTATCTTTTGATTAAGACGTTTACCATTTTCTACTTCACCTGTAACCTCAGCAAGGCCAGAAATCCTTTGTTGAATCTCTTCAATGCTATTAGGCATTTTGGAAATATACACAGGTATCCCCATCTCCCTATAAGTGTCCAAGCGTTCTTTTCCAACGTATGACCTTGCGATGATTAAATCTGGCTTATTCCTAACAATCGTTTCTAAAGGAAGAAAATTAATGCCATACTGCGGCACATCTTCTATCTCTTTTGGATTCATACAGGATAAATCTGGATCCGCCATCGATTTTGTTATCGCCATCATTCTATCCTTAGAAACTATCCCCATTACCATAGTATCCAAATGATAATGAGTAGTCAGTATTTTTCTAGGCTTGGCAGGCATTTTTACTACATTACCTTCATCATCAACAACTTGATATTCAGTATGATTACCATTATCGATGGCCATATTCTTTTTACCACATGATGATGCGCTAAACATTAGCAAAACAGATAATATAATGTATAGAAATTTCATTTCTTCTACTCCAAATGAAAAGTCCTTTTTAGGAAAATACCCCTCCGCCCTAGAGCAGAGGGATATCTTCCTGGGATGTTTGTATGAAAAAGTTGAAAGCAAAAATTAGAAGCTTCTCTCGTACATAAACATGTAATTGAAAGGCATTGTTACATATTCGTAGTTATTAAGTGCGTCTTCTCTGTTCAAAAGATTTCTACCAATCAACTGGAACTTGTCCATATCGGTAGGTTTATAGGTCAGAGTTGCAGTTAAATCTATCATATTTTTCAAATAATGGTCTTTAACAGAGCTAGATGTGTGTGCCTTATTGTAATATGCTTCTTCGCGATTCAAGTATGTAAAGATACGCCCATCAGCAATAAATTTACCACGATTATAGTTTACACCAATGTTGGCGATAATTTTTGCAGTGTCTTGAGTCCATTTCCCATTTGAAAAGCCTCGAGGATTTTGGAATGTAATACCTAAAGAACCAGTAGTATATTTATCCATTTTAGAAGTTACGTTCATTTCTAAGCCGACATTCTTCCATTCATCGTGATTCCTCATAATACTTGCACCATCATCGTTTTTAGTCCAATAGAATTTATCTTTAACATTCATATAAAAAATATCAGCACTAAAAGAATTTTTACCGTCGTCACGTTTGTAACCTAATTCATAAGACCAGCCGGATTGTGGTTTTAGGTCGGGATTTACTGCATAGTTGCTGCTATAATAGAAGCCTGAAGAAACAGAAGGCATTTCGAAGGATTTACCTACGTTGAAATAAACATTAGACTGTGCGTTAATCTTATAAATACCTTGAATTTGGGGCAGTAGTTCGAAGTCACTATCTTGGAAAGCAGATTTACTCAAATAGTATTCTCTAAGGCCGAGAATGAATTCTAACTTATTACTGGGATGAAAATCCCAAGATTGATATGCTGAATAACTATTGCGACCATTCTTATTAAAAATTTTAGTGTCAAGACTTTCATTTTCCATATATTCGCGGTTGAAATCTATACCAAATACAAGTGTATCACCTTTGCTATTCAAATTAAATTTCTTTTGTATATCAACATTCAGACTATAACCATCGTATTTGCCGCTGGAACTTTTTTTCGGATAATTCGGGTTAACAAGATTTTCTTTTTTCATATCATTGTAGCCGAATACAGCCTTGAGACCATCTTTTTTATTGTCATAGATAAGTGCATAATTGTTATAGATAGAATCATACATAGAATATTTTTCCATTACAGGTACGAAATTTTTGAAGCTACCGGATTCATAGTCAACATCTTTTTTAGTTCTACCATAACTAAACAATATATCCTTGCCAAGTTTAGCATCTAAGTACATTTGCTGACCACGTTTATCTTTTAAATTGATAGCCGTCCCACCACCAGTAATACCAGGCATTACAGCGTTCATAAAATCTTTATGCCAGGTATATTTATAGCCAAGATTAACGGCCTCCGTTCTAACGTTGAATCCAGCTTCTCTTTGTCGATTGCCTAAGCCAACAATTACATTGCCAGAAACTTTGCCTGGTTGCGGTCTTTTTGTAATTACATTTACTACCCCGCCCATAGCCTGTGGTCCATAAAGAACAGAGCCTGCACCTTTAACTATTTCAATTCTTTCAATCTGCTCGACGGGAATATTATTCAGAGTCGCAGAATTCATGATGCTGCTTGGATTACCATTAACCATTACGAGAGTACCATTATCGATACCGCGGAGACGAATACGCGAAAGCATTCCACCATAGTCGTCACCATCATCTTGATAAGTATGGCAGTTGGCTTGTGCTAAATTTTTTACGGCTTCGAAAGCACTAAAATAACCACTATTTTTGATTACTTCTCCAGAAATAACCTGAACATTAGCAGGAGTATCAACTAAAGCTTTTTCTGTTCTTGTGGCTGTTACTACCATTTCACTTAGATTAAACGACGCCTCTTCGGCTAATGCTGCAGAACTAACTAGTACAGAGCCAGTTACAAGTGCCAGACAAATTGCTGTCTTCTTCAATGATTTTTTCATAAAGAATACCTCTTTCCTAAAATAATTATAGTTTAAACTATGTGCAGTTTTGAATGTTCACATAGCATATAACATATTCTATAAGAAAAAAATTGCAATAACTACCATTTAATGATAAAATGAACGTAATTGGTAGATTTTACTATTAAGGATTTTAATCTATAAAGCCCCTTTATAGTCAATAGAAAATTATAAAATTTTTTTGGAGTTATAAATACCCTATGAAAAAAGATAGCGAGAAATATTTTACAGCAGGAGAATTAGCATCTCTATTTAATATTCCTAAACAAACTCTTTTATACTACGATAAAATGAAGCTCATTGAACCAGAATTTATTTCAGAAAATGGCTACCGTCATTATTCTATGAGACAATATCTTACGTTAGAGGTAATTATAAATCTCCGTAAGATAGATGTTCCCATAACCAAAATTCAGGAATATATCAACAAAAGAAACCTTGAAGAATTTCAAGAAATGCTTTTAAATAAAAAAAGTGATTGCGAACGTATTATCGAAGAGAACGTTAAAACCCAGGCTAGTATAGACCGTGTACTAGATAATTTAAAAGAACTCCAAAATGGGATTCAATACATTGTAACACTCTCCCACCAACCCGAAACTAGATATTTCTGCACATCTTTAAAGAATATCGAAGACGGGAAAAAACGCATCGAGATGATGGCTACTCATAACAAGATAGCCTTTACCAATTCACCTTTTAAAGAAGTAAATCTTAGCTGGGTAATACCTAGAGATACATTTTTCAAAGAACATTATGACCATGCGTGTTCTTACATTTCCGAAATATCACCTAATTCAGAATTAGAACCGTACATCATCAAACCTGCAGGATTGTATCTTTCGGTAAGAATTTACAGTACGATACACAGTCAAATTGATGCAGTTGCAAAACGCTTGGAAAATTTTGCGCAATTAAACAATTTAAAAATCATTGGGGATGTTTTTATTTTTCCTTTAAAAACATATTGGGTATCCAATGATTACCACGAATATATCAATAAAATATCTGTTCAAGTAGAACTAAATCAAGACTGAGGCATTAGCCCCAGTCTTTTTTTGCAATGAAAAATATCCCATCTGCACAATGCACAGAAAGGATATTTTTCTTGAGATGTTGTATGAAAAATGATGCAAACTAAATTAAAAGCTTCTATAACCAACCAAAATTTTTAACTGCGTGTATCATAATCTATAAACCAACCAGACAGTGAATCATTTTTTCCAGAAATTTGTAAAATTTTATTCTGACCTCTCTTCCATTTCCCCTTCCATAGCAAGCAGCAGCTTTTGAAGTTCTGCTTTTATTTCCGGTTTGGCATTCCACATTTGTCTTTGTTCTGCTTCCAAAAGAACTTCTGCAATGCGATGCAATGCCCAAGGGTTAACTTCTTCCATCCATTTTTTTATTTCTGGGTCTAACGCATACTTCTTAGCAAGGTCATCGTACATCCAATCTTCCATTGTATCTGACGTGGCATCCCATTGATAACAATGCGCAACATAGTTTCCCATATCCGCAGCACCTTTATAACCATGCTCCTTCATGCCGTCTATAAATTTTGGATTCATAATTTCGCCGCGGAAAACTCGTTTTATCTCTTGATGGATTGTTCTAATAACTACGTGACTTTGGTCAGTACTATCTGCGCAATAAGTTCTCGGCATTTTACCACTATATGACCGTACACTAGCAATCAAACCACCATGATAAGAATTAAAATCATCAGCGCTCAAAAGATTAATTTCGCGATTATCAATGCCCATAACCGTTGCGTCTATTTTACTCAAACGCCTTTTAAAGAGCTCGGGCATATATTTACCGTTTTCCCCTTCGCCGTAAACATGTGCACCCCAACGCACATAAACATTAGCAAGGTCGTCTAAATTTTCCCAGTTTTTCTCTTCAAGAACATAAGCAACACCTGCACCATAACCTCCGGGAGGACAACCGAAAATTCTATACATTGCCTGTTTAGAAGCATCCATAGTATCAATGCCTTGTTCTTTAAGATACTCAACATCTTCTCTTACATGCTTACGTACAAAGTTAGTATCATCGTCTTCATCAAGTTCAGCACACATTTTAGCTGCCTTGTCAAGCAAATCAACTACACAAGGCATACTATCCCGCATCATCCCTGTAATTCTTGCAGTAGCGTCTATACGTGGACGTTTCAATTCTTCCATAGTCATAGGTTCAATACCTAAAACTCTGCCACTTCCCTTTTGCCAAATGGGACGCATCCCCATAAGATACAAAAACTGAGCAAAGCAAACACCATGAGTCCGCATATCTGAACCCATAACCATTCCTATGGTTTCAGGATACTTACCCTCATCAGCAATATATGCTTCAACGACTCCTTCTGCTCTTGCCTTGCCAACTTCCCATGCGACCTTGGTAGGCAGTGTTTGAGGATCTACACCATAAAAATTACGCCCAGTGGGTAATACATCCGCTCTACCATTTGTAGGAGCACCTGCTACCGAGGGATTTATGAACTCACCTGCTAATCCTCGCAAGGTATTATTTAATTCAGCAACCGTTGCTTGAAGATTAGGATATAAATCCGTACAAATATAAGTGCAAACATTTAAAAACTCTTCTTGCAAACCTTCAGGCATTAGCGCATAGTCTCTTAATGATAGCACCTCATTAACCCTTGCTTCGTTAAATTTTCTGGCAGCAAGGAATTCAATAATCTCCATGCTTTGCTCACGAATTTTATCTGCCAATTTACCATAAGTAATATGTAATGCAGGAATTCTTACTGCACTATTTTCTAAAAGTTCATAATAATCATAACCGTAGTTACGAGCTAAAACCTTTGCAAGAGATGGGACCTTTCCGTTTTCCAACCGACTCAGAGCAACAAGGTATTCAGTTAAATGTTTTTCAACTGGTGGTTCACCCAAAATATGTAACCCTACTCTTATTTGCATATTCTTGATATCAGTTAAATAATTGTGGAGCTTACAAACATATTCTTCAAAAGAATCACCTTCAGGAATATCCTGATTAAGATTGCATTCAGTCGCCTTTTCTCTAATTAATTGAGCAACCTCGTTTAATTTATCTTGTTCATTATCTTTAAAATCCAAGTACTCGTCCAAGAGAGCTTCTAATTCGGCCATGCTATCATAAAGTCCGGATGTGCTCATTGGCGGGGTCAGATAATCCACCAAACAAGCAGCACTTCGACGTTTAGCCTGAATACCCTCACCAATAACCGTTACAATATAATGATAAAGATTAGGTAAATCACCAAGACATATATCACTGTAACAACTTTCAGAAAGTCCAGCTGCCTTGCCTGGAAGCCATTCTACTGAACCATGTGTCCCAACGTGAATTACGGCGTCAGCTTTATAGATTTCTCTAATCCAGTAATATACTGCCAAATAGTGATGCGTCGGAGGAGCAACAGGATCGTGATAAATCTTGCCACTATCTTCACCAAAGCCGCGCGGCGGTTGTACGGTTATAATAATATTTCCATTAGTCATACCCGGAATAAGTAATTTATCATCATAATTAAATACATCTCCCAAAGGACTGCCCCAAGTCTCCACCATACGATTTTGAACTTCCTGTGGTATTGCATCGAATAACTTTTTGTATTCCTCTATAGTTACTTTCCCAATAGCCTTCTCTATCTGTTCCTCGTTCATAAAACGACGGTCATTGGTGGCGCATTTGATCAACTCTTCCATAAAAGTTTTGCTATCTTCTGGAATATGATCTACAAAGTAACCAGCATTTTTTAAAGCAGCTAGAAGAAGCCGAACACTTTCTGGTGAATCCATACCAAGAGCAGTACCAATATTAGAATTCTTTGGAGGATAATTATGAAAAATTACAGCTAACTTTTTATCGCTGTTTTGCTTGCGTCTAAGCTTTGCCCATTTTTTAGCCTTACTTATTAATCTTGCCACGCGATTGTACATAGGTTTAAAATATACAATATTATCTGCGTCCCGATATTTACCTGCAATAGGAACTGAATGAATCGCTCCGTCAAATTCTGGCATTGTTACACTTATTGCGACTTCAACTGCACTTAAGCCTTGAATATTCTCCTGCCATTCCTCAATAGAGCGCATCATTGTATACGCTTGTAGTAAAGGAACATTTAGATCCTCTAAAACTCTTAATTCAATAGAAGCTGACGCCGTCAAAGAAAATTTTATCGTATTAATAACACAATCAATAACAGCTTTGCCATCTTTCATAAAATATTTACGGATAGCGTCTTCTAGACCCGGTGCACCCATCTCAGGATTCTTAACGCCATGACTAAAAATGGGTATAATATTTATTTTTTGCTTTTCACACTCTTTAATAATGGCCCTTTGATATGCAAGATTTTCTAAAAGCCATTCGTTGCGATAGAAAATCAAACCAATTGTCGGGTAGTCATCATTACAATATTTTATCCAATACTCACCTAACGAAGTAAATGGTTTTCTTTCTTCAGGACGATAAATACCGTTCCAAAGCATCTGCTGCGGTTCTTCGCAGGAATATTCGCCAAAGCAAAAACGATTTAAAAGCCAAAGCCAGAGATTTTTAAAATTTTCTACTCCTCCATATACTGCATACTTCATTACGGTTACATGATCCTTTGGTTCAAAACCATAACTTGCATTACCCTCAGCCTCATCCCCTGCACGCATTTTAAAAGGGATTCCTTTTTTTTCAAGAGAAGCTTTAATCGCCTCTAGTAAAGTTGTTTCTAGAGTGACCCCCATCCAATCTAAGAGAACAACTTCACAGCCATCAAGTTGTTTTTCCCAATAACCATCCCAAACATCATTATCGGTAATCAAAAACGCAGCGGCCTCGTCGGTCAATTGTTTTTCTTCTCTAAGTATGTTTAAAGCTTTTTTAGCTGTAGAGTAATAACCATCTGTATTACTAAAAATAATTACCTTAGCCATCATTCCCACCTCTCGTTTCCTTTATGAAAAATCATAAACTATATAGTGTTCGTATAGTCAACATTAAAAAATAAAACCCTTAGAAAAATTCCAAGGGTTGTAAGCAAAACATTGCATTCTATTTAATTTTGGCACAGACGATATTAATGAAGAGTTTACTCCACACTTCCATTAAAGACTCCACACTAACATTGGTCAATGCACTTGTCTCGACATCATACGTACTCGCGATCTCGCTGAGCAACGCGGAGCCTGCAAAAATTACTTCTTCTTCATCAATAAGCTCCCACAAATATTGGTCCAGCAAATGTGCGTAGAGAGATGTGTAGGTTAAGATAACCTTTTCTCTAGCAAGATTATCGCAAGCCTCTAAAAATACTGGCTTAATTACACAATTTTCCTTTTCTTGGTACAGTGTCCACAGCGTTTGTTGAGTGACTCCAAAACGTTTCAGGCGACGAAAAACATTATGCTGATTTTTGGCATTAAGTCCTGATTGTTTAGAAAGAGCTCCCTTTACCGCTTTGATTACAACTTTACCGATGAGTTCTCCAAGCTTGGAGTGTTTGCCTGCTCCTTCAAGATAAAGTTCTGAATCCGAGTTCGCCACAACAATTGTTGTATCCGTACCACTGCCGGTGGCAATACCAGTAGAATACTTGCTACCCTCAAGAAGTTCTTGAATAGCTGCAGTCTTCGCCTCGGTACAAGTAACTAGAGCCCTGGCAAGTGTGCCCGCAGGTAAATCGGCATCGATAAAAAGCATGATATTGATGGTGCCAGGACGATTAGGCTTCTCCAAGGGTTGAAAATAGTTCGCAGGGTCTCCTACGCGACCGCCATTGACTTCAATGCCACCAGTTACAATAGCTGTCACAGTAAGATTTTTGAAGCTCAGACTTTCAATGGCAACATTTTCCATATCGGCTGCTGTTCCCATGCCCGAAACCTTCTCAGGATTTAAGCCTAAACGCTTGGAGATGATTTGCATATGCTCTGTGTAGGTAGGTGCAAGCATTTCGCAAGCCATACCCGCGCCTAACTTACTATCGTGATTATAAACTGCTTCGAAGTCTTCGTGGTAGCCGCCATTATATATAGATGTAGACAAAACCTTACGTTTACCCTGAAAAAAACAAACGATGCTTTTGTCGTAATGATAAACCTGGTCCCCGTTGGAAAGCTCGTATAATTTCATCTTAACGCTCCTCTATTTTCTAGCATATTTTAGTTTGAACGCAAATTCTACAATATACTAAAATTTTAGACCATATAGTAACGCTACAGTCAAGTGGGAGAGAAAATTTTTATCTTATTAGTATGGATAACGAAAATAATCGTTTGTATTTCCTTAATCATTCAATATTGACAAAATCATTCCAAAAAAGATAGAATAATATCAGAAAAAACAAGAAATATTTTTAAGTTTACGATCAATAAAGTGAGGAAAACATAATGGAAGAATTAACTGTTAATGAATTAGACTCCATGTGTGGTGTATCTGATGCTGAACTGGACTATAGGTTTGTCGAAGCTGTTAGAATCGAAAACGAAATTAAGAAAATCAAAAAATTGCCAATTGCAGGATATGATTGCAAGTTAAAACAAGCTTATATTGAGTATCCAGATGGGAGCAGAGAATATGTCAAAGAAACCTGAAATCATTGTTTTTGCTGGACCTAATGGCAGCGGCAAAAGCACTGTGACGAAAATGGCAATGATTATTCCTCCCTATATCAATGCGGATGACATAAAACTAACTACTGGTTGCACCGACTTAGAAGCTGCTATATTAGTTGACAAAAAGCGTGAGCAATTAGTAGAAGAATTAAAAAGTTTTACCTTTGAAACAGTTCTTTCTACCGACAGAAATTTAAAACTACTCCAAAAAGCAAAGGATTTGGGATTCTTCATCAGATGTATTTATGTACTAACAGTAGATCCTCATATCAACTGTGCCCGTGTTAAAGTACGTAAAGCTGCTGGAGGTCATGATGCACCCACAGATAAAATAATAAGCAGATATCATAAAGCTCTGAAACTAATTCCAAAGCTAGTGGAGATATGTGATATCATGCATATGTATGATAATACCAGTCAACCACACAGAATATTCAAGAGACGTAAGGAAGAATATTTTTATTGGGAAAACGAATTTTGGACTAAAGAAGACATTGCTAAATTAACAGGAATTAACAATTTACAAAAGCGTGATTAAAAATAAAAATACAGTTTAGGCTAAGCCTAAGCTGTATTTTTTCTTATATTAGACTATGTTCAATACACAATCATAACGGAAATTTTTTATCTCGCTCTTTGGTAAACAGCCTGAGCCATGATTTCAATGCCCTTGGCGATATCCTCAAGCTTGGCGAATTCGTTAGGATTGTGAGAAATTCCACCTTTACAAGGAACAAAAACCATACATGTCGGTGCAAGACTTGCCATATGCATTGCGTCATGACCCGCACCTGAAGGCATAATACGATACTTAACCCCGTCTTGCTTACAAATTTCGTCGAGAGCTCCTACGAGCTCATGTGCAAGAACAACAGGTTTATCTTGCGTGAGAATTTGACGAGTTACTTCAACACCGTCGGAGATGGCAACCTCTTGCATAGATTTTTCTATAGAAGCAAGTGCTCGAGCAATGCTTGCCTCGTCGATGCCACGCAAATCTACAAATAAGGTTGCTTTGCCTGGAACAACATTAACGCTGCCCGGTTCAATTTCAATAACACCAACAGTTGCCACCGTTCCGTATGCTTTTTCATCCGTAGCAGCCTTTTCCACTGCTAAAATTAGTTTAGCCGCACTGACGAGTGCGTCGTGACGAAAGCCCATAGGTGTTGCCCCAGAATGATCCGCAGTACCATTAATAAAAATTTTAAAACGCGTAGGTGCTGCAATGCCCTTGACGATACCTATTTGTTCTCCAGCTTCTTCGAGAACCTTGCCCTGTTCGATATGGATTTCCCAAAAACTATCAAAGCAGCCTGGTTCTTTAACTGCCTCCCTCGCCTTGTCCGGATCGCAGCCCCAAGCCACGAGAGCCTTGGGGAAAGAAATGTCTCCCTTGCGAGTCCCGTTGGATAATTTTTCTACGGTAGATTTACCTGCCATCAATTTGGAACCCATGGTCGCATTGTTAAAGCGGGCAGATTCTTCTGCTCTGAAGATGATGGTCAAGAGACCACGAGTAAGCTTTTCATCTTTGAGCATCTGCATAATTTCCAGGGCACCTACAACACCAACCATACCGTCGTAAGCCCCACCTTGAATAACAGTATCCAAGTGGCTGCCCATAGCAACAGGAGGAAGACTTGCGTCTTCGCCTTTACGGAGCAGAAATACATTGCCTACTGCATCTTCCGTAATTTTTAAATTTAGGTCGACGATTTGTTCGAGCAACCAATTTTGTGCAGCTCTATCTTCCTTTGAATAAGCAAGACGTGTTATTCCCTTGCCTTCTTCGTTCTTGCCAAACTGTGCGAGACCGGAAATTAAAAAGTCAACCCTTTCTTTATCTACATTTAACATTTTGTGTCTCCATAAT
Source organism: Phascolarctobacterium sp. (assembly GCA_030523325.1). Lineage (GTDB taxonomy): Bacteria > Bacillota > Negativicutes > Acidaminococcales > Acidaminococcaceae > Phascolarctobacterium_A. Next base: position 97,023 of record JAUNIS010000004.1, read on the forward strand.
CTGTACTGATGCTAAATACAATACTGAATTCAGTATTATTTAACTATTAACTTTTAACTCTTAACTTCATTTGTTCGTATACTCTTTAGCAAGTGTTGCACCAAAAGCCGCCGACTTCCAAAGAACATCTTCGTTAAAGTCAAAATGATCGTTATGATGACCAGCTGCGATATGCGTACCATAGCCCATATAGGCTGCATGACCGCCCTTTAATTGCACTGTTTCCATAAAGTAGGAGCAATCCTCAGAGCCACCAAAATCTACAGTATCAACGACTTCGTCAAATTCATATGCGTCCTTCGCAATGGCTGCAATTTCTTTAGCGAAATCAAGCTCGGTTACGCAAGCAGGTGCGCTGCCAGCAGGTGTAATTTTTACTTCTACGTTATATAAATCGGCACAAGCCTTGAGCATACGATTAGCTTCGCTAGACATAAAATTATTAATTTCTGTATTGGCTCCACGGGTTTCCAATTTCATATCCGCAACATTGGGTAGAACATTACGACCAGTACCTGCATTTAAAACACCAACATTAATGCGAGACGCACCTTTGCCATGACGGGAAATGCTGTGCAGAGAAATAGCTGCTTGGGCAGCTGCAAGCAATGCGTTACGACCATCCTGAGGAGCAGCACCTGCGTGAGCCGAACGACCGGTAAAATGTGCGTCAAGCTTTGTAGTTGCAAGTAAACCACCACTTGCACATATTAAACTATTATCAACAGTTGCCTTAAAACCGATGTGCCCACCGAACATAAAATCTACATCATCAACAAGACCTTTTACTGCCATAGCCCTTGCTCCGCGTACACCTTCTTCTGCAGGTTGGAAAATAATTTTAATGGTGCCAGCCATATCTTCTTTGTTATTGGCAATTAATTTAGCCAGAGCAAGTCCAATGGTAACGTGTCCGTCGTGACCACAGGCATGCATCTCACCCTTGTGCAAGGAAGCAAAGCCTTCCGCAAAAGGACGATGATTTGCATCAGTACTTTCCACAACGTCGTTGCAGTCCATATCATAACGAAAGGCAACAGTTTTACCAGGCTTTGCAAAATGCATGACAGCCATGATCCCTGTCTTGCCTCCAGCCATCTTCTTGACAATTTCCGGGTCTGCGCCTTCATCGATTGCTCTTTGCATATGATTTTCTAAGATTACACTACTTGGAACGCCAAACATTTCACTTTCCACAACGCAGTCATCCCCATAAAAAACCTCATAGCCTAGAGCTTGTAACTCTTTAACGATTTTCGAAGCTGTTCTAAATTCAGTAAAACCTGTTTCAGGATGCATGTGTAAGTCACGACGCATAGCAACTAAGCTATCTTGCATAGCACGTGCTTCTTCAAAATATTTATTCATAGGATACACTCTCCTTTAAACACAGATAATATCCTCCCTAAAAGGAAGGATATTATCAAGTAAATGTACAAATTATTTCATTTCAATAACACCCTTGCCTCCAATAAATTGGATGTAAGTGCCATAGGGAGCTGATAACTCGGCGATTTCTCCGATAATACGTTCGGCAGCCTCTGGGCCAGCAAAACCAGGACGACCTCTTAAGGCACGACCTGCTTTGAAATTCAATTCCAAGGGGATGAGTTCAATGTCAGAAATCTTGCCATCGGTAATCTTAAAGCTTGCCATTGCAGATTCGTAGCATTGGTGATCAACAGCAAGACCTCGAGTATCATTTGCACTACGTGCGTCAAGACCATCAGCCACAGTATTATCCGGACCCATATCGTACAGATTATAGAATTCGGTCGGTTGACGTTCTACGCAATCGTTTTGGAAAATAAAATCTCCCAAGCTGTAGAAAATCGGATGATTGTTATAAATTTCTACACCACGCCAAATGTGAGGGCCATGACCAACATATGCATCTGCACCACTGTCAATGCAAAGCTTAGCAAAATCACGACAGAAATCTGCAGGAAGATGTTTATCCAAGCCTTTACGTTCGTGACTGTGATGACTTACGAGAACGATATTAGCTTGACGTTTTGCTTCTTTAATGGCACGGACGATACGATTGGCATCAACCATATTCATCTTCGTAATTGTGCCCGCTTCTTCGCCAATTTCAAAACGAATGTTACCTACGTAGTAACCATCGGTCAATGGTTTAGTGAAGCCTTCCTTTTCATTTAAAAGACGATTGCTATTAACCTCGGTTTGGTCAACAATTTCTTTTAATTTGGCAAAGTCTTCGGCTTTAACCTTATGAATTTGGGTGTAACGCAAAACATTTGCACCAGGACGACCCAGCACGTCACGACGAGGATTAGACGCCATCCCCCATTCGTTCATGGTTGAAGTAACGCCAATAATTGCTACGCGACCTTGAGGAGTGTCGAGATATTTAGGTTGAGTCGCTTCTTCGAGATTGCGACCAACACCTGCATGAAGACAACCACCTTCATCTAAATGACGCATGGTCGTCAAAATACCACCAAGATTCCAGTCAATGGTATGATTATTAGCCCAAGTGAACATGTTTAAGCTTAAATCCTTTAAGTCTTGTAACACAGCTGGACGAGCACAAGCCCATGTACCACCACTAACGGGCGCAGGATAAACTTCGAAATCGTGTAAAAGAATTTCAAAATTGGTGAAGCGAACGTCATGCTTAGACAAAAATTCTCGCAAAGCGAAAAATTTATTGTCACGAGGCAAGCGTTGCGTAATAAAGGAATCACCAGTTAAGCAAATAGAAACTTCAGCCATTAATAAAACTCCTTAAACTATTAACCTTGCATAAAGAGAACGCTGCAACCAACGATGAGTGCAAGAACCATAGGAATTACGTTACGTTTTGCAACTTCCATGGGGTTAACACCAGCAATACCTGCTACGATAATAGTAGCACCTGCGAGCGGAGACATGGTACGACCAAGAGTACCTGCTAATGTAGCCAAGGAACCCATTTGTACAGGAGTCATGCCAAATGATGCAGCAGACGGAGTTACTGCTTCGTTGAAAGCAAAGGTTGCTGCGTCGCCAGAACCAACGATAACAGCAAGTACGAAAGGACCAACGGAGGCGCAAATCTTTGCAATTGCCGGATTGGAAACCATCGCATTGATGAAAGCTTTAACAAGACCAAGAGCGTTCATACCAGCAACGAATACACCAGCAGCGATGATGATACCGATGATATCGCCATAAGCCTTGCCCATACCGTCGAAGAATTCTTTAGTCATCTTAGTCGGGTCGGTGCGAGTAACAAAGAAGGAAAGCAGTACACCAATAATCATAGCTTGAGCAACGCCCATCTTGAAGATAGGAACGATTTTAGTTGCACCAAGCAAAAGAATTACGATAGGAACCATCGGCATTAATGCGTAAAGAGGTTTAATTTTGAAATCGTTGTCGATTTTCAGATCTTCTGCATAATGACCATCTTCTTCTTTCATGAAATAAGCTATAGCAGTAATTGCGATACAAGCAACGATTAAAGAAGCAATATTTGCCTTCCAATGGAAAGCGATTACGTCCATAACACCTACGCCAGCAATTTTTGCAACGAAGGGGTTGTGAGCAAGACCAGGGTTAAGCATGGAACCATAGGTACCACATTTAACAGCTGCTGCAGCCAGAGCCGGATGAATACCAAGACCCATCATGATAGGAATAAAAATTGCGCCTGCGGATGCAGCCGTACCAGCTGCAGAGGGCAGAGCCATATTTACAAGGAAGGTGCCGAGAACGACACCAGGAATAACCAGAAAACGAACTTTGGTCAAAACCTTGGCCAATGCACTGATTAAGTGTTTGTCGCAGCCGGTATAACGCATTACTAATGCGAAGCCCATGGACGAGCAGGCAGAAGAAATCATGCCAGAGCCCATACCCTTGGCAAATGCATCCAGTGCTTTAATAGGAGCACCTGCAACACAACACATCACGATACCGGAAACAACAAGGACCATTCTTGTCTCGTATCTCTTAACAATGAGACATAAGGTGGCAATTACAAGAAGAATGCCAATGTACAACATAATTTTTCCCTCCAATTAACATATAAAATATAAAAACTGAACATATTATACACCTTATGTTAATAAAATTCTCAGTTTCTTTTAATGTATACGTGAATACATTAAAAAGCACTGACCCATTTCTGAGTCAGTGCTTGCAAATTTATTTTTTTAACAACCCGAAAATTAAGCCTGCGAGTAAAATCACGCCGCTGATTTCGAGACTTGGGAACAGAGTATTACCTGCTGTTGGTACGAAAAATTTATACGTTAAGGCTACGAAGACGCCTACGAGCATAGCGAAGAAACCAATTTTAGGAGCAACCCTGCCAGGTACGAAGATGGCGAAGGTCAATGGTAAAAAGACACCACTACCACGCAAAGCCATGGACAGATAGTTCCAATCGAGCACTAAGCTGTCTAAATTATGGAAGACGAAGATAATGGCGAGGACTGTGGCCAAGAGAACGCAAGCTCGATTGATCCATAATAATTTTTTGCTATCCTCCACGTGCAAGAGAGCCTTAAAAATATCGCGACTCATCATGGTGCCAATGCCTAGAGCAAGACCACCGCAGCTACCTACGGAACTTAACAGCAAGGCAGCGATGCCTACCCCGCCCAGCCATTCGGGAAGCTGAGTCAAAAGGAACATGGGCAAAGCCTCGATAGGATTAATTGTAGGATAAAACTGACGCATATACATACCAATGACAACGGAGGGCAACCCAACGGGAATTACTACAATAGCCGCAGCTAAACAACCGCTCATTGCCGTCTTGGAATCTTTTGCACTAAAAAGCGCTTGCACGTATGTTTGCGTGCTAATAACACCGATGATCATACTAGCGAGACTGTACATGGCACTCTCGAAACCGTTACCAAAAAGACTGAAGGCTTTAGGTTCGAAATGGGCATGCATACCCGTGAGAGCGCCCATTTGGTTATAAGCTAGAAAACCGCCTACAAAAATGCTGGCGAAAATCAAAAATAATTTAAAAATACCACTGAGCCCGCTCCCCTTGAGTCCACCAAAAACTACGAAGCCCATGACGATGACGACCATGATAATGGCCGCGGTAAAATAACTTACGCCAAAAAGTGGAGCAATTAAATGCAAGGTCGTCAGCGTACTTGCGACGATGCTAAAGAAAATACCAGCCGCAGAAGAAATACTTGCCACAGGTCCAGCGTTTTTTCCGTAGTTGAGCACCAAATATTCACTAATCGTGGTGAGTCCGCTTGTTCTCAAAGGACGAGCATAAAAAAGCGCCATAATAATTAAAGCGATACCACTGCCTAAAGTAAACCACCAGGCAGCTAGACCAATTTTAAAACCCATCTGCGCAGTACCAATTGTCGCCGCGCCCCCAACAATTGTGCCGATGATAGCTCCTGCTACCATACCTGCACCACTTGAACGACCGCCAACATTGTAATCGTCTGCGGATTTAATCTTCCGAGCCTCGATGATTCCCGGAAGCATAGTCAAGGCGAGCGTTATTATTAAACTTATTAAGTGAATTGTAGTTAGTTTCATTGGTTGTAAATACCTCAAAAAAAATTTGTAGTTTTTGCGTTTTTCGCATCTACTTGCACTTTCCTTTGTCGCCAAATGAAAGTGCCAAAGGAAAGCGCGAGCTTTTTGAAAAAGCTCGGGAAAACTCCAGCTTTTTGCCTCCTCGCAAATCTAATTCCGAATTAATTTTTCTCTCCCTTGCGATTTATCGCAGAAAGTTCACTCCACGTCGTGCTTCTTGAACCACCACTTAATGCCCACGGGCACAAGGAAACAAATCATAATCATACGTGCGAACTGATACGTAAGAATAATACTAACGTCCTCGCCCATACTCAAACCTGCCAGACACATCTCGGTGATGCCACCAGGTGCCATAGCGAGGAATGCAGTTATCAGGCTAAAGCCGTACATAGAGCTCAAGTGGAAAGCAACAGCAACACTGACGGCTATCATAATTCCAGAACCAATGAAAATATGAGGTAAAAGCTTATAAGTATTTAATAATCTATCTTTATCAAGCTGTGAACCCATGACGAGACCGATTAAAAGTTGAGCAAAGCCCATCACAGGACCGGGAATTGGTAAAACAGGATGCACTGCCACGCTAAAAATCGCCGCTGCGAAAACTGGTCCGATTAAACGTGGTGCAGGAAAATGAATACTCTTAGCAATATACCAGCCAATCATACCTAAGGGCAGAAAAATCGCCCAATGATAACCATCCCCATTAGCCATAATTTTTCCTAATTGCTCGTCTGGCATAACATTGGCCCCGAGTCCATACACAGCCAAAAACGGTACGGAAATGACAACGGAAAACATGCGCAGAGTTTGCATGACCATCACGACATTGGCATCGCAGCGTTTATCCTCCTCACTGAGAATCATCATGATGGTTAAGCCACCTGGCATCATACCCATCACGGAGGAAATTAAATTAGCAAAGCTATGACGTGCGATGAAAACAGCAATAATAAGGCTAATGCTCAAGCAGGAAGCACATGCTTCAAAAACGCCAAGCCCCTGTGCCATAACAGCCGCTGCGGTTTCATCGGTAAAATTACGACCGATACCATAGCCAGCGGCCAAGAGTGCGTATTCGCGCCATTTCTTTTCATAAACTATGGATTTGTCAATGAAAATTCTTGTCAGCGTTGCTGCGATAATGCCGCCAAGCATATACGGAATGGGCACGCCTTGTAAATACAGCACCCTACCCAAAGCACCCGCAACAAGAAATAAAATTGCCTTCTTAAGATAAATATTCACAAAATCACTCGATTCAAAAAATTTCGTACAGAAATATGATAGAACTTTATGGTGAATGTGTCAAATATTAATTCGCAATCCGCAATGCGCAATTAAAGGTGCAAGCCTGCGGCTTGCGGTTTAAATATTTATAATTGATAATTAATAATTAAAAAAGTCTTCCCCACTTCAAAAGAAGCGGGGAAGCGTAAATTGAATATAAGTGTTAATTAATTAGTTTTGATGGTTGCAAGCTCTTCTGCTTTACTCATTCTTCACTAAATTCCAAATTCAGCCATCAACTGTTTTTGGAAAGCCATATCGGTAACTGACTTTTCTAAGTCGTCGAACCGTTTAGAAGCCAAAAGCAATTGGATTAACTTGTTAATACGTTTATTCTCTTCGAAAGCAGCTTCCTTAGCGGCTTCTTCAGCTGCTTCACGTCTATTTCTTTCAATGATCTCACACATCTGCTTTACTCCTTCTTCACTTTCTTTAAAAATCCGTTTCAGTCTAGAAGTTTCAGGAAATCTTTCATCGTATGCATTATTTTCGACAAAGACTTCCATTAATCCTGTTAATCGCTTTGCAGTTTTTGTTTTGGTACAAATTCTATTTTAAGTGCCATTCCCATACCATCTGCTAAACGTTTGAGAAGATTCACCGTTGGATTTCGCGTTCCATTTTCTAACTTACTAATGTCTGCTTGATTAATACCTGTACGCTCAGCAAGTTGTTTTTGCGTTAAGTTTTGACTGGTTCTCGCTTCAATAATTGCTCTAATGATATCAAGTTCAGGTTGCAATGCTTCATACTCTTTTTTGAACTCTTCATCTTGGAGTTGTTCGTCAAGCATATCTTTTAAAGTTAACATGTCGTCATCCTCCTAATAAAGTCTTCCCTGTAGGATTTGGCTAATTCTATTTCTTTTCGCGGCGTTTTTTGAGTCTTTTTGACAAACCCATTGGTTAGTACAATTTTACCTCCATAATAAAAGAAATAAAGTATCCTCGTGCTATCGGTCGCGAAATCACATCTGAGCTCATATATTCCATCTTCAAGGTGCTTACTATACGGTTCTCGCATAAAGTTTCCTTTTTCCTCGAGTATTTTCAATAATCCGTATACCTTCGCTTTCATTTTTACATCTAGTCCGTTAACAAAATCTTGGACCGGGACATCTCCATTACTTTTTTCATAAACAATAACAGTATATTCAGTCATGTTTCCTCCTTAAATTTTATGGTATATATCACATATTGTCAATGCTTCAAATAAATTCTTTTCACTGCCCTTTCGGAAAATAAAAAAAGAGCTGTTTTACGCATAGTCATCCCTAAAAGAAAAACCAGCCAATAAAACAGCTCCTTGGCAACAATATGAAGTTACAATAAATTTTATACTGAATAATTTAATACGTCAAGAGAGGAATCAAGAGTTATGAGTCCACGCCTAACCTTTTACAGTGATGGACGTTCTCGAAATTTATAATATTGTTACTCAAAACGTTCAGAGTATGTCAGCTGTTAGGAAGCCCGACGACGGCGTACTAAATAAAGCGTACGTCTAGGAGGGCTGACAACACAGATGGCATGCTATGAACGTTTTTAAAATATTTAAATGCTCTCCTTACAAACCTGCTTGTTCGCGAAGCGCCTCCGCCTTATCAGTTTGTTCCCAGGGGAACGGGAAATCGGTACGTCCGAAGTGACCATAAGCCGCAGTCTTTTTGTACATAGGACGGAGCAGGTCGAGTTCACGAATAATACCGGTGGGGCTCAGCTTGAAGTTTTTCGCAACGAGCTCAGCGATTTTTTCTTCAGAAATTTTTGCAGTGCCGAAGGTTTCTACGAGAACGGAAACAGGTTTAGCAACGCCAATTGCATAAGCAAGTTGAATTTCGCATTTATCTGCAAGACCAGCTGCTACAATATTTTTAGCAACATAACGAGCTGCGTAGGCTGCACTACGGTCAACCTTAGAGGGGTCCTTGCCAGAGAAGGCACCGCCACCATGACGAGCCATACCACCGTAAGTATCAACGATAATCTTACGACCAGTTAAACCAGCGTCACCTTGAGGACCACCAATTACGAAACGACCAGTGGGGTTGATATAATATTTAGTGTTTTCATCAAGCATTTGAGTAGGAATAACAGGTTTAATTACGTTTTCGATGATGTCATTATGAATTTGTTCGTTAGTAATTTCCGGGGCATGTTGAGAAGAAACTACAACTGCATCAATGCGAACGGGCTTGCCATCAACATATTCAACGGTAACTTGAGTTTTTCCGTCGGGACGGAGATAAGGCAGAAGACCACTCTTACGAACCTCGGTCAGACGCAGAGCCATTTTATTAGCAAGGTATGCAGGCATGGGCATAAGAGTCTCGGTTTCGTTAGTTGCATAACCGAACATCATGCCTTGGTCACCAGCACCAGCTTCTTCTTCGGCAGCTTCACCAGCTTTTGCTTCCAAAGCTTTGTCAACGCCCATAGCGATATCGCCGGATTGTTCATCGATAGATACGAGTACGCCACAGGTATGTCCGTCAAAACCATATTTTGCACGGTCGTAACCGATTTCGATTACAGTGTCACGAGCAATACGAGGAATATCAACATAGCAAGTTGTAGAAATTTCGCCGAAAACATGAATTTGGCCAGTGGTTACGATGGTTTCGCAAGCAACACGGCCCTTAGGATCTTGTGCAAGAATTGCATCAAGAATTGCATCAGAAATTTGGTCGGCAATCTTATCGGGATGGCCTTCGGTAACAGATTCGGAAGTAAAAAGTTTACGCATATGTAACTCCTTTCAAGCAACAAAAAATATAATAAAATCAACATACTTGGAAAATATTTAGAATGCATCAGCTGTGAGAGTTTGCTAAGCTACATTAAAAGTAAAATCGCAATAATTAGCCGAATATAAGCCAAACATTTTCCCAATGAAATAAAGCAACACTCGAATGTTCAATATCTGCAATATCCTTCTATATTATAATTATATATTGCAACAAAAATTATGGCAGACGTAAAATGAACATCAACGCTAACAAAATTTTCAGAGTTAGCTCCAAGGAAGGTCGACGAGGGCCTGCTAAAGCGTACGTCTTGGTGGCCTAACAACGAAGCTAGCCGCTATGAAAATTTTGCAAAATAAAAGGCGTTCTCTGTTGAGAACGCCGCAAGTTCGTTTAGCATTCTCATCTTACAGAAAAAACTGCAGGACTTAGCACCTTTCCCTAACCAGGCGATTAGGATGGTTGCTGCGGTTTCATAGGGCCTTTCCCTCCACCGCTCTTGATGAGTGTTATTTAATTCACTTATGAGATTATAAAGCATATTTAGAAAAAAAGCAAGCATTTTGTAAAATAATTTACAAAATATTGTGTTTACCCACGAGTTTGACGAATTTTCATTGCTTCGTCTAAGATTACGCGCGCAACTTCAATCTTCGGCATGCAGTCGAGACTCTTCACATCACCAGAAGCATAGAGCAGCTTAACAATATTGGTATCCGCATTGAAGCCTGCGTTTTGCATGGTAACATCGTTAGCAACGATCATGTCGAGATTTTTCTTCACAACCTTTTCACGAGCGTTATCCAAAAGGTTTTGCGTTTCAGCCGCAAAACCTACTAGGACTTGGTGAGTCTTCTTAGACCCCAGGGTCTTTAAGATATCGGGATTTTTATCCATAACGACGGTCATGGCATCGTCATTTTTCTTTTTAATTTTTTGAGTCGCTACGTCACGGGGACGATAATCGGCAACAGCTGCCGCTTTAATAACGATATCAACATCGTCGTAGGCAGCAAGACATGCATCTAGCATTTGACAAGTCGTCTCGACATTAACTACCTTTACATTAGCAGGAGGCTTCAAGGCGCTAGGTCCAGAGACGAGAATAACATCGGCCCCGCGAGCAGCTGCCATCTCGGCAACAGCATAACCCATCTTTCCAGAGGAACGATTGCCCACAAAACGAACAGGGTCTATGGGTTCACGAGTTCCGGCTGCAGTAACGAGAACCTTCAAGCCACGCATGTCCCCTTCTCTTTTCGCAAAGAATGCATCCATATAGTTTTGAATTTCCATAGGCTCGGGCATACGTCCTTTACCATTAACTCCGCAAGCCAAAAAGCCTGTTGCAGGTTCCATAATAGTAATGCCACGCTCCGCTAAGGTTTTAAGATTAGCTTGGGTTGCAGCATTTTCATACATACCCGTATTCATAGCAGGTACGACGATAACAGGACATTGAGCTGCTAAAATAGTTGTAGAAAGCAAATCATCAGCAATGCCACAAGCCATCTTCGCGAGAATATTGGCTGTTGCCGGAGCGATTAAATACGCGTCAGCCCAATTAGCTAAAGCAATATGTTCAACATGGAATTCTTGATTTTTATCCCACATGGAGGTTGCAACCTTGTTGCCGCTAATTTCTGCGAACATCAAGGGAGTAATGAATTCTTGAGCGTGGTCAGTCATAACAACGCGGATCTCGGCCCCAGCCTTACGCAGATTGCTAACTAATTGCACACATTTAAAAATGGCAACGCCACCAGTTACGCCTAATACAATTTTCTTACCTTGTAACAAGAGAGTATCCTCCTCTACTTAAAGATTAATAATTCTTATCGCGTTCGTAGGTAATGGTGTCTTTGGCAATTTCCTTCAATGCAGTAGAAACCTCTTTTTCCGCTGCGTTAATATCTGGTTTGGTGAGCTCGCGAGCTCTCTTAGCAGCAAGAATGCACAGGGTGTACTTGCTATCAACCTTTTCAGCTAAATAATCGATGGAAGGATCTACCATACTCATGTTTTAAGTCTCCTTTGTTAATTTACTATTGTGAAATTTTGTGGTTTTATCGAACCTTATAGTTCAATGCGCAATTATTTCTTCCCCTTCACTATCGTTATGATCTCATTTGCTGCTCTTTCAGCGACGTCGTTAACGATTGTGTAATTATATTGTGGGGCGAAAGACATTTCGTGAGCCGCACCAGCTAAACGTTTAAGAATTACTCCTTCGGAATCAGTTGCGCGACCACGCAGACGACGTTCTAGTTCCTCCATACTAGGCGGAATAATAAAGATTAGTACGGCCTCGGGGTAGCGCTCTTTAACCTGCAGAGCTCCTTGAATATCAATTTCCAAAAGAACGTCTTTGCCTGCAGCAAGCTGGTCCATAACAAATTTACGCGGGGTGCCGTAATAATTGCCAAAAACCTCGGCGTATTCAAGGAATTCGTCGTTGGCAATCATTGCCTTGGCTTCGTCAACTGTTTTAAAGAAATAATTGACACCATTAACCTCACCCGTGCGAGGTGCCCTAGTTGTCACGCTAATGCTATAGCCAAGCTCGATTTGCTCGCGCATGATATTGCAAATCGTCCCCTTGCCTGCACCCGACGGACCAGAAATAACTAAGAGTAAGCCTTTATTCATTATTCTTCGTCCTCATCATCTACCGCTAAGCGATTGGCAACGGTTTCGGGCTGCACCGCGCTTAAAATAATGTGCCCACTATCGGCTACCACAACAGCACGAGTGCGACGACCATATGTTGCGTCGATAAGCATGCCCTTGTCACGAGCTTCTTGGATAATGCGTTTGATAGGCGCGGATTCCGGACTAATAATGGAAATAATGCGATTAGCAGCAACGATATTGCCAAAGCCAATGTTAATAAGCTTAATATCCATAAAATTCCCCTCTTATTCGATGTTTTGAATTTGTTCGCGAATCTTTTCGATTTCGGCCTTAATTTCTACGACGATTTGGGCAAGTGTGTAATCATTTGCCTTGGAGGCGATGGTGTTGGCCTCACGGTTGAATTCTTGAATTAAGAAGTCCAGCTTTCTACCTACGGGTCCATCGCTTGCCAGGATAATTTTAAATTGCTTGATATGACTCTTAAGACGAACGATTTCTTCCGTAATGCTTACACGGTCCGCAAAGATTGCGACCTCTTGCAAAAGACGTTCAGGCTCAACAGTGACATTGGTTTCAGCAAGCAATTTGTTCAAGCGTTCGGACAATTTTGCTTGGTATTCATCGACAACCATGGGAGAACGCTCTTCGATTTTAGTTAGATTTGCAGCGATTAAATCGGCACGGTAAATGAAGTCGCCGTAAATATTAGCTCCCTCAGCCTCGCGCATAGCAACCAAATTTTTAACTGCAGCTTCCACAGCTTGCTCAACCTTAGGCCAAACAGTCTCAACATCAAAGAAGCCTTCTTTAACGTTAATGACATCTTGGCAGCGAGCTAAGTGCATAATTTCTTGAGCGCCGTTAAAACCAGGATCGTCAATACCAATGGCTTCGCCAATTTCTAAGAGAGCCTTGTGGTAAGCCAGAGCAAGATTTTTATCAACCTTCAAGGTTGCGTTGTCAGACGTAGTATAGTCCGCATTAATAAATACGTCGATGCGTCCCCTGTTGACAGTCTTCAAAATTGTTTTGCGAATTCTGTCCTCGATGGGATTTAAAAAACGAGGCAGGCGAATGGCTACTTCGTTATAGCGATGATTAACGGTTTTCATTTCCACGGTTACGGAAAAACTCTCGTCCTCGTATTCGCCGCGGCCAAAACCAGTCATACTTTTAAGCATGGAACAAACCTCCTTGCAAAACTTATTGAAAGGATAATCACAAGCAGAAATTCACAGTCTTATCCTTAATAGATGATTATAACACAAAATGCAAGGATTTTCACCAAATTTTGCGAAATTCCTTGAACACAAGCTATTTTCGAGAGTATAATGATAGTTAAAAGTTAAAAGTTAAAAGGAAGTACATTATGAACCTCGAAGGCTTAACACTAAGCATATTAACAAAAGAATTAGCATCTGAAGTTTTGGGCGGAAAAATTTTTAGAGTTTTTATGCCTAAAAACAATGCAGTTTTACTACATATTAAAAGAGAGCGGGACACCATTTATCTTTTAGCGGATATGAATGGGGCAAGTCCTGCCTTGTACGTGCCTAAGAAGGCTCCTGAAAACCCGGAGCTTCCACCTGCCTTTTGCATGCTTTTACGCAAGCACTTAGAGGAAGGACGCATTACCCATATCGAACAATTGGACTTGGACCGAGTGATCACCCTTGACATTGACATGCTAGGCGAACGCTCCAAGATTATTACGAAGCAGCTTGTTTTTGAACTGGCAGGGAAAAACAGTAACATTATCCTTGTTCAAGACGGAATAATCATCGATGCACTGCGCCATATTGGTGTAAATCAAAACTCCTACCGTGTTGTTTTACCCGGCAAGGAATACATTGCACCTCCTCCCCAGGACGGTTTGTCAATTTTAGCTGCCTGTCCCGAAGAAATTGTGCAAAGGGCAAATGCAAGTTCTACAATTAATTTTAGCAAGGCATTAATGAGTGCAACCACGGGCATTGGCAAGGTAACGACAAGCGAGCTCATGAAGATTGCAAATATACCTGAGTCTGCGGCAAAGCTTGATGATGCAGATGCCAATATTTTACGCGAGGTCATTAGCGGGTTGCAGGATAAAATAAAAAATGCTCCCTACCCCGTTTATGCGGTCATAGGAAGAACAAATCAGGTGAAAACCATCCTCACCCTTGAGCCCCAGGTTTTAGATGCAGGTGCCAGAGTGCAAAGCTTTGACTCAGTTAATGATGCCATTTGCTTCGCCCAGGGCTTGGTACCCATCGAGCTGCCAGAGCACGAAATTTTGAAAAAACTTGTGGCAAATGAAACTATCAGGCTCAAGAAAAAACTGAAAGCATTAGCCAAAGATCTTGAGCATGCAGATGATGCGGACAAGGAACGGGAGAAGGCAGATAGTCTAATGGCTAGCATTTACCTTTTAAAGAAGGGCATGACGAAGGTCAGGATTACGAATATTTACGATGGCTCGGAGCTAGAGCTCGCCTTAAACCCCATCCTCTCGCCCACGGAAAACGCACAAAGCTACTATAAAAAATATAATAAGTTCAAGCGAGCTCAAACAGAAGTTAGAGTGCAGACCCAGCAGACTGAGGATGCACTGTCATATGTGGAAAGTATTGATGCGTCCTTAAGCACTGCAATGACAAAGAACGAGGTGGAAGAAATTCGTCAAGAGATCATTGCCTCGGGCATCCTTAAGGAAGTAGGTAAAAAGAAGAAGTCTTCCCTGCCTCAAAGCCAGCCACTTAAAATTACACTCCCTAGCGGGACCTTGCTCTTTGTCGGAAAAAATAATAAGCAAAACGATTACGTTACCTTTACCCTTGCAGGTCCCAGGGATTTATGGTTCCACACCAAGGATATTCCAGGCTCCCACGTCATTTTAAAAGCAAATGGGAGCGTGAGCGAGGAAGATATTGCTGCTGCGGTGGAAGCGGCTGCACATTTTTCCAAGGCGGCGCAGGGCAGTAATGTTCCGATCGATTGTGTAGAACGACGCTTCGTCAAAAAGCCGGCAGGTGCTAAACCAGGGTTCGTTATTTTCACTAATCAAAAAACGTACTACGTTACGCCGAGGGAGAATTTTGGAGAACTATTTCTTAAGTAATTAGAATCGTCGGTGGGAAGCCTATTGGAGTGCATAGTGCGTATTTTAATGCGGAATTCGGAATGCGTA
>JAUNIS010000023.1 GCA_030523325.1 Phascolarctobacterium sp.
AAGGTTCAAGTGAGTTAATTAATGCAAGTGTTCAATTTGGACTTGCAATTTACCTGATTTTTTAAAATTTCGCCCATATAATTAAGGGAAAATTAAGATTGGCGTTTTGTTGTAGCTGATGTTTATCATTTAGTAACAAAAATAAATTGACGACATCTACCAAGATGAAACACCAAACCTAGATGAGGCAAATGTGTTAAAAATTTTCGCAAGAATTTTTTTATCCTTAAAAAAGGAGACCATTTGTGCATCTATCTGGTGCGAAAATACAACAAGAGGCAAAACAATGATTACACTAACAGAGGACTTACGCATAGGTAAGGGTGTGGAAAAGATTGCATATTTTCATCCTTCTGATCCAAATATTTGCGTAAAGATTATCTATAGCAAAGCGAAAGAGGCGGCTAAAGTAATCGCAAGAGAGCTGCAAATGAGTACTAAAATTCAAGAATCTCATCCAGAAGTCAAAGGACTGTCTTTGTTTTATGGAACGGAAGAGACAAATTTTGGCTTAGGATACAAGTACGAACTTATTCGTGATTACGATGGAGTCATGAGCCAGACCTTGGAGGAATATCTTGAAAGCTTTGATGCTGCTGATGAAAATGAATTAGCAAAACTAAAAGACGCACTTGAAACTTTGCGAGAGCGCATGCTTGACTTTGGAATTATTCCCATGGCTATGTATCCAAGGAACATCATGGTTCGAAAACTTTCTCCGGATGATTTCGAGCTTGTAATTATTGATGACATTGGTTCAGCCGTATTGATTCCTTTGGAATATTATTTTAAATTAGTTGCAGATAAACGTATCAAAAGACATTTTAAACGTATGATAGAATTTTTAAAAGGCATGCGTACGGAACAAGAGTATGTCGATTTCTTCGATGCTTACGTCAAAGAATTAAAATAAAAATGCGGGTCACCTACTTGGTGATCCGCTAATTTTTTTGTTATAATGAATTTAGCAAAGATAAGGAGGTCATCATGAAACTGAAAAATTTATTAACTTCAGCATTATTTTTACCAGCTCTCTGCATATTTGGTTGTTCCTTCTTCACACCAAAAGGAGAAATTCAAAGCTTTAATTATGATGATTATCCGGAAAACTTTATTACGCCAATACAATGCCTGTAACAATACTGGCAACCTCTTAAAAAGGAAAACCCACAAGCAATCATTCGGCTTGTGGGTTAAATTTGTTAATTAATGTTTTTTCACAATGTCGGAGCACTTGCCTGCACGTAAGATGGAAGAAGAACGAGTTCCGCCAATGATTTCTTCCACGCGATAGCCAAGCTTAATGCATTTGTCCAAGTCTACGCCAGTTTCAATGCCCATCTCGTTGCACATATTCACGAGATCTTCTGTCGCAATATTACCGGATGCACCAGGTGCAAAGGGACAACCACCTAAACCTGCATAAGCTGTGTCAAAGGAAGAAATGCCTGCTTGCATGCCTGCGAGAACATTGGCGAGACCAAGTCCACGAGTATTGTGGAAATGCAGCGTCCATTTGATATCGGGGAAGAGCTCTTGCACGCGGCAGGAATATTCGTAAACCTGTTTAGGATTAGCCATACCAGTAGTATCAGCTAAGGTGAGGTCACGCATACCTAAAGCGTGTAATTCTTTTAAAACACTTGCGACTTGCTCGAAGGGAACATTGCCGTCAATGCTGCAACCAAAAACAGTTGCCACCGCGCCATTAAGATAAATATTGTTTTCGTTAGCATATTCAATAACTTCCTTGAAGCTTTGCACAGCATCCTCGGGAGTTTTATTCATATTGGCGAGGCAATGACCACGGCTTGCGGAAATTGTCAGCTCACAGGCTTTCAAGCCTGCTGCTTCAGCTCGCTTCAAACCTTTCAGGTTGAAAATTAAGCCGCGATATCTTGCTCCAGTAACTTGGGGCAGGAGACCACAAAGCTGATCGGTATCCGCCATGGTTGGAATTGCTTTAGGACTGACGAAGGAGCCAACCTCAACATTTTTTAAGCCAGCTTCAACGGCTAATTGGATGAGTTCAGCTTTTTGCTTAAGAGTGAGATGAATTTTTTCGTTTTGCAAGCCATCGCGGGGACCAACTTCCCAGATAGTAATTTTCTTTGGTAAATTCATTAGATTACTCCTTCCTCCTTGAGAGCGGTTAAATCGTTTTCGTTAAGGCCAAGCCATTCGCCGTAAATTTCTGCGTTGTGTTCGCCAAGAGCTGGACCAACCCATTTGATTTGACCAGGAGTCTCGGAGAATTTAGGAATGATGCCGGGCATGGCAACTTCTTCTTCAACGGGAGCGTAATATTTAGTGACGATATTTTCGCGAGCCTTGAAGTGAGGATCTTCAAAACAGTCTTTAATGGTATAAACCTTGTCACAAGGAACGCCTTCATTGTTAAGACATTTTTTGAGTTCGGCAAAGTCCATGGAGGCAACCCAATTGCGAACGTATTCGTCGAGCTCCTTGTTATTGTTCAGGCGGTCGGCCATGGTAACATATTTAGGATTGGTTTGGAAGTCTTCGCGTTTCATGGCACGAGTGATATAGGTCCAGGTACGGTCGGTGCTGCAAACAACTATAGCCCATTGATCATCCTTAGTTTTGTAAATGCCGCAGGGAGATGCTTGACCTACAGGAATAGGTGCACGTTCCGCAACAATTCCGTTGGAATAATAATCGGCAATGTGACTGCCGAGAATACGGAAAAGGCTTTCGTAAAGAGTTACATCAACCTCTTGACCCTTGCCGTGCAAAGCGTCTCTGTGATAAAGAGCCATCATTGTAGAGAAGCATGCATACAGACCTGCAACATAGTCAGTCATAGAGAAGGACGGACTTACAGGTGGACGGTCAGGATAACCAGTGATATAAGTTAAACCGGAGAAAGCTGTGGCAGGTGTGCCAAAGCCGGGCATGTGAGCATTGGGGCCTGTTTGCCCATAACCTGTAATATGGGTAATGATGATGTTGGGATTATGCTCCTTCATTTTTTCTACAGATACACCCCATTTTTCCAAGGTACCGGTTTTGAAATTTTCTACAACAACATCAGCCTTTTCAATCATTTTGAAAAGCATTTCTCTGCCTTTTTCCGTGTGCAGGTCCAAGGTAACAGATTTTTTGTTGCGGTTCAAAGATGCATGACGAATGGCAACTTTTTTGTAGTAAGGACCAAGGCGTCTAAAAGGATCGCCGCCGCCTGGTTGTTCAATCTTGATAACATTAGCACCGAAATCGGCAAAGAGGTTAGTGCAGTAAGGACCAGCAATAACCGTGGACAAATCCAGGATTTTTACTCCTGCAAGCATTTCCATAATTCTTTCCCCCTAATATATAAAAGTTATAAGTTTTCTACATATATAATATAGATATATAAGTTTAATTATAAATCTTTTATGCAGATAATTCAATGCAATTCAGTAAATGGTTGATGAAAATGCTTCTTCGTTCTAAATATTTTTTCGTAAAATGTCAGCCCAATTTAAGTTGAAGTTTTTGTAAACAAATTGTAGACACCGAAATAAAATGACAAGCAACTTGTTTTTGTGGTAAAATATAATGATACAATGGCGAGGAATATTTGCCGGAGGTTGTATGAGCAAAAATTATAATAATGATTTACATATGCCCCTAGTAGAGGCAATGCTTAATTATAAAAATGAAAATGTTTATCCTTTGCATACTCCTGGACACAAGGGTGGTAGAGGCATGGAGACTTCTTTAAAAAAACTTTTGGGTGAAAGTGTTCTCGTTGATGTTTCGCTGATGAGCGAGCTCGACGACATTCACGAGCCAGAGACTTATATTAAGGAAGCGCAAGCTTTAGCTGCCCAAGCTTACAAAAGTGACGCTTGCTTTTGGGCAGTGAATGGCACAAGTCAAGCAATTCACGCTATGCTTATGCTCGCCTCTAGCCCAGGTGATAAGGTTTTAATTCCACGTAACGCCCATAGAAGTGTTGCAGGCGGTTTAATTCTTGGTGGATTAAAGGCAGTTTATATTGAGCCAGAGTATAATGAAGAATTTGGCATCTTAACCCAAGTGACTCCGCAAATCATCGAGCAAGCGCTTGACGACCATCCGGATATCAAAGCCGTACTTATTACGAGTCCCAATTATTACGGCATTGCCGCAGATACGAAAAAGATTGCTGAGCTTTGCCATGCGAGAAAGAAAATTCTTCTTGTGGATGAAGCTCACGGGCCGCATTTAGGTTTTAGTAAAGCCTTGCCTCCATCGGCAATGGAATGCGACGCGGATGCTTGCGCGCAAAGCACTCATAAAATTGTTGGGGCTATGACACAATGCAGCATGCTACAAGTAAAGCAGGAAAGACTTGATATCGAACGAGCGCGAGATGTGATGAGCGTGCTTACAACAACGAGTCCCAACTATTTACTCATGATGAGTCTCGATGCAGCGAGAGCTCAATTACAAGCTCACGGAGAAGAGATGTGCGAGCACGCAATAAATGCAGCTCAGAGCCTGCGTGCATTGCTCAAAGAATTTACTGGCATAAAAGTTTTAGAAGCAGCTGATGTGCCACAATTTTTTCTCGATGAAACTAAGGTCACGGTGCATGTAAGTTCTTGGGGTTATACGGGAATTGAAGTTGGTGATGCTTTGAGAGAAGCAGGCGTTGCCGTCGAGCTTGTTGATCCTGAGAACATTTTATTCCTCGTAAGCTACGCCGATGATAACTCGGACTTTACCAATGCAATGACGCGTATTAAAGCGGTTTTCGAATGCTTGGAACAATACAAAGAGAGCGCAAGGGAAAAGCATACCATCGGCAAGCCGCCGCTAACTCAAAGTAAACTTTCTTTGCGAGAGGTTTTTTACGGAGAGAAAGAAAAAATTTGCTTCGACCAAGCTAGCGGTCGTGTCGCTGCTGAACAAATCAGTTTTTATCCTCCGGGTATTCCCATAATTTTGCCTGGTGAAATAATATCTGATGCAATCATTTCTTATTGTCAAAAAATGAAGAGACTTGGTCTTCCCGTTAGCGGACCGGCTGATAGCTCTTTAAAGACAATTCGTGTTGTAAAGTAGGTTCATATGAAAGGTTTATTTATTACATTTGAAGGACTCGATGGCAGTGGTAAATCAACTCAGCTAAAAAATATCGCCAGAGTTCTTCGTGAGGAAGGTTTTGAGACGGTCGAGTCTCGCGAGCCAGGTGGTACAGAATTTGCTGAGAAAATTCGCAGCCTTGTGCTTGACGCCAGTCTTCCTATTACACCCACAACTCAAAGTCTTTTATATTTTGCGGCACGCTCTGAACATGTGGACAAGCTTTTGCGTCCGAGCAAGGAAGCAGGCAAAATTGTTTTATGCGATCGCTTTAGTGATTCAACTTTGGTTTATCAAGGCTTAGCGGAAGGCAAAGCCGTGGAAGAGCTCTGGGATTTAAGGCAGATTAATTCTTACGCAACAGAAAATTTTGTTCCCGACCTAACGCTGGTTTTTGATGGACGTCCAGAAAAATTAATTGAGCGTCGTATGCTTCGAGGTGTGAGTGACCGCTACGAAGACATGGGACTAGATTTTCAACATAAATTGCGCAGCGGCTTTCTAGCTTTGGCAAAGCTTGAGCCTCATCGCATTAAAGTTATTAATGCAGAAGGGACTCTTGAAGAAGTTCAACGAGAAGCATTAGCTGTAATTCGCGAGGTTATTGCTAAGGAAACACAAGATGTGGGATAAAGTTTATGGACATCAGGAAGAGAAAGTCTTCCTCAAAAAATTTATCGAAGCTAAGGAAAGACCACATGCTCTTTTGTTCACGGGGCCAAGTGGTTTAGGAAAGAAAAAATTAGCTTTAGAATTTGCCAAAACCTTGTTGTGCTTCAATGCCAATGGTGAAGACGATTGTGCTTCCTGCCGTAGCATTAACTTGCTGGACGAAAGCTATGCTCACCCAGATTTAATTATCGTGGGCATTGAACCGGACTACACGAGCATTCGCATTGAGCAAATTAAAGAATTAATAGGCAAAGCTGCCTTCGCACCCGTGCTTAGCGCTAATAAAATTTGTCTCGTAGAAGACGCCGACAAAATGACGGACGCAGCCATGAACAGCTTCTTAAAGCTTTTGGAAGAACCTCCCGCTGGCTGGGTAATTATTTTGTTAGCCGAGTCGGAAGACAAACTTCTTTCTACAATTCTTTCGCGTGTGGTAAGACTGCGCTTTAAAGACATTCCCGAAGAAGATTTTCTAAAGGCTTTAGCCGAAAAAGAAATCACCGGAGAAAAGGCGAGGGTTTTGTATCGCATGAGCGAGGGTTCTATCGGCAGTGCTTTGGCTTTAGAAAAAGAAAATATTTGGGAGTATCGCACCACGGCCTTTGCTTTTTTAGAAGCATTGCCATTGAGCGCGCCCATAAATTATTTAAACGGTCGTCCCTGGGTAGAAAAATTTGAACGAGTCGAAGCAATTCTTTTCGTGAAAATTTTGCAAATCCTTGTGCGCG
Source organism: Phascolarctobacterium sp. (assembly GCA_030523325.1). GTDB lineage: Bacteria > Bacillota > Negativicutes > Acidaminococcales > Acidaminococcaceae > Phascolarctobacterium_A. Next base: position 6,477 of record JAUNIS010000023.1, read on the forward strand.
ATATGATTTTTTGCAAATTACATAATACAGAAGTATTATATAATTATGATATGGAAGATGACTTGAAGCAGTTATCAGAAAATTGGTCCTTGCGGGGACTAAAGACAGCATTAGCTGCTATTGAAGAGGCTTACGGAGCTTTAACAGGGAACTCGGGAATTAGACTTTCCATGGAGGCTGTTGCTCTTAAAATAGATAAGGCATATAAGGAGTGAAGAAATGCCAATAGTTGTAGGTATTAGATTTAAAAAAGCATGCAAAATATATTATTTTGATCCGGCTGATACTGGAGTTCAAAAGGGTGATTCTGCAATCGTGGAGACTGCTCGCGGGGTGGAATACGGTGACGTTGTTATTGGTCCTCGCGAGGTGAGTGAAGAGAGCATTGTTTCACCCTTGAAACCAGTTATGCGTAAGGCGACGGAAGCCGACTACGAAAAACTTATGGAAAATAAAGTTCGTGAGAAAGAAGCTTTCAATATTTGTCTGCGCAAGATTGCTAATCACAACCTGCCCATGCGTTTGACGGACGTAGAATTTACCTTCGATGTAAATAAAATTATTTTCTATTTTACTGCGGACGGTCGCATTGACTTCCGTGAATTAGTAAAAGATTTAGCTGCAGTTTTTCGTACTCGCATCGAACTGCGTCAAATTGGAGTACGTGACGAGGCAAAAATGTTGGGCGGTATAGGTTGTTGTGGCAGACCACTTTGTTGCGCAACATTTTTGGGAGATTTCGAACCAGTTTCCATTCGTATGGCTAAGGATCAAAATCTGTCCTTGAATCCCACAAAAATTTCAGGTATTTGCGGTCGTTTGATGTGCTGCTTAAAATACGAGAACCATCTGTATTGCAAGAACTGTGATAATTCTAAGGAACGCAAGGAACGCGTGCCTATCCCGAAGATTGGCTCTATGGTTGCAACGCCTCTTGGCGAAGGCAAGGTTACCGGCATTAATCGTGGTCAAAGGACTGCAAGCGTGCAGCTTTCTCCTAATAATATTATTCAAGTGGAGTGGGATGAAATCGTAGATGTTTCCCAAGCAAAAGATGTCTGAGGAGAAAAGCAGTGTCCGCTGCGATTATTTACCAAAATGCATGTATAAAATTTGGCAGGACGCTAAAGAGTTCAGTTATACGACTGATGCTGTTTTCTTAGGAAATTTTGCTCACCTGGTTCGTAAGGCTAAGGTTCTCGAGCTTGGTTGTGGAACTGGAGCCATCAGTATGCTTTTAGAATCTCGTGGAGCTGGAGAAATAACGGCAATCGATGTTAATTCGAATATCACTAAACTTTTTCGCCAAAGTGTTGCGGACAATGGCTTAGAAGAAAAAATAAAAATTTTAGATGGTGATATTTGCAATTATAAAAAAATTTTTCAACCAGAAAGCATGGATCTTGTTGTTGCAAATCCACCTTACAGAAATTCTGGGGACCAAAGGCTGGTCGGCACGGCTGCTTGTCACGAGGTAAATGCAACACTTGAGGACTTTTTTAAAGCAGCTGCTTTTACGGTTCGTTATCGTGGACGCTTCGCATTGGTGCAATTACCCGAACGTTTTGCAGAAAGCATGCAGCTTGCCTTTAAGTACGGTTTGCAACCAAAACGTTTGCAATGGGTTCACGCGTCCATCGACAAACCTGCCTGGATTTTTCTTATGGAGATGACCAAGGGCGGTTCCTACGGCATGGATGTGCTTGCTCCCATCGTCATGTATGAAAAAGATGGCGGCTACACAGAGCAGGTGAAAAAATTTTACGAATAATTATTGACTTGGAGTATGCTCTAAGGAATATAATTTCTTTAGTAATTTTTTGATGATAAAATTTTTAGGAGGAGATTTATCATGGAAAAAGCAAAAGTTTATTTCACAGACTTTAGAACTCCTTATGGAGGACTTCCCTTAGGTCAAAAATTGCAAAAGCTTATGAAAAAAGCTGGTATTAGCAATATCGATTTCGACGGTAAATTCGTTGCTATCAAAATGCACTTCGGCGAAAAAGGTAATTTAGCTTTCTTACGTCCCAATTATGCAAAGGCTGTTGCCGATGTTGTCAAAGAATTAGGCGGTCGTCCATTCTTAACTGACTGCAACACTTTGTATGTAGGCAGCCGTAAGCATGCCCTGGAACATCTTGACTGTGCTTATGAAAATGGTTTCAATCCTTTCTGTACTGGTGTACATACAATTATTGCCGATGGTCTCAAGGGTACGGACGAAGAAGAAGTTCCTGTTCCTAACGGCGAATTAGTAAAAAATGCTAAAGTCGGTCGAGCTTTAATGGATGCGGACATTGTTATTAGCTTGACCCACTTTAAGGGTCACGAAATGACAGGCTTTGGTGGTACGCTGAAAAATATCGGTATGGGTGGAGGCAGCCGTGCTGGTAAAATGGAAATGCATTGCGATGGCAAAATGACTGTTGATACTGAAAAATGTGTAGGCTGTGGAGCTTGCGTAAGAATTTGCGCACACAATGCACCGAGCATTGCTGATGGCAAGGCTTCCATCGATCTTAATAAATGCGTTGGCTGTGGTCGTTGCTTAGGTCGTTGTCCTAAGGATGCAATTTCTTCCGGTTTCTCTAACAGTGGCGAGGCCTTGAATAAACGCATCGCTGAATACGCATGGGCAATCATTGCTGGTCGTCCGTCCTTCCACGTAAGCTTAATTGTTGATGTAAGTCCGAACTGTGACTGCCATGCTGAAAACGATGCGCCAATTGTTGGCAACATTGGTATGCTAGCAAGCTTTGACCCAGTTGCTTTAGATAAAGCTTGTGCAGATCTTGTTAATGCTGCAACTCCTTTGCCGAACAGTCAACTTGCTGAACATTTAGCAGCTAATCCTTGTGAATGCCAAGGACACGATCATTTCCATAACTCCACACCTGCTTCAAGCTGGGCCTTCCTCTTAGAGCATGGCGAAAAACTTGGTATGGGTACAATGAACTACGAACTGATTACCATTAAATAATTTTAGATGTGTAGATAAAAAAATCGACCCAAAAGATAGATTATTGGTTCTAACTTTTAAGGGTCGATTTTTGTTTTTAAACTTTACGGCTTAACGCTGTTTTCGAAATGGGCAACAAATTCATCCCAGTCGTAGAGTCCGTCGTCGTTGCTCTTAAGATTTTTGATAACGAGAGGATATTTCATGGGCGGATTTTTTAAGGAGAGAGTTTCTAAATTGCGCAGTTCTTTATCGCTTGCATAAACCATGTTCAAGCTTGCGTAATATTTGTTGTCGATTCCCTTGCGTTTTTCTACAACAAGCTTGCCTCCTATAGGTGTGTGAGGTGTAATTGTGGCCGGCAATTCGAAGGGCACAACGTTAAGAACGGAGGTAAGTGCACCTACATTAGTGTCGTGACCACAGAAAAAGGAAAACTTATGTGCATCGTTTTTTAATTCTTTAGTGATTTCCGGCACAAGATTTCTAATAAAATTTTTGGAGTAAGCAGGATTATCAAGGAGTATGTCAGTGCAAGAGGTTAAATATTTTCCGGCTCCAAGCATCAGAACTTGAGAATTTGCTGTGTTCCAGGTTGCTTTTTTATCATCAGCCGTATGATAGTAACGAACGATGAAGGCGTCGGCAATCAAGAAAGAATTAAAGGATTCTTTATTGCCAGCGATTTTACCCTTATTTGGGATAATGGCAAATTGACCTTCGTCTATGGTTTTACGTTTATGGTCCCTAGCGAAGGGCGAATTTTTGAAAGCAACTATTTTTTCCAAGGAACGTAAGTTTTTTCCGACTTTAGTAAAGAATGCTTTTTGACCATGTCCTTCTTCCATTTCATCGTACCAGGCAGCAGCTTTTTTGAATTGCTCCTCATCCTTGATTTCTGTAGAAGGATGAAAGACCGGATCTTTTTTATCAATATCAAAATAATATTCGATTTTTACATCGGTAACTGGGGTTAAGCCACATGCAAAAGAGCGCGCGGTAGCAATGGTGCGTTGATAGGAGTTGGCATAAAAACGAATTTCATCCTCATCAGGGTGCCAATCCTTAGGAATAAAACCTTCATCCTCTAAATACTGACGATAATAGGCACCCATAAGAGTTTCTGCAGCGCTGCCGTGGGGAGTCAGATGCCCACTGATTTCAGGATAAGCTTCCCATTTTCTAGCAGTATATTCGGCAATGACTTTATCCGCGTTCCCGATTCTTGTGCGTACGTTATGACGACTAAAGATAAAAATTTTATCTAAGGCGTAGCCTTTTTCTGTTAATACTGAGGCAGCCTGCACTCCATTAGCCAAGCTAAAGAGAAAGATGCTTAAACTAAGCATTGCAATATTTTTCTTCATATTATTACCGCCTAATTATTTTTCTTGCAATTTTTTTAATTTAGTTAAATCTTCTTCGCCAGCACTATTTTTACCAAGTTGTTTTAGCAAATTGCCGCGATTATATAATGATAGGGTATCGTTTTCGTCCATTCTCAGTACTTGGGAATAAAAAATGACAGCAGCTCTTTTTTTACCGAGGAAAGCCATTTCGTAGGCCTTGCCACGAATTGCTTCCTTATTGTAAGGATCAAACTTTAACAGCTTGTTATATACATCCACTGCCTTGGAGTCGAAGCCCCAGTCATTATAGATGGAAGCAAGCTCTAAATAAGGAGAAGGTTCTTTTTCATTTAAGCTGATAAGCTTTTCATAAGCTTTGGTTGCGTCCTTGTACTGTCCCAAATTATGTGCGAGCTTGGCGTAAGCATACCAAGCCTCGTAGCTATCTGGATTTTTATCAACATTAGCCTTAACCACGTCTAAAAGTCCTGTGTTATGGCTGCCGTTTTTTGCTGCATCCCAAAGCAAAAGAATCTCTTCGCCGTAATGCTTACCGGGAACCGCCCAACGACCATTTAAATCGGTCCAATACATCATGTTACCATAATAGTCGGGATGTCTATCTACAACAAGCTGATAGCGTGGGTCAGCAAGCTCTTGCACGGGGGCTTGCTTTTGTGCGTAAACAAGAAGGTGATGAATGTGAGCTCTTACGCCTAATTCAGGTGTCGCAAAATAATGTCCCTTTACAGTACTGCTTGTGGTTCCAAGTCCGCAATAATTATTTTGCTCGGGTACAACAGTTCCTCCGTAACAGAACCAACCAGTTTCTTTAATGGCTTGGCAAAGAGCAATGTCTGCACGCACGCCTTCAATTTTACCCTCTTGGTAGTAGTAATGAACAATATCTTCTACAGAACAATTTAGCTTTGTAGTAGGCGTGTTATTTTTGATATAGGCAACCATTTGCTCTTCTGTAAGTTCAGCAGTTCCTTTAATAGTTATTTTATTGGCGGCAGTATCCTCGGGCCAAGCAAAAACTGGTTGATATGTTGGTTCGGTGACTATATCCTTTTGGGCTGCTAGAGAAACTCCGCAAGCAAATATAAGTGTGGTTGCAATTACGGGTACGAATTTTTTGTATTTCATCATCTTTTTGTATGATATTTATAAAAGCTTAAATACCATTTACCCTTTCTTTCAAGATTGTGGTTTAATAATTTTCGTAGCTTATAATTTTTTCTCTTATACATTACACTAAGAAAGGATTTCTTTCAATATTTTTTTGAAAATAAAAAGACCTTGGCGTATAACCAAGGTCTAGAATGAATAGTTTGCTAAAGATTTGCATACTGGACGAGCAAGTAAAGATACATAGCGCCTGCAATAATGCAACCGTAATAATGAACGATGCAATGTTGGAGAGAACGAACGATATAACCAACTACGGGGAGAAGTCCGACAGTGTGGCTGACTATGGTATCGATTAACATGGTGGCGATTAAGAAGCCAACGTAATTGGTACCACAGCCAATGATAATTGGTACGATGACATCCCAAAATTGATAATGGAAGCCGCTGAGCTCAGTAATTCTGTAGCAAAGATGAGCCCAAACAGCAAAGCTAGTACCCCAAATAATTTCTGGGGCGATGACGGGGATGTAGGACTCGGCGAAAGCAATGACTGCAATAAAAATTGCGTGAGCCTTGATGGATTTTAAAATTGGTTCCGAGCTTCCTTGCAAAATATATTTTTCTAAGGCGTCATTTCCTTGAATGATTTGGTCCACGGCAATTGTTTCGTTACCGGTTGCTACAGAAGTAATAACTTGGCTTACTGGATCAGGAACCGAGCTAACTATGAAGTAGACAGATGCCGCGATGATGCCCAAAATAACTACTAAAATAATAACGCCTGCCAAGAGCCATTTTTCTTTGGTGGTCATGAGCATATCCTCCTGCAAATAAAGTCAAATTAATTATACCACATTTAATCTGAGGATAGTTTAAAAAATATCTGTGTCAAAAATATGTCGATGAAAATTATTTTTGTAAAAGAAAAAGGCTCGAAAAAATTCAAGCCTTGAGTTTATATTTATTTGTCAACATCTCCGTTAACTAAGTCTAGCAAGCTCAGACCATCCACATAATTGTTGATGAGATTGTCTAAATGCTTCCACATGGGAAGAGTTTTGCAAAAACTCTCGCGCACGCAAGGACCATTTTGACATTCCAAGCAGGATACGGGAGCAAGGGAGCCATCCGTCACACGTAAAACCTCACCTACGGAATAATCTGCCGGAGCTTTAGTGAGACGATAGCCACCTCCGCGACCGCGCATGCCTTCGATGAGTTTGGCCTTCATCAAAAGATTGACGATGCTCTCTAAATATTTTTCGGAAATGCCTTGATTGTCAGCAATGGAATCAAGTCTTTTATATACGGTTAAGTCTGGAGCTTCTGCAAGCTCGATTAATACTCGCAGAGCATAGCGACCTTTAGTAGAGATTAACATGGAGAATCCTCCTTGAAATTGGAGCGGACGATGGGAATCGAACCCACGACGAAAGCTTGGGAAGCTTTAGTTTTACCATTAAACTACGTCCGCATCTCTAAAAGCCTTTATTTACAAGGCTTTCGGCATTTTGGTGTATCTCTGTGGCACAGATTTGGCACCATAAGGTTTTAAAACCTCTTTAATGATAACACAGTTTGCTAAAAATTTGCAAACCCTTTACGAAAACTTTTCTGTAATATTTCTTTATTTTTTGATTGCAAAATTAAATTTTCTTCTCGTCTAAGTAAATTTTAGAATTTACGAAAGCAAGAATTTATAAAATTTTTTCGTGAATCGTATGCAAGAAAATTTTTTGGCAAACGATTCCCAAACTCGAAGGATGACCAACAAAAAACGCTTATCCCGAAGTGGGATAAGCGTCAAGAGAAAGCCAATTACATGTCAGGAGTTTCTATTAAGAGCTCAATGAGACGTTTCAACTCAGGAGTTGGAACTGTATCGGAATTGGTGATTGCAAAAATGGGGAAGTTGTTACTCTTGTCGGGTTCAAGCTCGACTAATTCGCCGCGTTCGATTAAATCTTTTACTTTAATATAGGAAACGAAAGCACAACCCATGGATCTCCAAGCAGCCCAAATCAAGGACTCGCCATCACTGAAGGACATAGAACGGTTCAATTTTTTAACATCAGTTTTTTTAGAAATCAAGTCGTACCATACCATTTTGGTAAAGGTGTTGTCCATATAACCGAGGTAAGGATAGTCGTAAATACTATCGCTGCCAACTTCCTTATATAAATTTTTGGATACGACCCAAACGCAACGGGTTTCACCGATAACTTGCTTATTGGTGTTGAGCGGTTGAAAATCGGTATGGAGCAAGACAAGATTGTAAAGCTTTTTAGTAAATGCGTCAGTAGAAAGAATTCCGAGGTCGTAGTAACGACGTACCTCAATATCCAGCTCGGGATATTCACTGCGCAATTGTTTTAAAGCACCCAAGATGTATAGGTTGAGAATTTGCGAAGAGGTTGCAATTCTTAGAACAGTCTTTCTTTGAACCAGCTTTTTCATTTCGCTGATGCTTTCCTCGTAATTGCTTAAAATTTTTTGTGCAAAAGGAATGAATGCTTTGCCTGCTTCTGTCAAGTAAATGTTTTTGCCGTCTCGAACAAGTAGGGAAACACCATATGTTTTTTCTAACGTCGCAATATGATTGCTGATGGATGGCTGTGTGAAGTTAAGATGTTGAGCCGTCATCGTAAAGCTTCTACACTCGGCTACAGTCAAAAACGACTTTAGCATTTCTATATGCATAATTTCACCTCGTCTTGGATAGCTCCAATATTTTTATTATAGATAAATTTTTGAAATCGATAAAATCTTCCGATTAACCATTCATATTATATCATAAGTTTTTAAAAAGGGAAGAGACAAACAAGACGATTTTCAAAGAAAAAAATATTTTTATGATTAAGTAATAATTTTTTTCAAAAAGCTCTTGTATATTGTATACAAAGGGATTATAATATGTTCGAACGATGAAGTTGTTGATTCCTAATTTACTTTTATTGATTCGGAGGCGAGCAGTATGTTTACAGATCAAGGCGTAGCAATCGTATTTGTATTTGCTTTAATTTACATGTGCTTATTTGAAAGAGAAGTTTAATTTGCTTATATAAAACCAAAATACGATGCCCTCGGCACTAAGCCGAGGGCATTTGTTATTTGAGTAAATCTTTTACAACCTCGCTAGCGATAATAAGTCCAGCAACTGGTGGGCAAAAGGCAGTACTACCAGGCACTGCTCTTTTAGTAGAACCTTCTTTGTTAATGTTTTCCGTAAGCTTAGCGTCAGATTTTTGTTCGATGGGTAGTTCTTTAGAATAAACTACTTTTAATTTTTTTACGCCATGTTTTTTTAAAGTTTGACGCATAACTCTCGCGAGAGGACAGACGCTGGTTTGATAAATGTCCGCGACCTCAAACATGGCCGGATTCATTTTATTACCCGTACCCATGCTGCTGATGATGGGTGTAGAAACTTTTTGTGCCTGGAGCACGAGCGAAATTTTTGCTGCAACCGTATCAACTGCGTCTATGACGTAGTCATAATTTTGGAAATTAAATTGGTCTGCGTTTTCGGGAAGAAAAAAGGTTTGTTGAAGATGAATCTTGCAGTTTGGATTAATGCTGGCAATTCTTTCAGCCATGACTACGACCTTACTGCGACCAATTGTTTCGTGCGTAGCGATGATTTGTCTATTTAAATTAGTTAGACTAATATCGTCGCTATCAACTAAAGTTATTTCGCCAATACCACTTCTTGCTAAAGCTTCGACTACGTAACCACCCACTCCGCCTACACCAAAAATTGCTACGTGAGAGGCTGCGAGTTTTTCTAAACCGCTTTTACCGATTAACAGTTCTGTTCTTTGAAATTGATGCATAAATTTTTACCTATGAAAAAGGCTGCCGGGTAAGGCAGCCTTTAAGATTATTCAGACTTAGGACCGAGGCCGTACTTTTTGAGATAACGATACAGAGTTACACGGCTAACATCAAGCATGGTTGCCAGCTTAGAAATATTTCCGCCAGCTGCCTTCCAGGTTGCAACAAATGCTTCCTTGTCATACTTCCAAGAACGTTCCATGGTTTTGTCGCCAGGAAGTTTAATATTTTCTGCTTCGATAATGCTACCAGGAGTATGGAAGAAGGCTTGCTCGATAACGCCTTGTAATTGTTTAATGTTACCAGGCCAGCTGCAACCGATTAAAAGCTCAACTGCTTCTTGAGAAAGACGTTTAGGAGGCAGGTTATGTTGTGCACTCATTTCTGCTAAGATATGACTTGCGATAACCTCGATATCTTTGACACGTTCACGCAGGGGCGGAACACGCATGGTTGTATCGAGGACTAATTCATATAATTTGCGAGAGAAGAGTCCCTTGTCTGCCAAACGTTTTAAGTTGGAATCGCAGGCTGCAATTACGCGGATATTAAGATTACGTCTGTTTCCGTTTTTATCGGGCAGGCCGTTAATGAGTACGTCGGTTAGTTTGTCGCCCATTTCTACAGGAAGCTTTTCAACCTCGTCCAAGAAGAGGGTGCCGCCGATAGCCAATTCTAATTTGCCAGCAACAGGCAGGTCGCCGCTTTCACGACCAAAGAATTCTTCATTTAATTCTTTCAGGGAAGCATTATGACAACGTACAGCGATTAAAGGAGCTGCAGCACGAGGACTTGCTTGGTGAATACCATGTGCCAGTCTTTGCTTACCAGTTCCCGGCTCGCCTTGGAGAAGAATATTATGATCGCTGCGGGCCACACGTCCAGCTTTATTTTGCAGAGCTAAGAATTCACTAGTCTCACCAACCATGCTATAGAGACTATAACGGCTGGAATAACCAGTTGCATGAGCAATAGTTGTTTTTAAATCTTCGATGGACATGCTCATAATAAGAGCGGACTCAACCTCTGTGCCAACCTTGATGGGCATAACAGAAGTAATATCCTCGTAAGTTTTATCTTGAGTAATCCAAGTAATTTCGCGGCTTTGTGTTGCAATGCCTTGCAGGGCTTTCTTAACTGGAATATGTTCGTAGTTTAAGAATACTTCTTCCGGATGAGAATGACCATCCAACCTCTTTTCACCACGTTCGTTAGTATAACGAAGCGTACCATCCTTGCCCAGCCAATAAACGTTTACCGGCAGCTGATTCATCATGATGCGAGTAACATTCCAGCGTTCCAACATGGTAAGATGTTGCTCGATGGAATATTTCATGGTCAAAAGCAGGGAAAGAAGTAAATCATAAGGAAGATCGTTTTGGTCCAGAGAGAAGAAACCGATAATATAACGCAGTTTGCCATCCACAGTTACAGGAGTTGCGCAAGCATCACCACTGTGACAATCTTTAACCCACATTTCGGGACCAAACATTAAGAACGGAGTATTATGTTCTCTTGCGATAGCGATGGAGCTTGTTCCTACATCTTCTTCTAAGATGCGCATGCCTTGAATATCTTCGATAATGCGTTGGAAGAAAGGCATAGCATAATTTTTAATGACATAGCCATTGCTATCTACCAAAAGCATAGAAAGGTTGTGAATATTAAAATGTTGCTTGGATTGTTCATACAAGCCATCAACAAATTCTACAACATCAGCATGAGTTTTTTGGTGAGCAATGACGTCGTTCTTGCTCATACGGTTAATTTTAGGCCAATTTTCATGAGGCAGGTTCATGGCACGACAACGTTGCCAGCTTTCAGCAACCCAAGGATGAACGTTAGGGTCGATGATGCCTTCTTCCATGAATTTTTTGTAATAAGATGCGAGTTTTTCTTTGTTACGTCTTTCGCGTATCATTTGCGGGGAGACCTCCTAAACAGGTTTCTATTTTATTTCACCATTATTAACCAAAACACGACGTGCTCCATAATAACGAGTACGCCAATAATCGTCATTTAATCCGTAAAGAATGACTCCTCGTGAGGAGGAAGCATTCCAAAACTTACCGCTACCTGCATAAATTCCTACGTGAGATGCTCCGGCTTGGTAAGTCGTGAAGAATACGAGATCGCCTGGTTTGAGTTGATTTTTCGTAATGAAGATGCCTTCTTCGGCTTGGGTATCGGCGGTTCTTGTCAGTGTTGCACCAAGCTGTTTAAATACGTATTGCACATACCCCGAGCAGTCAAAACCCTTGGGAGTTGTGCCGCCAAAAACGTAGGGAACGCCTTTATATTTTGCAGCCTTATTGACAACATCGGAACCTTTGATGTTTTTAATACCTGTCTTAGCGAAGGCTTCCCAATTTAACTTGGTATATGTTGCATTGTCTAGCTCGCCAGTTTCTTTTAATTTGAACTTCTTTTGGAAAGCGAGCACAGAGGTTTTTGTTGTATTAGTAAATTTTCCCGTCGAAGCTTCGCTAGATAAACCCAAGGTTCGCAAATTCTTTTGCGCAACCTTGATGCGCCAAGAGGACGAATTAAGCTTTTGCTCATTCGTTGAAGAATTTACTTTGCTTTTTTTCGTCTTACCCGACTTTACTTTTTTCTGCTTCGTCGTATTAGTTTTAGGAGCCTCTACTTTAGTCTTCGTTTGGTTTTGTTGAGCTACTGCGTTGGGTTTAGTCGCAGGAGCTTGCTTGACCTCAACATTTGGTTTTGTCGAATTTTTCTTAACTCCAAAGTTTGAATTCGCAGGAGCTTGTTTAATTTCGGCATTTGTCTTTGCAGAACCTTGTTGAACACTAACGTTGGAATTCGCAGGAACCTGCTTGACTTCAACCTTTGGGCTCGTAGAGTTTTGTTGAGTTACAACATTAGGCTTTGAGGAATTTTGCTGAGAGCCTGCATTTGTTGTAGTCGCAGTTGATGTTTTAAGCTCAGTTTTAGGCTGATTTGCTGCCTGACTTCCAACATTGTTATTAGTAGTAGATCGTTTTGCAGGCAAATTTGTTCTGATAACCCTGCGGCTTTGTTCAGTTTTTGGCTGTGCGGTAGAAGTACTAACAGATTTATTGGCTGCAACGCTTGGCTTTGTGCTGACAGCATTGCCACTGGTATATAAATCTTCCATTTGAGCCTTTGTAAGCTTGGCTGCTTCACAAGAAAAAGTTGTGCAAGCAAAAAGCATACTAAGAGCTAAGGCGGATAATTTTTTACGCATGGTTCATATCACTCGTCGTGGACACGTTAAAATTAATTTTCTTCAATATATTTATTATACCTTAAAAGTGTAAACTTTGTAAGGGTCGTTTTGTAAATTTTTGAACATTTTTTAAATGAGTTGCAAAATTTTGTTAATAAGATGTATGTAAATTAGCCAAATTTTTAATTCACACACAGAAAATAATAAAAAACAAAAAATCTGACATACATTAGTCAATATTTTGCGTTATAATAGGTGCAGACTTTAAGGAGGCACAAGTGATGCAATTGAAAAAGTTTCTTGTTTGTTCCTTGGCTTTGATAAGCTTATTCGCTTTTGGTTGCGCCAAAAAAAATGACACAAGCTTAGGAGAAGCCAAGTTAAATATTCCTATATATACAATAAATGCTCCGGCTAAAGGAAAAATTCTAGGACTCATTCTGGAAAAGGGTGAACATATCGGCAAGGACCAGCCATTATTTGCCATTGCCAACGATGATGTGGATGCTAAAGCTAAAAGCACGGCGGAAGATTTGGCTAAGGCTGAGGCCGAGCTCAAACGTTTAGAAATAGGTAGCACTGCTATGCTTAGCGACAGTGAAATCGCAGCGGCTAAGCAAGCAGTAGATAATGCTCAAGCAAAAGCTAACAAAATGAATAGCTTGCTTGCTCAAGGCGCTGTGTCGAAAAGACAAGCACAAACGGCCGAGGCCGAGCTCGCTACTGCTCGTGCTAGTTATTTAGCTGTCTCGGGACAATCTGCAAAATTAAAGGCGAGTCCCGAAGCAATTGCTAAACAAAAAGAAACAGTGGAAGCATTGCGTTCTGTAAATAAAAAAGCTTTGGAAGAACAGAACGCTTACGAATCACTTGCTCCGAACTCTTGCATCGTTACGGAAAAACTTGCGAAGTCCGGCGACGAGGTGGAAAAGGATCAGCCTGTTCTTAAACTTTTGGCTCAGGACGAGTGTGAACTCACTTTTAAAATTTCTGCCAAAGCAAAAGAAAAGCTTACGAATAAACAAATCACCTTGGTCTTTAAAGAAAAAGGCAGCGACTTAGTCTTCACCGGCAAATTAGTCAAGCTTGATGGCGACATGCTGACCGCCTTAGTAAAATTGCCAACAGGCATCAAACAAGGCACGAACGTGGAGGTTTTTTTGCAAGAGTGAGATGAGTGAGACGAAAAACTAAAATTCGCCCTCGGAACAAAAAAAGTTCCGGGGCGTTTTTTTGGCTGAGTGAAAAAAAATTCTTTTTTAAAGTTTTTTGACAAATTTGCTGGATAAATGGCAAATGTTCAAATTATAAAGTTAAACAACACAAGATATAGTTGCATTGCTAGATATAGTTGTTGCTAGGAAATGAACGGGGAAATATAGTTTGCAAAATTTTTATTTGTGAAATTTAAGGGGAGAGGTTTCGAGAAAAACTTTGCTTATATGTTTCGTTCTTTTTTGAGATTGCCTATAATTTGACAATTTTTTATAAAAGAGGTAAAATATAAAGGCATATTTATAAAATTTTAGCATAATTGCAAGAGAAAAATTTAGTTTTTGCTGAGAAGTGAAGCGTAATCCTAAGGCTTTAAGAAAAACTTTGTAAAAAGACAGATCCTTTAGGTAAAAATTATTAATTCTAAAATTTGCAGCTTCACTTTTAACTAAAAACACAAGAAAAAGCACAAAATATTGTACGTTACTCATTCATAGTTACGATATACTGTGTATGCATGTGTTGTGCGAGGTCGTCTGTTGTGCAGATAGACTTCGACAAGGAGTAGAACATGAAATCTTTAGATGACTTTAAGCAAGCCTTGAGTGATGCTTGTGCTTCCGTAAAAGACTTGCCTTGGAACAAGGTTAGCGACAGCGTGTTAATTGGACTAGGAATGTTAGTGCTCGGCGGTAAATTTGTTTGCAATAAATCGCTGAATACTTTTAAAAGACTTAGCGGGAGATCTACCAGAACCTTTAAGAAATTAAGCAGTGTTGTGCAGACAAAGGCTCAGGATAAATTGACTGCTGCAAGCAGCAAGTACCATACGGTGAAAAAAACTTGGTCAGAAAATGGTCACTTCACTTTGTTTTTTGTTCCTGCTAATGGTCAACACGTAACAAAAAAACATGTTAAAAGAAGACAAATCAAGGTGGCAGGTGTTTGCATCATTGCTGGTCTCATGCTTTTTGCCGGCTCCATCGGTTATTTCTCTCATCGTTATATCCAACAACAGAGCGAGATGAATGAGCTGAAAGCTTTCCAAAAATTAAAAGGCTCTCAAGAAATGCAAATCGCAGCTCTGCAAAAAATTACCGAAGAAAACCAAAAGCGTTTAGCCGAACTATCAAAGCTTGAGGAACAAATTCGCGAGTCCATGAAGAAGAACGGCATGCAACCGCCTCCGAAGACCGATGCGTCAAAATATGGAGGACAAGGCGGTGACAGCGAGGTTCCCATTAATAAGCTCGACATTATGTACGCGCAAAAAAGTAATATTAATAGGGAAGCAAGCGCCAAAACCGAAACCCTGAAAAATATGCTCGAAACAATTGACTACGTGGTTCAATCCAAGGAAGCAGCTCCATCTTTTTATCCTACAAGCGGTGGCACTATTACATCTCACTTTGGTGGTAGAAAGAATCCCTTCAATTATTCAAGAAGAGAGAATCATCCTGGTGTAGACATCGCCAATTATTATGGTGCGCCTGTTTATGCTGGAGCAGCTGGTTACGTAAAACAATCCGAATGGTATTACGGTTATGGTAATTATATTCGCATCAACCACGGTTGGGGTTATGAAACAGCTTACGGTCATATGTCCGAGCTCCTCGTTCGACCTGGTCAAGCAGTAAAAAAAGGTCAGTTAATTGGTCGTATTGGTAGTACTGGCTATAGCACTGGCCCGCATCTCCATTACGAAGTTTATAAAAATGGGGAACGAGTAGATCCTGAAAACTTTTGGTAAAAAACTCATCCCGCTCTTTAGCCCGAAAAACTAAAGAGCGGGATATTTTTATTTCTTAATGGTTACGCTGTCGAATTCTTTGCCGTCTTCGAGAAATGCATGAAAAGTAATTTCATTTTCCCCAGCTTGCATGGTCATATAATTAGCCGTCTCTGGTTGAGGCGCGAGAGCTGCGTCCCATTTGTAATCCGTACACCAAAGCTTGGGATAACGTACATTGCCTGCAACACCCGTAAGGATGTAGGTGATGCCTTTATCGTTTGGCTCAAAGTTTAAGAAGGGGAGACGTCTACGATAAGTGTGCAGGTGAGCGGAAAGCACTGCATCAACTTGATATTTTTCGTAGATAGGCATCAATAACTTGCCGTAACGATTAAAATAAGTTTCTCTTTGCGGTCTGCCGGATGCGGGACTAAAACCATACATGATGATATCGCGATGCTGCAGAACAATTTTCCATTTTGCTTTTGCGTTGGCTAAATCTTTTTCGAGCCAAGCTAGCTGATCATCTGCTAATTGGGGTTGGAAATCCTTAACCTCGTCCCAAAAATTGGTGTCGATAACAGTGAAATGCACGTTGCCATAATCGAAACTGTAAAATTGATTGGGATATTTTTCGGGCAAGCCGTTAGTTGGCGTGCTAAAAAGATGAGTGTAGGCAACGGGCAGGCAAGCCTTCCAGTCTAAAGAATAGGCTTCATGATTGCCGATAATTGGTGCGAGAGGAATTTTATCACTAAAGGGTTCAACGGATTCGAACCAAGCCTTCCATTGTTTTGCGTCCTGACCATTGTCAACAAGGTCTCCCATATTAATATAGAAGCTTGCCTTGGGATTTCTTTTTTGAGCAGCACGCACGAGCTGCGTCCAGCCTGAGTAATCGCTGGACTGAGAGTCGGGGAAAATTAAGGCGGTGAAATTCTTGCCATCATCGGTCTTCAGTTCATGCCAGGCACCTTTTTCATTTTTACTGGTGATTCGATATTCGTAGCTTGCCCCAGGTTTTAAATTTGTTAGTCGTCCTTCGTATTGAATATAATTGCCATTGGCCTCTTTAAAAGAAATTTCTTTAGCAGTGACATTTTTCGTTTGAGCGTTTTTTTCGCGATATTCAATGGTGAAGGCGGACTTTGTATTTGCTTGCCACATAAGGGTGCGAGCAGTCTTGTTGTTTTGTGCAACGATTTGTCTCAGGGAATGAATTCCAAGTGTTGCATCGCTTGCCTTGGTTGTATTGTTCGAACAAGCAGCTAATGTAAGACAGGCTGCTGACAAAAGAGCTGCTAAAATTAATTTTTCTATTTTCATATATTCGTTCCTCTAAATAATTTTTTATTTTACTCATATAGTATCACTTAAAGCTTGCTCCAAGTCAAATACTTTTCTTGAATTATTTTTAAAGCAAATCAGCTATGTCAATGAAAAATATCTGCGAGAAATTTTTAAGAAAAAATATTTTTGACGAACTCTTGCATTCGTTCGACTCTAATGGTATAATCATTAAGCTTGTATATAGTTTTATATACTTCTTCTGCTCCCGTATGGGGGCCAAAGTCCAAAGGAGGAGGTGATTTCGTGAGAACATACGAAGTCATGTACATCGTTAAACCCGTTGAAGAGGAAGCATTTGATGCAGTTATTGCTAAATTTGATAGCCTCATCACTGCAAACGGTGGTAATGTAGAAAAAACCGATCGCTGGGGTAAAAAACGTCTTGCATACGAAATTCAAGACTTGGCTGAAGGTCTTTACGTTTTAGCAACCTTTACCGCAGAACCCGCTTGTGTAAAAGAACTTGATCGTGTTATGAAAATTACCGATGAAGTACTGCGCCATATGATCATTAGAAAAGGTGAATAATCAATGAACAAAATTATCTTATTAGGCCGTTTAGTTCGTGACCCGGAAGTGCGTTACACTCAAACAGGCAAGGTAGTTTGCCAATTCACCCTCGCTGTCGACAGACCGTACAGCAATCAAGATGGACAAAGAGAAGCCGATTTCATTCCCGTTGTATTATGGGGAAAGCCGGCGGAAACATGCGGGAATAGTGTCACCAAAGGTCAACGCGTTCTTGTAGAAGGACGTGTCCAAACCCGTAGCTATGATGCTAAGGATGGCTCTAAACGTTATGTAACTGAAGTAATTGCTAGCAACTTTGAGTTCATTGAACGCAAAGCTGATAGCCAAGGTGCTCCTGCACGCTCCAGTTCTGCTCCTACCAATGGTGGTATGGAAACGTTTGGCAGTGCTGTACCCTTTGATGAAGATATCCCATTCTAATTAAGGGAGGTTATGCAATGAAACGCGAAAGAGGCAGAAGACCCAGAAGAAAAGTTTGCAGCTTCTGTGTTGATAAAGTACAAGAAATCGATTACAAGGATGTAGCTAAGCTTCGTCGTTATGTAACCGAACGCGGCAAAATTTTACCGCGTCGTATTTCTGGCACCTGCGCTAAACATCAACGTCAACTTACAACCGCTATTAAACGCGCACGTTGTGTTGCACTGATGCCGTTCAGCTGCGATTGATTCTAAATCACACAAAACAAAATCCTCGCACGCAAGTGCGAGGATTTTTTCTTTACTATCGAGAATTCTTATGCGATAATAATCAGTGTATTCTTCAATTTTACCGAAATGTTGAAGCTCTATGCCGTTTACTTAGTCTTTGTGACCATCATTTGTTGAGCATTGCGTATTATTTATATGCGCCTCTTGGAACGTAGGAGGGATATTGAATGAAAAAAGTATGTTTTTATCCAATTGCAGATATTAGTAACGAATATGTATATTTGATGCGTAAGGCTATCGACAGAGCAGGCTATAAGCTTGCAGATAAAACTACCTTCAATGCGATGATGCATAGTGACGTCATTCATTTGAATTGGTACGAAGGCTTGCCCTTGCGCAAAGAAAAGACAAAAATTTTAAAAAAATATGTTGCCAAATTAACTAAGCTTAAGCTTTTAAAGCTCAGTGGCAAAAAATTAATCGTCACCATTCATAATAACAATACTTATGACGATGACAAGCATGTGCTTGTGCACAATATTATGAAATGGCTTTTAGATAATGCGGATGCAATTGTTATCCATTGCAAGGAAAGTCTCAAGGTCATTGAAAAATTTGGCTCTGATCCATCCAAGGCTCACTTCGTTCCTCATCCAAATCTTATAGGCATGTATGAGGACGTGGAAAAGTTCGATGATTATGTTAAAGAGCCGGACGATTTTGTCGTACTCTTTCTAGGTACAGTTCGCCCTTATAAAAATGTTGAGACCGTCATTCGTGCTGCAGAAAAATTAACTGACAAGAAAAACATTAAGATTCTTATCTGCGGTCGCACAAAAACAGCTAAATATACTAACGAGCTTAGCAAGATCATTAAGACTGATAATATCAAGACAGCTTTTCGTTTTATTGCTGATGAAGAGTTGCCTAGCCTAGTAAGTATGGCTGATGCACTGGTGCTTCCTTACGTAACTAATTCTTCTTTGAATTCTGGCGCAGCCTTTCTTGCTTTCTCTTATGGCAGAACTATCATCTCTACGGATATCGGTACCGCTAAAGAATATGCTGATGACGATCTTATTTATATGTACGAATATGCTAGCGATGAGGCGACTCACGTACAACGCTTAGCAGATACGATTACCAAGGCTTACAACGATTTTGTAAATGATCCTGCATCCTATAAGGCTAAAGGTGAAACCTTAAAGGCAAGAGTTACCGTAGAAAATTCCTTGCGTGAAATCGGCAACCAATTAAAGAAAATCTACGAATAAAAATTCCCTCGGCTTCTAAAGTAAGAAGTCGAGGGATTAATTTTTGATTTATTTCTTCATGAAGAGACGGTTGGAATAGTTACGCATTTGTGCGTTAGGAACACGAGTGAAATCTGCAGGAGGAGTTGCGAAGGCTTTTTCGGTGTCAACGACATCGGACATTTCGACTACGGTAAACATGTCATTAACGTTGCGACCATAACCCTTCCAATTGTTGGTGTCTTTTTCGTAGAAATAATAAAGAGTGCCGCCGTTTTCTTTGGTTAGGCGGTCAAAGTCCATGCCAGTCTTAGGATCGTTACCCATCATCGGAGTCATGTTGAACCAACCGGTCATAGTATCGGTGAAGGATTTGGCAACGCCATAAACTTCTGGAATGGAATCGTAGCTCTTATCAACGAAATTGATGTAGTACCAACGACCGCCCTTGCAGAAATAAGTGTAATCGGCAAGAACTTTTCCTTCACCATCTAAAGTAATGCTGCGTTCTGCATAGATGCCGTTAGCTTCGTCAAAGATTGCACGATTAGTACGTTTCTTGCCGGCTTCAGGAAGAGCATCGTATGCTTCTTTTTTGTAAATATCTTTCATATCCATAGTTTTTTCAACTATGAGATGAACTGGATGCTTGGTGCTGTTTAAGGTTTGTCCTAAAAGATGCATGGTTCTTTCACCAGGATTGAAAGCAAACGCACATGCGCAAGCCATACTCATAATCGTGGCAGCTATAAGAGTGAAAAGAGATTTTTTCATGAAATTCACCTCGAAAATTATATTACACTTTATTATAACAGTTTTTAATTGATTTAGGAATAAAATTTTTTTGCACCTTTAAAAAACAAAGTAAAACGAAGAAAAACAAAGAAATTTAAAGGACCATCAATATTTATCTCGATAGATTCCGATTAATTTCAAAAATCTGCAGGTTTTTCGCGAAAATTTGCAAAAATTTCGCGAAATTTTTATTGACATACTGAGAAAAAAGTCTATAATTAAAGCGATAATTTGCGAAGAACATTGGCATATAGGCACGCACTAATAAAAATGTTCGCTCGAATTAAAAACTACCGGAAGGAAGTGATCCTCATGGGTGATTTCGGTCTGTGGACCCTGCTCCCGCCTTTTGTGGTTATTTTTTTCGCGATTAAAGCAAAGCGTCCTACTGAAGCTTTACTTTTGGGATGTCTCTCGGCTTATGCGATTATTGCCTATTTTACTGGAGAAAATTTTAAGGACATGACCCTTGATGCTTTCTTCAAGGTTGCTACAGACAAGGATAATATTTGGATTTTACTTGTCTGCGGTTTGTTCGGCAGCTTAAGAGCATTGCTGAACGTTTCTAAAAGTACTCATGCCATTGCAAATATGATCGGGCGCTATTGTAAAGATGCTAAAAGTGTTCTCCTTTCAGCCTGGGGGTTGGGCTGCATCCTCTTTATCGACGACTATATGAACATTATCACCATTAGCTCTTGCTTAAAGCGTTTGGCTGACAAAATGCGTGTTCCGAGAGCGACTATGGCTTATATTATTGACTCAACTGGTGCGCCTGCTTGCGTACTTGTTCCCTTTTCTACATGGGCAGTCTTTTACGCTGGCAACTTTTACGGACAAGAAGCTGTTAAGGGTCTTGGTTATGAATCAGCTATGAGTGCTTATATGCATTGTGCTCCGTATATGTTCTACGCATCCCTTTCTCTTATCATCGTTCCTCTCTTCATCATCGGAGTTATTCCTCCTCTTGGTCCTATGAAGAAGGAATACGACAAGATGAAAAATGTCGAAGCAGTTGAAGACGATGTATATAATGAACGCAATACAGGTAATATCTTTGACTTTTTGATTCCTCTTGGTGTGATGATGCTTATCACCATCTTCATGGATGATATGTTCTTAGCTCTCATTGGTTCCATCGTTGCTTGCTTTGTCCTTTACATTCCGAGAAAAGTCGTTGAGTTCCAAGAGTTTTGCGAGCTTTGGATTAAAGGCTTCGAAGAACTCATGCCAACTCTTGTGCTTTTGCTCTTCGCTTTCTTCATGAAGCAAGCTTGTGCGGATATCAATCTTCCTAAATATGTCATTAATAAATGCTTGCCCTTTGTTGGTGCGAATACCTTCCCGGCAGTTGCTTTTGTGCTCGTAAGTATTTTGGCTTTCGTAACCGGTGATAGCTGGGGTGTTCCCGCGATTTGTATTACTATCATCGTTCCCTTGGGCGCAGCTTGTGGTGCCAATATTCTCCTTACCATGGCAGCAATTATTTCGGGCTCCGTATTTTGCAGTCATGCCTGCTTCTATTCAGATGCAACACTCTTAACATCTAACTGTTGTGAAATAGATTGCATGCTTCATGCTAAAACACAAATTCCCTATGCACTTATTGCTTATGTAATTACCTTCGTTATTTATTTGACAATCGGTGTAACAGGTATTATGGCATAAAAAAATCCGCACAGGAGTCACTGTGCGGATTTTTTCATAAAGTGTATTTTGTTTTTGTACTAAAATATCTAGAACCAACAACCACAAAACCTCCACCAAACTTTTCGACCGGTGGAGGTTTCTTCATTAGCACAACAACTGATTCTTTTAAGGTCTTAATCCGCATCCTTGTCTTGAATACGTTTTTTAGCACGTTTAACGCAAGCTTCCAACACTTCTTCGTTCACAGATACATTTGCCATACAACAAACCACATCTTCCATAGCGCGAAAATTCTTTCTCGTGCCTCTACTATCCGCATTGTAATTCATCGCACGATCCCTGGCAATACCAAAGCGTTCGGCTTCGCGCTCGGCGTCAATATTTGCACCCAGAAAAATGAATTCCCAGCCGTATCTTTCTTTTTGTCTTTCCAACATGCGTTTTACCTTGCTGTAATCGTAAATACGAGAAGCATTTTCGTGACCATCTGTAATGATGACGAAAATTGTTTTGCTAGGTCTGTCCTCCTCGCGAGCATAACGATGAATGTTACCAATATGGTGAATAGCTCCACCTACCGCGTCTAAAAGGGCTGTGCAACCGCCAACACAATAATCTTCCTCTGTTAGAGGGCGAATGTTTTGGATATTCACACGGTCGTGGACAACCTTGGAATAATCGTCGAAGAGTATGGTAGAAATATAAGTAGTGCCTTCGTTTTTCTTTTGCTTTTCCAAAAAGCTGTTGTAACCACCAATGGTGTCTTCCTCCAGACCGCTCATTGAGCCGCTGCGATCAAGAATAAATACGATTTCAGTTAAATTTTTGTTCATAGAATTAAATCCTCCTTTGTTTGATGTTGTCTATATTATACCGACTACAAAGGCAAAAAAGGTCGCCCGAGAGGCGACCAAAAAATTTAGAGGAAAATTTTTAGCTCTTAACTTTTCATCCATAATTACGCATTAAATTTTACTCTCCTTTTCACAAATCGCGTAGCGATTTGCATAACTTTTAACTCTTAACTCTTAACTTATTCTATCTATTGTAGTATAATAAAGTTTAATCACTCTAGTTTTCACATTGGGAGGTTTATTTTATATGGAAACAGTCAATTTAGCAATCCTCGTAGACAATACCCCTGGCGTACTTACTCGCGTGTCCGGTCTCATCGCTCGTCGTGACTTTAATATCGAATCTATTTCCGCAGGTTATACCGAAGAAGAATCCGTAACCCGTATTAATATCGAAGTATCCGTTAAGGATGACCACGAACTAGATATGATCGTCCGTCAATTAGGCAAATTAGTCGATGTCATCAAAATCGTTAATTTGGGCAAGGTAGAATCCATCATCCGCGAGCTTGTGCTGCTCAAGGTTAAAGCCAATCTTGATAACCTTGGTAAGATTCGTAACATCGTAGATATTTTCCGCGGCAAAATCGTTGACATTAGCCCCGAAAACGTTGTCATCGAGCTCACAGGTGACCAAGGCAAGGTAGAGGCAATCATCAGCATGCTGGACGAATTCGAAATCATCGAAATCGCTCGCACCGGTGCCATCGCTCTCTCCCGCGGACCCATTCCCGTTAAAAAAATGGAGCAAGAATAAAAACAAAAAACTAAGAGGCTACTCGACCATAATCATAGGAACGAGCAGCCTCTTTAAATTTTTTGCGGTTGTAATCCTTGCCGCTAGGTTTAATTTTCGTGACCGGCTTCACAAGACCCCAGTCGCCACGTTTAGCCTTTGCCAATTCTTTTTGTGCCTTCTTAGAAAGCTTTGCTTTGCTAATAAATTTTTCTTGCATGGTTTTCCTCCTTGCGTGCGGGAACGATTATTTTAATTCAAGACTTCAACATAATCATTTTAACATTTGCTAGAAGAAAAATAAAATAAAAAATTCTGCGAAGAGTGACCTTCAAGCTTATTGGCTTTCTAAATAAGCTTTAATTTTTTCTAGCTCAGGCAGTGTTGCTTGACCCGAGGTTCTTATCTCTTCAAAGGTTGTTTCATTAGCCAAGATTTGCTTGAGCCAATTCGCCACGCGACGGTCCGACTCCGCCTGCATTTTTTCTCTAAAACGTTTTTCTTTTTCTGGGTAAAAAGGATCAATGCAACATACCATGATTTTCTTCCTTTCTAGTTAAAAATCCCGAAATGGGAATATCTATAGTAAATTTATCACAAATAATCTCATTTGGAAACATTTTCGTTGCATTTTTGGTGCGTTTGTGATACGAAAAAACAGTCCGTAAAATTTCTCTTCGTTATGCTATACTTATATATAGCAGGGTTAACGATTAAAAAATTTGTTTGTGATATAATAATAAATAGATAAAATACAAGTTTCTTAAGTCATTTCACGAAGGGAGAACAACATGTTTAAGTATTTTGTATCAGCAATTGTTGTGTTTGTGCTATGTCTGTCGAGCTATGGCATGCTGGGCTGCCAAGCGCAAAGGCGCAATACCTATAATCATAATAGCGCGCAAACACACAATTATCAAAGTGAAAGGACTGCACAAAAAATTTATGGCTCCGTTGTGCATGTTGCTGATGGTGATACTATTACCGTGCAAACAAAGTCCGGCGAAAAATTTAAGATTCGTCTCTTTGCAATAGATGCTCCGGAAAAAGCTCAGCCCTATGGACCTCAGTCGGCTGGCATTTTGAAAAACTTGCTGCTCAACCATTACGTATCTATCGACGTACAGACAGTGGATCGTTATGGTCGCAAGGTGGCAGTGGTTTATCGTGACAACGAAGACATCAACGCTGAGATGATTAAACTGGGAGCTGCTTGGCACTACAAACATTATGATAAATCGGCTAATTATAATAAGTACGACAATTACGAAAGAGCTGCTCGCGAGAACCAAAAAGGCCTTTGGAACAAGATGAACCCCACTCCGCCCTGGGAATATCGCAAGATGATGCGGGAACAAAATAAAAGATAAAGCTCGCAGACTTTTTTATTTTATTTAGCGCTGAAAATTTTGTACAATATACACGTAATCAAAAATGACTGAAACAGATGTGAGGCTGAGCGCAGGGCGCTCAAGGAGGCAAAACATGAGACTAGCAGCTGCATTGCTTGAACGTGCAAACCTACAAAATAAAATCGCGGACCTTAGCGAACGACTTGAAAACAATGCTAGGGTACAAGAGGACGAAGAACCAGCCGAAGACCCACGCGAGCTTTTGGCCGAGCTCGAGGCGACCATTAATGCTTTAGAAGTAATAATGGGGAAAATAAACTTGGTCAACAGCAAAACCGTAGTAGATGGCGTAACCTTAACCGAGCTCCTAGCTAAAAGGGACTGCCTACATATTAAAGTCAACAAAATGCGTCGCTTCTTAAGTGAAGCCAGCAACCTTGTAGGTCGCTATTCCAAAACAGAGATTTTGGTAAAAAGCACCGTAAAAGTAAAAAAACTCCAGAAAGAAGTAGACAAATACGCGAAAGAGCTTCGCGAGCTGGACGAAAAAATTCAGGAAATCAACTGGACTACTGACTTCGAATAAACAAAAAACAACTGGATAGTTGTTCGGTAAGGTGGATGTGATCTCGCGTAGGTGAGAATGACCTAGGGTTGTCTTTTGTCGCGGAGGAGTCCCGCTGGAGATAATTATTATGGCTCTCAACAACGTACATGAGCACTGTTACTTATACACATTATTACCATTAGCATCAGTTATCGAACAAGGGTGGGACTGGGGCAAAAATCCTCAGCCGAGCAATCGGCTGAGGATTTTTTATTCGGTATTCGGAATTGAGGATAAAATGTGCTGTAAATTTTTGTTTTGCGAAATTTTGCTTTAACATAATGATACTAATCAATAAAAATTTGCTTAGCAAATTTTCTGCTTAATTATCAATTAAAAATTATTCAATTTGCAAAGCAGCTCTTTATCCACAGTTACTTAGTGTCTTGCCTGTCTGGTTAAACAAAATAGTGTCTGTATCATAAATATCTTTTTTATTTTTAATGCAATAGGCAACGATAATGTCCTGCATTTTACTATTAGAGAAGGCAAAGCCTGCCACTTGCATCAGGTCGATAGCTTCGTCCAGGTTTAGTCTTAAGCCGATGCAGATTTGCATAACGGTTGACTTAGAAGGATTGTGTTCCGGCTTCATTACCTTGGACCAAAGTTTTTTATCCATATTGCAGGCCGTATAAACGTCGCTGCCTTTGGCGATGCCTTTTTTATTCATGAGCTGTTGCACGTGCTCGCCAAAAGTAATGAACTTACGCTCCGCGATGCCGTCAATGCTGGTGAAATCAAGGGAGTTTGCAGCGACAGAAAGCATCAGCTCTTCTTTATCAGAAGTTTTTTGCTTGTCGGACGTTTCTTCTAGTGAAGTATCATCGATAAATTCTTCGTTGCAGAGCACGTCGGCAGCTTCATAAAGATCGAAGTTTTTGCTTACGTTTATATTGAGGTTGAAGTGTGGTCTGATAGTATGCATTACACCTGGCTCGTTATCATCCCGAAATTTCCCTCTTCTTTTTAAACGATCACGAACACTATCGATCCTTTGTCCTTCGGAAAAACTTTTTACATAATTTTCATCGATGTAAGCTTTGACATCATCCGTAAGTTCTTTGGCCAAGGTAAAGGATTTGCGATTATAAACAACGAGGGTGATAAGCATCTCGTGCTCGTGCAAAAACTCACGAATGGCAGCAGTTGCTACCTCGAGCCCAACGCCTTGAGGAAAACGAAAGTTACCCGTAGCAAGTAGCGGGATGGCGATGCTTGTGCAATTATGCTCGGCTGCAAGAGCGAGGACCTTGTTGTAGCATTGACGCAATAAATTAATTTCGTTATGCCTGCCTCCCTGCCAATGCGGAGAAGAAACATGGAAAATATATTTTGCTTTTAATTTGAAGGCAGGGGTGACACCCGCTTCGCCGATTTCTAGGTAACCGATTTTTTCTCTCGCAGCTAAAAGCTCGGGAATTCCTGCCGCCTCGTAGATGCGTTCATCCACACCGGATGCAAAGGTTGGATAACGATTAGCAGAATTAACGATGGCATCAGCCTCAACGCGAGTAATATCATCGCGAATAATTTGCATGGGCATGGGTAACTTCCTCCTTCATTATTTATGAAAAAATATTTTTACGATTATATTTTATAGCATGTAACTAGTCAAATCAAGGACAGTATTGTGGAATTTGTTTTTCAAGAGATTGAAAAAATAACAGCGCTTAAAAACAAATGAACTCCAAGACTTTTATTAGCCTTGGAGTTCATTTGTTTTAAAAATTATTTTTTAAAGAGAGCGATTGCACTTGAACAACCGATGCGCTCGCAACCAGCTTCAAGATAAGCTTCCATAGCCTTTTGAGTACGAATACCACCAGCTGCTTTAATTTTTACTTTAGGGCCGATATGTTCCTTAAATAAAAGCACGTCCTCTAGGGTAGCGCCAGCCGTACCAAAACCTGTAGATGTTTTGATGAAATCGGCACCAGCCTCCGTAACAGCCTTGCACATAGCAATTTTTTCTTCCTCGGTTAAGAAGCAGGTCTCGATGATGACTTTCAAAATTTTTTCGCCGCAAGTCTTTTTCAAGAGAGCAATTTCTTCCGTAACCTTTTGGTAGTCGCCGTTTTTTACGTCGCAAATATTGATAACCATATCGATTTCACTAGCACCGTCTGCCAAAGCTTGTTTAGTTTCGGCAAGCTTAGCTGCAGTATTTGCATAACCCAAAGGAAAACCGACGACTGTGCAAATATTTAGCTTGTCGCCATAAACCTCTTTGATTTTTTTGACGTAGCAGGAAGGAATGCAAATGCTTGCAGTTTCATAAGCAATTGCTTCCTGGCAAATCATCTGGATGTCTTGCCAGCTGGCGATGGGTTTTAAAAGTGTATGATCCACATGGGATAGAATCTCAACAGGTGTCATAATTTCTCCTTAAGCGATGGCAGTTACGTCAAAACCTGTGTCTTCAACAGCTTCCTTTAAAGCAGCATCGTTTAATGCTGCACCAGTTACAACTGCGTTCTTTTTTTCCAGGCTAACCTCTACAGCTTGTACGCCATCAACATTTTTTAAAGCTTCAGTAACAGCTTTAACACAGTTCATGCACATCATACCAGAAATAGAAATTGTTTTTGTCATAGTAAAACCTCCTTTTACAGTGATGAGTGCATAGTGCATTGTGCTGAGTTGAGGAATCAAGCCTCG
>JAUNIS010000065.1 GCA_030523325.1 Phascolarctobacterium sp.
ATAATCCCTTTTTGTGTACTAAAAGTATATGACTTATTTTCAAAAATATTGTATCATAAAATGGAACACAATCATAGGAGGATTTTATGGTAGATTTTGAACATGAAAAGGAAACTGACGAATTATTGAATCAGTTAAATAATGTCAAGACCGAGGAAGAACTGCAAGAATTCCTTAAAGACAATGAAGATGAACTTAACTCCTATAACGCTTTGCTTTATTTTGAGAGTTGTTGGTTAAAATATGGTTTTAAAACCCAGGCTCAGGTAATTCGTAATTCCGAGCTTGGTCACAACGCTTACCATTATCTCGATGGCCGGAAAAGATTAACTAGGGACAGAGCCCTGTGTTTATCCTTGGCTGTGCATATGAGTTTAGAAGAAGTGAACACTTTCTTAAAATATTTGGGCTTGGCTCAGCTTTATGCACGAGATCGCAGGGATGCAATCGTAATCTTTGCAATTAATAAAAAATATTCAGTACACGATACCAACGCTGCTTTGTACGAGGCTGGACTTGGAGTATTATGTGAAGAAAAATAAAGCGGATGGTAGTTAGCGTTACCATCCGCTTTTAATATTGCGGGAAAATTATTTTGTGTACGGAAAGTACATTACTTTAAGAAAAAAGAGTACTATAATTAAAAATGTAAAGATTATGATGTTAATCTCCTTAAATTGTGAAAAATTTGTGAAAAGTGTAATATAATTTTGCGAAAGATTTGCAATTTCCGGACTGATAGTCTCGCAGTGGATGATAGACGTGTAATCATTACATTTCGAAACTGTTTTATTATAGTTTATATTATGGCTTGCATTAAAAATGAAAAATTGTATTATGGTGCAGCTAAAATTTTGTATAAGGAGTGATCGTATCATGAAAAAATCTATCGTATTAGCAATGGCTGTTGTAGCAGCAATGGGTTTGTCTGCTGTTTGTCACGCGGGCTTTGGCCTTCCCAAAGCTAAATCTCCTGTAGCTTCCTCTACAAAGACAACTACCGAGTCCGCATCTGCAAGCATTGATTTTACAGATTTGAATGATCGTCAAGGTAAGGTTCTAACTAATTTACAAAATGGCTTGGTTGCTGAATTGGCTGGTTACTATGTTTTAAAGAATGCCGTTGGTATGGATACTCAAAATATCGTGGCTGCTCAAACCAATTTGAAAGCTGATCCTAAGAAAAATGCAAGCAAGATTACTAAAGAATTGGAAGGAGAAAATAAAGCTTTAGCTCAAAAAATCGATACCGTTGCTAAAGGCGAAGATGTTGCTGCCAAAGAAAAACTTAGTAATGCAATTGCGGATGCAAAAGCTTTCAAAAATTTAGCTTATGCTGAATTTGGTTTGGTACTTCTCGACGCACCGAAACTGGTAAAAGATGCAACTAGCCTTACATCTGGTGTTAAAGACCTTACTGTTATGAATAAAGCAAAAGGTATTATCAGCACAGCTAATCAAGCAGGAAAACTAGTTCCAGCTGCCAAGAAAGCATTCGATGCTTTGAACGGTGCTATTGGTGATGCAGAAACTGCAGTTGGTACTAAACCTGTTAAAGAGAGCTCTGCGGCCAAAGAACAGATTAAGGATATTTTCGGTATGTAATTTTTAAAAATTTTGAGAAGGAAGAGCCATGAACTTTAAAAAAATTAAAATGCTAATGGCTTTGACGATGTGCAGTTGCATCAGTTTTGGTGCAACTGCTTTTGCTAAAGCAAACATTGATATATCTTGGACAAATGGTCCAGCTATAAATTGTGCGGAACATAGTAAATATACGCAGATATTGGCTGATGATAATGTTTTAAAGGAAATAGGCAAGGCTGTTAACGATAGAATTATGTTTTTGTCGTCCAGCGGTCAGCTTCCCTTCAATTTAAAAACAGTATCTACCGCCATAAATAACGATTTAGATTTCAAAGAAAATTATCAGGGAGAGATCGTTATCCTGCCTTTAGTTCTTAACGATTTTTCTTTGGAACACACTCAGTTTATTGATGGAGTTCCTCATCAAAAATCTATTATTACTACGGATATTAATATTGCCTTTTGTGCTGTAGACGGTAACGAACTAAGGGTGTTGCATATAGTTCCCTTATCAGGACATACTATGCTCGGTCATGATGGAGCATATCGAAATGTATCTGCCATTCCTCTTGCTGATTTAAAAGCTGAATACATGAGGGCAACTAAAAAACTCATCACGGAAAATTTGAATTTTGCCGATGGTAAGTATTTGAAGCAACTGGAAACTAAAACTATTGATGCTAATACATATCAAGTTGCTGATGTAAATTTACTTCCTGGAAATTCAGTAGTAAATGTTGCTCAAAATTTTGAAGCTGATCCCTGTGTTATTACGAACGCATTAGGTGAAAGGATGGCTAAATCTTTGATTGCTTTATCTTTTACATCTAAATACGCTCAGCTTTTCCCGGATAAAAGTGTCTTACCGTTTAATGACGGAAACAATTGGGTTCTTAAAGCAGGTGCTTTAACTGGTGCAATGGGCGAATCAAGTATGAAAATTGTCGTCGGACAAGGAGCTAATCCAATTAATATAACACTTGAAAAGACAGCTCTATTTGAAAAGCCTTTAACGACGAAAACTTACAGAAGAATATCCTGTGGCGCTAAAACTACTATCGGACAGGTTGCCTCATTAGCAGTTGTTGATAGAGACTTTGTTAGAAGCGGTAATAACACATCACAATTTGAATGGGATGATTTGTTAACCGAACTGTTGCACGAATCAGGAAAAGTACTTGCGGAGGAATATGCCAAAAAGAATAGGTGATGCAAATGCTAAAATCTATTTTAACTATGGGATTATCTATAGGTTTATTTTTGCTACCTGCTTTAGCGAGCGCACAACTCTGCACGGGCATGGCTTATATTGAAAACGGTAATGTCCAAAAAGCAGAAGCCGACGCTCGTAAGGATGCTATGCGTCAATTAGTAGAAAGTACTGTTGGTGTTAATGTTAAGTCATCGTCTGAAATGGTTAATTTTGTTTTAGTAAAGGATAAAGTAACGACAAAATCAGATGGGTATGTATTAATAAAAAAAGTTTTTCCTCCAAAAATTAACGGAGATATTTTGGAGATTACTCTTGATCTTGAGGTTAGTAAACAACTGATAGAGTCAGATATGCAATCATTAGCTCAACGTATGGACGCTATTTCTGAAGATAGCACCCGAGGTTGCATCAATGTTGCGATTATAGATGAAAGCCGTAATGCCACACAAGAATTTAATAATATTTTTATTGGCGTTCTTCAAGATAAAGGCTTTAGAGCAGAAGAAAATGACGAAGTCCTTCATTATCTTGATAGAAATCTCAATATTGCTTCAGACATGGACATCAACACTCAGATTCGTATGATTGGTAAGAGCAACAACCGTTTTGGGGCTAATTCCATTGTGCGTGGGAGAATTGGTCTCTTGCGTAATGCCGAAAAGAAAAGTAATGGTTACGAGGCTGTTGCGTCTATTAATTGTCAGCTAGTAAGCTATGACAATAACGACGTTGATGTTTCCACCGGTTACTATTACGGTTATGGGAAAAGTCCAGTTGAAGCTGAACGTGTTGCTAAAGAGACTGCATTGTTAGAAGCTTCGAAAAAACTTGCGGAACGTGCTCTTAAGACAAACCAAAGAGAATATCGTGGTGGTGTGCATAATTTGAAAACGATGTTTGTGCTCTACGGAGTTAGCGATCTTGCAAGCAGAGACATCATTATGAAAGTCTTCGCAGACATTAATTGTCGCGTGGTTCGTAGCGGGAATGCAGGTGGTGCTCTTCAGGCTTATGTTACTAGCACAGAATACAATTCTATCGAAGAATTAAAAAATGCTTTTTTGCAGGCTGTGGGTCCTATGTATCCTAATATTCAAGAATTAGTTGACTCAAGTGTTGGTGCTACAAAATTAGTTTTTCGTTTGTGAGGAATAAAGTATGAAACGGAAGCTTTTATTTATAACAATTTTTATGCTCGTATTTTTACCGACGCTTGCTTTTGCTAATCCAACTTCTCAAGTAAAGGGATCCGTAGGTATTGTAAAAGCATGTGGTGAGGCTATGACTATGGGCGCCAAGGAGGCAGTGCATCGTCAAGCCTTGGAGAAAGCTAAGCAAGCTGCTGTTTATAAAGCCATTGCTAGGTTTACCCCGCCTGATTCTAATCCCAAGAGTGCTTTTAGAAAAGCTTGCGCCGAATATCAAAGATTTGTCGTTGGTGTACCAACTGTTTTTAAGGAACAGGTAATCAAGGGCAAGAAACAATTATACTGCGACGTGCAAGTTAATTTTACGGCTATAAAAAATTATTTACAGGAATTGAATGAAACTGAACAAATGAAACAGTTAGACGATTCTGTATTCTTTTGGGTTAGAGTAACTGGTCTTGAAAATTCTAGCGTGGAATTACAACAAAGATTGTTCAAGGATTCTTGGGGAATTTTTCAAAATTCTTTTAAGGAGCAAGGACTTGAATCTCAAGACCGAGACGTTGACAAACAAGTAATTGAAAACTTTGAGCAATATAAAGATGTTGCAAGCTACATTAAGGCTATTGAAGAAAATTTAAAGGAACAGGTCGACGTAAGTCTTGCTGTAATTGGTGAGATTAAATTGGTTTCTTCAAGTGTTGATACAGATGGTTCGGCCCTTGCCGAAGCAAATTGTTTATGCAAGATTGTTCGTAATGGCAATGACATCAATAATCCTAATAATATGGAAACCATTGGTCTTTTTGAAAATACTTATTATTTTAAGAGACCTACCAAGGAAGAAGCAGAGAGAATGGTTGTGCAAAAAGCAGCTTACAATGCTTCTAAATATTTGGTAAGTGAAGTTGTAAATTATTGGCGTGAACATCCTAGTAATTAAATGGAGGCGAGCTTAATTATGAAAAAATCTGTTTTAGCATTGAGTTTAGTACTAGCTTTAGGCATTGGTTTTGTAGGAATGCCTTCACACGATGGTTTTGTTACACCAGTGTGTCATGCTGTTGAGGTAGCAAATAATGCTGATATGATTACCGCAGATGGTTTTGGTTTTATGCCAGCAGGTCGTCCTGCAGGTCAAGCGAAAATGATGGCACGTCGTGCTGCGATTATGGATGCTCAGAGACAACTTTTGGAAATTGTTAAAGGCACAGCTGTTGACGCCGAGTCCACAATGGAAAATTGCATTGTGCAAAGTGACGTTGTTAAAACAAAAGTAAGTGGTATGGTTACTGGTGCCAAAGTTATCAAAGAAGAAATTGAATCCGATGGGTCCTATCACGTAGTTTTACAAGTTCCAGCTTATGGCGTTGGTTCTGTCGCTGATGCAGCTATTACAGCAAAGACTGGTGGTGCACCTGCAGTACCTGTTCCTGCACCGACTCCTGAATTTACGAAGACTTATACTCCGGCTCCAGAGGCAAAGGTTACAGGCGGTTATACTGGTGTAGTCATTGTTATTAAATCTCCAGGTCTCGTAAGAACTTTCTGCCCTGCTATTTATGATTCTAACGGTCGTGCGGTTTATGGAGTACATAACGTAGATACAACATTTGCTATTAATAATGGTGTTGTTGAATATGCAAAGGGTCAAGAAAAACAGAATGAAGTTGCTGCAGGTAGATCTAGAGCTGGCAGCAATCCGCTTTATATTGAAATCGTTAGCTTGCGAGAACGCGTAGTTAATAAATGCGATGTTGTTATTTCCCCGTCCGACGCCGACAAAATACTTTTGGAAAATCAACGCAGCGGTTTCTTAAACAAATACAACGTAGTTTTCCAATATAACGGATAATATAACTTCTAATAAATTAAAGCAAAGATAAACCCCAAAACAAAACCGGATGGCTCGCAAGCCATCCGGTTTAGTCGTATTTAGGTGATATTAATTAGCAATAGTAAGAAAT
This sequence comes from Phascolarctobacterium sp., assembly GCA_030523325.1. GTDB lineage: Bacteria > Bacillota > Negativicutes > Acidaminococcales > Acidaminococcaceae > Phascolarctobacterium_A. Next base: position 5,916 of record JAUNIS010000065.1, read on the forward strand.
TTCCTTAAAGCGTTTTATCCATTCAGAGATGATTTCTTCGTTTTGAGCTTCTATCATTT
>JAUNIS010000024.1 GCA_030523325.1 Phascolarctobacterium sp.
CACGACCTTCTCGGCGTTCATCCTGCATTTGAGCACTTAAACTTACCCAATTCATATCGCATTCCTTCCCTTCTTTAATTTCTTTGAGTTTGGCGTCTAGACGTTCAATGAACGAATCTCCTTGCGTCTTTTCGCCATTAACAATCAGTTATTTTTGCCTCTTTAACAGTTCCGCAATACTCTTTTGTTCTTTACTGATTTTGATCATGCGAAAGATACTTGTCACTAACATCATCCCCATGGCGATAGCACCTGCATCCGAGCAGGCTTGCATGAGAATGCTCATCCCATATTCGAAGTGCCTGCTGAGAATCTTCGTCATGCCATTATACATACCAAGTCCTGGTACCAAGGGGATAACTCCGGGAATAACATAAACATTAACAGGCTGCTTCATCAAGCGTGCAAATAATTCGCTCAAAACTGCTACTACAACCGTAGCCGTGAAATTAGCATAAACTGTGCTATGACCAAAACCCTTGGAAATATAAACGAAAACTACCCAGCCTATGGCTCCGATAATCCCGCTAGTAGGAATAGCCTTGAAAGGTACCTGGATAATAAAACCAAAACCACAGGTCGCGATGAAGGCGAATACAAAAGCAGATACGTAATTTATCTCCACAGTGCCCACCCCCAGTTATGCCAAGCAAGCAAGCTTGCAGCTAGTCCAATAGCCAAGGAAATTGCAAAAAGCAAGGCTTCAGACGTACGACAATTACCGCTAATCAAATCACCAGCCATATAGTCACGCAAGCCGTTGGTAAAAGCAAGACCAGGTAAGAAGGGCATCAGCGCACCTACGATTACCTGCTCAAGAGTACATTCGCTATTAATAGCATGGCAAATTAAAGCGATGGCCCCGATAGAAAGACCTGCCACAGCATTCTCCCAGAACACGCTCATCCGATAACCGCTCAAGGATTTGATGAAATACATGGTCAGTCCACCCGTAATAAAGGCAGCAACGAAATCGTAAATGTCACCACCAAAGAGCACAGCAAAGCACCCACTACTTACCGCAGAGCCTAGACAAGTCATAGCCTGACTATAAGAAGGAGGCGTCTCCAAAAGACTATTTAAATATATGACAGTTTCGTCGTAATCCATAGTCCAGCTTTTAAGATTATAAGTAAAATCGTTGATGAGACTAATATTACTAAGATTTGTAGAGCGCCAACGAATTCTGCACACAACCGCAGGATTAACAGTGGACTCATCACCAAGAAGAATCACCGCAGGCGTAACGAAAACATTGATGTCCTTGCAATCATTTTCGTGACAAAAACGAGTAATGGTATCTTCTACACGAGAAGTTTCTGCACCATTTTTTAACAACACCTTGCCAATGATCAAAGCCAAATTCCAAGTTTGTTCCCTTGTAAGTTTAATTTTCCCTAACACTTTTGTAAGCACCTTAGCACGAAAATTTATCGTGTCCTCTATACTTTAAATCATTTCCCCTTATGATTTAGTAAAGGATTTATAAATAACAAAATTATCTATTCGTATTCAGTGTGCGGCGATATTACGTAGCCGTCAACATACATTTACAATTATACACCTATGCGAATATTCAGTAAATATCTGCGTAATGGTTCCCCTTTTAAATATTTTTAGTCAAAATTAACTAAACTCCTCTGTTAACTTTCTTGCTCAAATTATCTCTCGTTGACATCTTTTGTGCAAAGAATTATAATTAACACCACCAAAGCATGTTATAAAAATTCTCAAAATTATAACATGAAACGATTGATGTTATATTTTTAGCCGTTTTTATAACATGATTTGGAGGATTTTCTAAAAATTGAAAGAATCAAATTCAAAACGAGGTGAACAGAACCATGCTAGTTCTCGTCCACCTCGTTAATTTTTTAGATGCAGAAATCAGAAGAATTATGACATTATGGTATGGACGCCTCTATATCAATTTATGTTTATATTTTACTATTTACAAAAAGCCTTAATATCCAATATAATATCGTAAAAACTTATCCTGATGGTGATGCCATGTGGGGTACATACAAAGGTATCAGAGTTGGTGTAATTAGAACACATGGGCAGATTGCTACTGTTTTTCCAGATAGCAAGTTTCAACCAAACCCCAATCGTAGGAGGAAAAGACCATGATTGATTTTAAAATTTTTCATGAAGTTATAAGAGAAAGGATCGAGAACCCAAACGCATTTTATTATGCTGTTCCATGGTGGAAAAAAGAAATTGATGTTTTCTCTGAAAATCTTCAGGTTACTATTGCTTTTATTGAGACTGAATGTTCTGACGAAGAACTGTATTGGTTCGGCGAGGTATTGGAAGATATTGTCGAATTAACTCAGAGCAGAGAGTTATGGAAAGCATTTTCTAAAAGAGCTAACCTAGTAAAAAACGAGGAAATAAAGAAATCTGTTATGGAAGACTTGGTCAATTCCGAAGCTTATTTGACTAATAACTAAAATCTTTTGAACATTAAATTCAAAACGAGGTGAACAGAACCATGCTAGTTCTCGTCCACCTCGTTAATTATTTAGATGTATAAATTATGCGCAGGCAAATTTTTAAATATTTGCTTGGAGCTCGGCGAGCTTTGCTGCTTGCTTAGCAAGAATATCTTCGCCCATAGCGAATTGCTTCTCGTTTTCGGAGAAAGCAGGACCGCCATAAGACTTGCGAGCTTCAACACAATTGTAGGGCTTAAGAGCCTCGTACAAATCTTCACCGATGAGCTCGGAGAATTGTTGATATTCTGCAACAGAAATTTCGCTTAAGAATTTATTATTTTGGATCGCATAGGCAACACATTTGCCACAAACCTCGTGAGCATTACGGAAGGGCAAGCCCTTACGAACGAGGTAATCGGCCAGGTCGGTTGCATTAGAAAAGTCCTTGGAAACGGCTTCAGCCATCTTATCAACGTTGACAGTCATGGTGAGAATCATATCACGATAAACTGCCAAGGTGAATTTAACGGTGTCGATAGCATCGAAGAAGCCTTCCTTATCCTCTTGCAAATCCTTGTTGTAGGTCAAAGGCAAGCCTTTAACGGTTGTAAGCATTGCCATCAGGTGACCATACACACGTCCAGTCTTACCGCGAACCAGCTCGGAAATATCCGGGTTTTTCTTTTGCGGCATCATGGAAGAACCAGTTGCAAAGCCATCGTCAAGCTCTACAAAGCCAAACTCTGTGGAGGACCACAGACAAATCTCTTCGGACATGCGACTCATATGCATCATCAAAACAGATGCAAAAGCAAGATAGTCGATAATATAGTCTCTGTCACTAACTGCGTCCATGGAGTTGGGATAAACCTTGGAGAAGTTTAATTGCTCTGCCACATAGAAACGGTCAATGGGAAAAGTTGTGCCAGCGATTGCACCTGCACCAAGAGGCATCATATCAGCGCCCTCCCATACACCAAGAAGACGTCGGAAATCGCGTTGCAGCATATTAAAATATGCCAGCATATGATGAGCAAATGTAATCGGTTGAGCTCTTTGAAGATGCGTGTAACCTGGCATCAAAGTTTTAGAATGCTTTTTAGCTACAGCAAGCACTGCCTTTTCGAACTCGATTAAAAGTTCAGCAGTCTCCGCCAGCTCGCGTTTTAAATACATATGCATGTCGAGGCAGCATTGATCGTTACGACTACGACAAGTATGCAAGCGAGCACCCGGTGCACCAATACGTTCAGTCAAACGAGCTTCCACGTTCATATGAATATCTTCAAGAGCTACTTCAAATTGAAAATTACCTGCTTCAATATCTGCGAGGATGGATTCTAGTCCAGCTTTAATTGTCTCCCCATCTTCAGCCGGAATGATTCCTTGACGAGCCAGCATTTTTGCATGAGCAATGCTGCCACGAATATCTTCACGATATAAACGCTTATCAAAATCAATGGACGCATTGTATGCGTCCACCAATTCGTTAGTATTCTTACTAAAACGACCGCCCCAAAGCTTAGCCATTATTTGAGGGAGCCTTTTTTCATCAGAGCACGAACAGTCAAAGGCAGGCCGAACAGGTTGATGAAACCAGTTGCATCAGCTTGGTTGTAAACTTCGTCTTCGCCGAAGGTTACATATTCTTGGCTGTACAGGGAGTACGGAGATTTAGCACCAGCACTTACGATGTTGCCTTTGTAAAGTTTCAGGCGAACTGTACCGGTAACGGTTTGTTGAGTTTCATTTACAAATGCAGTTAATGCTTCACGCAGGGGGCTGTACCACATGCCATCGTATACGAGTTCAGAGAAACGAATGGATGCCATTTGCTTGAAGCTTTGAGTTGCACGGTCTAAGCAAAGATTTTCCAGTTCGTTATGAGCATAGTAAATGATTGCACCGCCCGGGTTTTCATAAACGCCACGGGATTTCATACCAACGAGACGGTCTTCAACCATATCGGTGATACCAACGCCATTGCGAATACCGATTTCGTTTAATTTTTCTACGAGAGCTGCCGGGGAAAGCTTTTCACCATTAACGGAAACAGGAATACCTTTTACGAATTCCAGTTCAACATATTCTTTTTGGTCGGGAGCTTTTTCAGGCAGGTTGGTAACGATAAAGAGTTCGTCTTTAGGTGCATTCCAAGGATCTTCCAGGTCGGAGCCTTCATGAGACAGATGCCACATGTTGCGGTCCATAGAATAGTCATGGTCATGGGTTACGGGAACGGGAATGTTATGAGCTGCTGCATAATCGATAGCTTCGTCACGAGAACGGATGGACCATTCACGCCAAGGAGCGATGATTGCCAGTTGAGGAGCAAGAGCTTTAACGGAAAGCTCGAAACGAACTTGGTCGTTGCCTTTACCAGTTGCACCATGAGCTACTGCATCAGCGCCTTCTTTTTCAGCGATCTCGACTAATTTTTTAGCGATGAGCGGACGGGCGAAGGAAGTACCGAGGAGATATTTTCTTTCGTAAATTGCACCAGCTTGCATGGTCGGGAAAACATAATCGGAAATGAATTCTTCTTTCAAGTCCAGGATATAGCATTTAGATGCGCCGGATTTGAGAGCTTTATCATGAACAGGTGCGAGTTCGTCGCCTTGGCCTAAATCGGCAGTGCAGCAAATAACCTCACAGTTGTTGTAGTTTTCTTTTAACCAAGGAATGATGATAGAAGTATCCAGGCCACCAGAATAAGCCAGGACAACTTTTTTGATATCTTCTTTTTTCATTTTAAGTCCTCCTAAAACATTTAATTTCCTAAGAAATTAATATAAAAATTTGATATGCTTGTATTATAGCACTTTTCTAGACTTTGTCCAGCATTTTTTATATGTATACAAAATTCTAGGCAAATTCTTTTTAAATCTTGCATAAAAATCTTCTTTATACAAATTATTCTGCATAAAACCAAAAGTTTTAAAAATAAATCAAGGCATAAAGCAAGACCGCTCTATGCCTTAAAATTTTTCGTTAATTAAATATTAGCATCACTCATCAAAAGAACCATGATTGCTTTTTGTACGTGGAGTCTGTTTTCAGCTTGGTCGAAGACAAAGGATTGAGGTCCTTCAAGAACTTCTTCTGTAATTTCTTCTCCGCGATGAGCAGGCAGGCAATGGAGAACCATGCAGGTCGGACGAGCAACCTTCAAAAGCTCGGCATTGATTTGATAATCGTGCAAATCCTTCATGCGTTGTTCTCGTTCAGCTTCTTCACCCATGCTTGTCCAAACATCGGTGTATAAAACGTCGGCCCCTTGAGCTGCTTTCATAATATCTTCTTCAACAGTAATGGTGCAGCCAGTAAGCTTTGCGTCCTCTTGAGCTTGGCGTAAAATTTCCGGGTCAGGATAATAACCCTTAGGAGAAGCACAAACCATGTTCATACCAACCTTTGCACAAGCAAACATGAGGGAATGAGCCATGTTATTGCCATCGCCTACATAAACGAATTTGCGACCCTTCATAACCTTGAAATGTTCTTCGATGGTCAGGAGGTCGGTCAGTGCTTGACAGGGATGCAAAAGGTCGGTCAAACCATTAATAACGGGAATGCTTGCGTACTCAGCCAGCTCGATAACGGAATCATGGCTAAATGTACGAATCATGATGCCATCAACCATACGGCTTAAAACACGAGCAGTATCGCGAATAGGCTCCCCACGACCAAGCTGGGTTTGGGAATCGTTTAAGTAGAGCGCGTGACCGCCCAATTGATGGAAGCCTGTTTCGAAGGATACGCGGGTACGAGTGGATGCTTTGGAGAAAAGCATTGCCAAGGTTTTGCCCTTTAAATATTCATGGGGTTCCCCATTTTTTAATTTCTTTTTTAATTTTCTTGCCACATCAAGAATATGTGCGACCTCGCCTATACTCAGGTCATGAATGGAAAGTAAATCTTTATTTCTTAAGCTCATTATCTAAGCACTCCTCTTTAAAAATCTGCCAAAGCTTTATCCAAAGCAGCGATAACCACGTCAATTTCCTCTTTAGTAATGATAAGAGGAGGAGCCAAACGAATTACCGTATTAGCTGTGCAATTAATCAGCACATGATTTGCTAGGCAATGTTCGACGATGGGCTTACCGGGTTTTGTTAATTGCATGCCGAGTAAAAGACCCTTACCGCGAACTTCTACAACCTTGTCAGGATATTTAGCTGCTAATTTTTTCAGCTCGTCCATGAAGTAGGCACCCTTTTGAGCAACCTTATCGACCATGTTTTCGCTCTTTAAAGTTGTCAGCGTTGCATAAACTGCTGCGCAAGCTAAAGGATTGCCACCAAACGTACCGCCGTGATCCCCAGGTGCGAAAACACGGGCATGTTTTTCGGGAACAGCAAAGCCTGCAACCGGGAAGCCAGAGCCAATGCCCTTAGCAAATGTAAGGACGTCGGGTTTAACTCCACTATGCATGTAAGCGAACCATTTACCAGTGCGTGCTACACCAGTTTGTACTTCGTCAAAAATTAACAGAGCATCAAATTTATCGCAGAGCTCGCGAACCTTTTGCAAATATTCGTCGGTAGGAACATAAACACCGCCTTCACCTTGTACGGGTTCTAAGAGGACTGCGCAAACGTCTTCGTCCATAACCTTTTCTAAAGCATCGATATTGCCGTAATCTACCAGCACGTGACCAGGAGACAGCGGACCATAACCAACATGATAATAATCATGACCTGTTGCAGCTAGTGTGTCAAAGGTACGTCCGTGGAAGGATTCTTGTGCGGAAACAATTTTAAATTTCGTGGGAGATTTTTTTACGCCGTATTTACGAGCCAATTTCATAGCGCCTTCGTTACCTTCAGCACCGCAATTTGCAAAAAATACGCGGTCCATACCAGAGCATTCACAAACCATGCGAGCTGCCTTGGCTTGAATCTCGGTATAATACAAATTGGAGCAGTGCATGATCTTGCCAACTTGATCACGCACAGCCTTCACAAGAATGGGATGATTGTAGCCAAGGGCATTTACTGCAATACCTGCGAAGCAATCAACATATTCGTTGCCTTCGTTATCATACACTTTGCTGCCTTGACCGTGGTCGATAACCATTTGGTATCTACCGAAAACAGGCAGATAATATTTTTCAGTTTGTTCAATAACAGTTTTTTTATCCATAATATTTCCTCGCATTAAGCGTTCTTCACAACCTCGGTGCCAACACCTTCGGTAGAGAGAATTTCTAAGATGATGGAATGAGCTAAGCGACCATCAATAATATGAGCCTTCTTGCAGCCTGCACCCAGAGCCGTAATGCAAGCACGAACCTTAGGAATCATACCACCGTCAATGCTGCCACGAATAATTAACTCTTGAGCCTTGTCAAAGGAAAGAGTACTAATGAAAGTGCTTTCATCTTTATAGTCAGAATAAATACCCTTTACATCGGTAAGCATGAGTAATTTTTCAGCTTGCAGTGCCCCAGCAATTTCGCCTGCAGCGGAGTCTGCATTAATATTGTAGGTTTCGCCCTTTTCACCCATACCGGTGGGGGCAATAACAGGAATGTAGCCGTTATCTAAAAGCAAATTGATGAGACCAACATTAACCTTTTGAACCTTGCCAACATAACCGATATCAACGAGATTGACCTCGCCGTTTTCATAAACATCTGCTAAATGCTTTCTAGCAACGATGAGTTTGGAATCCTTACCGTTCAGTCCGATAGCATCGCCACCTAAATTGTTCAGACGAGTTACCAGATCGGTATTGATGTCACCAACAAGAGCCATCTCCGCAATGCGAACAGATTCTTCGTCAGTTACGCGCAGGCCGGCAATGAATTCGCTTTTCTTACCAGCTTGCTTAAGCATCTTCGTAATTGCCGGGCCACCGCCATGAACTACAACAGGACGCATGCCTGCTTGTTGCAGGAAAACAATGTCCTTCAAAACCTGGTCCTTTAATTCGTCATTAAGCATTGCGTTGCCGCCGTATTTTACAACAACAGTGCAGCCCTTAAATTTAGCTAGATAGGGCAATGCTTCTAAAAGAATCTTAATGTCATTATCGTTTACAACCATTTATATGTCCTCCTGAAAATACTTTGGTAGTTAAGAGTTATGAGTTGAAACTATGCGACGTCAATCGCAAGTTTGCCACTTCAATCTGCAGAACTCAATTTGGCTTTGATTAAAGAATTTGCGAAGCAAATTCATCCTTAATTGCTCATTGCTCATTGCTCATTGCTAATTTTATTAATGGTTTTTGCGTAGCAAAAACATCCTTCACTCAGCACTATGCACTCGGAACTCCGCATTAAGTATGGTATTCCCCATTAATCTTCACATACTCATAACTGAAGTCACACGTCCAAACCGTGGCTTGCTCAGTTCCCACTGCCAGGTCCACAGTCATGGAAATGTCGTGCTCATGCATGATGGGAGCCATCTCCACAGCAGGAACGTTGCAGTTCAAACCGTTTTTTACGAGATACTTACCACCGATAGAAAGGTTAACCTTGTTTTGGTCCATATCGGCTCCGCTATAACCTGCTGCACAGACAATACGTCCCCAGTTAGGATCTTCGCCGAAGAAAGCTGTCTTTACAAGGGGAGATTTAGCAATAGCCATAGCCGCAGTCTTTGCATCGGCCCAGGAAGCAGCACCGATAACATTAACCTCTAAGAATTTCGTTGCCCCTTCCCCGTCGTGAGCGATAAGAATGGCGAGTTCTCTTGCGCAGGTGCACAAAGCTTCAAAGAAAGCAGGATAATCCGGATGCTCTTCACTGGTGATGAGTTCGTTTCCAGCAAGTCCATTAGCAAGAACGATCATACTATCATTGGTAGATGTGTCACCATCAACAACAACCATATTAAAGCTTTGGTCAGCAGCTTTTTTGACAGCACGTTTTAAAACATCAGGAGCAACAGCACAGTCCGTTGTTAAATAAGTAAGCATGGTAGCCATGTTCGGATGAATCATGCCTGCACCCTTCGCAATGCCTGCGATTTTGCAAAGCTTGCCGCCAATCTCGAATTCATAAGCTGCTCGTTTAATAAAGGTGTCGGTAGTTTGAATAGCCATAGCACAGCTTTCACCCTCGGATTCACTGAGAGCCTGACAAGCTGCGTCAATGCCTGCGAAAAGCTTTTCCATAGGCAGGAAGTGACCGATTACACCTGTCGAAGAAATAAAAACCTCTTCAGGTTTAATGCCCAGCTTTTCTGCGCAGTGAGCTTGCATAGCCCTAGCATCCTCAAGACCACGCACACCAGTTGCTGCGTTAGCACAGCCAGAATTAACGCAAATTGCTTGTGCGTAAGGATGAGCTACAACCTCGCGGCAAATTTGCACCGGGGCAGCACACATTTTATTTGTAGTAAAGACTGCACCACAGGACGCAGGGACTTTACTGAAAATTACAGCAACATCATGATTACCGCTAAGCTTGATGCCTGCCTTAACACCAGCAGCAACAAAGCCTTGGGGAGCGGTGACCCAACCGTCAATTTTTTTCATATTAAAACCTCTTTGTGATTTGTAGTTTTGCGTTATGAATGAGAAATAATTAGTAATGAGTAATTTTAGTTTTAATCAAAGGATTTTGCGAAGCAAAATCATCCTCAATTGCTCATTGCTCTTTGCTAATTGCTAATTAAACAACTTCATAATAACTCCAGCCTTCCGGATTTTACGGAACAAGCGGTAAAGCTTCCAGTCCAGTAGATTCCTTAACCCCAAACATTACATTCATATTTTGTACTGCTTGACCTGCAGCGCCTTTAACAAGATTGTCAATGCAGTTCATGACGATAATACGACCGGTACGTTTGTCTCGTTGCCAGCCCATATCAACGTAGTTAGAGCCACGTACATTTTTAAGCTCGGGGCAGCCTCCCTTACCACGAAGACGAATAAAATATTCCTTGCCGTACATGGTTTGGTAAGCCTCTTCGATTTGGGCATCGGTTACGTTGGGTTTAAGACTCGCATAGCAGGTCGCTAAGATGCCTCGGTCGATGGGCAATAAGTGAGGAGTAAATTGGATGATTACCTCTTCACCTGCGAATTGGCTGTAGATTTGCTCGATCTCGGGAGTATGACGATGACTTGCAACACCATAAGCCTTGAAGCTTTCATTAACTGCGCAATAAAGACTGCCGGCCTTAAGGCTACGTCCTGCACCCGATGTACCACTTTTTGCATCGACAATGATGCCCTTGGTCTCGATTAAACCGTATTTAAGCAGGGGAACCATTGCTAAAATGCTGCAGGTCGTATAGCAGCCAGGATTTGCAACGAGCTCCGCAGCCTTAACCTGGTCGCGGAAAAGCTCGGTTAAACCGTATACGGCATTGGCATCCGGGTCCTCGTGTTTAACCTTGTACCATTCTTCAAAAACCTTGTAATCCTTGAAGCGATAGTCACCACCAAGGTCAATAATTTTCGTATTGGTTCCTCTAAGTGCTTTGCCAATTTTCATAGCGTGTCCATGAGGAAGAGCAATAAAAACAACATCGCTGTCAGCAGCAATACCTTCCAAATCTTTCATGGAAGTCAAATTTTTTTCGATACGATTGGTCAGATGCGGGTACATGGAAGCGATTGCCTCACCTGTACTGCTCTCAGAAGTAATGTGAGCAATTTCTGCTTCAGGATGACCATATAACAAACGTAAAAGTTCTACACCAGCATAACCTGTTGCACCAATAACACTCGCTCTCATAGTCAAACCTCCTTATAATTCTTTTATACACATGATTTGCATAAATTTTCATGGATTTTTTTAATTTGGACATAGTAAAAACATTAATCCATTATATGTTATTCTATTATAAGCCTTTTACAAGCGATTGAAAAGTATTTTTTTATACATATTCACAAGAAAATATGCTAAAATAGTAAGAAGAAATTTTTTCGAGGTAAAATTATGCTGAAAACAATTATTATCGCAGTCATCATCTTTTTTGGGATGATTGGTTATGACACCATTAAATCTGACTCAAAACCCACGGACTCCCCCACTCAAAAACAAGAAGAAGGAGTGCAAAAGCAAGAGCAAAAAGTCATTGTCAACGAAAATAATCACAAGGACACGGAGCAAGAAAAACATGAGAAGAAAGCGGCCAAGGCAATTTTCTTTGCTCTTTTACCTGACAAGGAGAAGTGGCCCGTGCCCCTCAAAAAAATTTATCAGTGGACCAATGTGGAGGATACCATCGATCCCATTCGTCAAAAACCTAACTGGGTGCCCTTAAAAAATATGGCCCAGGACTTGCCCAAGGCTTTGATTTCTATTGAGGACCACGACTTTTACAAGCATGGAGGTCTGGCGATGGAAAGCATCCTGCGTGCTGCCCTGGAAAATCTCACGGCAGGCAAGGTTGTGCAAGGAGGCAGCACGTTAACCCAGCAATTAGTAAAAAATATTTTTCTCACCCAGGAACAAAGCATGGAACGCAAGGCTGAAGAAGCAATTCTTTCGTTAATTATTGAGCATCAATATTCCAAGGACGAAATCATCGAGCTTTACTTGAATACGACGTACTTTGGCGCTGGTGCTTATGGGATTAAGCAAGCAAGCTACAAGTACTTTGACAAAGCACCCAGCGCTTTAACCCTTGCAGAGTCCGCGATTATCGCTGCGCTTCCCTACGCACCCAGTGCACTGAACCCCTTGGAGAACCCGCTGGGCTGTCGTAAGCGTCAGCTCCTCGTCCTCACAAAGATGCACGAATACGGGTATATCAACGATGCCCAGCTTGAGGAAGCCAAGAATCAACGCATCAACTTATCAAACGGAAATACGTTCTAAAATAAAATGCGTCGCCGAAGCGACGCATTTTATTTTTTTGTTGCGTTTTTCTTCACGCTTTTTTCTGCGAGAGTTCGCACCATGGTTTCGCGCACGAGCTCACCGTAGAGCCTGATTCCTTCGGAGCTTGGGTGAATGCGATCCGAAACGAGGAGCTCGGGACGATTATGAACTAGGTTATACCAATTGACTAAATGAACGTTGGCGTGATATCCACAAATAATATTGCTCAAGTAAGCATTGTTGGTGTCCTGCCAGGTTGTATCGGGGCAATAGAAGTTCACCCAAAAAATATCCCGGTCCGGTCCCAGAACCTCTAATAATTTTTTCGTATGTCTTTCGTAATTCTCAGAGCCAGCGATAGGTCCATTGGTCCCTAAATGAATAAGAACCACTTGTCCTAGCTTCCCACTTGCCTTCAGATCTTGGGCGATCTTGACGCCATCTCCTACGTAGCGAGAGACAGCGGCATCGATATAGCAGCCAGGTAATTGTTTACGCAGTGCACTTGATGAACCGAGCATGACCGAGTCACCTATGCAGACGATGCCGCGTAAATCCACCTTGTCTTTGGCGTCCGAGATCGCCTGCTTAAGAGCAGCCTGTTCAGCGGCCGCATTCTCTGCCTTAAGTCTAGCTGCGTTGGCTTTAAGTTGGGCCTCCAGCTCTTTTTTATCCGTATCAATGTAGCCATAGGATGACACGAAGGCTTGCGTGCCAACAAGCATCAATATTACGCAGATTGCGGCCGCAAGACCAAAACCAATTTTCTTTTGCAGCAAATATTTTTTGTCGGTAAATGGCCAAGCTCTCTCAAAGACTGCGTCACACAAAAACTTGCTGAAAATCGCAAGCAGGACGATTAAGACGAGTTGGATGAAGCTTGTGCCGGGCCAATTACCTGCATTCTTGTGACCGAATAAATAAATTACGGGGTATTGCCAGAGGAAAATTCCGTAAGAATATGTGCCGAAAAATTTACAAACGGGATGCTCGAGCCTTGCACCTAAATTCGTCATGACGACGAGTCCCAGCATCATACAAAAGAGCAGAGTCATAAGTAACATGCCAGCTCGATAAGTAAAGCTTGCTTGCCCACTCATGAAAACATAAGCAACGAGTGTGAGAAGAAAAATTACTGCGAAAAGCATTTTTCCACGAATATTAATTGTATAAGTTTGCTTTTCTTCATCAGCCAGCCATAAACCTATGATTGCGCCTAGAAGCAATGCGTAAACGCGGGTGTCGGTTCCGTAATACAAACGAGTTACATCTACGTCCGGGTTATAAAGGATGGGCGTCAAGGCAGCAGAAACAAGGGCGAGAACGGCTAGGAATCCTAGTCCTACCTTTTTGCCAAAGGAATTTTTTATTGCCCTATAAAGGAAATACAGCACGGGCCAGATTAAGTAGTATTGAATTTCGATCCCCAGAAACCACAAATGTGTGAACGGAGAACCACTGGTGATGCGGGCAAAGTAATCGGCATTTTGAAAAATTTGCCACCAGTTATTGTAACCCAAAAAGATCGAGGTAACCTCGGGGAACACGCCTCGCACGAACTTGGGCAGTACAAAATAAAAGAGACCCAACGTACCTAGCACGGTTACGAGTAACTCGGGGTAAATGCGTTTGAAACGTTTGGCGTAATACTTAAGTATATTAAAGCTCTCTTGTTTTGTTGTGGTATAAGCAAGGAGAAAGCCTGTGAGGACGAAGAACAGCGAGACACCTAAGTAACCGCCCTTAATATATTCCGGGAACATGTGGAAAAAGGTAACCCCAAAGATTGCCAAGGTCCTCAATGCGTCAAGTCCGGAGATGTGTTTTTTGTTTTGCGTTGTGTTATGATCGTCTTGCATTTTTAAGTAAAAGTTCCTATAGAAACGGCTCAAAACCAGCCATGAAAACACAAAATAAATAATTTACTAATTTTATAGTATAGCTTATTTCTGTAAAGTCTTCAAGTTTTTCAGTTGTGATTTCTGGGGGAAAAGTTAACAAAAAGCTTGAAAACTTGACAAAATTTGCAAAAAATAGTAAAATCTTTACATCGTACTTTTTACAAAGGCAAGTGCGAGAGAAAAAACCACTTCATTTTTAAGTGATTTACTAAAATTTTTGAGACAAGGAAACTTTATTATGCACAAACATCAGACAAAAATTAAAGCTTTTGCCCTTGCTTTGGCTTTTGTTCTTCTTGCCTCGTTCTGCGTTCTTGTTCCTCATAACTCTGAGGCTGTGGACGCACCGACTAAAACTACTAAGCAAGAACTCAAGAAGAATATTTCCAAGGATAAGAAGGCCGAGGATAAGAAGCAAGCTAAGAAGACCGAGGACAAGAAGACGGATGCTTCTAAACCCGCAGATAATATCGAGAAGAAGCCAGAGTCTAAGCCCACTCCTCCTCCAGCTCCGGTAACTCCTGACAAGAAAAAATACGCATCGCCTAATGGTTATCAAAGGATGACGGATGGTCGCGAGATTAATTTCCGTAGTGCAGGCGTCATTTATATGCATGGCTACAGATACACCTACTATTCTAGCAGAGCTCTTTATCATCACAATACTCACAATTGGTATGCTTGTGACGATCATATTTATCGTACGGCTGATGGTTATGTTGTTGTGGCTGCTAAGGGTCATGCGCAGGGTTCTATCGTGCCCACGCCTTTTGGTCCAGGCAAGGTTTTAGACTATTGCTATATCGATGGCACCATTGATATTTACGTAGACTTTTAAAAGTAAAAATTATCACTAATATTGCAGGTTCAGTACTAAAAATTTATACCCTTAATCGTCAAGATTGAACCACCTACCTCCCCAGACCTTTCGAGGTTTGGGGGTTTTTTTATTTTTTTTGTAATTTATTTGCTAATTTGCAGAAAAATTACAGGCATAAGGTAGATTAATTTACTTGATTTGTAATATAATATATATTAGTAAATTATAATCTAAAATTCTGTAACGAAGTTTTGCAGAGTCTCGAAGGATTGCAAGGGTTTGCGTAATTTTTTAGTGGTGAGTGTTATGGTGAAGAAAAGTTTGTGGAAAAGCTTCATAATGCTTGGGGTGGGTGTGCTGAGCTTGTGCGTTAGTTTGTGCTTGAGCTTGTGCGTAAGCATGCCTCGTGCTAGCGCCAATGAGACATTGAACGTGATGGTGGGTTATTTTGATCGCAAGGGCTTCCAAGAGAAGTCGGAGGATAAAACTCATCGCTCGGGCTATGGCTATGAATATTTGCAAACAATCTCTGGCATTGCCAATTTGCGTTATCAATACGTTTACGAGGGTTCCAAAAACTATATGCTAAAGCTCCTTGACGAGGGCAAGATTGATATCGTTGCCGGTGTTTTCAAGGAAGAAATCGAAACAGGCAAGTTTCAAAACATCGTCACCACTGCTAACCCTATGGCCTCTATGGAGCTTGGTCTCTTTAAACATAGGGGGAATACGAGTATTACACCTAACTCACTTGAGTCGCTTAAAGGCAAAAATATCGGCGTTGTTATAGGCACTCCTTCTTATGAATTAGTTTTCAAGCTTAACCGTGAACAAAATTTATATGCTAATATTAAGAGCTATCCCGATTTTGATACCATGCTCTTTGCCTTTGCTAAGGGTGATATAGATCTTGTTGCCGGGGGTACCATCCCCATCGTCCCCCGCAAAGACGTATCCATCGTCTGGAACTTAAAAAATGTTCCCCTGTACGTTGTTGTCAACAGACATAGTCCAGGTCTTTTAAACGAAATTAACAAGGCACAAAGACATCTGGAAACATATCAGCCATACTATCTGAGCCAGCTGCATGCGAAATTCTTTGAAACCCAAAACGCAGCTATCCAGACTTCCAAGCACGATTCGGAATGGCTCAATGAATATAAAAATATTACTGTTGGCTTCATGGATAATTACAAGCCCTTCTGCTATATGGATGCTTTAGGTAAGCCTCAGGGTATCATCGTCAATATTTTGGAAAGCGTGCAAAAAAAATTCCCTTCCCAGGGTATTGAAATTAATTATAAGTCTTACGACGATGTAAATCTTATGTTAGATGATGCTCGCAATAGTAAAGTGGACCTCGTCTTCCCAGTTTTTGGTGGCTATTCCCACGTAGAAAATAATCGTCTGCGCAAGTCCAAAAATATTTACGTTTATAATGCGAATATGATTTTCAACGGCAAATACGAGCCGGAGAGAATTACTAAATATATCGCATCTGCCAAATCGGTTCCTCTTTTGAAGGCTTATCTAAACGAGTATTTTCCAGGTAGCGTTATTGTTGAATACAATACTGTAGAAGATTGCTTTGCAGCCATTGACAGGGGCGATGCAACTTGTACTATGCTTAACTCCTATATGACTCAGCAATATTTACAAATGCCTAAATACAGACATTTTAATTCTGTGGATTTGGAGTTTCAGTCCCCCATTTGCTTTGCCACTGGTTTAAAAAATACGTTACTTATCGACGCCCTGAATCATGGTCTGGGTGATATTAATGCTTCGGAAATTAATGCAGCTATTTACAAGAGCACCTTTGATAGGGAAGTAACCTTGTGGGATTACCTGCAAACTCATCTTATCACTGTGTTTATCTTCCTCGGGTTAGTTATCTTTGCTATCCTGTGGGCTTTCGGTGAATATGTTCGCACGACCCGTGCCAATGCCAAAGCCATGGCTCTGGCTAACGAAGAGATTGCCAAGGCTAAAGCGAAAGCTGAACAAGCAAACCATGCGAAGACATCCTTCCTCTTTAATATGAGCCATGATATTCGTACGCCTATGAATGCGATTACCGGCTTTACGACTCTCTTGGAAAAAAATCTTGATGACAAGGAAAAGTCTGTAGAATATCTTAGCAAAATTCAAACCGCCAGCAATTATCTGCTTGACATCATTAACAATGTCCTGGAGATGGCCCGTATTGAAAGTGGTAAGGCGACTATTGACGAATCCTATGTTGACCTGAAGGATATGGAGCAAAACGTTGTCGCTGTCTTCGAGCATGCCTTTAAGCAAAAGGGTATTGCTTTTACTCACATTCTTGATGTAGAGCATAATTTTATTTTCTGCGACGAAACAAAAACTAAAGAAATTGTTGTTAATATGCTGAGCAATGCCCTTAAATATACCAATGCAGGCAGTGCTTCCCTGAGCGTTAGCGAGCTGCCTTGTGATAAAGAAGGCTACGGGACTTATCGAATTGTGGTTAAGGACACGGGCATAGGCATGAGCAAGGAATTTCTTCCTCATATTTTCGATCAATTTGCCCGTGAAAAAAATACCACGGATAGTAAGGTTGTTGGCACTGGCCTAGGCATGGGCATCGTAAAAAAATACGTGGAGCTCCTTGGTGGTACCATTAATGTAGAAAGTGAAATGGGCAAGGGCTCGACCTTTACTGTTGAACTCACCCATAAGCTGGCGGAAGCTCCGAAGCAAAGTAATACTGAAAATAACGAAGCTGCTGATTTGAGTAAATTCCAGGGCAAACGTATTCTTCTTGCGGAAGACAACGAGCTCAACGCCGAGATAGCAATTACTATTCTCGAGGAATTCGGCTTCGTTGTTGAGCATGCCGAAGACGGTGTCATCGCTGTAGATATGGTTAGCAAGGCTGCAGCCAATTATTACGACCTCATTTTGATGGATGTGCAGATGCCTAACATGGATGGTTATGAAGCAACGAAAAAGATTCGCATGATGGACGAACCCAAGTGCTCCCTCCCCATCGTGGCAATGACTGCCAACGTTTTTGAGGAGGATCGGCGCAATGCCTTTGCAGCTGGTATGGACGAGTTTATTGGCAAGCCGTTGGAGATCGAGGAGATCTTGAAGGTGTTGGAAAAAGTTGTAAGGTAATAAAAAGCAGGCCGAAAGGTCTGCTTTTTATTTGACTGAGAGATAATTTCCGTCTATAATAAAGTCAGAGTTTAGTTTAGACGGAAAATTAGAGATATATTACAGGTCTTACGTGGACACTTATTTGCAAAGAGATATCAGTGATTTAGCGCAGGTCGCAGATAAAATGCAATTCTATAATTTTATGATTGCCGTTGCGGCCCATACCTCGAAACCAGTTGTTTATGAAGATTTGGCTAATGCAGTGGGTGTCTCCTCGCCCACAGCAAAAAAATGGCTCTCCATATGGAACTATTTATCCCATAGAAGTTAAAAAATCTGCTTCTCCAGGTAAATTGGCCATTAAAAATTTTTCAGTTCTAAAGGCCGTGCAGGACGCAAGTCCCTTTGCCGGACTAGAAAATTTAAAAATAAAAATTGGAACAGGTTGTGTTATCTGTATGGCAAATGATTTATTACCCGTAGATGCAGATAATTGGTATGTACCAGTTTGGTTAGTTTAAGCAACAAGGACCGCCTAAGCGGTCCTTTTCTATTTTACTTTTTCTGCAAAATGACGTTGAGCCAATCCTCGCCCTTGTGACTCTCACGCACATCCTCCGTCACCCACTGTTCAAGCAGCACAAGACCATGCACATCTTCGAGAAATTCATGCAAGGTGCCTTGAGTAAAATCCGTATAAAATCTTCCTCCTCGCAGCTTCTCACCCGTGCCGTATTTAAAGGACGCGTAGAGAATGCCCCCGCTCCTTAAGGCGCGCATGATACGAGGGAAAACATCCTTGAGTTCAAGCTGGGAACAATGCAAAATACTTGCACATGCCCACACGCCATCGTATACTGCAATTTCTTCTAGCTCAGTAAAAAGCATGTGTTTGACCGCAAGGCCCGTATACTTACTTGCTAGAGCACAGAGCTCTTTGGAACCATCCGTCGCCGTGACAGCATAGCCATGGTCAAGAAAATATTTTGCGTCGCGACCACTCCCGCAGCCAAAGTCTAAAATTTTTGCACCGGGGGGTAGATAGGAGAGAAATTTATTTTGAGTTGTGGTAAAATCTACGCTAATTGTTTCCTCGCTAAAGGATGCAGCGTTTTGGTTGTAGTAAGAAAGTGTTTGAGTCATGGGTGGTTAAAAAGTTTTTAAACTGCAAAACTGCTCCAGATCGCAAAGCCTCTCCACGTTTGGAGTTGGGCTTGAGTTTTTCGTCATAAACGTGTAAGAGCCCAACGATGCGCTCAAGATTATCTGCAGGACCAAGCTTAAGATGGTATTCGTTCACCATGAACCAAGCGTTGACAATCATCTCGTCGATTAAAGAATCAAAGCTAATGCGTCCGTTGTTGCGTTCCGCGAGCGAGGGACCATTCTTGCCTGCGAAATGGTTTAAAATCGCCTGGAACCAGAAAAATTTATAACATGCGCTGGTGTTACCGAATAGTTGTGAGAGCGATGCAATATTTAGTTTTTGTGATTGTGGAAGTTGATATTGCATGATGGTGGCTCCTGCGGGGGGTGAGCTGAATTAATATAATACTATTTTACAACAATTTCAAAAGTTCTTGAATTTCAAACAGATGAGTTGCAGTAAACCTGATACTTTTACCTTTGTCAGCTATACCAACCTCGACAGTACCATCAGTTATGACAGCATTTTTAATACTTTCTATAAACTCATCATAAAACACGGGGTCATTCCTATAAAGAACAAACAGTTTGCTACACTCTAAGCATAGTGCAAGTCTTAACTTAGGCAAGTATTTCACAGGCAATTTTATGATATTATTTACCTCAATATTTCTGTGTAATTTTGCCTTTTGGCACATTTGACAATAGCATACACCACTAGCCCCTTGAGGAGCGTACATATACATAGTCTGTAAACGTGCATCGTCTGTTGTAGGAATAGTTATATTACCATTCGGATAACTTACTTTTCTAACTTGCCTTGTCTCCTCAACCGTAATATAAGTCCCTGCCTTTTCGTACTCGTCAACAACGTGTTGTCTAAACTTATCCTTGTTTACAACACTGTCTTCTGGAAAATTGTAATTACCTAAAACATCCAAAGGAATATCATCTCCTTTGGGAATGAGATTATATAAATTTATCTGACTGTCACTGACTAGTTTATCACGTACAATACCATCTAGCAAATTCTTAGAATAAATGAAGTCTACATCCATAAATTCTTCAACTTCATCATCTGTTAGACTATGTTTCAAATCGTCAGAAATATGCTCATATAGTAATTTATCTAAACTTGGGACATTTAAATCTCTGGCAAGATTCAAACACTCATCATGAATTATTAATTCTCTAAATATATCACATTGAAAATACCCTTTTTCTTGATGGTTTATAAACTTTGCATTAGGTGAAATTTTATTCAAATCGTTTTTCAAATATAAATCGCCATTATTCCAAATCGCCCAAATATCACCAAAGGCACCAAATTGATTAACTCTACCAGATTTATACTCTCCAAGAACATATTGGTACAAATCATTTTTACTCTCTAATAGGAGTCTTGCCAAAAAAATCAAGATATTCCTTTACCGGAAGCAAATTTTCATTCAATACCCTATACGGATTTGGCAATGCTATATTTTTATCACATACACAAACATTTTCGTCTAAGGCTGTAACATAAATAGTTTTTGACTTGGACGCATCAGAAAAAACTGGTACCGCTTTAAATTTCGCAAGAACGTCTTTTTGTTTATCAGTTAGTTTTGAATTTCTCAGCCATGTAAAGAAACTATCTCTGAATTTTTTATCAGATATTTTATCATTAATATAGTTATTTACAATACTAAATACATCATCAAAACTAGCACTCTCTACACCGAGACCGTTCAATGTTACGGTATGCAAGTCCTGACCGACATCCAAAATCATCTCTTGATTATGAATAACAACCCCTGATTGAAGAAGTATTTCAACCACATTAGGATACTTTCTAGACTTGTCATTTGCTGATACAAAGAAATTTTCATTTTTCGTTGGAAGTATATCAATGTTCTGCAGTATACTCAAAAGTTCCTGTGAATTTAATGTTTCCTTCAAAACTGAACCATCAAACATATCCAAGTAATATTCTCTTCTGCTGCCCTTATTTATTTCTCCAAACCTAATATATTCTAAAACATTTACCCTAAGGGTTTCCTTGACGCTACACAAGAATTCTTTTATAGCAATAAACATTTTCCCAACTATAAAATCATTCCATTTACATTGCATGATATCGTCTCTAGAAGTAGTCAGTTTAAAAGGACCATCTATTGCCAAAGGCACTTTTATTTTAACTGTGGTAGGCAATCCTGAATAAAGTCTTCCTTCTGCCATTAACAATTTCGTTTCTTTGTTAAAAGCAGCATAACAAACTATATATTGGTTTTTTTCAACCATTTTGCCTTGCCTTTTTTCATCCGCAATCAATTCATCGCTTATTTCGAAACTATATTTAAGTTTTTTGAACAAGTATTCAGTGCCATCAACTTTTATTCTTCTATAGTCATCGTCATCTGAAATCTCAATTAAATGATTTAATATTGTTAATTTTTGTAGTTTTCTAAGGGCAAGACAAAGTCTTACTATTTTAGCAATTGTCATAGAATAGGAATCAAAGACTTCTCTAAGGGTAAATATCATGCTGGTCCCCTCTGTCTTTTGCTCTGTCTCTATTACTTGCGGTACTATTGGATTTTCATCTGTTAAACGAAAGTTATACTCATTACTATGTATTTCAACACTTTTAGCAACGGCAAATACCATTTTAAAGCCAACGCCTTTGTAACCAATAGTATTTTTCTTATCTAGTAGACTCTCCTATTGCAGTTATCGCACGAACATTAGCTCTTTCAAATCCTGCTTCGTTATATTTAGTTACGATTTTTTTACCTATTGCTTCTAATGTAAATGTCGGAATATCATCTTTATCATAAACACAATCATCTGCATTTTGAAGAAGTTCATTAACAAAACGACTTGCATCGCTTCCACAGTTTAAAAGAATATCTATGTAGTTCTTGTATTGAGCAGTCCCTAAAGCATTTTTCAAATTTTTACGAGCCATTATCAACTGTGACATATATTCTCCAGTGGTAATTTCAGCTTTATCCAATTTATCTAAATCTCTAGAAAAACGGCTAGTTTTTAACAAAGCTGCAAACATGCTTTTAGGACTTATACAATCGCAAAGATTGATAAAGGAATCAGTTTCATTCTCCTTAGAAAATATAACCATATTAGAAGCAATGAAAAAATCGTCGTTATTATTCTCTATTAGAGCGCATTTGTTTTCTATATCTTTAAAATAAGAACGAACGTCAAACGGAGCCTCATTTAAATTCTCTTTCAAGAAATCAATAACTGGTCCTGACTTTATTCCAGTGACAATAAATTTAACCGGTTTGCTATTTTTAATATTCTCTGCAGAAGAAAGATTAAACTTTTTAAGTAAATCTTTATGTTCAATTACACTTTTTACTTGGTTGATTGTCAGCTCACAATTTTTTAGTTTAGCAATGCTTATTTTATCTAAAAGATTGTGGTCACATAAATAATCAAAAGCTTGTTTACTTTTTCCTTCATCTGAAACACCAGCATATAATATGTCATCAGCAATATTTTGTTCTATTTTAAGACCGATATCTTTTAACCCCTGGGATGAGAAATTTTGTGGAGGGATAAACCAATTCTTTTCTTGATCCAATATACTACAAACAGAAGAATCTAATTCTACTGGAAAACAAGTAACATTATTGTATGTATGATATTCATCCCTTGTTGTATAAAAAATTTTTTGTTTTAAGTATTCAATACTCTTAAACTCTCGCAAATCACCTAAAAGTTTTGTTTTTCCAAAATTAGTATTGATTATTGAACTACCCTTGGGTGCAAGATAATATACTATATCCTCTTTAACAGTAGTTGCTAGGTCCTTGTACATACCCATTAATAAGTTGCCAACAGCCTTATATGTATGTACAAACCATTTGTTCTCATTCTGATCGTCTACAAACTCACGCGATGCATCTAATTTAAAAGGGGCATGGATTACAGCCGGTATTTTGAGTCCAATTTGAGTTGGCAAGAATGAATATAAAGCACCAGAAGAAATTTGTTTTACCGTATTATCAGCAGGCACAAGTACCTGTACATGCATTCTTTTTCCGGTTAGTTTTGTGTCTGCACCGTAGCGTGATTTACAAATATCTTTATCATAGAATATAGGAAGTGTATACCTGTGGCATAAGATTTCTTTCTTAATTCTCTTGTCATAGGCAGCATTTCCTAAATTAACACTTAGTTTTACATTATGCTCTATCTGAAGACCTCCGTTATAGTCTAACGGCTCTCTTGAAATATCAAAAACCATATTTCTCCAAGAGTTATCGTTATACATACGTAAATGAGTAAGCTTATTTAGGAATAATATGGGATTACGATTAAAAATTGCATTATCAGAAACATAACTATTGGTAATGTTATTGAATATATGGTTCACATCACCGCGAGACAAAAATATAGTCATTTTCGTGCCATCAATATGATTAAAATTATCATAGACCGGGTTTGGCAAGGTGAAATTTTCTTTAAGTAACTCAAAAGAAAAATAACCACTTTGAATAAGCACCTTGCTAGCAATACCAAATACTGATTTAAACCCAATACCTTTTTCGCCTATTTCAACTTTATCAGCAATAATATTTTTAGCAGCTTCTGCAATACCGGTAATTGCAAATACATTAAAGGGTGTAAACCCTTTCTCATTATAGTTAAGCACTATTTCGTCTTTGTTAAAATCAAAAAATATATCTAGGTTGCAATTATTTATATCGTCATATTCACAATCATCTACATTTTGAATTAATTCAAATAAGAATCTTAACTTGTTTTGATACAAACCATCATTGCCTACCCCAAGCAATGATTGAAGCATATTTTTAAAGTTATCTCCATAATATTTCATAGTATTTTCTAGATGTTTTCTAAATTTCCATAAAATACTAAGATATATTTTGGCATCATCTATTGCTTGAATGTCATCAGCAGATATAAGGGCTAGTGCTTCCTTTAATTCTTCATCATGTCTAGTGTTTAATTCATCCCATTCAATATTTTTATATTTTTCGTATAATTTTTGTAATTCTGTCATTTTTACTCACCTACAATACGAATAATACCATTAGCCAACGGTTCCATAAGTATATCAGCTTCTTTTGTTGTTTGTTGTATCTTGGCAACCTTCCCATTATAAGATACCTCTGCTTTTTCTTCTTGACCAACATACATATTTCTAATGGATAAGTCGCTAGCATCGCTTGCCTTTTGTTCAAGTGACCTTATAAGATTATTATGATTATTCGCTAAACTTTCAAGCTTATAATTAGATATTTGTTGAACATCTTCCTTGTATTTAGACTGTTCTATAAAGAATTTCTCTATGTGTTTTTCTTCCAATTTGCTCCAATCAAGAGAATAGTCCCCTAGAACAGTCTCCGTGCTGTTAGCACATTGAAGAATATCAAACAGTTCTGCACCAACTTGTTCATTCTCGCAAACAGTCACAAGTTTTGTAAATTCTCTTAAACCAGTGTATTTCCAGGAATAAATGCAAAAAGCATATGTTCCAGCCGGCAAATCATTAGTAAAATGATTAAGTTTGATGTTGAATACCTGATTGGTCTCGAAATACTTTGCAGCTTGTTTTGCAAGTGGGTGTACCGTCGTAATGAAAAAACTATTCCTATTCTTTTCAGCTGTTTCAGAGTCAAAAGTAATATAGTGATTTGGTTTTCTGCCGTTGAGATAATTTTCCCATTCTTTTCTCATGGCATTCATCTTCCCTGGAAGTGCACGAACATCACCAAGCAAAGCAGTCCTAGCTTCAACAGATAGTCTTAAGGTATATAACGGTCCATCACCAAGAAGAGAACTGTTTTTACCAATACGCTCTTTTAAGTAAGCAGTAATCAAATTCTTAATATTTGCAGGTTTTAGCCAAGGGTTTTCCGCTTTTTTGAGTTCTTCACTTGTTGTAAACTCAGATAAATCAAAACCAAATAATTCTTTTTCTTCATTTTCAAGTGTATTTATTTCTTGAACCTTACGAACTTCATTATCTGCTATTTGTTGTAATTTTTCCTCACGTTGTTCTTTAGTAAGCTTTGTGTCAACAGCAATCTCTTCAATTTGGGACGCTATTTCCCCTAGAATTGTTTCACAGTCACCAATACTCTTCGCGAACACACCTATCCTGCTTAGACAACGATGATAAATTTCTGCATCGACAGTATCTTTAGTAATAACATTATAAATATTGACAGATTCGCTTAACTGACCACGGCGATCAATACGACCAATTCTTTGTTCTATGCGCATAGGATTCCATGGTAAATCATAATTTATCATCATATTGCAAAACTGGTAGTCTAAGCCTTCAGAACCAACTTCGGTGAAAAGAAGTATATCCAATGCATTAGCATCATCTTTCGGCAATGAAAACCTTTCTTTAAAAGCGTACCGTGTTTCGTCCTTAACACTACCGTCTATCTGTTCAACTCTAAGGCCCTCTCTTAAAAGTTTTCTCTTAATGTAAGCCAAAGTATGCTTAAAGGTGCTAAACATCATTATTTTATTGTTTTCCTCGGCTTGCTTTTTCCTTATAACTTCTAGCGTCTTATCGAATTTGCTGTCTTCATTCGGAAGGTTTTCAGCAAGGTATATGAGTCTAGCAGAAATTCTCTTAAGCGCATCAATGGATATCCCACCTACGTCAAATTTATCCAATTCAATTTCAGGGTCATCCGTTAATTGGCTGAATCTTCTTTCTACGATATCCTTAATATAAGGTGCTATACCAAAAATACAACTCGCTGCCTGACGTCGCAATGTACTAATCATAAACGGAACAGTTCTAGGAAAATGTAAAAGAGACAAAGCATTTTGTTCAAATCTTAAAAGTTCCTCGTGCAATTCACTCTGGGCAGTAGTAAATTCAACTTCAATGGTATGAGATTTTCTAACACAAAAGTCTTGGATATCTCTTCTTCTCGTCCTATTGAACATAGTATTAAAACTGTGTAATGATTCAATATCAGAAATAAGTTGAACCCTTTCTTCGCGAGTTATATCTGCGGCTTGTAATCTTTCTAACACACTTTTGTATAAGGGATTTTCAGAAATCACACTATCTCCCCATTGTGTCTTGCGAACATCTTTTAACGTAGTGAGTGCCTCTGCCTGCCAATTTTCTTTATTGCTTCTAACTATCCTAGAACATTTTGTAATATATTCATTAGGCCTTGACATAACGGCAAATGTATTTTCATCGATAACCACATCCGGTCTAAGCACATTCATTATTGTAAAAAGATCACGATCAGAAGTCTGTAAAGGAGTAGCAGTTAACATAACAACTGCGTCTGCTCTATCACAAAAATACTTCGTACATTTATAAGCAAATGCCTTTTCCTTTTCCATGCTCCCGTTTCTAATATGGTGAGCCTCATCCACAATGACTAAATCAAAATGTGGTTCAGGATCCAAATCTTTTAATCCGTAACCCTTACCCCTTTTTGTATCCTCGCCAGTATATGTCTTGCTATCTAAAATAGAATAGGGAACTATTATCTTATTAAAACGAGCAGGCCACTCTCCGTCTCTATCCGTGTCAGAGATAGCCTCTCTTAAACTTTGACCAGTCATAGATACAAATTCTTCATCAAATCTCCTCATTTCTAATTCCCATTTACGTTCAGCAACAAGAGGTCTGGGACATATAACTACCACTCTCTCTAATTCGCTACGTGCTTCCAACTCTTTAATTATTAATCCTGCTTCGATAGTTTTACCAACACCAACACTATCGGCAATAAGAATGCGTGGTTCGTCAGCATGGATGAGTTTTAAGGCTGGTCTAAATTGATAAGGTACAAAATCTATACGTGCTGAATTTAAAGAATATAAATTGTTTGCTGAAGGATTATTTATTTGGTAAGCCGTAATATGGCTAGTAAAAGTATTCGCATCTACCCATTTTATATCAGAAGTTTGACCAAGTAATTCAATCTGATTCTCCATAAAGGGTCGAATTTTATTATCTACCAATACTTTATAAACAGTATGCTTACCAACAATAGAAATACTATCGACAATGCCTAATTTCCCTGGAAGGGTGTTTATGGACACATGACTACCTACAACAATAGGATTAGCTGTTACGGCAACTTTCTTTTCATCAGGCACTGGTTCATTAACGATAGGCACTTTAAACAAGAGAGTCTCTTCTTCGGAAATTTCTACTTCTTCAAGCAAGTTCTGAACTTCATTACCAATATGCTCTTCGGCATTGATTTGACCTAAAAACTCAATAAGAACTTTCAAATCGTTGATAATTGTATCTTTACCAGGTAGTTGAACACTCAAATGAGCCCAGTTATTGCGCACTTTTACCATTTTAAAAACGCATTCTCGCTCTTGTGTAGGCAAATAAAAACTTGTTCTCATAGCATACCAAGATTTATATGTTATACGTAACAAAGCAGCAAGATCAAAATCTTCTAACTTTGTAATATTCTTTTTCTGCGCTATATCTTTTTGTGATTCCGTAAGATTTGCTATTACACAATCATCCCACCAAGTATCATTAACTTTAGCTAATCTCCTGCCTAGCCACTTAGACAAAGCTTTTGCAGATTCACGAAGATATGTATTTATTTTTGTTATTAAAGTCTGATCGTCCATGCTAATCCCATCCTTTTATATTTTATAAATCTTGTTAAATTTACACCCCTAATATGTATATAATACCATATAGTTTATCATGTGTAAAATACACAAGGACCACACCCAAAACTAGGTGTGGTCCTAATAGTTTGTTATGTAGTTACTTATCTTTCGGCTCGTGTCTAAAAATTTCCTCAAGCCTTACTTCCATATCAGCAATAAGATTTACAACAAGCGCATTGCCCATCATAAACCTTCTTTTGTTCTCTGGCATTTCAGTTACAGAGCCATCTTTATTCTTGCAAAATTTTGTTGTATCAGTCGGGAACCCTTGAATACGTTCTGTCTCGGCAGCTGTAAGTAGTCTGATGCGACCTGTACGTTTATCTCTGACGATATGCGTACTACGATTAAAACTACCTTCAGATGTAAGCATGGTACGAGCAGGCTTATCATACTCGTCGAGCAAGGACATGGCACCTTCTGAAAAAATATACTCATGACCATTAGCTGCTTGGCGTTTTAATTTCTTAGCGCCCTTTATATATTGCCAAGTCTGACGTTCGTCCTGCCCTAGTTTTCCTTCAGTTTCGTCTGAATGGGTAACGGATGGATCTGTATAATAGATTCTTTCCTCAGGAACAAAATATTTTTCATCGACTATGGTGTCCTCACTCTCGAGAACATCACCAAGAGTAATCTGTTTGCCTTGATAGTTTGGCTTAGTTGTTGCTGTATAAACTACGCCATCAATCATGGCTCCAGCATTTTCAAAGTTAAAAGAAAAGCTTGCAGAAATTTCACCAATCTCTCGCGGTAATTCTTTCGTAGTTACATTTTTATCTTGAACGGTTTCTACAGGAAATACTCTTGCAAAAAAACCTTCTTCGTTAAAAAGTTTTGTAATATTACAATAGTGCTTTTCCTCTTCGAAGAGATTTGTCTGCTCGTCGGTACGACTTACGCCAATATATTTATCTATTCTTCCACAATATTTTGTCGTATTCTCATAAGCGAAAATGAAAGTCCTTCTGCGTCTTTGCTGCTTACCGTATTCAGCCGCATTAATTACTCTCCACTCCACTGTATACCCTAGGTCTCTTAAGCAACCAAGAATAACTGCGAAATCTCTTCCACGCTGTTTAGCTGGCGATTTAAGTAATCTGTCGACGTTCTCTAGTAAAATAAAGGGAGGTCTTTTCACCTCGACGGTCTCACGAATTGACCACCAGAGAACACCCTTTTTACCTTCCAAGCCTTTAGAAGATTTCAAAGTTGATGCAACAGAATAATCCTGACATGGAAAGCCCCCGACCAAAAGATTAAAGTCCGGTATGCTCGCTTTATCTACAGTAGAAATATCCTCGTTAGTAGTATCATTGCCGCTAAGGTCTAACGCATTGCCAAAATTATACACATAACAAGAATGTGCGTACTGAGTACTTTTTTCAGCTGGCTCCCATTGACTGAACCACACAGTCTTCCATTTTTCGTTTGTCTCTTTTTCACGAACCTTTCTAAGGTCTTCTGCGGTAAGCAGTTTATTCAAACCACAGCGAAAACCACCAACACCTGCGAAAAGCTCACATACAGTTTTTTTCATTTAAAAATCCTAAAGTTAATTTTTTGTTTTAATTATACCACAGCAAACGAATTCGATCAACAATCTATTTTAAGAAATCATCATTAAGCTGACTTAAAATATAAGAATTATTTAACCAGAAGCATTGCTTGGGATAGGTTCTTCCGTCAGGAAGCTCGTACACATCCTGTTTATTTTGGGCATGAGGACGAACGTGAGAAACTCTGTTCTCAGATTGTTTAGGGAAATTATTTGTAAGTCGCTTACCTTTAGGAACAATAACTAATCCATCAAGAAGCACCTGTTTTGTTTTTTCCCATACGGCTTTGACATCGTTTTCGAGGTCCTCGTAGGGTATATTCCAAAACTGACAGCCTTGCAGTCTTAATATACCTTCGCTATCCTCACGATAAACTACGAATAAAAATCTTGTATCCCTAAGGTAGTTGCCAAATGTTGAGTCTTCCCACTCCTCTTCAACAAGCTCTTTAAACTTGAAGGCAGGGAAGGACATATTTTCTTTAATTTTATTATTTTTATTTACTCTGATAGTCTTAACAACTATACCTGCCTTTTGGAATTCAGCAGCATTATTGCCTGTTACACCTAGAATTCTAAAGACCAGCATCGATTCTAAATTCTTTGGTGAATTTTGTATAGTACCTAAGAATCTCTGTTTTAAATCTGTTACTGACCAATTTTTATAAGCTGCGATTTTATCAACAACGTATTGCTCAAAAGTTTTATCAGTTTCCTCTTTGAGAATCGGTTCATAAGTAATCTTCCCAGGGATTATAATATTATTCAGAACATTTGTCATGTAACTGTTCTTCAGACAAAAAGCCCTTGGTTTAGCAAGAATATCACTACAAGGTTGTTTCCTACGGTCAGCCGATGATGAAGCCTTAGTACAAGCTCCAAGATATAATGTGTCACCCTCAGACAATTCATGAGCATGTCCTGACTTGATTTTATTAATAATCTTTTGAAAGTCTTCTTCAATAACCTTTAAATCCTCTTTTGGCGGTGAAAACAATCTTGCGTAGTCGATTCTGTAGTCGAGACGATTTTTAATTTCTGCGAGATATAAATAATAAATCAAAAGCATTAGCCTCATCTTTGCATAAACGTGACTATTAGGAAATGCTTCATCGATTACCGCACAATAATCAATCATTGAGATGACAAGTCGCTCTTTAGCACTAAGTAAACCCTTGGAATTCTTTTTATAAGGAGTTACTTTAAGTTCTACGCCGGCTTCGTAAAAATCTGGACGAGAATCGCTATTAGCCTCGTAATGAAAAAATCTTTCTTCGATGATTTCACCCAGCCCGCCTTTTCTACGCTTATTCTCGTGTTCATTAGCGTAGTTGGGATTATCAGACCTTGTTCTAAAGCCATTTTCATTCTTTTCATCGTCTTCTATAATCTGACGAAATGTTTTGCCAATTAACTTTTGCGCATACATTTCGATAGAAAGTGGATTTGTTTTATCGTAACCTAAAATTTGTTCCATATCCATACTCCTCAGCTCATCACATAAATTTTATCAGTTACTGACGAGCGATGATAAATCACACTCCCTTCTTATTCCCTACTCCCTCGCGTTTTTCCTGCCATCCTACAAAAACTCACGCTCTATCTAAAAAATTTTCCCCAGCCAAAGCTCTAATTTTATTTCAAACCTTACACCTCACAAAACATTTCAGCAATAAAATGCGCGTTAAACTTTCGCTCCAATCCATCGTCAAACCTCACGGTCAAATAATTACTCGTTAGCTGTACGACCATGCCAATGTCAAAGATTTCATGCTCAACCAATTTGCAAATCCTTTTATCCTTCCACCTAGCATAAAAAACCGTAACCGTCAAATCTAACGCGGATTCCACTTTCAAATTCAATAAAGTATAATCGTCGTGTGGGATTTTCTCACACGATTTTTCTTTAGAGCAAATTAGAGTGTTTTTACCACTGTCGTAATCGCTCTAAATCACTCTAATCATACAGAACAGGAAGTGTGTAAAACATGTCAACAAGTCTCCAGTCCTTGAATGAAAACCAGTCAATACAAGAATGGGCAACCAGAATAAAAGAATGCCGTAACAGTAAAGAGAAACCTTCTTTTCTGGTAACTTGATCATCAAGAGCTTGAGGATACATGGTATCATATTCGAAGGCGTCAGAAGCTACGAGGAACGTAAAATAATCATAACATTTTAAAGTTCTATTCCAAGGCGAGGTAATTGAATTTCTTTATGGATTCGTGCTTTACATAAAAATGTGTAATAAAAACATTCTCAGAGATTCGTAAATAGCAGTGATTGTGTATTGACGACTTGAGAGTTAATTTGCTAAGATTATCTTGCAATATTTGTTTGCGGTAAATTGTTTTGATTTGGAGGAGAATGTCATGAACTTAAAAAAATCTTTCGCTTTAGCACTTCTTGCTTCCTGCACTTTGTTGAGTGTAGCTCAAGCGAAAACCGTTGAAATGCCTAAAAACGCTGTAGGACCTGCAGAAATCGCCGTACTGCTGCCTGGTTTTTCCCAGGATAATGGTTTTATGAATGCTGGTTATCGCGGCTATCAACGTATTGCTACGAAAATTACTCCCAATGTTAAATGCGTATCCGACGTATCTGCAACATCTGACCGTAAGGTTTTGACGGACGAATTACGTCTCCTTGCCCAAGAAGGTCCCAAATTCATTATCGCCCATGGTGGTCAATGCAATGGTCCTGTTAGTGTTATTTCTAAAGAATTCCCCAATATTCAATTCGTTGTAATTCAAGGCAATGTTAAATCAGAAAACGTTGCTAGCTATAGAGTTAATCAAGTACAATCCGCATATCTCGCAGGTGCGCTCGCTGGTTATATGACAAAAACTGGTAAAGTTGGTCACATTTCAGGTGCTTGGCCTCAACCTGGCTTAAATGCGCGTGCTGCCTTTTATGACGGCTTGAAATCCGTTCGTCCAGACGCCAAGTTCTATACACACTTTACCGGTAACCTGGACAGCAACGAAATTAATGCTAAAGCAGCTGAAGGCGAAATCGCTCAGGGTGTTGATGTAATTTATACCATGTTAAATGGCGGTCGCTTTGGTGTTAACGATGTCATCGCGAAAACTAAAGGCAAGGTCGTAGAAATTGGCAACGTTATCGACTGGACAAAGGAAAGTAAAATCTTTATCGGCTCCGCTGTTGCAGATTCTTCTGAAGCTATTTCGGGTGCTGCTATGGACTACAAAAATGGTGCCTTCACACCCAATTCCATTAGCACGATTGGTTTGGAAGACAAATCCATTGTACGTTTAGCCATGTCCAAGAAGGTTCCTAAAAAAGTAAGAATCGCTATCGAAAAATTAACGGAAGATGTTCTCAGCGGTAAAGTAACCATCAATACTAAATACGATGGTCTTGAATTTAATCCGACTACAGGTGAATTCGAGAATCAAGCTGCTAAGGAAGCTCGCAAGAATAAAAAATAATCGCCGCAAACTAAAGCCCCGACCTTTTATGGCCAGGGCTTTTCGCATTCTGGTCAAAAGTTTTAGAATTACGAGGCTTGGTAGGCGATACTGTTTGCGTACATAAATTCAGGAGCGCAGTCAATTTCTCCATCAAACCAAATAACAACTCCATCTTCGATGCTTGCCATGTTAAAAATAGTTTGATCCTGTAATGGCTCGAAGGCAGAACACTGATTACCTGTAACAATTTATTTTGATTATCAGCATAGCAAATACCGTTTACAATATACATAATTATTTTCCACTTATCCTACAAATTTATATTGACATTTACAATTTTTGCCGAAGCTTTTTGCGAGGAGGCAAAAAGCTGGAGTTTTCCCGAGCTTTTCCAAAAAGCTCGCGCTTTCCTTTGGCACTTTCATTTGGCGACAAAGGAAAGTGCATGTGGATACGTAGACAAACTAAATTTTTATTTTCGTTCGTTAAAAAAGCCTGACCAAAAAGGTCAGGCTAATTTTTTTTGAACTCAAG
>JAUNIS010000066.1 GCA_030523325.1 Phascolarctobacterium sp.
TATAAAAAATTTTATTAATAAATATTTATTGTTAAGTTGATGGAAAAGTTTATGGAAATAGAAAATAAATTTTATCATAAGAGTATCTTGTGTATACATAAGAAATAAGTATTACAACTTCTTATTTGTTTAATTACATAATTTTGTATTATAATGTATAATAGAGGGTGTAGGATTTGTCTGACAATTCTACGTCTTATTTAAACATTTTTAATAGTTTTTCTGGTGAGATGTTTGGCTGCGAGGCTATACATATATTTTCTAAATCTCTCACGTAAAACTTATAAATTTTTTGGAGGTGGAACCCATGTTCGACGTAAAAATTATCAATGGTACTGTTGTCGATGGCGTATCTAATGAACGCTATCTGGCAGATATCGGCATCGAAGGTGAATATATCACCGCGATTGGCGATCTAAAGGATGCTGAAGCTAAAGAAATCATCGACGCTACTGGCAAAATCGTTTCTCCTGGCTTCATTGATACTCACACTCACTCTGACGTATCCGTATTAGCAGATCCTCATTGTTCCGCAAGACTTCACGACGGCGTTACATCTGAAGTAATCGCTAACTGCGGTATTGGTTTGGCACCTATTTCTGACGATCGCAAGGACGACCTTAAAAAATATCTGAGCACTCGTCTTGTTGCTTCTATCCCTGTAGAAGTAACCCTTCCTTGGAACACTTCCAAAGAATATTTTGATGCTGTTGACGCTGCACATCCTTGCACCAATATTATTCCTCTTCTGGCTCAAGGTCCTATTCGTGTAAAAACCATGGGCTTCTCCGATGCAAAGCCTACCGAAGAACAAATGAACCAAATGAAAGCTGATATCCGTCAAGCTATGGAAGAAGGCTGCGTTGGTATGTCCACCGGTCTGACCTATATGCCTGGCGCTTACACATCTGAAGAAGAATTAACCGAACTTTTAAAAGAAGTTGCTCCTTTCAAAGGTGTTTATACAACTCATATGCGTAACGAGGGTCCGAGAGTTTTCCAATGCATCGAAGAATCTATTCGCACTGCAAAAAATGCTGGCGTAGCTCTGCACATTTCTCACTTGAAACTCATGAGCCCGAAGGTTTATGGTAAAACATCTTATCTGTTTGAAATGCTTGAAACTGCAAAAGCTTCTGGTCAAGATGTAACCTGGGATTCCTATCCGTATAATGCAGGCTGCACATCTCTCGGTGCTTGCATGCCGCCTTGGGCTTTTGAAGGTGGTGTACCTGCCCTTATGGAAAGACTTGCGGATCCTGAAATGCGCAAGAAAATGACTCACGACATTGTTGAAGGTATTCCTGGTTGGGAAAACTTCTATCAAGCTTGCGGCGGCTGGGAAAACATTCCTATTTGCTGCGTATTCACTAAAGAAGCTGAAAAATATCTTGGCATGTATATTGCTGACGCAGCTCGTATGGAAGGCAAAGAACCCTTCGAATTCGTATATGATTTCATGCTTCAAGAACAATCTCGTATTCAAATCATCACCAAAGATGCTATGAATATTGACGACGTTCGTTATGTAATGGGCAATCCTTACACTATGATTGGTTCTGACTCTATGAGCCTTTCTACTCAAGGTCTCTTAGCTGTTAACAAACCGCATCCGCGTGCATTTGGTACCCATGGTCGTTTCCTCGGTCACTATATTCGTGACCAAAAGATTGGTACCCTTGAACATGGTATCAAGAGACTTACTTCTATGGCAGCAAAACGTTTTAACGTTGAAAAACGTGGCGCATTGAAGGAAGGCTACTATGCAGATATTACTGTATTTGACTACGATGAAATCATCGATACCGCAACCTTCTCTGATTCCTTGTCCTACACTAAAGGTGTTGAACATGTAATCGTTAATGGTAAGGTAGCTCTTCGTAATGGCGTTGAAACTGAATCTTATTCCGGACGTGTTCTGCGCGGCGGCAAATAAAAATTAATTAATCACAAGTATTTGCTCCCTGCGTTTAGTGGGGAGCATTACAATTAACAATTAGCAATTAGCAATGAGCAATGAGCAATTGAGGAGCAAGCTTCGCTTGCAAATTAAATCTATTCGTTATTATTAAATAGTTCGCAGAGCAATTCTAACGGTTTTGCAAATGATTTTGCTCACAAAAGTTTGCAAAGAAAAGCTGACGAATTTGTCAATTATTTTTAATCAAAAGAATTTGCGTAGCAAATTCATCCATAATTATCAATTATTAATTTAATCAAGAGAATTTTTGCATAGCAAAAATCCAACCGTAATTGCGTATTGCGAATTTCGCATTGATTCAGGAGGAACAATCGTGCTAGATCTTAAGATTTGTGGCGGCTTGGTTATTGATGGAACTGGAGCCGCTGCGTTTAAAGCTGATGTTGGTGTTGTCGGCGATAAAATTGTCGCTATTGGCGATTTAACAAGCGAGGAAGCAGCTAAGACTATCGATGCAACTGGCAAACTTGTTACTCCTGGTTTTATTGAAATGCACAGCCATGCCGATTACTCTTTAGTCGTCAGTCCTGATGCATCCGCACGTATTCACGAGGGCGTCACTACCGAGGTAATTGGTAACTGTGGTATTGGTGTTGCTCCTGTTAGTGAAGAGCATAGAGAAGAACTGGTTAAATACCTTGGTTCTCGTTTGGTTGGTTCCATCCCCGTAGAAATTAATCTACCGTGGAAATCTATGGACGACTACCTTACTTATTTAGAAGAACATAGCACGACAACTAATGTTGTACCTTTAGTTGCGCAGGGAGCCATTCGTATTCATGAAATGGGTTTTGCCAAAGGTCGTGCTACGAAAGAGCAAATGGCTAAGATGAAGGTCGTGCTCAAAGAAGCAATGGATGCAGGTTGTGTAGGCATGAGCTCTGGACTTATTTATATGCCGGGCGAATACAGTTCTCAAGACGAACTCGCCGAACTAGCAGAAGTTTTAGCCGATTACGACTCTTACTATGTAACTCATATGCGTAACGAAGGAAATAAAATTTGGGACGCGATTGACGAAGCTGTTGCCATTGCAAAACATGCGGGGATTCGCTTACATATTTCTCACTTAAAGCTTATGGGAACTAAGAATCGTGGCAAGACCGAAGAATTATTCACTCGTCTTGAAAACGCTGGCAAAGAATTAAAAGGTCTTGTTTATGATGCTTATCCCTATAATGCAGGTTGTACTTCTTTAGGAGCTATGTTCCCGCCTTGGCTTTTTGAGGGCGGTTTGGAAAAACTTTTGGAACGACTCACGCATCCTGAAATTCGTGAAAAAGTTATTTTAGATCTTCAAGACGGAGCCTTTAAAGAAGTGTTAGATTCTCACGGCGGCTGGGCTGGTATTGTAATCGCAACCTGTGCTCATAAAGAATCTGAATACGCACTAGGTCAATCGGTAGAAAGCTTAGCTAAGGCGGCTGGTAAAGATCCATATAATTGGGCTTTCGATTTCTTCTCTCAAGAGGGTGGTCGCGTGCAAATCGTCGCTCCCATTGTAGAGATGGACGATATGAAAAAAATCGTTTCCAGACCAGAAACCATGATCGGTAGCGATTCTATGAGTCTTGCTGAAACCGGTGTGCTTGGAACAGGTCGGCCTCATCCGAGAGCATTTGCAACACGAGCAACTATTTTAGAACAATTCGTACGCGAAGAAAAATTGTTTAGCTTTGAAACAGCCATCAACAAATTAACTAAATTGGCAGCGGATCATCTTCGTTTAGATAGACGTGGTCAAATCAAAGAAGGCTTCTACGCGGACTTGGTAGTCGTAGATTTCAAAAATGTTAAGGCTAATGCAACTTATGCAGACCCGCTGCATTATTCCACGGGTTTTGACGCTGTTGTAGTCAATGGCAAGGTTGCTCTGGAAAATGGCGTGGAAACTAAAAATTATTCTGGTAGAGTGTTAAGACACGGTAAGTAAATAGAGAAAACTTGCGATAATCGCTTTATACTTCGTTCTCGTCAAAAAGTCTCGCAGTCTGTACGGCTCACAGTACTATCCTGCTCGACTTTTTTCCTGCGGCCTTGTCTAAAGACGATTCTTGCAAGTTTTGAGTTAAAAAAGCTAATATTTGCTTTATACTTCCTTCACTCAGCACTCAGCACTCGAAATTCAGAACTCATAACTCAGTTTAGTATAAACTAAGGGGGATTTATAAAAATGTTAGATTTAAAAATTATTGGCGGTTCCATCGTTGATGGTACCGGCGCTCCTGCCTACAAAGGTGATGTAGGTGTGGAAGGTGACAAAATCGTAGCTATAGGCGATTTGTCCGACGTTGAAGCAAAAAAAGTTATTGATGCAACCGGTAAATTCGTAACTCCTGGTTTCATCGATATGCATACCCACTCCGACTATTCTCTTGTTGTTAGTCGTGATGCATCTGCAAGACTGTATGACGGTGTAACTACCGACGTAATTGGTAACTGTGGTATTGGTATTGCACCTGTAAGTGATGCTCATAAGGCTGACCTTATTAAATATTTAGGTTCTCGTCTTGTTGGTTCTCTTCCCGTAGAAATTAAACTTCCCTGGAAGACTATGAACGATTACCTGACCTACCTCGAAGAAAATAATCCCGCAGTAAACGTTGCTCCTCTCGCAGCTCAAGGCGCTATCCGTATTCATGAAATGGGCTTTGCTCAAGGTCGTGCAACAGCAAAGCAAATGGCTAATATGAAGGCTGCTTTAAAAGAAGCAATGGATGCTGGTTGCATTGGTATGTCCTCCGGTCTTATTTATATGCCTGGTGAATACAGCTCCACTGATGAACTTGCTGAGCTTTGCGAAGTTCTTACCGATTACGATTCTTACTATGTAACTCATATGCGTAACGAAGGAACCTTCATTTGGGAAGCTATCGATGAAGCAGTTGCCATTGCAAAACATGCAAACATCCGTCTCCACATTTCCCATTTAAAACTCATGGGCAGTGACGTAGCTGGTCAAATGGATAAACTTTTCGCTCGTCTCGATAAAGCTCGCACCGAAGTAAAAGGTCTCGTTTACGACGCATATCCCTTTACTTCTGGCTGCACCTCTTTAGGCGCAACCCTTCCGCCATGGATGTTTGAAGGCGGCATGGAAAAACTTTTGGAACGTTTGACTCATAAAGAAATTCGTGAGCAATGCAAACATGATTGCATCAACGGCCTTGGCGGTTGGCAAAATGTTTATAGAGTAACCGGTGGTTGGCCTGGCATTACCATCGCAACCTGTTCCGGTAAGGAAAACGAATATGCTCTTGGTAGAAGAGTAAACGAATTGGCTGAAGAAGCTGGCATGGATCCATTCGATTGGGCTTACGATTACATGATTGCTAACCAAGGTCGTGTTCAAGTAATCGTAGACATTATGAAGAAAGAAGACGTTGACTACGTAGTTTCTCGTCCTGAAACAATGATTGGCAGTGACTCTATGAGTCTTGCAGAAACTGGCGTCTTAGGTTCTGGTCGTCCGCATCCGAGAGCATTCTCTACTCACTCCATTATTCTCCAAGATTTTGTTAAGAAAAACAAAATGTTCAGCTTTGAAACTGCTATCAATAAATTTACCAAGCTGGCTGCAGACCATCTCCGTCTCGACCGCCGCGGTGAAGTTAAAGAAGGTTACTACGCTGACCTCGTAGTAGTTGATTTTGATAACGTAAAAGCTAATTCTACTTATACCGATCCGCTGCATTATTCCACAGGCTTCGACGTTGTTGTAGTCAATGGCAAGGTTGCTCTGGAAAATGGCGTGGAGACTAAGGATTATGCTGGACGTGTTCTCCGTCACGGCAAATAAATTGCAAAAAAGCTGATATTTGATTTATACTTCGTTCTCGTCTAAATACAAATCTTAATTTTTGTTTTCTTTTTTAATTTTATAAATT
>JAUNIS010000067.1 GCA_030523325.1 Phascolarctobacterium sp.
TTTGCAAACGAAAGTTTTACGCCAAAAAATTTTAATCTATCGAGCTCCGCTCGATTCCACCACTATGAACTATGCACTCAGAACTATGAACTGTAAAAGTTCCCCCTGACAACTTAGTTCTGAGTTATGAGCGCAGCAAAACCTTCTTTAAAAATTGCTTAAACCCATATGCTGCACACCAAAATTTATATTTCCACACATAACTGCTACCACAGGTATTCTTTATTATCTCCGTATCATTATCAAAAGTAAACGTATACCTGTCGTCTGCTTTCACTAGAGCATTCCACAATCCGCAAAATCTAATAATTCCTCTAACTATCGCGTTGTAGGTTTCTTCAGTTATGTGCCCATCTTCCACAAGCTTATGCGTCATCCCTAAATAGATACGCACGAAATTATCAATTAAATTATACCCGCCCTTTTTCTTCGGTGTCCTGTTGATTGCATATGCAGTATCATCTACAACATATTGCTCTTTATCCACCAGATAGTATAATATCGATGTGTGCGGATACATGTAATTGATTTCACTCTTACTTTCCATAAATTTTTCAAAGTCCACCTTCCATACAGCAAAGGCGGAACTCCATGTGGAAAAATAATTTACACATCCCAGGAAATCATTAAATGTGTCAAATACTCTGACATCATTAAACCCTAGCGTGTCCATAGAGAAAAACAGCACTGCCTGGCTACGTTCATACTCTTTTACTTTTTCAAGCATTCCAAGCAGCGCATTAGGTTTCAATACACTATAGTCGTTATGTAGTTTTAGAAACTTACCCCTGCCTAATTTTAAAGCCTCTATGGAATTTAAAAACCCTTTGCAAGCCGATTTAGAGTAGCGCAGGTTATCCACAGCGGGAAAATACTCCCTGAGCAGGTCTTCTGTTTCTGTAGTTGGCGAGTTATCAGATATACACACCTCAAACAAAGTATGATCCAATTCTTGTGCATAAATACTGTCCAAGGTTTCTTTTAATATTTCTGCACGTTGAAAAGTAGGTATGCATATCGAAAATAATGGTTCCTCCTGCATAACAGTAATCTCCAATCACAACCATAATCTTATTTCTTCCCTAGCCACTCTAACTGCTCTTTGTACTGTAGCGGCACATACAGATCCTCTATGTGCTTTGCCACCATCTCCTTCGTCAGCTGGCTATAGTCAACCTGCAGCAACCCGGCTATCATATCCTCGTCAAAGCGATACTTGATAACCTTCGC
Organism: Phascolarctobacterium sp.; assembly: GCA_030523325.1. Classification (GTDB taxonomy): domain Bacteria; phylum Bacillota; class Negativicutes; order Acidaminococcales; family Acidaminococcaceae; genus Phascolarctobacterium_A. Next base: position 1,231 of record JAUNIS010000067.1, read on the forward strand.
AGGCATGCCACTCACAATAGCATAGGGCGGCACATCCTTAGTAACAACACTGCCTGCCGCAACCACAGCCCCCTGGCCAATATGTACTCCAGACATAATCATTGCCCTATGGCCTATCCAAACATCATCATCGACAATAATATCGCCTTTAGATAAATCCTCAGCCGCCTCGGACTGCAAACACATTACCTTAAAAGGGTAAGTAGTAATACACTTGTAGTTATGCTCGTGCCCAAGCACAAAAGCAACATCCTGCGCTATGGAAACAAAGTGTCCAATCTTAAGCTGTGGTCCTGGCTTTGACACCAGCACGTGCAATTTTCCATACGTATAATTACCCACAGTAATAAACTTAGTGCTTTGTGGCAGGTCGCACTCCGTATAGTTATGCGGATTAGCTAGCCGCCAAGCTATCTTATGATAATAGCGTATGTGCAGTCTCTTCATAAGACCTACAAGGCTATACCGCAGAATAATATGTATTTTATCAAACAGGCTATACTTTTTACCTAATTTCATCTTATCCACCATTACAAAATTGCAGCCATGCACCCTATTCGTCTAACAAATTATTGTATAAGCTTTATAATTACATTTTCAACGAATTTCATTCTTCATCCCCGGGATGTAGCCACGCATTGTTGTGCCATCTTATGCCCAGCGCTTTTATCTTGCAAGAAAAATATGGAAGTAAATTGGCAGTCATTTTTTTGCTAATTTAGATTGCTGCTAACGAGATTCCAAGTCAATTTTTTGTTGAAGCCTATAGATATAGTATACATAGGGCAGGTTAAGAATATTACCACTAAGAAAACCTAGGAATAAGTAGTCGCATGAATAATTTTTTACAATATAAAATGTAGTTCCAAAAACATATAATGACCAAAACAAAGACGACCAATAGAGGGGTTCTATTTTATGAGCACGAATATATACTGCCAGACTATTAGTTAATAGTTGCAGTAACCAACACAGCATTAAAATTCCCAGGCCCAAGGGTGACATAAATCTTTGAAAAAAAGTAACCCTATCGTAGAATGCATTGTGTAGTAACCAAAAACATAGCGTACCAAGTGAGAATGTTACTACTGCTAATAAAAGGTTACGCTTAAACAAAATATCTAGCGAATGCCATTCTTTTTTGGCTATAAACATATTAATTTTTGGTAGCTTCGAAGAAATAAATGCATCCGCAATGGAGAACCCCGCTGTACAGGCAGCCATACTAATACCAACCTGACCAGCCTCTATGGCCCCATAGTAATTAAATACCAAAGGAGAGTAAACCTGCAAGGCAAAATACCCACTACACCAACTTATAGCGTAACGCCATATCAGCCTATAAAACTCAGGCTTCCAATCATATGATTGCACATAGGAAATTTGCCATAGTTGCAATAACATGCACTTAAAATCCCTATAGAGAAAATAAAATCCCATTAGCGCCGAGATTACTAAGGAAAATGCTAGTGCATAAAGTTTAGTCCCACACCAGAGCAAAGAAAGCAACACTATACTTACACCAATAGAAACTTTAAGCCTTATCAGCTGGGTCTGGGCAACTTTGTCACAACCTTCTATAAAACATAATATAGAGGAGTAGAAAAATACCAAGGCAGAGAAAACTGCGTAGATAAACCAGGGCGCAACCCAGTCTACAGTTGTCTCCCCTTTTTGGGTAATAAAAAAATATCCGCCTGCCATGATCAAAACAAAAACAACACTAACAACTCTGGTGAGCCATCTTACAACAAACCTAAGAAAATCACCAAGCCTATGTATGTGCTCTTCGTCTCCACTTATACCACCGTCATCAGAAGTATGTAGAAAAGAAAATTCATGCGCACTAAACTGCAAGATGATTGTAGAAAATCCTAGATATGCAAATGTAGATAGAGCTGATAAACCTGTAAACGCATACCAATATCCTTGTTCCACCGGCAAGAGAAACATGGTAATGAATAGAATTGTTATGGGTCCAGTAATGATCTTGAACAGCCTGTTTAATGCGGTGTTTTTAATTTCTTTGTCAGTTAGAATGTTTTTTAAAAAGTTTATCATTAAACGCAAATTCAATCCCCTAACAGTTAATTTTGCAATAGTACCCACTGTGGGTTAGCAAGCAAAAATGCTAATTATAAAATTACAGACATTTAATCATTTTATTATACTACACTAGCACAAAAACCTGCAAGGAGGTGGCAGGGGGAGACTTTTACAGTTCATAGTGCAGAAGTGCTGAGTGCTGAGTGGAGGTATCAAGCTTCGCTCGATGAATTAAAACTATTTGGCGTAAAACTTTTGTTTGCAAATTCTATTGATTGGAACGAGTTCAATTATGAATTATGGAATGATGAATTATGGAAAGTTGTATAAATCAAAACTGTTCGATGTAAAACCCGTGTTCGCAAAAAAATAAACCTGACTTTTTTTGTCAGGTTTTTTTAACGAACGAAAATAGTCAATTTTATATTGCTTTTAGAACGAAGTTTATGCATAATATGTTTAAGAGGATTATTGGTCCGGCTTTTCTTCTTCGGTTCATGAAGAGGATGTGATTACAATGACAGTTTTTGAAACGTTATCTTTAATGATTGCTTTCGCTTTACTGGTCGTTGCGATCATTAACTTATTAAAAAAATAAGTTTTCTTTTTAAATTTATTTCGAAAATAAGTAAAGAGCCGCAACGCGACTCTTTACTTATAAGTATCAAAATCTGAACTGTAAGTAGAGGGCTGGCTCACAACCAGTAATCCTCTACTTTTATTTTACCACAAAATATAAATTAGTCAATCAAAACTCGTAAATAAAAATTTTAGGATTTTGCTCCGCAAAATCCAACCTCCACTATGCACTAAGAACTATGAACTCTTAAAACTTCCCCCCTCCCTCGCAAGTTAGGTGGTCGAACTTCCCCCTCCTTTTTACTCATACATAAGTGAATGCAGAAATTCTGCGTTCCGCGGAGTATCCCGGGATAGCTTCGTCAGTTTATGCATGTAAAGGAGGAAAAAGTACATGGCTGTATCTAAAAACATTCTGAAAAAGAGCATGTCCGTTAGCGTTGAAGGCGCATTGAACAGTGACGGCACTATCAAACTGCGCACCCTGAGCTATAGCGGCATCAACGATACCGCAACCGACGACAACATTTATAACGTTGGCGTTGCCCTCGGTTCCTGCTGCGCCGGCGGTGCCCAAGCAGTTGTCCTGACCGAAAAATACGATCTGGTTCAAGAATAATGGCGGCACTGCAAACTAAAGATTGGGTCAAGCTCCTTGTCGAGCTTCTGCGCACTATTTTGAGGAGGTCTAAAAGTGCAAGCGAGCTGGCCCTCACCTAACGCAAGCTACACGGACTCATTTGCTTGCGGCACACAAATAATACAAAGGAGGTAACATAATGACCAAGACTCTGGAACTCGTATTCAAAATCGAGGATGGTTCTAGTAAAACCATCTCTATTAAAGATCCTCGCGAAGACATCACTCGCTCTGAAGCTGACACTGTAATGGCTACTATCATCAACGAAAACGTCTTTGCAACTGCCGGCGGTGCCTACGCCGAAGCAGTAACTGCACAGGTTCGCACTGTGGATATTGCAACCTTGCAATAAGCTAGGCAACCTTTGCTAAATGGAAGGTAAAGATTTTTTTGAAGCGGTAAGGGATTTCGGTTTCCCCATCTTCGTCAGCTGGTATCTATTGGTCCGCATGGAAGCCAAATTAGATAAGCTTAGTGCCAATATCGAGGAACTCGCTAGATCCATAGCTTCAAGATAAGAGAAAATCACTTGTTTGGGTGCGTCCCTGACAAGTGATTTTTTTAAAGGAGGTTAATTGATGAAAATATTTATAAATCCTGGTCACGATTTAACCTGTGACCCCGGTGCTTGTGGGCACGGACTAAAGGAGGCTAATGTGGTCAGTGAAGTCGCACGCCATTTGGAAAATTATTTGGCGGCTTTGGGCCACGACGTCGTCATGAACGTGCAGGACGATGACCTCGCCTATGTCTGTGCGGCGGCTAATGCATCCGCTTGCGATATATTTATCAGCATTCACTGCAATGCCGCTCTAAATATTTGGGCTAATGGTACGGAAACATTCGCTTGCTCAAATAAGGGGCAAAAACTTGCGGCTTGCGTGCAAAGAAGCATCGTCGATGCTCTTGACACCGCGGACCGAGGCGTAAAATATGCGAATTTTTACGTGCTCAAGCATACCAGCATGCCCGCGATCCTCGTGGAGCTCGCCTTTATCACCAGCGAAGAGGATGCGCAGCTCCTCGCCACGCGCCAGGAAGAATTTGCTCGAGCCATCGCGAGAGGGATAGAAATGGCAGCGAAAAAGTTGTCAGCGGGAAGCTTTTACAGTTCATAGTTCATAGTTCTGAGTGCATAGTGCATAGTGGCGGAATCAAGCTTACG
>JAUNIS010000025.1:0-31893 GCA_030523325.1 Phascolarctobacterium sp.
CTAAAAAAATTTACCACTCATTTTAAAAATGTCCTTGACAAAGGGTACAGTTCATTGCTCCCCACTGACAATTTTTTAATATTCCTTTGGAATATACCGATAAATGTGGTATAATGATATACTGAGTATAAGTGGTACTGCGCCCTTATGGAATACGATGGGTATGCGAGCGCCTCTTTAATGTCTGGCTCGCAAAAGAAAATTTAAAGCTCTACGCATGTCCCGTTGTCTGTTTAGAGGACGAGCATTGGGGCAAGAAGATATATAATTTTTTAAAGAGAAAGATTAGGGGAAGTTTTACCTAACTCCCCAGGGTATAATCCATGGCAACTAATTACCAAACTGAATATACACGCTGGCTTGCAAAGGCAACTCTCGACGAGGATTTAACTGCGGAGCTGCACGCCATTAAAAGCGATGACAAGAAGATAGAGGACGCGTTTTACCGCAATTTGGAATTCGGCACCGGGGGGCTGCGTGGTGTTATCGGCGCAGGTACCAACCGCATGAACGTTTACACCGTTGCCAAAGCAACCCAAGGCCTTGCGAATTATCTCAAGAAAAATTTTGCGAAAGACGCGTGGAAGGTTGCGATATCCTACGACAGTCGCATTAAATCCGACTTGTTTGCAAAAGTTGCTGCAGGCGTATTCGCGGCGAATGGCATTAGGGTTGCCATTTATCCCACGCTAATGCCCGTGCCTTGCTTGTCATTTGCCACAAGATATTTAGGCTGTGGGGCGGGCGTGATGATTACCGCCTCCCATAATCCGTCCAAATACAATGGTTACAAGGTTTATGGTGCAGATGGCTGTCAAATTACCACCGAAGCAGCTGCTACAATTTTACAAGAAATCGAAAATTTAGACATTTTTGCCGATATAAAAAGGCTGGACTTTGCAGCTGGCATGGACCAGGGCTTGATTACTTGGATTGATGATTGCGTTTACACCGCATTTATCGAGGAAATTAAAAACCAATCTGCATTGTTTGGGGACGCTGTGGACAGAAACGTTTCCATAGTATATACGCCCCTGAACGGTTCGGGCTTAAAACCCGTAATGCGTGCATTACAAGAATCCGGCTTCCAAAACATTACTGTCGTTGCCGAGCAAGAACAGCCCGACGGCAACTTCCCGACCTGTCCCTATCCTAACCCGGAGATTCAAGAGGCGATGGCCTTGGGCATGGAGTACGCTGCCAAGTACGATGCGGATTTACTCCTTGCCACAGATCCTGACTGCGACAGGGTGGGCATTGCCGTGAAGGATGCTCATGGTAAAATGCAGCTTTTGACCGGTAACGAAACGGGGATGCTGCTCTTAGATTATATTTGCAGTCAAAGAATTAAACACGACGCGATGCCCAATGAACCTGTGCTCATTAAGACCATCGTAACCATCGACATGGCAGAGCGCATTGCTGCAAAATACGGTGTAAAAACCATTAATGTGCTCACTGGCTTTAAATTTATCGGTGAACAAATCGGTCTCCTGGAGGCTCAGGGTAAGGAAAAGTCCTACATTTTTGGCTTTGAAGAAAGCTATGGCTATCTGAGCGGCAGTTATGTGCGCGATAAGGATGGCGTGGACGCAGCCTTTTTGATTTGCGAAATGTTTGCTTACTATAAAACTCGTGGCATTAGCCTCTTAGAAAAGCTTGGCGAATTGTACCAAGAATTTGGTTATTGCTTGAATACATTACAATCCTACACATTTGAAGGCAGTGCAGGCTTTGCCAAGATGCAGGAGATCATGAAGAAATTCCACGCTGGCGTTGATGCACTGGGGGGCAAAAAGGTGCTCACGACCTTGGACTATTCTGTGGGCTTGAACGGTTTGCCCAAATCCGACGTGCTCAAGTACTTACTAGAGGATAATTGCTCCGTTGTGGTGAGACCCTCTGGTACCGAGCCGAAGCTGAAAACATATATTAGCGTGAGTGCGGCGAATAAGGAAGCTGCAAGCAGTATCGAACAGAAGATTTGCGAAAATCTGAAAACTTATTTTGTATAATTAACAAGAATTGTTTGGAGGTATATGATGAAAGGTATTATTCTTGCTGGGGGTTCTGGTACGCGTTTATATCCATTGACCATGGTGACTTCCAAACAACTTTTACCCGTTTACGACAAGCCCATGATTTTCTACCCGTTGTCCACCTTGATGATGGCGGGGATTCGCGAAATTTTAATAATTTCCACGCCGACGGATTTGCCCAACTTTGAAAGACTATTGGGCGATGGCAGTGCATATGGTTTAAAGCTGTCCTACAAGGTGCAGCCTTCTCCCGACGGACTTGCGCAAGCATTCCAACTGGGCGAGGAATTCATTGGTGACGATGCTTGCGCCATGGTGTTAGGCGATAATATTTTCTATGGCAGTGGCTTTAGGAAAATTTTGCGTGCGGCTAGCGAGGATGCGGAGTCCGGCAAAGCAACCATTTTCGGTTACGCAGTAACAGATCCAGAACGCTTTGGCATTGTGGAATTCGACAAGAACGGCAAGGTGCTTTCTGTGGAAGAAAAACCCAAAAACCCCAAGTCCAACTATTGCATCACCGGTCTCTATTTTTACCCCAAGGGAGTTGCCAAGAAGGCATGGGAGGTGCAGCCCTCGGCTCGTGGTGAACTAGAAATCACGACCCTCAACGATATGTATCTCAAGGAAGGCAAGCTCAACGTACAACTTTTAAGCCGTGGTTTTGCTTGGCTCGACACCGGGACCATGGATAGCTTGTGCGAAGCATCCGCATTCGTGCAAATGGTGCAAAAACGTCAATCCGTAGTCATCTCCGCACCGGAAGAAATCGCCTTCATGAACGAGTGGATTGACAAGGAAAAGCTTTTGGAATCCGCACAGCGTTACGGCAAGAGCCCCTACGGACAACATCTCAAGAACGTCGCTGATGGAAAGGTTTGGTATTAAAAATGAAGATTATCGTAACAGGCGGAGCCGGTTTTATCGGCAGCAATTTTATCTTCCATATGCTAAAAAAATATCCCGACTATAGAATTATCTGCTTGGACAAGCTCACTTATGCGGGCAATCTTTCTACATTGAAGAGTGTCATGGACAAGCCCAACTTCCGTTTTGTGAAGGCAGATATTTGCGATAGAGAAGCAGTTTATCAATTATTTGAAGAAGAACACCCCGATATCGTGGTGAATTTTGCTGCGGAATCTCATGTTGACCGCAGTATCGAGGACCCGGGGATTTTCCTCGAGACCAACATTAAGGGCACCGCTGTGCTGATGGATGCGTGCCATAAATATGGCATTACCCGTTACCATCAGGTGAGCACGGACGAGGTTTATGGGGACCTGCCCCTGGATAGACCGGACCTCTTTTTTACCGAGGATACGCCCATCCACACATCCAGCCCGTACTCCAGCTCCAAGGCCGGTGCAGACCTTCTCGTTATGGCTTACCATAGAACATATGGTTTGCCCGTAACCATCTCCCGCTGCAGTAACAATTATGGTCCCTACCATTTTCCTGAAAAATTAATTCCCTTGATGATCGCCAATGCGCTTGCCGATAAGCCTCTCCCTGTTTACGGCGAAGGCATTAACGTGCGGGATTGGCTCTACGTGGAGGACCACTGCAAGGCCATCGACCTCATCATTCACAAGGGCAGGGTAGGCGAGGTTTACAATATCGGCGGGCACAACGAAATGCGCAATATCGATATTGTTAAGCTCATTTGCAAGGAACTCGGCAAGCCCGAGAGCCTCATCACCCACGTAACCGACCGCAAGGGACATGACATGCGCTATGCTATCGACCCCACGAAGATTCATAGCGAACTCGGATGGCTTCCGGAAACGAAGTTTGCGGACGGAATCAAGAAGACGATAAAATGGTACCTCGAAAACCGCGAGTGGTGGGAAGAAATAATTAGCGGTGAGTACCAGAAGTACTATGAGAAAATGTATGGTAGAAGATAAATCAAATTCGGAATTCGGAATTCGGAATTGTGGAATCGAGGCGAAGCCTCGATGATTGAAACTATTCGGCGTAAAACTCACACTTGCAAATTCTATTTTTAGATTTAGCGGATTATTGTAATCAAAAACTCGAAATAAAAACTTAGGATTCAACGATTTCTTTTAATCAATAAATCTAAAATATAATCTACATATTTAAAAAATTATTTTAATCAAAAGTTTTTGCGTAGCAAAAACAACCACAATTCGGAATTCCGAATTCCGAATTAAAATATGCACTCAGCACTATGAACTGCAAAAGTGCTGTACTTTCGAATTATGAATCTGGGTGCACTTTCCTTTGTCGCCAAATGAAAGTGCCAAAGGAAAGCGCGAGCTTTTGAAAAAGCTCGGGAAAACTCCAGCTTTTTGCCTCCTCGCAAAAAGCTTCGGCAAAAAAGAGTTACATAACCCTGTTTTTGTTCGACGTAATACAAAGCTCGAAGATTTTTAATCAAAAGTTTTTGCGTAGCAAAAACAACCTCAATTCCGAATTACGCATTCCGAATTCCGAATTTGGATTGCGCAATCCATAGGATTGAATTACAGAAGGAAAGATTAATTATGAAGTCATTTGTCACCGGTGTCTGCGGCCAACTTGGGCACGACATCGTTAACGAACTAGTTAGAAGAGGATATGAGGCTGTCGGCAGCGACATTGCCCCTACATATAGCGGCGTGCAGGACGGGAGTGCGGTTGTGAGTGCTCCTTATTACGCATTGGATATAACTGACGCGGACAAGGTGCGCGAGACCATCGAAGCGGTGCGTCCCGACGTGGTCTTCCACTGCGCTGCTTGGACGGCTGTGGACCTTGCGGAAGACGAGGACAAGCGTGCCAAGGTGAAAGCGATCAACGTGGACGGCACGCAAAACATCGCGAATATTTGCAAAGAAATTAATTGCAAGATGATTTATATTAGCACGGACTACGTGTTTGACGGACAGGGTACGACGCCTTGGGCTGCGGATTGCAAGGACTACAAGCCCTTGAATGTTTACGGCGAGAGTAAATTAGGCGGCGAGCTTGCCGTTGCGAACACGCTGGAGAAATATTTTATCGTGCGCATCGCTTGGGTTTTTGGTAAGAATGGCAACAATTTTATCAAGACCATGTTGAACATTGGCAAAAAATATGATACCCTGCGGGTTGTTAACGACCAAATCGGTACGCCCACATATACCCTGGACCTGGCAAGGCTCCTGGTGGACATGGCGGAAAGCGAAAAATACGGCTACTACCACGCAACCAACGAGGGCGGTTATATCTCTTGGTACGATTTTGCTTGCGAAATTTTTAAACAAGCAGGTTACACCACCAAGGTGAACCCAGTGACTACGGAAGAATACGGCTTGAGCAAGGCTAAAAGGCCCTTTAACAGTCGTCTCGATAAGTCTAAATTACTTGCAAATGGATTTGCACCCTTGCCCACTTGGCAGGATGCATTAGCAAGATATTTGAAGGAAATTGAATTTTAAGCGAAGCAGCGGAATGCGAGTATAATAGGAAGAAGAAAATGGCACAGATTAAAGTAACAAAGGCTCCCATTGAGGGCTTATATATTATCGAACCGGCGGTGCACGGCGACGAGCGCGGTTATTTTATGGAAACGTATAACCAAAACGACATGCATGAATTTGGCTTGGACATGGTTTTCGTGCAGGACAACCAAAGCATGAGCACCAAGGGAGTGTTGCGCGGGCTGCACTTTCAAAAACAATTCCCCCAAGGCAAGCTGGTGCGTGTCATTAAGGGGCGCGTGTTCGATGTGGCCGTGGACCTGCGTGCGGGCAGTGCGACCTACGGCAAATGGTTCGGCGTGGAGCTGACGGAAGAAAATAAAAAGCAGTTTTACATTAGTGAAGGCTTTGCCCACGGCTTTTTGGTGCTGAGTGAGATGGCGGAATTTTGCTACAAGGTGACGGATTTTTATCACCCCGGTGACGAAGGCGGCCTTGCCTGGAACGATCCTGCCATTGGCATCGAATGGCCAGAACTTGTGGGTGAGTACCAGGGCACAGCAAGTGCTTGTGGCTACGCCCTCACTGACGGTACCCCGCTCAACCTGAGCGACAAGGACCAAAAGTGGGTAGGACTGGGTGAGACGTTTAAGTTTTGACCTAAAAACATGTGCGGCGCAGCTGCATAATTAGGGAGTATTTTGTGGAAAATAGAGAATTTGTAAAAGTTACGAAAATAGAAAAGAATACGACGTTTTTTATGCCCCTTGTGATGATGGTCATAGATTACCTTGCCGTCGTATCCGCCGAAGAGCTTGCCCTTGTGGTCAGGGAACTCGTTCCTTGGAAAACAGGGGGCATGCATATTAGCTGGCTCAATTTTTGGGTGACCGTGCCGGTTATTTTCATCCTCTTCATGCAGGTGGAAAAGCTCTACAAACGCAGAGCCCAGTTTTGGCAGATCATCCCCAAGATTTTGCACGGCTGTAACTATGCGATTTTGGCGGTTATCGTCTTGATGTACGTGGCGAAGATTAGCGCGACCACGTCCAGAGTTTTCGTGGTATTATTGTGGCTATTTGCCTTTATCCTGCTGACGATTTTCCGTTATGTGAGCAGCAAGTTTTTAGAAAACATTGGCTTTTTGCAATTGCCCGTCCTCTTGGTGGGCAGTGGCCAAAAGGCTACAGCAGTCGCTAAGGGTATTTTGAACGATGCGGGTATGGGTTACAAGATTATTGGTATCGTTGCGGAAGAAAAGCCCGAGAGCGATGTTTTGAAGAAGTTCCCGTTCCTTGGCTATCTTGATAACATAGACCATGTCATTAAGGAAACGGAAGTCAAAAACGTGATGTTTGCTATCGAAGGCTTGCCCAAGGGTAAATTTAAAACATTAGTTTACCATGTGCAAAAGCTTGTGAAGACGGTTAACATTGTGCCTGACTTTATGGGCTTTCCCATGAGTGAACTAGAGATAGAACCGCTTTTTACAGAAAAATTGGTGCTTTTGAAGACGAAGAATAATTTGGCTAGGCCGTTGAATTTAGTTATTAAGACGGTGTTTGACTATGTTTTGACCTTTTTCGGTACCATAGCCATTTCGCCAATTCTCCTCTTGATTGCTTTTTGGATTTACAAGGAGGACCCCGGTCCCATCATCTTCAAGCATATGCGCGTGGGCAAGGACGGCAAGCTCTTCCCTTGTTATAAGTTCCGCAGTATGGTTACCAATAGTCAAGAGGTTTTGGAGCATTTGCTAGCAACAAATCCCGAGGCCAAGGCCGAATGGGAGGCCAACTTTAAGCTCAAGAACGACCCACGCGTGACCAAGATTGGTGCCTTTATGCGCAGGACCAGTATTGACGAGCTGCCGCAAATCTTTAACGTGCTCAAGGGTGAAATGAGTCTCGTAGGTCCCCGTCCTATTATTCAAAAGGAATTGGACGTATACTACAAGGGCTACGAGGATGACTATTTTGGTGTTAAGCCCGGCATCACAGGTATGTGGCAGGTAAGCGGCCGCAGCGATACGAACTACGATGAGCGTGTGGAACTAGACCGTTGGTACACTGCTAACTGGAGCGTGTGGCTCGACGTGATGATTTTGTATAAAACGATAGCTGTAGTACTATTGAGAAAAGGGGCGTATTAGTGCTCTTAAGTGTAATAATACCTGCGCTAAACGCAGGTAAGGAGATAGCCAATTTAATAGAGTTAATATCCAGGCAAAGTGTTAAGCCTGACGAAATTATCGTTGTGGATTCCGCATCTGATGATGATACTGTGGTCCAATGCGGGCGTTTTTCAGAGGTTAGGGTCATACCCATCTCGCGTAGTGATTTTGACCACGGTGGTACAAGGGACATGGCACTTAGGCAAAGCAAGGGAGATATAGTTGTCTTCATGACCCAGGATGCTATTCCTAAGAATGAGTATTTGTTAGAGAACTTGCTCAAGGCTTTTGACGATAGCAATGTTGCGTGTGCTATGGCAAGGCAGCTGCCAAAGCCGGATGCAACTCCTATGGAGATTGCAGTACGCAAGTTTAACTATCCGGCAACAAGTTTTACGCGCAGCTTGGAAGCTTTACCAAAGTACGGCATCAAGACATACTTTTTCTCTGATGTTTGTGCTGCCTATAGGCGTGATATTTATTTAAAACTTGGAGGCTTTGAGCATCCGCTCAAGACTAACGAGGACATGTTTTACGCGGCTAATGTTATTAGAAATGGCTACAAAACAGCCTATGTTGCTGTCGCGGAAGTGTTGCACTCCCACAATTTTTCTCTCAAGGAACAATATGAGCGCAACTATTTAATAGGTTTTGAACTTGCTAGACATAAAGATATTTTGGGAGAAACCAAAACCTACGGCGAAGGTTTGAAGTTGGTCAGACAGGTTTGTTTGGAATTGTTGAAGCAAGGGCACGTCTTTAGCATTGTGCGTTTCTTTTTTGATTGCGTGGCAAGGGTGTCGGGCAATTGGAGAGGGAAAAGAGTGTGGAAGGGGTAGGAGGTGCTTTCTTCTTACACGGCAATAGGTGCTATATCACAACAAATGAACGCGTTACCACGTTCGGATAGGAATAGATATATTGCATACTTAATGATAGGGGTTTTAATATGCCTGTAAAAAACATTATAGTTATTAATGATTTTGACTATACACAAGGCGGAGCTTCTAAAGTAGCTATTGACACTGCGAATTTATTGGCAGAAAAAGGTTTTAATTGTGTGTTTTTTTCTGTCGTCCATTCCGAAACTTCTTCACTTGCGACTAGTGTTAAAAAAGTTACCTTGAACCAGAAGGAGTTTCTTAAAAGTAACAATAAAATAGTTGGCGCACTTAAAGGTCTGAGAAACTATGATGTAGAGCAGAAACTAAACGAATTGCTAGATGGTTTCTCAAATGTTGATACAATTGTACACGTGCACGGTTGGACAAAAGCATGTTCATCCGTTGTTTTTAGAGTTTTGAAGAAGAGAAAATTCAAAACTGTATTGACATTGCACGATTATTTTGCGTATTGTCCCAACGGCGGTATGTATAATTTTAATACTAGAAAAGCATGTAATCTAAAGCCCTGTTCCCTGCAATGTATTGCAACGAACTGTGATTCTCGTAATTATTTTTTTAAGGTTTATAGATTAGTCAGACAATTTGTGTATCGCTGCGATATGGATTCACATTATATTAATTACATTTTTGTAAGTGAATTTTTAAAAAATAAATTTTATCATAACTTTAAGATAGAATATAAAAGTTACAAGGTACTAACTAACCCTTGCAGTTTTAGCTGCTCTAAGAAAGATAAAGTCTATGATTTTGTATACGTGGGTAGGACCGATAAAGAAAAGGGTATAGACCTGTATGTTAAATTGGCTAAAACCTTGTTGCAGTACAAGTTTTTGATTGTAGGCAACCAACTTCCAGGTAGTTTGCAACAAAATGTTGTTGCTACAGGTTGGGTATCGGAAGATGATGTAGAGGAATATCTTAGTATGTCTAGGTGTTTAGTATTGCCATCGCTCTGGCCGGAAACATATGGGTTAAACGTGTTCAAAGCTAAGAAAATGGGATTGCAATGCATCGTGTCTTCGAATACAGGTGCAGCTGATATTGTTGATAATAATGATATTGTTTTTGAACAGGGAAATTTCGAAGATTTGTTAGAGAAAGTGAAATGTGACAGTGAAAGCTATATGCAGGTAGATATTACCGATGGTTTTTACTCTAATCATGACGATTATATAGAGAAATTAACAAGTTTTTACGACGAAGTACTGAATACTTAATACAATCGCTCGTATTGTTTTGTTATTATATAGAGGAATACGATTTTGGGTTAAGAAAGGAATTTTTATGAAAGTCATAGCTTTTTATTTGCCGCAATACCATCGAATTCCTGAGAATGATAGATGGTGGGGAGAAGGTTTTACTGAATGGACAAATTTAAAGAAGGCAAGGCCACTTTTCGAAGGGCACTATCAACCAAGGGTGCCTTTAAATGGGAATTACTATAACCTGCTGGAAGATGATGTTAAAGTTTGGCAGTGCAAGATTGCTAGAGAACACGGAATTTATGGCTTTTGCTTTTATCATTACTGGTTTGATGGGAAAATGCTTTTGGAAAAACCTATGGAACAATATTTGGCAAATCCTAAATGTGATTTGCCGTTTTGCATTTGCTGGGCTAACGAACACTGGACCAATGCGTGGGTATCCAAGAAGGATAGCGTTCTGATCGAGCAAAGATATGGCGAAAGGGACCAATGGGTGGAGCATTTTAATTATTTTCTACCGTTCTTTCTAGACGAACGGTACATCAAGGAAGACGGCAAGCCTTTGGTGGTGATATATAGACCAGAACTTATCGACGTGCTTAATGACATGTTGGATTGCTGGCAAGAAAAGGCTATAGAAAATGGGTTGCCAGGGTTGGTGTTCGCGTATCAGCACGTTAGTTACGATAATATTACAGACAAGGATGATTCACGATTTAAATATGCAATAGAGTACCAACCCGGTTACGCACAACGTGATATGGATAGTGATTTGTTTAAAAGTCTGAAGAAGATTAAAGGTAATATTAATCTTTTTTTAGAGAAGCATTTAAAAGTAACAGTCGATATACACAAACTAATTAGCAGTGACCAGAGATTGAATATTACGGACTATGATGCTGTTTGGGAAAGTCTTTTAAAAAGAGTCCCGCCTAGTGAAAAATATATTCCCGGAGCCTTCGTGGATTGGGATAATTCACCTAGGCGAGGAGATGGCGGGAGAATCTTTGTGGGTGGTAATCCAGAAAAATTTGAAAGTTATTTCAAGAGACTTATAGATAGGGCTACCAGAGTTTATAAAAAAGACTACATCTTTGTCTTTGCTTGGAACGAATGGACTGAAGGTGGCTATTTGGAACCGGATGAAAAGTATGGATATGGTTATTTGGAAGCGATAAAGAAGGCGCTGGAAGAGGCTTGTAGCAAATAGGGCCGCGTTGAAATTTATCTGAACAAATTTTTAATAAGGAAATCATAATAAAATGTGGTGTTAGTATGGATTCAAAAGAGTACTTGGACAAAGTCGTAGATGATCAGATAAATTGGTATAGTGCTAAAAGTGCAGACGCGCAAAAAAGACACAAGCGCTACAAGAAGATTGAGGTGTTTTTGACGCTTTTATTGACTTTTGTTAGTACTTTTTTGGACTACGTAATTCCAGTGTGCCTGTGTGGCGCAAATTTTAATTTGCATTTGGGACCTGTAGTTACATTTATCGGGCTTATAGTGTCATATGTACAGTTTTTGCATGGTTTTGGAAAATATCAGGAGAATTGGGTAAATTATAGACGGACGTGTGAAGCGCTAAAAAGGGAAAAGAATTTGTATTTGACAAGTAGCGGTGTTTATCATAATAATGAGACAGGCTTTGAAATGTTTGTGGAGCGGTGTGAGCAAATCCGTGCAACGGAGAATAGCGATTGGGGCGAAGTTCATAAGAAGCACAAGGCAATAAATATTTAAGAGGGGTGGAGAATATGTTTAGCCGGAATAAAACTTATCACATTTTTATAAGTCATGCTTGGAAATATAGTGGGCATTATGATAAAATCGAGGAATGGATATACACGTCTGATATTACCATTGCAAATTATAGTGTGTCTAAAGAAAAGGGGTTTGAAAGGCTACCGCGTAAGACGTTGGAAAGTAAAATTAGGGAGCAAATAGAGCAGGCTAACGTGGTAATTATTTTAGCAGGCATGTATGCAACCTATAGCGATTGGATTGAGTATGAATTTAACACGGCACTTGCTATGAGAAAACCAATACTAGGAGTATATCCCTGGGGTCAAGAAAAGACACCTACGTTTATAACTGAGCAGGCGACAATGATGGTACATTGGAATCGCAACAGTGTTATTGGAGCACTAAAGTACTTACTTGAATAGCAGGAAACATTACGAGTTAGTTTGAATCCTGGGTGATGCAGCGGTCGAAGTTTTGGAAAGCAAGCAAATTTTGGGTTTTATTGAAAGTAACAATAAAGAAATAATGTAGATGGAATTTCACAATAGTTCTGTTTTTTGCAATGGTGGGTACGATAAGATGCAATTGGGTAAAGGGTATAGCCTGTTTGATAAACTCCATATTATCCTGCGGTACAGCCTTGTAGGCTTTATGAAGCGACTGCATGTACGCTATTATCATAAGATAGTTTGGCGGCTAGCTAATCCGCATAACTATACTGAGTGCGACCTGCCACAAGGCACAAAGTTTATTACTGTGGGTAATTATACGTATGGGAAATTGCGAGTGCTTGTGTCAAAGGCAGGACCAGAGCTTAAGATTGGACACTTTGTTTCTATAGCACAGGATGTAGTGTTTGTGCTGGGTCACGAGCATAGTTACAAGGGTATTTCTAGCTATCCTTTTAAAGTAATGTGTTTGCAGTCTGAGACGGCAGAGGATTTATCTAAAGGCGATATTGTAGTTGGGGATGATGTCTGGATAGGTCACGGGGCAATAATTATGTCTGGTGTACATATCGGCCAGGGGGCTGTGGTTGCAGCTGGTAGCGTTGTTACTAAGGATGTGCCGCCTTATGCTATTGTTGGTGGAAATCCGGCGAAAATTATAAAATACCGTTTTGATGAAGGTATGATTGAGCAACTTTTGAAGATTGATTATAGTAAATTGACAAAGGAAATGGTGGCGGAGCATATAGAGGAGCTGTATGTGCCGCTGCAGGATAAAGAGCAGCTGGAGTGGCTGGGGAAGAAGTAAATTATGTTAGCGATTGGAGATTATGGTTGTGTGTGAGAGGGAACTTTTATTTTCGTTATGTATACCTACATTTAAGAGGGCAGAAATATTGAGGGAAACGCTAGATAGTGTTTACGCACAGAATGTAGACAACACTTTGTTTGAGGTGTGTATATCTGATAACTCACCTACCACTGAAACAGAGGATATGCTCAGGGAATATTTTCCTAATGTGGATAATTTGCACTATTCTAAATCTGATTGCAAGGGGTTTTTAAATTCAATTGAGGCTTTAAAATTAGGCAGTGGGAAATTTCTGAAACTGCATAATGACTATAGTGTATTAAAATCCAATGCGTTGCTTGGAATGATTGAAAAAGTAAAAAAGTATGAACATAACCAAGCAGGGTTGTTTTTCTCTATGGGCGCGCTAGGGTTGAATGTCGTTAGAGAGTTTGATTCTTTTAATGATTTTATGAGGTGTATAAATTATTTTTCCACTTGGAGTACATCCTTTGCTGTATGGAATGTGGACTTTAAAAAATTTATAGAAAGTCAAAGTGAAATTGATAACATGTACCCACACACATCGGTATTATACTATCTGGTAGATAAGCAGCAATATGTTGTAGACGATTATGAATATGTAATTAACAGGACACCGAAAAAAAAGGGCGGGTATAATTTAATTGACAATTTCGTACGCATCTATTTAGGAATGACTAAAAATTTATTGCTTAGTAAGCATATAACTAAAGCAACTTACGATGCAATTGTTAATGGTATTATCAGATTTTGTGGTTCGTGGAATGCTTTAGTAAAAACAGATGCCAGATATACATTTACTTTTGACAATGATACGGAGATAATAAACGGCACCTGTGGTAGCAGTTATGTGTGGAAATATAAATTCTGGTGTGTTGTATATAGGTTTAAGTACCTACTGAAGAGGGTATTGCTGTCGATTGGTATTTTGAAAGATAATTGATATTTAGTTAGGCGGTGAGTAGATGTCTAGGGATATTGATTTAAAAATAATAGTTGCCACACATAAAAAATACTGGATGCCGGAAGAAGATACTTATTTGCCATTGCATGTTGGTAAAGCAGGTAAAGAAAGCATTGGTTTTACTAGTGATGCTACTGGCGATAATATTTCTTTAAAAAACAGTAATTATTGTGAGTTAACTGGTTTGTATTGGGCTTGGAAAAATTTGCATAACGAATACCTTGGTCTTTGTCACTATAGGCGTTACCTGGGGCATTTTGCTATAGGTAATGATGATGCGAGCAAAAAAAATGCTATCTTTACGAAAAACGATTATGAAAAAATTTTAAGTAAATACGATATCGTCTTGCCGCGAGGTGGAAGGTTACTTGACCACACAATTAAGACGGACTACGAGTATCATCACAAGAAGAAGGATTTCGATGAGATAAGAAAGATAATTAGTGATTTATATCCAGAGTACGTAAAGTCATTTGACGTTGTCGTCAATCAGAATTTAATATACTTTTGTAATATGTTTGTTATGAATAAAAAGTTAGCTGATGAATATTGTTCGTGGTTATTCGACATACTATTTGAGTTGGAAAGGCGTATAGATATTAGTGATTACGATAATTACCAAGCTAGAATATATGGTTTTCTTAGTGAGAGGCTGTTAAACGTCTGGATATATCATAAAAAATTAAAAATATACGAAGCAACGATGATACAGTTGGAGGATGATGCTACGAACAATGGCAATATCATCAAACGAGTTTTGAAGTATTGTTATTTTAAAATGCAGGAGTGTTTTCTTTTAGACGTGTAATTTTAATTATATATGACTAGCAAGAATCAAAAATCTATCAAACTAAATTTCATAATGAACGCCATTTTGACACTGTCTGGCTTTATCTTTCCCCTTATCACTTTCCCCTATGTGTCTCGCATTCTCCTGCCTGCCGGTATGGGCAAGGTGGCGATGGCTACATCGGTCGTGGCATATTTTGCACTGCTAGCGCGGCTTGGGATACCTATGTATGGCATTCGTGCATGTGCTGGGGTGCGCGATGATAAGCAGGCGCTGTCGAAGATGGTACATGAACTCTTCCTTATTAATTTCTTGATGGCAATGGTTAGTTACGCACTTTTTTTTGGCACTGTATTTTTCGTACCCAAACTTGCTGAAGAGAGGCTGCTTTACATTATCGTCAGTTTGACTATCTTTTTCGAGATGCTGGGTGTGGATTGGCTGTACAGGGCACTGGAGGAGTACGCGTATATTACAAAGTGCTCTTTAGCGTTTAAGGTCATTGCTGTTGTGGCTATGTTTGTGCTGATACACGAACAGAGTGATTACGTAGTCTATGGTAGCATTACTGTTTTGGCAGCATGTGGTTCATATCTACTCAACTTTTACAACCTGCGTAAACATATTAGTTCCAGTCTATTCGATAATTACAATCTCAAGCAGCATATGACGCCTATTTTAGTTTTCTTTGCGACGTCTTGTGCTATTGTTATTTATACGCAGCTTAACACGGTTATGTTAGGTTTTTTAAAATCACCGGCAGATGTTGGCCTGTATGACAGCGCCATGAAGATTAAGAACATTTTAGTGAGCTTTGTTACGGCTCTGGGAGCAGTGCTGTTGCCTAGGGCATCATATTATGTTAAGAATGAATTGTACGATGACTTTGCTCGTATTACAAGTAAGGCAGTGCAATTTGTTTGCTTGCTGGCAATACCGCTTGTTGTGTATTTTACAATTTTTGCTAGCGACGGAATTTATTTTTTTTCAGGTCCACGCTTTGCTGGAGCCATTGTTCCCATGCAAATTATCATGCCTACGGTCCTCTTCATTGGATTGACCAACATCATTGGTATTCAGGTGCTGGTGCCCTTGGGCAGAGAGAAAGACGTGTTTTATTCCGTGCTAGTAGGAGGCATTGTGGATCTAGCGGTCTGTGCGTTGTTGATACCAGGGTATGGGGTTGTTGGCGCAGCTGCTGCTAATATGATTGCAGAGTTCTCTGTGCTAGTGGTGCAGCTGATTTTGGTTGCTAAGTATAAGGATAAGGTTGATATTATAAAAGGGCTAAAAACGGTTAGCTACAGCAAGATTGTTGTGGCTATAGTTTTAGCTGTAGGCGCGAGTGTAGGCTGTAAATTGCTAGCATGGCACGCGTTCTTCGTGCTGGCACTTTCGGGGACAGTTTTTTTTGCGGTGTATGGGCTATGTTTGTATGTGCTTAAAGAAAAGTTTTTGTTGGAGATATTAGTGCCGGTGAAGGCGAAACTGAGAGAGAAACTTGGGTTGTAGGATAATAAAAGGGGAAAAATTGAATGAAACAAGGTGTGGTTAATAAAATATTTGACTGTTTATGTTTTACATTAATGTTTATAACTATAGTTAAACCATTAAGGGTCAACTTTTTAGGAGGTCCATTAAGCAATAAGCTCTGTATATATCCATTTATTATTGGCTTGGTTTATACAATATACTGTCACTACAAGTATGGTAATGTGTTCGTCAATTTTTCTAAATTTAAGAAATATCTGGCAGCATACTTTTTGGTTTGCATGTGCGCTACAGTATATGGTCTAAGTATTTATCCGTATTACGGAGAAATACTAAATGGACCAGCTAGTCAAATCGAAAAGCTACCCAGAGTTTATGGTTTTCTACAGGCACATAACGTAAATATTGCAAGGGAGCAACTGGTGCAGTTGTGGATGATTGCCAGGTTTTTCAAGGGCCTTGTTCTTAATATATTTTACACCTTTGGTGGAGCATATATGATTTATTGCTGGTACTGTCATAGTTGGGAAGAGGGTTTTAAGATTGCCCTTAACGTGACTCTGGCAGCTGTGGTTGCTGTATGTGCGTATGCATGCCTTGATTTGGGCTATTTGGCAAATATTAGTGTGGCTACGGCTGCATTGGAAGTTTTAAACCCATATCTCTACGATATACAGGAACTACATGGTTGGTGGCCGCCGCTGTTATGGAAAGGACAAGTGCGTTCTCTGTTTGCAGAACCTTCCTTTTTGGGGATTTGGTCAGCGTTTGCTTTGCCGTTTGTCTGGTATAAGTTATTTAGTTGTACAGGAAAAAGAAAAACATTTTATTTCATACTGAATTTATTCTTTATGTTTGTTCTTTTTATGGCAAAGGCTCGTACTGCAACTGCCTTGCTTGTGGGAGAGGTTGTTTTGATGCTTCTTTATTTTACCTATCTGCACAGGAAGGAGGACTTGAAACGGGCCGCAGTGCTTGTAGTAAGTGTTGCTTTAGTATTTGTTTTTTCCTTGGAATTTATGTTAATTTTCATGTCAGTGCCTAAGAAAGATGAGAACGCTGCTGCGTCTAAGACAAGTGGGAATATTGTAGTGGACATAAAGGGTGCAGCAGAGAGTTATGCCGAGGAAAACGTAAAATCTCTAGCAGAAGCCAACGCACGTAGTAATGGCGCTAGGTTCGCAACAATATATGCCAAGCCTAAGAAAGATGAGAACGCTGCTGCGTCTAAGACAAGTGGGAATATTGTAGTGGACATAAAGGGTGCAGCAGAGAGTTATGCCGAGGAAAACGTAAAATCTCTAGCAGAAGCCAACGCACGTAGTAATGGCGCTAGGTTCGCAACAATATATGCCAATATCGAAATTTTTAAAAAGCACCCCATAACGGGTGTGGGCATAGGTCTTACACCGGGCTATATGCCAGACAATTTCCCGTCCTATGTTGACCAAAATCCTGAGGTACAAAATTGGATAAAATACCAAAAAGAAAAAGGCATCTTGAGGAGTCCTATTGGCAGTTTTTCAGAATATAGTCGGATGCTTGCAGAAATTGGTATCGTGGGCTTCGTTATTTTTTTCATTCCTGTCGGTCTACTCACCTGGCACGTGCTCAAAAATGTCAAGACGCTGCCGTTTGAACTTATAACTATTTTTATTGCTTTGTGTGGCATGCTCGCGACAGGGTTGAGCAATGGCATAAACATAACTTATTGCTATTGGGTATTGCTTGGCTTGGGGTTTGCGGCTATCGAATCTGAGGAAAGCCAAAGGACCGACAATGACACTAATAACCATAACGCCTAACTAGCGAGTAATCTAAAGGCTAGTGAACTTGCAATTAGATAAGCAAAAACTATTGTCATAAGAATATATACATTGCGTCTTATTTTACGCTAGTCTATAAAATTGTGAATCTTAAAGCATACATTGGCAAATGGATTTTGCCATAAGTTGTGAGAATAGAAAGACTTTCTTAAGGAGATAAATCATTATGTACGATTATTTAATAGTAGGCGCGGGGCTCTACGGCGCGACGTTTGCACAGCAGGCTAGGGAGGCTGGCAAAAAGGTGCTGGTTATCGACAGGCGTCCTAATATTGCCGGGAATGTTTATACGGAGGACGTGGAAGGAATCCACGTTCATAAATACGGTGCACATATTTTTCACACGAATTTAAAGCGCGTGTGGGAGTATGTGACAAGGTTTGCTACCTTCAACCGTTTTACGAATACTGTTGTTGCCAATTACAAGGGCGAGCTGTATAGCTTGCCGTTTAACATGTACACGTTCAACAAGATGTGGGGTGTTGTTACGCCGGAGCAAGCCGCGGCTAAGATTTCAGAACAGCGTGCGGAGATTAAGGGTGAGCCACAGAATTTGGAAGAGCAGGCGATTAGTCTTGTGGGTCGTGATATTTTTGAAAAGCTTATCAAGGGCTACACGGAAAAGCAGTGGGGACGTGACTGTAAGGAGTTGCCTGCGTTCATCATCAAACGCTTGCCAGTGCGCTTGACCTTTGACAACAACTATTTTAATGCACTTTACCAGGGCATTCCCATGGGCGGCTATACTAAAATGGTTGCGAAAATGTTAGAGGGCATTGAAGTGCGACTTGGTGTTGACTATCTTGCTAACAAGGAAGAACTTGACAAGCTAGCGAAGAAGGTTATTTACACTGGTCCTATAGATGCGTATTTTGATTTTAAACTTGGTACGCTGGAGTATCGCAGCGTGCGCTTTGAGAACGAGCTATTGGATATACCCAACTTCCAAGGTAATGCGGCGGTGAATTATACGGACAGGGAGACACCTTGGACGCGTATCATCGAGCATAAATGGTTTGAGTTTGGTAAGGACGATGCTGGCAATGATTTGCCAAAAACCGTCATTAGCCGTGAATATTCTTCGGAATGGAAGCCGGGGGATGAACCGTATTATCCGGTGAACGACGAGAAAAATAGTGCACTCTATGATGAATACAAGAAACTCGCTACTGCCGAAAACAACGTGATCTTCGGAGGCAGGCTGGGCGAGTATAAGTACTATGATATGGATGCGGTAATTGATAGTGCACTGAGTTTGTGTAAGAGAGAACTCCGGTAAAAGGGTCGTTTTTAGGCCCTTTTTTCTCGTTCCTACGCACCCCCCCTATAAAACATAAACAACCCGCGAGTAAACCGCATCCCAATTTGCCGAAAATTTACCACGTGTTGTAGATTATCAAGTAAAATTGACCCCTTTTTTACACTTAAACCTGACCCCTTGCCAACTGCAAGACACACACCGCTTCTATATCCCTAAAAACTAGATGTCTTGCGGGCGGGGGACTCATGTGTTATAATAACAGTGTTAAAATGTAAAATTTTAGTAAATACAAGTTTTTGTTGCGAGGACTGTAACAAACAATTAAATACAAGGAATAGTTTCTATTTGTAGCGAGGGAGTATAATGAACGTTGCTATTTTATTAGCCGGTGGAACTGGCACAAGAATAGGTGCCAGTGTGCCTAAGCAATTTATAAAAATTATGGGGAAGCCTATTTTGGCGTACACATTAGATGTATTTGAGCAAAACGATAACATAGACGCCATTGAGATTGTTTGCCATAAGGACTGGGTTGAAGATGTAGAACTTATGGTAAAGAAATACAATATTAGTAAGTTTAGGTGGATGTGTACTGGCGGCGGCTCTTTTCAGGAATCAACTATGCAGGGTATTTTCAATTTGAAGGACAAACTTGCCGCTGATGATATCGTTGTTATATCCTTTGGTGTTTCACCGTTAACACCTCAGGAGGATATTGATGATTCTGTCAGAATATGTAAGGAGCACGGCAACGCCATTTGTTCTGCTAGCGTAGATCTGTGCACCTGCATTATGGATGATGCGTATTCTTCTACACAGAGTATTTTGCGGGAAAAGCTCAGAGGCTTTGCTAACCCCTGGTCCTTTAAATTCGGCGAGCTTTGCGAGGCTTACGAAGAGGCTATACAACGCGATATACTTAAGGATCTAGAGCCACATACTACCTCTCTATATTTTGCTTTAGGCAAGCGTATCTGGTTTTCTCGGTGTACAACTATGCAGGCTAAGATTACCCATAAGGGTGATTTAGACATTTTTGAAGGGTATTTGTTGTTAAAGCAAAAACGCGAGCAGGAATCGCTTGAAGAAAAATGGAGAGAGAGTAAATGATTAATTATAAAGAATTTGAAGTAATACGTACAATCCTAAAGCTTGATGCATTTGCGGAAGATTTAGCACAACAGGTTTATGATAGCGTGCACTATTATGTCTTTAAGTCCAAGGTAGAGGTGGAATCTCTGCTGGCGGCACTATATAAAAAAGGATATATCAAAGAAGGCAGAGTAACGAAGATTGCGTTGGAGGAAATAGAGCCTTTACGAGTCAAAAATGCCGTTATTTTGGCGGCAGGTGGTGCGGATATTACGGCCAAGTCTGTATATTCTATGCCCAAGGGCCTATTTGTAAAGAATGGTGAAACGTTGATTGAAAGGCAAATTAGACAGCTAAAGGATTCCGGCATTGAGAACATTACGGTTGTCATTGGCTATAAGCAAGAGCTGTATTTCTTTTTAGAGGACAAGTGGGGCGTTAATCTGGAAATTAATCCTGACTTGAAAAAGAATAATATCTACTCGCTTTATATTGCCAAGAGGTACTTGGGGTCAACTTATATTTGCAATTGCGATAACTATTTTGAGGAGAATCCGTTTTCGCAGTATGAATATAATGCTTTCCATGCCACTGTGTGGAAGGAGGATGCTCATAATGAGCTAGTCATTAGGAAGAATTCCTCGGGACGAATTTTAGAGGTTTCCTCCTGTGCCCAAGCTGGCGAGTGTATATATGGTCATGCGTATATTGATGGTGAGTTCTCTAGGCGCTTAGTGCAATATTTAGACCAGGAGATTGCGGACTTTCGCATTGCTGCTTTATTTTGGGAAGAATTTGTCAGTAGGCATGCAGAAGATTTGGATATGTACGCTAGAGTTTATCCTGATGATTTTGTGTTTGAGTTTGATTCTATTCAGGAAATACAGAATATCGATGGTTTATTCCTAGATAGCGTTAGCGAGCGCATAAATACCACTATATGTGACGTTTTGCATTGCCATAAGAATGATATCCGAGATATTGTTATTTTGCAGAAAGGCCTTTCTAACATTTTATTCACTTTTGTTGTCAGAGGGGAACGCTATATTTTCCGTTTCCCAGGTGATAGCACGCAGTTCTTTATTTATCGCCAAAATGAATGTGTAGCACAAAAGCTAGGCGCTAAGGCGCATGCCGACGACACCTACGTGTATATAGATGAAACAGGCATGAAGATTTCCAAATACCGTGAGAATTGCATTGACCTACATGGTGTTTATTATGATGATTTGGAGATTATGAAACGTGTTGCAAAAAAAATCAGGGCTTTTCATGAGGAAGGTTACAACATAGCTAATTGGGAGGAGTATGACTACAATCCCATTTGGCAAGCAGAACGCCTCTTTAAGGAAGCCTCTAAAATGAAGGGCAATCTTTTCAAGGTGTTTGAAAAGGAATGGTCTATGATGCGCAAGCTGCAAAAGTACGCAGATATGGATGGCATTAGACATACTATGTGCCACAATGATATTAATTTGGATAATGTACTGCTAACAGAAAAGACGCTGGATATTATAGATTGGGAGTTTGCGGGCTTTAATGACCCTGGCTACGATTTTGGTCGTGTTATTGCCGGGTTAGATTACGATGTTGATGAGCCTAAGATTGTAGAAATATTAGAGGCCTATTTTGGTCGTCCTGCTACAGAAAAGGAGCATCTCCACTGGATGGCTTATTCTGCTATTCACAATTGGTATTACGTTGGTTGGGCTCTGTATAAGGAGAGCATTAATGAAAGCAGCCGTGATTGGATGGTATTTTTTTATAAGCAGGCAAAAAAGCTAGCCAAGTGGTGCTTGCCTCGATATGAATTGATGTATGGACCGTTGGAATAGGATTGTTTTGATGGGAGTAATACGCAGTACAGATAGATTTTGTCAGATTTAGGGGATAAGAGAGAATGAAGACGACGCTATACTTATTATTTGTATTTACCTTTATGCTGCCCATGCCGGCCTATGCCTATTTGGACCCTGGATCCGGCAATGCGCTGGTGTATGTTTTAATAAGCTTTTTTGGTGCCTTTATTTTTTCTTTGAAGAGCCTTTTTTATGCCATTGTGGGCAAAAGCAACGGCAAAGCAGAAACTACGGCTAGTGATACACAGGATAGCGGCATTGTTATTTTTAGCGAGGGCAAGCAGTATTGGAACACATTTAAGCCCATTGTGGAGGCCCTGCTGAGAAAACAAGTGGCCTTTAGCTATTACACCATGAACGTAAACGATCCTTGCCTGGAGCTCGATAGTCCTTATCTTGATAATCGTTATATTGGCAATGGCAGCATGGCCTATGCCAGACTTGGCAATTTAAAGGCTAGCGTTATGGTAGCTACTACGCCTAATATTGGCACAGAGGGGTATCCCTTGCCTCGCCCCAAGAACGTAAAAAATTTGTTGCATGTTTTCCACGGGCTAGAGAGCATGCCTATGTATCACTTGGGCTCGTTGGATCATTATGATACGGTAATGTTGGTAGGGAACTACGAGGTGCCTATGCTGAGAAAGCTCGAGAAAATACGCAGCACACCTGCTAAGAAGCTTGTTTTGGCAGGCCTGCCGTACTTAGATGAGCTGGCGGCAAAAAAAGAGCGTGAGCATATCGAGAACATCAAAAATGATGTAACAACTGTACTTGTGGCACCCTCTTGGGATACTAAAGGTTGTTTGGCGGAGTACGGCTTTGGTTTTGTAGAAGACTTGGCAAAAGCAGGCTTTAAGGTTATTGTACGCCCCCATCCCCAGTCCCTGCGCGTGGAAAAGGAAATGGTTGACCAATTAATATCTGCTCTGAGTAAATACCCCAATGTAAGCTTTGATTACGCCATAGATGGTTCACGTTCCTTTGCTGAGGCTGATGTAATGGTTTCTGATAGGTCACGTGTGCGCACAGATTTTATGTTTCTCTATAATAAACCCGTTATTACACTTGATGTGCCGCTAGGAAGCATGGATGATTTTGAAATAGTACATTTGCCAGATTCCTGGTTGGAGGAAAATCTGGCTCGTCTAGGCTACACGCTGAATCACGAAACTGTTAAGGATATTGTGGCTGCAGTTACCAACATCAGCAATAAGACTACGGTCGAAGATATTTTGAAATTTAGGGAAGAGGCTTTATCTAATTGGGGGCGCGTGGGCGAAGTAATTGCGGATTATCTTGTCCAAGCAGCGCAAGAAGCCCAGGAGGAGTAGTCGATGCTATATAACTATACAATTTATCCCATTGAATGCGTATATAAAATTATTTATCTGTTTCTCTACCACCATATTTACAGTTATGGATTGTCCTTGGTCTTGCTGTCTATTTTTACCTATTGCGTAACCCATCCGCTGTTGCAGTGGGCTAGTGGCATGAGCAGGGAGGAAAAAGAGGTACAGGAATATATGAAGCCACAGCTTGACAAAATCAAGGCTGAGTTAAAGGGCGCCGAACAGCACCGTGCCATTCAACGCCTTTTTAAGCGCTATGGCTACCACCCGGTTATGGCAGTGCGCTCGGCTGTTGGCGTAATGCTGCAACTACCCTTCCTCATGGCTGCTTACTACATGCTCTCTAACCTGGAGGAAATTCGTGGCGTAGCCTGGCTATGCTTTAAGGACTTAGGTCAGCCCGATGTGCTTTTGGGTGTTGTCAACATTATGCCCTTTGTTATGACCGCAGTCAACTTGTTGAGCGCTTTTACTACCCCTGGCTTCAGCAGGCGTGAACGCATTCAGGCCTTTGTTATCGCTGGCTTGTTTTTGGTGTTGCTATATAACGCTCCCTGTGCGTTGCTTATTTACTGGACTTTTAACAATGTCTGGACGTTGGCAGGGAATTTGCTGGGGAAGCTTAAACTTTTACCCAAAAATCTACTAGTGCAATACGCCAAGAAAAACAAAATTAATGCTTATTTTTACGTGGCTGGCGCAATTGCTCTAACCATAGGTCTATTACTGCCGTTGGATATTTATATGAACAACAGTGGAGATTTTTGGTTTAAGGGAGATATGGTGTTTAAATATTTCCTTTTGAGCACTTGTATATTGTTTGTAGCGGCATTAGTAGTTGGAGCTATTGTTATTTTGCTAAAAATAGATTGTTATGTCACTAGTGTACTGTTAGGTATTCTAGTTGCGATTTGTTTGCAAGCGTATGTTATAAATTTAAACTATGGCGTTTTGGATGGTACGCCTATCGCTTGGGACAAATTTGGCTACAAAGGTCATCTCAATACTTTAATTTGGCTAGTATGCATATGCTTTCCTTTAGTGTTATCAAAATATGTAGGAATGACTAAGCTGTGTTCCTGCTGCAAATATATTAGTGTTTTCATTATTGGTGTGCAGATATTTGGCCTGTGCTATACCGCGGATAAAGTTGGTATTTTTCAAAAAAGTAAACAAGAAAACTATGTGGTGACAACAAAGAATTTATTTTCCTTTTCACAGGAAAGAAATGTCATTGTTTTGCTATTAGATACCTTTGATGCAGGCTATATGGACCAGCTCTTAGCATCTGCGGATGGCGATAACTATAGACGTATCCTGCAGGGATTTACCTATTATCCGGATGCATTAGGCAGCTATAGCTTTACAAAGTCAGCAGTGCCCGCTATTTTAACAGGCAAGATTAATCATAATGAAAGAGCTTATAGGGATTATATTGAGGATGCTTATAGAGATAATCCCACCTATACTTTTTTGAAAGATAATGATTATTCCATAGACGTTTATACGGAGGATAGATTTGTAGCTACACAAGCGGTGACATTCTCCAATGTGATAAATAGTGAATATCAGTTTAACGGCAGACGGCCTTTGTTTTATAATTATTACAAGCTTGTATCTTTTAGATTTTTCCCTCATATTTTTAAGAGATATGCTCATATTAGTACAGAGGTATTTAATAAGTATAGAAAGCTGTCTGTTATGGAAAAGCCTTTTGATTACGATGTTCAAAATTATTATAATATGTTAAATATGACCAAGCTGCAGAACAGCCCTCGTAAAACCTTCAAATTTATACATTTGCTAGGCACACATGTCCCATATACTTTTGATAAGACACTGAAGACCATGCCTGGCAGAGAGTATACGGCTATAGAGGAAGCTGCAGGCTGCATGACATTGGTTGATGTTTTTCTAAAAAAGCTAAAGGAGGGCAATGTTTACGATAACTCGGTTATAATTATTATGGCTGATCATGGGTATTTAAACATACGCCATAATCCGATGTTTATGATAAAGAATCCCAAAGAAGCGCACGAGTTTAAAGTGTCTGATGTGCCAATTACTTATAACGATACCGGGAAACTGTTGGCAAGTGCATGCCAGGGGAAAAATATTGATGAAGCGTTCTTTAAAGGGCTTTATACTGGTCGAAGAACGTACTTGTTATATTGGTGGTTGAATTCCGGCGATGATTACTTGCCTCCTATGATGGAGTACGAGCTTACTGGTAATGCACAAAATCATGAGAATCTGAA
The DNA here is from genome assembly GCA_030523325.1 of Phascolarctobacterium sp. GTDB lineage: Bacteria > Bacillota > Negativicutes > Acidaminococcales > Acidaminococcaceae > Phascolarctobacterium_A. The sequence goes on from JAUNIS010000025.1 coordinate 25,653, forward strand.
GCTTACGGGAAGGACATTTACAAATGAAGAGTACCCTAGTTACGAGTTGGGCAAGAAATTGAATTTCTCTAATTACAAGGAAACCTCACTATATTGCATATCTAATTTTTACGAGGTGCATAATGTCGGCGTGGGGATACTAGGTGATTACGCAAAAATGCGGTTTGCTTTGGGCAATGTAAATCAGGATTTAAAGTTGAATCTGCAATATACTAAAGGCTATGGCAAGAAGCATCAATTAACCGTGGTACGTGTAAATGGAACTATTGTGGGTCATTTTTATTTAAATGACGATGGCATTAGTGAGGTCACGATACCCAAGGAATTAGCAGGCAAAAGCAAAATTGAGGTGCAATTTGATTTTCCTGCTAACAATGATATAAACAGTACGAATAAAACCTTATTCACTGGTTACAACGGAAGAATTGCAGACCTTAAATTTATAAAAATGGTAATTGATAAAAAGTAGTTAGCATTAAAAAGGTGCGTTCACCTTCTGTTTGGGAAGTAAAACGCCGAGCGTTGTGCAATGCTCGGCGCTTGTAACCGTCAAACCTAATGTGGATTCCACTTTCAAATTCAATAAAGTATAACTTTCGTGTGTAAAACATGTCAACAAGTCTTCAGTCCTTGAATGAAAACCAGTCAATACAAGAAAGGGCAACCAGTATTGAATAATATGGCCTGCGAGAGCCACCTGTCCGTTAATGGCGGAGCCACCTGTCCGGAACACACGGAGCCACTTGTACATTGTCAAGTAAAATTGACCCCTTTTTTACACTTAAAACTGCCCCCCCAGTCCCCGCGACCCGGGGGCATTTCTTTCACCCTCACGCACACACCCTCCCTATAAAACATAAATACCCCGCGTTTAACCCGCATCCCAATTTGCCTCAAAATTTACGCTTTTCACTAATTTCATAAAATTTTTCTTATAACGTGCCGCAGGGGTCACATTATAAGCAAGCCATTAAACAATCGTGTATAATGCTTTACGGAGGGATTGTTTAGTGGCTGAAGAAGCTTTATCTCATGAAAAGACCCGTAAAGAACTAGGTGCTGTTTTAAGAAACATTCGCCTATGCTCAAATCTGTCGCAAAAGAAGGTTGCGGATGCAATCGGTGTGGACAGGGCTACTATTTCAAAATGGGAACGTGGAGAAAATTATATCAACCAAGAAGCATACTTAAGGATGTGTGAAATTTACAAAATAAATCCCGGCTTGCCCTATTATTTAATGAACGACGCGACAAGGCAGGAATTTATCAAAACATATCCATTGCTCAAAAGCGGTAAAGAAATTTTTGATCCCATAAGATTACGAGCCGATAAAAAACCCTACAAGCGCAAAAAATCTAATCCACAAGGAGCAACACAATGATCATTAGAGAGGCGATTATGTCTTCGGCAAGAGGCTCTCGAGTGCACAAGCGCATCTTCGACATCGTGGTCGAGGACGGCTGCATGAGCCTAGAAATCAAAAACGGCAAGACGATCACCAGCGTGCCCTGGGACGATGTCATCTGCCAGGTCGAAGCCATCAGAAGAAGAACATTAATTTAAAAAAGTTGCTACCGCAAAAACCCAGTTAATTAGCTTGGAGTTGAGTCGGAGTTATCTACTAGCAATAGTAGGTGACTCCGGCTTTTTTGTTTTTGCGAAAGCGACGCGAGGAGGTATGACGATGCAAAAATTTACGATTTACATTGCGAATGTGTGTGGCGTGAGCGCCAACTGTCTCTATCCTAAGCGGGTGGAGGTCGCGGACGCTGTAAGCTTTGCGAAGGCGATGCTGTTCGACCATGTCTGCGGCACCTACAAAAATAATTATCGGGCCAATGACAATTTTCTGTCCAGCAATGTTTTGCCCATGGACTGCGACAACGACCACAGCGATAATCCTGCAGATTGGGTGACGCCCAAGGATGTGGCGGCGTGCTTTGCGGGCTGCGCATTTGCGGTGAGCTACAGCCGCAATCATCTTAAGGCGAAGGGGAGCAAAATCGCAAGGCCCCGTTTTCACATTTATTTTCCCATTCCCCTAGTTACCAGCGGCAGGGAGTACGCGGCCCTGAAAAAAAGAGTGCAGGCGGCTTTTCCTTATTTTGACGGCGGCGCTTTGGGGGAGGCACGCTTCTTCTTCGGCACCAGGGAGCCTCAGGTGGAAATTTACGAGGGCAGCGATAACGTGGTCAATTTTCTCTCTTCATTTGAAGCAAATAATGATTTCGCCAAGTTTGATGCGTCCAGCGAATTCATCACGGAGGGCAATCGCAACAATGCCATGAGTCGCGTGGCGGCGCGCATTATCAAGCGCTACGGGAGCACCGAGGCTGCACTATCCATGTACATGGAGGCTGCGAAAAAATGTAACCCGCCTCTATCGAGCTACGAGCTCAAACAAATCTGGCAAAGTGCGAGTAAATTTGGCAAGAAAATTGCGGCGAGTGGCGACTACATTCCACCGGAAATTTACAATTCCACCTTAAATTTGAAGCCCGAGGATTATTCCGACGTGGGGCAGGCGAATGTGCTGGTGCGTGAATACGGCAAGCTTTTGCGTTATTCGCCGGCGACGGATTTTCTCGTTTATAATGGCAGCTTTTGGGAGGAATCGGCGCCCAAATCCCAGGGCTTGTCCCAGGAGCTGACGGATAGACAATTGGCTGAGGCAGATCAGGAGCTGGCGCGCATCACGGAAGAAATGCGCAGGAATGGGACGATGGACGAAATCATCTCCCTGGGACCGAAAAAAGCGGTGCAGCACTTTAACCCTCAGCAGGCCCATACATACGAGCTCTACGAAAATGTCAATGAATACCGCAAATTTGCCATCAAGCGCAGGGAGTCGAAGGCGATTTTTGCAGCCTTAAAGGAAAGCATGCCGGGTCTTGAAATTGACCAAAAAACGTTGGACAAGGACGAATTCGCCCTCAATTGTCCTGCTGGCACGTGGGATTTACGGGAGGGCTTGCATTCGCAAAGGGAGCACTGTCCCGAGGATTTTATCACGAAACAGACATTGGTGGATCCATCTGCTGAGGGGGAAGCCATTTGGCAGGAGGCTTTGCGTACCTTTTTTACGGGAGATGCAGAGCTCATCGACTACGTGCAGCGCATCGTGGGGCTCGCCAGCATTGGCAAGGTCTACGTGGAAGCCCTCATCATCGCCTATGGGGAGGGGCGCAACGGCAAGTCGACCTTTTGGAATGCGGTGTCCAGGGTGCTGGGGACGTACAGCGGTAACATCTCCGCGGATATGCTCACGGTGGGTTGCAGGAGGAACGTGAAGCCCGAGCTGGCGGAGGCGAAGGGGAAAAGGCTGCTCATCGCGGCGGAACTAGAGGAGGGCATGCGCCTCAACACGTCCAACGTCAAGCAGCTGTGCTCCACCGACGAAATTTTTGCGGAAAAAAAGTTTAAGGATCCATTTTCCTATATTCCCACCCATACCCTCGTTTTGTACACCAACCATCTGCCCAGGGTGGGGGCCATCGACCGAGGGACCTGGCGCAGGCTCATCGTTATTCCCTTTAATGCAACCATCGAGGGCAAGTCGGACATCAAAAATTATGCAGATTATCTTGTGAAACAAGCCGGGGGAGCGATTCTTTCCTGGATTATTCAGGGTGCCCAAAAGGTTATCGCTTCGTCGTACCATATCGAGCAGCCCGCGGTCGTCAAGAAGGCGCTTGCCAGCTACAAGGATAATAATGATTGGCTCGCAGCTTTTCTTGATGATGCATGTGAATTTGACGAGGATGCTACAGTTAAGTCCGGGGATTTTTATAACCATTATCGGGCGTATTGTGCTCAAAATGGGGAGTATATTAGGAGTACCACAGACTTTTATGCTGCTTTAGATTCCTTTGGACTGAAAAGATTCCGTAATAGCAAGGGAAGATATGTAAGTGGGATTCGAATGAAATCGGAGTTTTTCGAGTAATCTGTGACGCCCTCTGACGTTCAATTGCATATATTAATATATAGGACTAAATTTTTAGTCTCTATATATATTAATGTAAATGAATGTCATAGAGTGACACAGCTGGGGAAGTTGCCAGTGGGGACGGTTCTCGCTGGCACTTTTTAAGAATGATTCTCCGTTTGTGTCAGCGAGAACCGTCCCCACTGACAACTTTTCTCCAAAAAGGGGGTGTAACACTTTGCTCCACGCCTACCAGCGTTTCGGCTGCGAACACATAATTAAAAATAAGGTTGCCGCGCTCTTTTTAGATATGGGCCTCGGGAAAACGGTGACGACGCTGACTGCAATCCACGAGCTGGTGCTGGACCGCTTCGAGGTGGAGAAGGTGCTAGTGATCGCACCGCTCCGGGTAGCGCGGGACACTTGGCCCGCAGAGCTTGCGAAGTGGGAGCACCTTCGTGGTCTCACGTATTCCACGGTCATAGGCAGCGTCAAAGAGCGTCAGCAAGCACTCAATAAAAAAGCCCACATTTACATCATTAACCGAGAAAATGTGGACTGGCTCATCAATAAGAGCGGGCATAAATTTGACTTCGACATGGTGGTCATCGACGAGCTGTCGTCCTTTAAATCGTCCAACGCCAAGCGGTTCAAGAGCCTCCTCAAGGTGAGGCCGAGTGTGAAAAGAATGGTGGGGCTCACGGGGACGCCCGCCAGCAATGGGCTGATGGACCTGTGGGCGGAGTTTCGCCTCCTAGATATGGGACAGCGATTGGGTCGCTACAATTCCACCTTTCGCAACCTCTTCTTCGACCCGGACAAGCAGTCCTACGACCGCATTTTCACCTACAAGCCCAAGCCCAACGCGGAGCAGGGCATTTACAAGCTCATCGGGGACATCACGATTTCCATGCGCTCCTGCGAATTCCTGCAAATGCCCACCTGCGTGATGAACAAGGTGCTGGTGAATCTTGACGAGGAGGAGCGAAAAATTTACACGAGCCTCGAGCGGGAGATGAGCATTAGCTACAAGGACAAGGAAATTGACGCGGTTAATGCGGCGGCGCTGAGCGGCAAATTACTGCAAATGGCCAACGGGGCGGTGTATTCGGAGGACGGCAGCTTCGTGAAAATTCACGACCGCAAGCTGGACGCGCTGGAGGATCTCATCGAGGGTGCCAATGGCAAGCCCGTTCTCGTGGCTTATTGGTTCAAGCACGACCTGGAGCGCATCAAGGAAAGGTTCAAGGTCCGCCAAATTAGCACGAGCCAGGATATTCAGGATTGGAACGCGGGGCGCATTCCCGTAGCCGTTTTGCATCCGGCCAGCGCGGGGCACGGACTGAATTTGCAAAGCGGGGGCAGCACCATGGTTTGGTTCGGACTTACTTGGAGCCTCGAACTCTATCAGCAGACCAACGCAAGGCTCTGGCGACAAGGTCAAAAAAACACGGTGGTCATCCACCACATAATCACGCGGGGCACGCTGGACGAGGACGTGATGCGTTCCCTGCACATGAAGGATTGCTTGCAAGCGAGCATCATCGACGCGGTGAAGGCAAGAATGGGAGGTGCAGAATGCTCGGAGAAAATTTAACAAGGGAGAGACATTTATTTGCCCCCAAGGCCGATTTACCAACTCTCGTCAGACAGGCGCAAAATTTTGAGCAAACTGCCATCGACGAGCTGTACACGCGTTTTCGCGGCATGATTATCAATCGCATTAAAAAGCAGGACGTGCAAATTGCCTTCGGCGAGGACGCGGAAAACATCGCCTGGGAGATTTTTTATTCCGTGGTGCAGAAAATTGACGTGGATCATGTGCGCAGCATCGACGGGCTCCTCAAGGCAGCGCTGTATAATGAGATCGCTCATCGCCTCGCCAAACAAAAAAATCCCTGCTGCTCCCTGGATGCACAAGGAGAACAAGGACTGCAAATTCCCGACCCACATGACGACTTCGAACACGTTGCCGCAGCCAGTGCCTTCGAAGCATCCCTCGCCAAACTGAGCGAGGACGGCCAAAAGCTCATGCGCCTCTTGTACGTGGACAACATCAGCCTAAAGGAGGCCGCGCAAATCTTAGGGCGCAGCTACAAGGCTACGGCGAAACTGAAGTACAAATGCTTCAAGAAACTAAAAGTTAGGGGGGAGGGCGATAGGTGAGTGCATAGTTCTGAGTGCTTTTTTAGTTCATAGTTCTGAGTGCTGAGTGGAGGTTGGATTTTTGCGGAGCAAAAATCCGGAGAATTAAAAAATAATTATGAATTATGGAATTATGAATTATGAATGGTGGAATCGAGACGAAGTCG
>JAUNIS010000025.1:31903-32501 GCA_030523325.1 Phascolarctobacterium sp.
TGGTGGAAAAACAAAAAGCCTCTTCAAACGAAGAGGTTGAAAATACATTTATATCGAACAAAAAATTGCAAAATACTATTGAATTAAAAATTGAGTTCGTGTATAATATGGAGTATGGGGATTATCGGTCCGGCTTTTCTCCTGAGGTTCTAGGAACTTAGGGGAGGTGAGTGCTTTGACGGTTTACGAAACTTTATCTTTAATGATTGCGTTTGCGTATCTAGTTATAGCAATCATCAACTTATTTAAAAAATAAATTTATGCTTTTTAGCAAAATTCCTTTTATAAATAAGTAAAGAGCCGCAACGCGACTCTTTGCTTATGTTTTCAAATCAGAACCAAAGCAGAGGGCCGGGTACGAACCGGTAATCCTCTTTGGTTATATTTTATCATATGTAGAAAAATAGTCAACAAAATATTCGCACTAATTCGCAGCCGCAAGGCTGCTTTTTTAGTGCATAGTTCTGAGTGCTGAGTGCATAGTGGTGGAATCGAGCGAAGCTCGATAAATTAAAATCTTCGAACTTTCTGTTACGGCGAACAAAAACATGCATTATGTAACTCTTTTTTGCCGAAGCTTTTTGCGAGGAGGCAAAAA
>JAUNIS010000068.1 GCA_030523325.1 Phascolarctobacterium sp.
TATGAAGCAAGTAGGACTCATATGTATAAGGTTTTATCCTTAAGTTTCTTACAATAGGAGGTTTATTACAAATTAAATACAAATAAGGCACACCTGTAGATATGTCTACCTTCCATTTAAAAACGTAATTTCTACTGGCGAAGCATACCTTCCTGTGGGTTATTTCCGAAGAGTAAGCGTAAAACCTTGCTTCGTTTGTCTCTTCTGTAAAATATTTATTGTTATAATCTGTAGCTTTAACTCCATCCTGCAAAAGTTTTTGAATAAGCTCTACAGGTATAGCAATAGTACTAGCAAATGGTTGTACCTTAGCCATAAGAAAAACAGTAACGAGATTTCTTTTCAGATTTTTTAATTCTTCATGTGACAGAGAGTTCTGCATTTCTCCACCTCTTATTATTCTAGCCGATTCCTTCACTGTTAATAATCGCCACCGCCTCCGTCGCAATCACCGTCAGAAGAACTATCAGATACAGAACCATCGTCGTCATCGTCATCATCATCGTCGTCAGATTCTGTGTGTGTCGTAGTTATAGAATAGAGATACTTATTACTTTCGTTAGTTAATTCAAAACTATCTCCGTTTAAGTATGGGTCAGCGGCTTTAGAAAAGTTAACATTACTCATAGCCTCTTCGCGTTTTTTCCTTCTCCTCTTTGCCCAAAAGCCACTAACAAGAGAAGGAATTCCCACCATTGCTCCACCTAATATCGCCAACTCAGTTGGATCAGTTTCCTGGCTATCTGGAGTCCAAGCCTCGCCTTTTTCGTTTTTGAATTTTAAAAGTTCGTCAGCTCTTTGTGCAAAAGTCATATACGCATTTTTGTGCTCGTTCTTTTTCAAATAGGGAACGATTTGCTTAGACATATATTCTACACCATCGGTTCCTACCACAGCTGCTCTTGCATTACCATAAGTTGATATGTACCATTTACGTACTTCGGTAACTTGTAGGAAAAGAATTGCTCCGTTAGGTGCGTCATTATAAACTTGTTTGTTTAATTTATTTGCGTATTCACCAGGTACGGCTCCTCCGATACTTTTACGGGTGACTACTACGCAACGAATACCATGTTCTTTTTCAACTCTTTGCAATTCTTTTTCTAAGAGAATTCTTTCACTTGTCTTTAAAAGTTTTGCTCCGTCATCTAAAGAAGGCGCTGCTGCAAAGCTAATGCAAGAAAACAAAAAAGATAGAAGCAAGGATAAAACTAAAAATATTTTTTTCATTTCATCCCCTCCTTATAAAAACGTGTTCACTAAGAAACCGACAAGAACTATCAACAAGAAAACAACTACTGCACCGATTGCAAAATCTCTGTACATTAATTTTTTGCTTTTATTTACGTCGATTGGTAGCCTGCCAATAAATTTACCAGTTTGCCCGTTCATCATAAAAGTGTAAGGCTTGTCTTCAAAACGAGTGGTAACAATCCAAACTGGTGCCATTGCATAAAAAGATTTCGCGTTTTTACAAAGCATTGCGAAACCGAGTGTCTCTCCTACCTCATCATATCCCGTAACAGTTCCGCGTAAAACCTTCTCAACAGAATCCTGCATGCGTTCTTTAGCTCTCCTAACAGCTGTATCGGCGTCAACGTCATATTTATCCGCTAGGTAACCAGCCATGTAAGCGCTTTCAAATGGCACGAGATCTCTATAGTCGAATGGCTCAATACTTTCCATGAAATCGTCTTCCATCTTCACAGAGCCATCGACCGGTACAAATTCAAAAGACATCGTTCCTTCTCTTAAGCATTCATAATAATCTGTAACCGTTGTCGTCGTTTTTCCACTTGTCGTTGCAAAACTTTCCGAAGCTTTATAAATAGCCTGACCTTCTACGTCAATATTAAAAAGCCAGAAGGGAACATACATGCCTTGAATTGCCTCAATACGGTTTTGCTGTGTAAACAAATCTGGAAGAAGCTCCTTCCCTTTGTAAAATTCCTTCAAAGCCTCCATGGCTTCGTTTTTAGTTTTCTTAAAGGGAATAATATATTTCGGTTTCAGCATCTTGCTGAAACGACCAGGGATCATAGCAGGGTTGCCACAATAACAACATTCGGTAGCCATAGTATTTTGATCGCAGACAAGCTCGGCTCCACAAGAACTGCAGGTGAAGGTTTGCATACTGGCAATTTCTTCTTCAGAAAATTCTTCGCTAAGTTCTTTGGATTTCCATTTATCTTCGTTTTCATCATGAGTTTTTGCTGCGACACGTTCCTTATCGGCAAAAAAATTTTTTATTGTCTCAACATTGAATTCCGTATTACAGAATTCACAGACGCATTTGTCCGTATCAGGTTTGAAGCTGATAGGAGCCATACAGGCAGGACACTTATAATTGACAACTTGTTCAGCCATAGCGCACCTCACAAAATTTGTAGATAATTAACAAACAAATTATTTTGACAAATAAATTATATTAAAAAAAGCAGGCTCCGTAAAGCCTGCTTTTGTGTTTATTCTTCACGTTTTGAAGTATGCTGGGGTTGGAGAATCTGAGCGATAACAACCAAAGAAACAGTGACAATCATCATCAAAGTACTCAAAGCGTTAATTTCCGGAGAAATACCACGCTTAACCATAGCATAAATGTAGAGAGGCAAGGTTGTAGAATTAGGACCAGCTACAAAGAAGCTGATAATGAAATCATCTATGGAAAGAGTAAAAGCAATCAATGCACCTGCTACAATACCTGGCATAGCTATAGGCAAGGTAATATAACGGAAGGTTTGCCAAGGAGTTGCGTATAAATCCATAGCCGCTTGTTCATATTCAGGCTTCATACCTTCAAGCCTTGCATTAACCGTAATAACAACAAAACTTACGCAAAAGGTAATGTGAGCCAAAATCAAAGTCCATTTGCCGAGAGGAAATTTTGCTTGGCTAAATAAAACCAAGAGGGACAAGCCCATAACGATTTCGGGAATGAGAATAGGCAAATACAAAAGACCATTGATTGCTGTTTGGTATTTGAATTTGTATTTGCTCAAGGCTAGAGCAGCAGTCGTGCCAAGAATCGTACTTACGATGGTAGAAACGAAAGCAATAACCAAAGAATTGGTCAATGCTTCAAGTACGCGACGATTCTTGAAGAGACTAATGTACCAGTCCACAGTAAAACCACTCCACACAGCATTAACGCGAGAAACGTTAAAGCTATAGGTAGCAAGTATTACGAGAGGAAGATATAGGAAAGCTACAACAGCTAGAGAGTATGCGAGGAGAACGTGATTACGCCATGTTTTGGGCATTCTTGCTTCCTCCTTTCTGTCCAGCTAAAGCCTTATAGTAAAGGATAATCAAAACCAAAGACATTACTGCTAAAACTATGGACAAGGCAGAGCCAAAGGGCCAGTCACGAGCAGCCAAGAATTGATTTTGAATAACGTTACCGATTAAAGCAGATCTTGCACCGCCCATAACATCAGGAACGATGAACATACCAAGGGAAGAAATAAATACGAGAATTGTACCAGCTGCAACACCGGGCATGGTGAGAGGCAACGTAATTTTTCTAAAAGCAGTAAAAGGACTTGCACCCAAATCGGAGGCTGCTTCTAAAAGGCGACGATCCAATTGCTCGATAGATACATAGATAGGTAATACCATAAAAGGAAGCAAGGAATAAACCATGCCGATTAAGACAGCAGTATCGTTATAAAGGAACTGCAAAGGAACGGTAATGAGACCGAGCTTCATTAAAATAGTATTGAGTACGCCTTGGGAACGCAAAATAATCACCCACGCGTAGGAACGAATCAAGAAATTAATCCAGAAAGGCACCATGACTAAAATTAAGCCTGGTTGTTGCCATTTCTTGGGCAAACTTGCTATGTAGTAAGCAAGTGGATAAGCCATGATAATTGTAAAAAGGGTTGTAATGATGGCGACAACGAAGGTTTGTGCAAAGATTGACAAGTACAAGCTTTCGGTGATGCGTGTGTAGTTGGCGAACGAAAAATTGAAAATTACCTGACCATAAGCGCTGCGTGCTGCAAAGGATACAACGACAACGATGAGGAGAGGTACAGCAAAGAAAAGGCTCAGCCATCCAAGTGTTGGCAGTACCATTAACTTGCCGCTTTTCATTTATGAACCACCACTTCGTCTTGAGGATACCACCAAATGCCAACTCGTTCGCCTGCTTGCCATTTCTTGATATCGTCAAAATATTGGTAAGCAACAACCTTTTGGTCGCTGCCGTCCAGTTGAACAAAAACTTTGTCGATTGTTCCATAGAAAATTACGTCGCTAATGGTTCCGAAAAGCTTCGGTTCCGGATGGTCCGAGCCGTGGAAACCTTCAGGACAGAGATTTAATTTTTCAGGACGCATTACATTGGTACTGCCGTCTTCTTGTTCCAAAAAATTGGTCTCGCCAATGAATTTTGCTACAAATCGTGTAAGTGGTTTATGGTACAAATTACCAGGAGTATCGTCCTGCTCGATTAATCCATCGTTCATAACTACAATGCGGTCACTCATAGTAAGTGCTTCTTCTTGATCATGAGTTACAAAGATGAATGTGATGCCGAGCTGACGTTGCAAGTTTTTTAATTCAATCTGGAGTTTTTTACGCAATTGATAGTCAAGAGCGCCCAAAGGTTCGTCTAAGAGCAGAACCTTAGGATTGTTAACCAAAGCACGAGCGATAGCAACGCGTTGTTGCTGACCGCCGGACATCTCAGAAGGATAACGATGGCGCAGTTTTTCTAAGTGAGTGAGCTCCAAAAGCTTTTCCACGCGACGGTTTTGTTCATCAGCGGGAACATTTTTCATTTTCAACCCAAAGCGAATATTTTCTTCCACATCCATGTGAGGAAAGAGAGCATAGTTTTGGAAAACCATGTTCACATCGCGTTTGTAAGGAGGCAAAGACGTTACTTCCTTTCCATCCAAATATATATGACCTTCAGTAGGTGTTTCTAGCCCTGCAATCATTCTCAGCAGAGTAGTTTTACCACAACCAGAAGGACCAAGCAAGGTCAAAAATTCACCGTCATTGATAGTTAAACTCAAATCGGGGATGACAACAGTGTCATCAAAAACTTTTTTGATTCCTTCAACACGAACCATCTCTTCCATTTTTGCATTGTCACAACCTTTCGTGCATATTTTTAGACATAGTTTAGTAGATTAATTATAGCAAAAAATTAAGTAAATGCAAGAAGTTTAGAGATTTTTTAAGGCAATTTTAAAAATTTGTAAGAAAGTTAATGGTTTTTGCGAAAATTCACAAGAATTTAAAAAAAGCAAATTTTAAAACATAAAAATGACCTACTTCACCTTCGCAAAAAATTAACGAAAGGGTGCAGGTCATTCTTATAGGGCTTTGTTTACAAAATTTATTTACGTCAACTTAAAACGCACCGGAATAGTCGCATAGCATCTAATGGGTTTACCGTAATTGTCAAGGCCAGGACTGAAACGCCATTTGTAAGCTGTGTTCAAAGCAGACTGGTCAAGCTGACCGTTACCACTTGAGCCACTAACAGAAACAGTTTCAGGATTGCCGTTTTTATCGATAAGAATTCTTAGCCTTACCGTACCGGTAATGCCTGCACTTTTTACAGAGCTGGGATAAGGAGGCTCAC